>JAIOAT010000059.1 GCA_019873685.1 Chloroflexota bacterium
CCCACCATGTCGCGCAGCGTAACCTCCAGGCCGGTTTCCTCCCGCGCCTCGCGGATGGCCGCCTCCTCCACGCTTTCGTCGGCTTCCACAAAACCGCTGGGCAGCGCCCAGTGGCCGACCTTGGGCGGCTGGCCGCGCTTGACCATGACCAGCCCGCCGTCTTTTTCAATCAACAGGCCCACCGCCGGGATGGGGTTCTGGTAGTGGACAAAACCGCACTCCGGGCAGACGGGGCGTTGCCGCCCGGCCATCTCCCGCATCACCAGGGTGGTGCCGCAGTTGGGGCAATATACGGGAGCCGCTTGGCTCATTCCTCTCTCCCTGACTGGCTGGCCGCATTATCCCCCGATTATAGACCTCCCGGCCCGGTTTTTCCTATTTCCAGCGGGTGACCACCATCGGGCGGGTCACGCCAGGGAGCCATGCCAGGCTGCCGCGTCGTAGCCGCGTAATGGCCGCCGCCCGCCGGAGGCGAAGGCGTACATGGTGACGTCGGCCACTTCAAAGCCATGCCGGAACAACCGCTCGAATTCCTCAGGCGTGATCCGACGCAGGGTTGATTCCATCGTCGCCGCCAGCCGAACCTCGCTTTCCGGCAGGCAGCGCGGCGCGATGGCCGGTATCTCTGCTGCCCGGCCTGCCTTTTCCAGCAGGTAGGCGGCGGAGTTGTCGATCTGGAAGAAGCTGCCGGGGTTGCCCGCCTGCAGGTGAGCCACGACCATGCGCGCCCGCAGCGCCCGCACCTGGTTCGTCGCCAGGCTGATCAGGCGGTAGGCGGCCTTGAAGAAACGGTAGCGTTCACCGCCGGGCACGGCCCCGGCGTCGCTGGTGAGCAGGAACTGCACCTGGTAACGGTAACCCTGACCGGGCTTGAACAGCGCTTCGACGCCCAGGTTCTCATACACGCCGCCATCCCACAGGTGAACGCGGGCGTGCAGTGGCGGGCGAGGTTCCGCTTCGCCGCCGGGCGTCCAGGTGTAGCGCCGCGCGTCCAGCGTTAGCGGGCCGATGAAGCCGGGGAAGGCACCGGAAGCAGCTATGGCTTCAGCCAGCGGAACATCCGGGTCGCGGCTGTAGCCAAAGAGATAGTCGCCCATTCGATCCGGGGCGAAGCGCCAGTTGACGCCGGTCTCGTAGCATGTAGCGTTGATCAGCCAGTAAGGGGTGAGGGGGAGTTCGCGCAGCGAGGCCCTGATACCCCATAGTTCCTCGATCAGCCGGGCGATGTCGCCCGCCCTGGGCCGCAACAGGCCCAGCGGTGCACGCAACAAGCGACTGAGATACGACCCCTGGAGGTCCTGGGTGGTCAGGATGTGCCGGGCGCGGGGCAGGACGGTCGCCCGGTATTCGGCGCTGGTCGGCCAGCGGTAGCTGTTGGCGGCGTAGACCAGCCCGATTCCCAGGCTGCCGCCTGAGACGGTCGAGAGCGCGACAACCTGTTCCAGCAGAGATTCATCCGCCAGGCGGGCCAGCACCCCCAGGTGAAAGACCAGGGCGCGCACGCCGCCGCCGGAAAGCGCGAGTCCGATGTTCATGTACGTTTCCCCTCACAAGAATACTATCCGGTGTTTGCCGGCCCACTGGCGGGGCCGGGACTGCGCAGGCTTCATTATAGGTGTTCAGGTAGAAGTATGCGCGGCGCTACTGGGCTACCTCTTCAGACGGCTTAGCCTCCGGGGGAGCACAGTTGCCGTCCGCTCCCGCTGCCTTCGTTCACTGATTGCTGCGTTGTGTGGGTAATCCGGTTGCTCTACGAGTCGGGGCCGAATTCCCAGATCTCCAGGCTGCTGCCATGGTCCTTGGGATATGCCCAAACCAGCGTCCCCTGTGCCAGCAGGTCAGCAAGGTTACGGCCTTCCCAGATGGTGTAGGTGCCTTCCGCCACCGGTGAGAGGACAAGGAAGGTACGCCCCTGAGCCGCATGCTCCTGCACCATAGCCGCCAGTTCCGGCCAGCTGGGGTCAAGCGCCTCCAGGCGCACACTATCAGATGACGGCAGGAGCAGCCGCAGGCCCAGGAATGAAGGACTTAGCGAGGAGATGTGCAGCACGGTAACACCCTCCGGCTCGCTGGCAGCCTGCTGCTGGATAAAGCGGACAGCTTCATCCAGACCGGTGCCAGAGGGCCAACCGGTGAGATATTGCCAGCGGACCCGCTCCGGCAGGGGGGCGCTGGCCGGATCAACGGCGATCAAAGCGTTGAGCGTTAGCGGCCAGGCGGCCAGTAGCGCCAGCCCGCTGGCCAGGGCAACCGTCCGCACCCGGCGGGCTGGCACAGCACGGGCGATCCGTTCGCCAATCGTGTTGAGGAAACGCCCGCACAGTACGATCAGCGGTCCCAGCGCCGGGAGCAAGTAACGTGGATACAGCACGCCAGCCCCGACTACATAGGGCAGGACGAACAGGGTCAGCGACGCCAGCAGAAAGGTATCCGCTCGCTGGCGGCGCAGCGCTGCCCGGCCAGTCGCTAGCATGGCGACGATGGCGAATGGTGGCGTCAGCAGCATCCAGGCCCATTCTGCCATCTGTTCCAGGTTGGCCAGTGGCGCGGGCCCGGTCAGCTTTTCGGCGAACTGCGCCGCGGCGAACTCCCGTACTCGCAGGGCCAGGTAAACTACCGCCACGCCGATCAGCGCGGGGAGGATGCGCGGGATGACTGCCCGCCACCGCTGTACCGGGATGAGAATCGCTACACCGAGGATCGGCACGGCGGCGTACAACATACCGGTGAGCTTGGCCAGCATCGCCGCGATCAGGGCAAGGGTCAGCAGGATAGCGCCGCCGGGACGGTATTCATGCAGCACGTCCAGCGTCAACAGCATCCCGATCAGCCCGAACAGGATCATGCTGTGGTCGGTCAGTGCCAGTCGGTCATAAAAAAAAGTGTAGGGCAGCAGAACGTAGACCAGCCCGGCCAGCAGACCGTCGCGGCGCGTACCCAGCCGCGCCCCGATGCTGATCACCAGCAACAGCGACCCCAGGCTCAGCATGACGGCGCACAGCCGCGCCGCCAGCAGCGGCGGCAGCGGCAGGCCGCGCACAAAGCCAGCCATGATCACAATCGAGAGCCACTTGCCGTCGACCCAGCCGCCACCCAGATTCTCCTGCGCCCAGAAGATATGCGCGCCCTCGTCCACGAACACCGGCAGGCGCGTCAGTTGCGGCAGGCGCGTTAGCAGGAATGCCAGCGCCAGAGCGACGATCAGCCAGGCGTAAGCGGTTCGCCGCGATTCATGCTGCTGCGTCAGATGGTTTTCCATAAGACCTCCCTCGATAATGCACAGTACCGCCCGTAGCACGAACCGGGTAATGCCCTCGCTGCCAACTGGGAAAAGCCAGTGTTGACCTGTCTGGTCGGCGGGGCCGGGACTGCGCAGGCTTCATTATAGGTGTTCAGGTAGAAGTATGCGCGGCGCGGAGCACGCGCCGTGCAACGCAGTTGTGAGGCTGGCGATCCGGGGTAGAATCGAAGGCCAGCGGGCGGAGCAGCCCACCGCCAATCCCTGCCGCCCGGAGGAACGCAGACTGTGATAACCCCCGAATCCTCAAGCCCACCAACAACGAACCCTGATCCGCCAGCTACCAGTTACACCGTGCCGCAGTGGGACCGCACGACGCGGCTGGTGGTCGTCATCTTCCTGATCATCGCTGCTGTCTACGCCCTGACGTTGATCGCGCCGGTGATGCAGCTGGTGATCTTCTCCCTGCTGATCGCCTTCCTGATTCATGGCCCGGCTCGCGCCCTGACCCGCCGGTTGCCGATCTCCTGGCCGCTGGCCATTGTGCTGCTGTATATCCTGCTCATCCTGGCGATTCTGGGCAGCCTGCTGGTCGTCATCCCACCGGTGGTCAGCGGCGTCAACGCCCTGGTGCTGGAAGGCGTGGATTCCTATGAAAACCTCAAGGACACGCTGCGCAACTATACGCCGGAGATGGGCGTGATTGATGTCCTGGGTTTCCGCGTTGACATCAATTCGATCGCTGTCCCGCTGCGCCAGTTCATCCTGGGTAGCGAGCTGGCCGCCGGCCCGGCGGAGGAAACCGCCCCGGCGGAGGCTGTCGATGCAGTCGCTGGAGAGACGTTGCTGGAGCCGATCAGCTTCGATCAGCTGCTGGATGGCATCTCCAACGTGGCCGGGCAGGTCACCGGTACAGTGACTTCGGCTATCACCACTGTCACCGGCTTTTTCGGCGCGTTGCTGCTGGCGCTATTCGTCTCGTTTCTGATCCTGCTGGATTGGCCGCGCACGCGGGAAGCGGCCATCAACTGGGTCACACCCGGCTACCGGCGGGAATTCCGGCTGCTGGCCCGCGAGATCGCCCGGGTCTGGAACGGCTTCTTCCGCGGCCAGGTGACCATCGGCGTGATCATCGGCCTGGCAACGTGGCTGCAGTTGACGCTGATGGGCATCGAAGGTGCCGAGATTCTGGCGCTCTTCACCGCCCTGATCTCCCTGATCCCGACACTGGGCGGCTTCATCAGCCTGGTGCCGCTGTCGCTGGTGCCGCTGCTGCGCGGTTCGACGGTCTTTGTGGATATGCCCTATGGGCTGGTGGCGCTGCTGGTGATCGGGGTGAACATGGTGCTGACCCAGATCATCTGGAACGTGGCTGCGCCGCTGATCCTGGGGGACGCCCTGGATTTGCCGCTGCCGGTGATCATCGTTGGCGTGCTGATCGGCGCGGCGGTCGGCGGGGTGCTGGGCGCGTTTCTGGTAGCCCCCTTCATGAGCACCATCCGCGTGGTCGTCGACTACCTGCTGCACAAAATCCGCGCGGAAGACCCCTTCCCGCCGGAGACGTTGCCGCCGCCCCGCCCGGTTTGAGAATCACGGGGTAAGGCAGCCTCTCTGCTGTGGTATGCCACTACGCCGTCAGGCGGTAAACTTCCTCAGGTTCCTGCAGCCGGATTCGACGTCCCGCCCGGCGGGTGGCCCGGCACGGATTGTGCGCTATACTCTGCGCCAGGCGCGGCAGGAGCCGCCAGAGGAGGACACAGGCCCCAATGAACCCCGGCGCGATCTGGAGCCAGGCCTGGCGCCTGGCGCGCCAGCACTCCTGGCTGTGGCTGCCCGGCCTGTTTCTGGCCGGGCTGGGCAGCGGTAATGTCGACCTGACCCTGCCCGGCACGCTGAACGCTGTCGGCGACAGGACGCTGGTCTATTCTGTCCCGGATGTGATGGGCATCGTCTTTCTCAGCGGGGTGCTGGCGGTAGGCGGCGTGGCCCTGTGGGTGGCGGGCGCGGTGGCCCGCGGCGCGCTGATTGTGGCCGTCGACCGCCTGGCGGATGACCAGCCGATCGATCTGGCGACAGCGCTGGCCGCGGGCGTGGCCCATTTTGGCCGCCTGTTCCTGATTGGCCTGCCGGTCGCCATCCCGGCCCTGCTTCTGACGTTTGTGGCCTATACCGGCGCACTGGCCAGTCTCTCCGGCCCGGTGGCGATGGCATCTAACCTGGTGCTGACCGTATTGCTGCCCGTCTGCGGGCTGCTGGTGATCACGAGTCTGGCGCTGACGCTGGTGCAACACTTCGCCGATCGGGCCGCTGTGCTGGAAGACCTGGGGCCGCTGGCCGCGATCCGGACGGGATGGAGCGAACTGGTCACCCATGCCCGCCAGTTACGGGGGACGATCGCCGGGTGGGCCGCCCTGACCGTGCTGGTGCGGCTGCTGCTGGTCTTGCCAACGACCGGCCTGATGCTGCCGGTGCTATTCTCGATGGTTGCTGGCGGCGGGCTGGCGATGCCGGGCCTGCTGTTGCTGGCCGTGGCGGTGTTCCTGACGGTCATCCTGGTGCTGCTGCTGGCGGTGGTGAATGTGTTCATGTCTGCCCTGTGGACGCTGGTTTACCGCGCCTGCCGGGCCGCCCCGCCGCAAGCGCCCGCGACACATCCTGAAGAGCCTGCGCCCCCCGAACCGGCTGAGGGGCAGGCGTAGTCCGTGATGAGGAGTATGGCCGGTGCGCATCTGGCTTAGAGGATTACTGATTCTGATCATGCTGGCCGGGGCGATCCCGGTTGCTGCCGATGAGCCGCGCCTGACGGTCACACCCGGCTTTTCTGCGCTGGCGCAGGGGAATGTCGGCCTGCTGACCGTGCAGGGCGTGGGACTGGCCGGGGTGCGGGCGCGCTTCCTCAACCGCCTGATCGATTGCTACCAGCGCGATGAGGTCTGGTACTGCCTGCTGGCGGTCAACATGGAGCAGCAGCCCAACCCTTACCCGCTGGAAGTCTATGGCTGGTTTGACGACGGCACCCGCGAGACCTGGACGGGCCAGGTGACCGTGGTCGCCACCGAGTTCATGCGCCAGGATGTGACGATCACCAACGACCTGGGCTACCTGCTGGAGCCGGAAGTAGACCGTGCCGAGCGCGCCCGCCTGAGCGCGATCTTCAACCGGGTGACGCCAGTGCACTACTGGCGCGGGGCGTTCGCCAAGCCGCTGGAAGCGGAGTTCACCTCGCCGTTTGGCGCGTGGCGGTTGTACAACGAATCGCTCTGGGGCCGCCATACCGGCGCTGACCTGCGCGGCCCGGCAGGGACGCCGCTGCTGGCCCCGGCAGCCGGGCGGATTGCCCTGGCGGAACGGCTGGATGTGCGCGGCAACTACGTGCTGATCGATCACGGGCTGGGCGTCTATTCTGGCCTGGCCCACCTTTCCGAGATCTATGTCACCCGCGGGCAATACGTCCGCCAGGGGCAGGTGATCGGTATCAGCGGCAGCACCGGGCGCAGCAGCGGGCCGCACATCCACTGGGAGATAGCCGTCAACGGCGAGTGGGTCGATCCCGCCCAGTTCCTGCAAGTCGCCGCGCCCTGACAGTAGCTTGCCCTGAGAGGGCAGCCCCCTCAGCGGACGCCGCGCACGCGCCGGTACCATTCCCAGGTGCGCCCCAGCCCTTCGCGCAGCGAGACCTTCGGTGCAAAATCGAGCAGTTCACGGGCGCGGGTGTTGTCGCAGTAGGTGATCGGCGGCTCGCTGGGCGGCGCGGGGGCGTTCCTGGTCAGCGCCCGACGGCCGGTCAGTTCCTCCAGTAGCGCCACAAAGGCAAGCATCGTCTCCGGCTCGCCACGCCCCAGGTTGATGATCCGGTAGCCCAGCGGCCGCTCCAGGGCGGCGCACAGACCATCGACAATGTCGTCGATATAGGTCCAATCGCGGCGCATCTGCCCGCCGTTGAAGAGCGTGATCTCCCGCCCGTGGACGATCGCTTCCAGCACGCGCAGCGGCATCATGTCCGGGCGGCCATTCGGCCCGTAGACATTGAACAGGCGCAGGAAGGTGATGTTCAGGCCGAACAGGTGGAAGAAAGTGTGGCCGATGATCTCCGCGGCCCGCTTGCTGGCCGGGTAGGAGGCCAGAGGATGCAGAGCAGGCGCATCTTCGGTGAAGGGGACGGGCGAATCCGCACCGTAGACCGAGGAGGTTGAGGCGCAGACTACCTGCCGGACGTTGTGGCGGCGCGCCGCCTCCAGTACGTTGACCGTCCCCAGCACGTTGACTTCCGTATAAAGAGGGGACTGCTCGATGCTGGAGCGCACGTTGGCCATCGCCGCCAGGTGCAGGATGTGCGTGATGCGATGATCGACGATCAACCGCTCAACGCGGGCGGCGTCGCGCACGTCGGCTTCCACCACCACAACGTTGCGGCTGGCCGCCAGCGCGCGCACGTTGGCCCACTTGATGGCCGGGTCGTAGGCGTTGTTGAAGTTATCCAGCAGGACAATGCGCTCCGCCTGGGGCGCCATCCGGCGGGCCATGTGGCTGCCAATGAAGCCCGCCCCACCGGTGATCATCAGGTTCATGGGAGCCTACTCTCCGGTATGGCTGATACAATACCGAGGATTATAGCGGTTCCCGGTGATGATTGGCACATCCCGCATGGCATGCTATTCTCCTGCGCAGATCGGGCGGTTCGGGTTAGCCTGCGGCCCGGCGTCAGGGGGATATTGGAGGAACTGCCGTCTTGAACCTGCTCATGCTCAGCAGCAATTCGTCGGTGGCGCGGGGCGCGCACGGGGCCGACCCTGCGCCGGGAGAGTAGATAGCCTTGAACGTGCTGATGATCAGCCTGAGTGATGATGTGCTGGCCGGGCCGCAGAGCGAGGTCTACCGGCGTCATGAGCGTTACGGCGAGGTCGCCGGTCACCTGACCATGATTGTCTATACCCGCCGTCGCCCGCTGGCCAGCCCGCTCTTCTCCCCCAGGCTGGCTGTGTATCCGGTCGGCGGCAGCCGCGCGCTGTTCGTGGCCCGCGCGGTCTGGATGGGGCTGCAACGCGCTCGCCGCCCGGTCAATCTGATCACCGCCCAGGACCCTTTCGGAACCGGCCTGACCGGGGTGATCCTGAGCTGGCTGCTGAAGGCCCCCCTGCTCGTCCAGAATCACAGCGCCTTTTTCGATAATCCCTACTGGATCGCTGAGCGCCCCCGCCTCCATGCGATCTTCAACCGGCTGGGCAAATGGGTGATCCGCCGGGCAACGATGAACCGCGTGGTCAACGAGGCCGAACGCGATAAATACCTGGCGCTGGGCATCCCCCCGGAGCGCGTGCGCGTCATCCCGCTGGCGGATCCGGCCCCGTTTGCTGTGCCCGTCCCGGCGGAGCAGGTCGCGGCGCAACGCGCAGCCTGGGGACTGACCGCCGATCATCGCGTTGTCCTGTGGGTGGGGCGGATGGTGCGCTTTAAGCGTCTGCCGGTGCTGCTGGATGTCATGCGCCTGGTGGCCGATGCCGAGCCGATGGCGCGGCTGGTGCTGGTCGGCGATACCGCCGCCGCTGAGGAGAACATCCCGGCGGAGATCGCGCGGCGAAACCTGCAAGATCGCGTTATCTTGGCGGGCCGGGTCCCGTTTGATCGGCTCCCGCCTGTCTACCGGGCGGCAGACGTCTACGCGCTCACCAGCGTCTACGAAGGGGTGCCTCGCGTGTTGCAGGAGGCCGCAGCGGCGGGCCTGCCGCTTGTGGCGATGGAGTCGGCGGGTGCGCGGGCGGTCGTGGTCGATGGCGAGAATGGCTATCTCATCCCCCAGGGCGACGTGGAGACCTTTGCCGGGCGTGTGCTGACACTGCTGCGCGCCCCGGAACAGGCGCGGGTGATGGGGGAGCGTGGGCGCGCCCTGGTACTGGCGCGATTTGATTCGACGCGGCTGTTTGAGGAGTGGATGGCTTGCTGGCGGGAGACTGCGGGCGTCGGCAATTAGGCAAACCGGCCGCCAGCGTGCTATGATCGGGCGCATCCGCAGGAATATGGGGGGCTTGTGGCACGATCGTTACGTGTTTTGATGATAACTCAGGTGCTCGACCGGCACGACCAGGTGCTGAGCTTCACCCATGACTGGGTGGCGGCGCTGGCGGCGCGGGTGGAGCAGCTGGTAGTCATGCCGGTGCGGGCCGGGGACTACGACCTGCCGGGCAATGTGATCGTTGAATCGCTGGGCAAGGAGCGCGGCCTGGGCCGAATGGGCCGTGCGGTGGCGTTTTACCGCGCCCTGGGACGCCACATGCGTAAGGTTGATGTGCTCTTTGCCCACATGAGTCCGCGCTATGTCCTGACGGCAGCGCCACTGGCCGCGCTCTACCGGAAGCCGATCACGCTGTGGTATACCCACCGCGAACCCAGTACGGAACTGCGCCTGGCCGTCCCCCTGACCCGCCACATCGCCACTGCTCACTCTTCCAGCTTCCCCATCGCCAGCCCGAAAGTACACGCCCTGGGACACGGGATCAACACTGCTGCCTTCCAGCCGGCGCCCACCCCGCCGGATGACCCGCCGCTGATCGTCAGCCTGGCGCGGCTCTCCCCGATCAAGCGCCACGAGACGCTGATCCGCGCCGCGGCCATCCTGCGCGATCGCTACGGCGATCCACCGGCTCGCTTCGCTATCGCTGGCGGGACGCTCCCCGGCCAGCCCACGGATTACGCCGATTTCCTGCGGCGGGAGGTCGACCGGCTGCGCGTTGGCGACCGGGTGACCCTGTGGGGGCCGATTCCCGCCGAAGGTGTGCGGGGCGTTTTTCATGAGGCCAGCCTGGCCTTCAACGGCAGCCCGCCGGGCCTGTTCGACAAGGTGGTGCTGGAGGGTCTGCTGTGCGCCGTGCCGACGGTGGTCGCCAACCCGGCCTTTGACGACCTGCTCGGCGAGTACAGCGATCAGCTGCGCATCCCGGACGGCAGCGACGCAGAAGCGCTGGCTGCCCGCCTGAACGGTCTACTCAGACTAACTGGCGAGGAACGGCGGGCCATGGGCCTGACCCTGAGCGCGCGCGTCGCCGCCGCCCACAGTCTGGACGGGCTGATGGATCGCCTGGTGACGCTGATGGCTTCCTGAACGTGCCGCTCGCGGCAGGCAACCCGCCTGCTATCCGAATGGTGTGAGCAAAGACCGGGGACGGAAACGGATTGATGAGCCAGCGATCCGTCTGCTATCTTGGCGCTTTTGATCCCGCGGCCACCCGTAACCGCGTCATCCGCGCCGGGCTGGAAGCGCGGGGCTGGAAGGTCTCGATGGCCCCGCTGCCCACCGGCCTTAACCTGCGCCAGTCCCTGCCGGTGTTGTGGCGCACCATGCGGCGGGAAGCCCGCGCCTGCGACGCGCTGATCGTGGCCGAATATAACCAGGCGCTCGCGCCGCTGGCCGTCGGGCTGGGGCGGCTGCTGGGCAAGCCCGTGCTGGTTGATTACATCGTCGGGCTATATGAATCGCGGGTGGTGGATAGCAACGTCCGGGAACGCCGCTGGCGCAGCCGCGCCTACCGGGCGCTGGACGCCTGGAACCTGGCAACGGCGTCGGGAGTCTTCACCGACACTAACTGTCACAAAGCGGCCTTCCTGGAACAGATCGGTGCGCCAGCACGGCGGCTAACTGTCGTCCCGGTTGGAGTTGGGCCAGAATGGCTGGCTGCCATCCCGCCCGTCGAGAAAGAGCCGGATGAACCACTGCTGGTACAGTTCTACGGCAATTTCAATCCCTTTCACGGCACCGAGGTGATCCTGCGGGCGCTGAGCTGGCTCAACACTGACGAGCGCTTCCGCTTCGAGATGATCGGGCGCGGGCCGCGCCACGCCGCCGCCATCGAACGCGCCCACCTGCTGGGCATCCAGCGGCTGGATTTCATCGAGCCGCCAGCCCTGCCCGATCTCATCGCGATGGTGGCGCGGGCCGATATTTGCCTGGGCGTCTTTGCCCGGCGCACCAAGACCGACTATGTGGTGCCGCACCGCATCCTGGAATGCCTGGCGCTGGGCAAACCACTGATCACCGCTGAGTCGGCGGCCATCCGCGAATACTTCGCTCCGGGGGAAGACCTGATCACCGTTCCGCCCAGCAACCCCGGCGACCTGGCCCGCATGATCCGCCGCCTGGCGGAAGAGCCTGCCCTGCGGGAGCGCCTGGCTATGACCGGAGCCAGGACGGTACGCCGCCATTACACACCGGAGCAGGCCGTCGCGCCACTGATCGCCCTGCTGGAACGGGTGACAGGATGAAGTCCTGCCGACCTCATAGATATTGCCGGAGGATATCCACCAGCGCCTGCGCCCGGTGGCGGTAGGTATGCTCCTTGAGGAAACGCGCCCGCGCCGCCGCGCCGATTGCCGCCCGCGCGGATTCATGATCCAGCAGCCAGGCGATGCGCTCCGTCGCTTCCTCCGGGCTGGCCAGGATGATCACTTCCTTCTCCGGCTCAAACCATGTTTCCAGGCCACTGTAGGGGCTGGAAACCATGCAGGCGCCCAGCGCGGCCAGCTCAAAGGGGCGAGCATTGCTGCTGGCGTAGACGCTGGCGTGGGCCTGGCGGGTGATCAGCAGGTTGATCCGACTGCGGCAGGCGTACTCGCGCAACTTGCTGAAGGAGAGGTAAGGCAGTCGTTCGGCGCGGCCCAGATCGCCCAGCGCTGTGCCACGCACGGCGAAGCGCCGCCCTGGCAGCGCCCGCGACGGCTCTGCGATCATCGCCCGGATCCAGTCCTCGCGGTATTCCGCCCCGTGACCGTAGAAGAACACGTCGATGTCCTGGGGGACGTCCAGCGGCGACCAGATGTCCGGGTCGGCAGCGTAGTGCAGTGTGTGGACATGGCGCGCGCCCAGCGCGGTCAGATGCTCCAGCGCCCCGACTGAACTGCCCAGCACCGCCGTGTACTCGCCGGGATCAGCCCCCTGGTAGATGCGGAAGCCGGTGGAAAAGCCCCGGAACTGCGGCAGACTGGCTGGCAGATCGCCGTCGTAGAAAAACACCGGTTTGCCGTGCCTGGCGATCAGATAGGCGGGTACGCCGGCCACATGGTTGAGCGGGATGGTCAGGAAGAGCAGGGCGTCGATGTCTGGCTGCTCAGTCAGCAGGCGGTCGAGCGTCGCCCGCCAGCGGGGGGCGATCAGCGTTTGCGCCGTCCGGCGGATCAGGCGCTCGCTGAGCGATTCCCCCTGTCCGGCGGCAGGGGTTGGCGGCGCGGCAGGGGGACGCCGCAGGCGGCGGGCAGCTTCCCGCAGCGCCTTGAACAGGTCGCCCTGCAACCTGACCGGATTGGGGACGGCCCGCCACCACAGCGTCTCGATGGCCGGACCCTGATAGGTGGTCACGACCAGCTCAACGCCGATCTCATACAGGCCCTTGAGCAGCTGCCACCATGACGGTGTGCTGCTGAATGGCTGCTGAAGATCAAGGGACGAGGCGACAACCAGGAGTTTCATCAGCGCTCCAAAGGGTGGTGGCACCGCGCGCACTCAACCCATTCTATCCCAGATGCGCGATGAAAGAAGCTCAATTTTGAACTATGGCAGTGGACAGGCATGTGGTGCAACCGTTCGTGTTTGACAGTCTTGTTGTGTTTAGAGTTAGAGTCATGGCCCCTGATTGGAGTCGGTTGGCCGATTACCTGGTGATATGGGACATGAATAGAGCGAGAAAGGTCGCCAGGAAGGGTCTTCAACAGGCGCACAGTTGTTGACAATCGCCTCGGCAATGCCGTTGAGATTGGCAATTACCCGATAGTTTTCCCAATCACTCTCAATGATTAGCAGTCGCTTTTTCTGAACGGACAGGAGTAGCCGATCCGGGTAACCATCCACCACAAGGTGGTATATGATAGGTTCCGCATATCCGGCACCAACCAGAACTACATCAGTCTCCGCAGTGTGTGTTTTCACAAGCTCACGCAGTCTATCGATCTCATTAGGTTGGCCGAGTTGCAGTAGGTCAGGAATAGCGATGAACAGTAGCAGGAATGCCAGCGGGGCAGGAAAAGCTGGTTTAAAAGTGTACAAACCCATCCCGGCTAACGCAGCGATAAATGGCAGGAGATATAGATAATTCCGAGCAAAGAATAGTGTCCCGGTGACCACATACTGCAGGAAAGCCAGCAGTAGAATCCCGGCAATTTGCCAGCCAAACCAGCACATGAAAGGAGATCGTTGTCGCAGCGCAAACACGCCCCCTATCCCTGCCAGAACAAAGAGTACAACTCCAGCTAAGCCCGCGAAAAGGAGCTGCCAGAGACTCGAAAGAAGATCAGCCCAGCTTGGACCGCTAATGAGTTGTAACATACTGGTTGTGCCGGTTAGTACCGATGGTATGTAGAAGAGCAATCCGGCTACGCTTCCAGTAATCATGGGGAGCAAGGAATGATACAACGCTTCCCGTCCGTTGCTTTTGAATTTCCAGATCAGCCACAGAGCATTGGAAGCAATCGGCACAGCCATTGATGGCATCGTCATCATGGCTCCCATGCAGACTGCAAAGATGGCCATCCCCCGGATTCTGCGCTGCAAGAACAGGAGGTCGAACAAGAGCAGACTGAAAAGGAAAGTCAGTGTATACCCTCGTGCATTTACCATGTAGTCGCCTAGCGACATGCTGGCGCCCATCAAACTTACCGCGATAAGGCCAGCCTTGTGACTGGCTAGGCGTTGCGTAATGCGGTAGGTCATTGCCAACGTTGCCATACCCGCGGCAAAGGCTGGCATCCGAACTGCCATGGGTGCCAACCCCAACGTGTTGCGAGAAATCCACACTAGAAAGGAATGAAGCAGGTGGTTATTGGGCAAGTTGTAAAATAGAAGCGCCTGAGCCGGATCGTGCGTATAGTGCAGGATGGTATAGGCTTCATCATAGCGCATCGACCGATCGAGGATCGTGCTGTAGAACGCTGCCACTACCAGCAAGAGCAATGTCACAGTAAATAGAGGGATAGCATATAAGGCCGGTTTGTTCATGGGACTTAGTTTCTGGTGGTGGTAGACACAACACACAATCGGCAGCGCCCTGAATGCAAACACAATCATACTTCATATGGCTTTTCCCTGAAGGTTGTGTTGTAGTTCACTTTGGCGCATCCCGCCCGAAAGAGAACTGCGACACGCGATCTAAGCCGACCATGCCAACTTCTGGTATGCTGAGGTAGGAGGGAATGCGATCCCAATTTCGGCATAGGACCGTAACAGGCCCTCTGCCTGATAGATAGAATGAAGGGTACCAGCGATGACAACAGGTACGGATGAGCATTTTCTGCGGCTGGCGTTCAAACTGGCGCTCAAGGCACGCCAGCAGGGGGCCGACCCGTTCGGCGCGGTGCTGGTGCACGATGGCACAGTGGTGGCCCAGGATCGCGACCGTAGCGTTGAGGCCTCCGACCCGACCTACCACGCCGAACTGGCCGTCATCAGTGCGTACTGCCGGGAGAATCACGCTTTCTCCCTGGAAGGCTTCACCCTGTACGCCAGCGTTGAACCGTGCATGATGTGCGCCGGGGCGATCTACTGGGCGCGCATCTCCCGCGTGGTCTTTGGCGCGCCGCAGGCCGTCCTCCAGCAGATGACCGGCGGCACGCCCAAACCATCCTGCGAGAGCATCCTGAACATGGGCGGCAAGCAACGGGTGGAAGTCGTGGGGCCGCTCTTGCTGGACGAGGCCCTGGCTGTCTTTGAAGGCTATGTCTGGACGCCTCGTCTGACCCGTCACCGCCAGCTCTTCGGGACCAGCTCATCCTGAGGGAGAAAGACCGATGACTCATCGCTCCGACGCCATGACCACGGCGGCAGCTTTTATCGTCGTCCACTACCCGGATTGCCAGGCGGCTTTTCTGGCCGGGAGCGTGGTGCGCGGCGACCACACCCCCACCTCTGACCTGGACATCGTGGTCGTGACGGGCCGCCCGGACGCCCCCTTCCGGGAATCGCTCTATTTTGGCGGCTGGCCGGTTGAGGCGTTTGTCCACACACCGGAGTCGTTACGCCGCTACTTCGCCAGCGATGTGGCGCGGCGGCGGCCCTCCCTGCCGATGATGTGCGTCGAGGGCGCAGTCCTCCGCGATCGGGATGGGCTGGCGGCGCAACTCCGGGCGGAGGCGGAGGCATTGCTGGCCGCCGGGCCGCCCCCTCTGACGTCGGAGGAAGCCGATAACCTGCGCTATACCCTGACCGATTTGCTCGACGACTTGCAGGGCGCCGCTGACAGCGGGGAGCGGTACTTCATCGCGGCGGAGCTGGCCCAGCGCGCTGCCGAATTTGTGCTGATCACCCACGGCCAGTGGGGGGGAACCGGCAAATGGACTCTCCGCGCCCTGCGCCGCTATAACCCGACTCTGGCCGACCGTCTGGCCGATGCCCTGCGCGATCTGTATTGCCACCGGCGGGCTGACGCCCTGATCGCCTTTGTCGATGGTGCGCTGGCTCCCGCTGGCGGGCGGCTCTTTGCCGGTTTCAGGCAGCAAGGATGAGTGTTTCCGGCCTCCGGAATGCCAGGCCGGGAAGCTGCAGAACAGGAGGGCGACCATGGCGTTTGCAATCACCAGCGCCGCGTTCGCCAGCGGCGCGACTATCCCACCCCGTTATACCTGCGATGGCGAGGACCTCTCTCCCCCGCTGGCCTGGCAGGGCGCGCCAGAGGGTACACGGGCCTTCGCGCTGATCTGCGATGATCCCGACGCTCCAGCGGGGACGTGGATCCACTGGGTGATCTACAATATTCCGGCTACTGAAGCCGGGTTGGCCGAAGGGATACCCTCGCAGGAGACACTCCCCAATGGGGCCAGGCAGGGCGTCAATAGCTGGGGCCGCGTGGGCTATAACGGCCCATGCCCGCCACGGGGCACACACCGCTACTTTTTCACCCTGTACGCCCTCAATACACTGCTCCAGCTGGGGCCAGGAGCGCGTCGCGACGACCTGTTACGGGCACTGCGCGGGCATATCCTGGCGGAAACCCGGCTGATGGGCACCTATGCCCGACGGTGAGACGGCAGGCGGCGCGAGGCGAATCGCGCCGCCAGGTTTGTCCGGGCGTGGTTGCAGTAGCAACCTTTGTGTTCAGCATGGCTTTGAACCACGCAAAAGCTTAGAAATTTGTGAATTTTGCCCGTTTTTGCCTAAAGAACCCTTTTATGGTGAAATTTAGCACTTTTACTTTTCACGAATTCGTGCTATATTGTGGGCAGTTTCCCCTCTAAAGCTCCGGGCTGTGTGTTTCCCCCTCTTCACACGACCTGGAGCTTTACTTTTCAGCAGGGAGCAGGGAATTGGCCGCGAGCAACAACGCGGTTTCCCCGCACTCTGCCACCCGGTCCCCTGCCTCCCGGCCTCCCATCCTCTGCCGTCTTGCCCGCGCCTGTGCTCAAGGCCGTAACGCCTCCCGCCCTGCCTGTGCTATAATTCCCCCGCGCGGCTCCCCTCCCGGCTCAAGGCCGCCCTGTGATCCCGTAGATCGAGGTTACTGATATGGCGTCACTCTCCTTTCAAGATGTCATCATGAAGCTTCATCAGTTCTGGGCTGACCAGGGCTGTGTGCTGTGGCAACCGTACAACATCCAGCTGGGCGCAGGCACCGGCAACCCGGCCACCCTGTTGCGCGTACTCGGCCCGGAGCCGTGGAATGTGGCCTATGTGGAGCCGTCCGTCCGTCCGGATGATGGCCGCTACGCCGAAAACCCCAACCGCATGCAGTACTTCTACCAGTACCAGGTCATCCTTAAGCCTGATCCCGGCAACCCGCAGGAGCTGTACCTGCAATCGCTGGCTGCGCTGGGCATCAACCCCCGCGAGCACGACATCCGCTTTGTGGAAGACAACTGGGAATCCCCGGCGCTGGGCGCATGGGGGCTGGGCTGGGAAGTCTGGCTGGACGGCCAGGAGATCACCCAGTTCACTTACTTCCAGCAGGCCGGCGGGATCAACCTGGAGCCAGTTTCGGTGGAGATCACCTATGGCCTGGAGCGCATTGCCCTGGCTCTGCAGGACAAGGACCAGGTCTGGGATATTGAGTGGTTGCCGGGCGTCAGGCTCTCCTATGGCGATATTTTCCGCCGTCAGGAAGTCGAACATTGCACCTACTATTTTGAGGTCGCCGATGTGGAGGGCCTCAAGCAGACCTACGATGTCTACGAACGGGAGAGCGCGCGGGCGCTGGAGCGCGGGCTGGTCATCCCGGCCTACGACTACGTACTCAAGTGCTCCCACCTGTTCAACGTGCTGGACGCACGCGGCGCGATCGGCGTGACCGAGCGGGCCAAATTCTTCCACCGCATGCGCAATATGACTCGCAAGGTGGCCCAGGCCTTTGCCGAACAGCGCCAGGCGATGGAATACCCGCTGCTGAACAACGGCTGGACGGGGCCATCCCTGGCCGCGCCAGCCGCCCTGCCGGAGTCGTTGCCGGTGGAAGCCGCCGACTTCCTGCTGGAGATCGGCGTGGAGGAGCTACCCGCCGGGGATGTCGCCGATGCGCTGGCCCAGCTGGAACAGGCCGCGCCGGCGCTCTTTGACTCCCTGCGCCTGAGCCACGACACACTCAAGGTCTATGCCACGCCGCGCCGCCTGGTGGTTTACGCTCACCGCCTGGCCCCGCGCCAGCCCGACCTGGAAACGGAAGTCAAGGGGCCGCCCGCCCGCGCCGCTTTTGACGCTGACGGCAACCCGACCAAAGCCGCCATCGGCTTTGCCCGCAGCAAGGGTGTTGACCCGGCAGATCTGCGCCGGGCCAGCATTGACGGCGGCGAGTATGTGGTCGCCCGCGTGCGGGAGCCGGGGCGTCATGCCGTCGAGGTGCTGGCGGAGGCGCTGCCGGACTTCATCGCCGGGATCAAGTTCGGCAAGTCGATGCGCTGGAACGCCAGCGGGGTCAGCTTTAGCCGCCCGATCCGCTGGCTGGTGGCGCTCTTCGGGCAGACGGTGATTCCCTTCACCTACGCCGGGCTGGCCAGCGGCAACGTGACGCGTGGCCTGCGCCCCTTTGATTCGCCGGAAACCACCATCAGCGACGCCGCCGGGTATTTCAGGGCGCTGGCCAGCCAGGGCATCGTCCTCGATACTGCTGAGCGGCAAACCCTGATCATGGAACAGGCCCGCCGTCTGGCGGCAGAGGTCGGCGGGCGCATCCCCGCTGACGCCGACCTGCTGGTCGAGATCGCCAACCTGGTGGAGCGACCAACCGCCCTGCGCGGCGCCTTTGACCCGGAGCATCTGCGGCTTCCCCGCGAGGTGCTGGTCACCGTCATGCGCAAGCACCAGCGTTACTTTGCCGTAGAAGACGAAGCGGGTCAGTTGCTGCCCTATTTCATCGCTGTACGTAATGGCGACCGTGAGCATCTGGACAAAGTCATTCACGGCAACGAGCATGTACTGCGTGCCCGTTTTGCCGACGCTGCCTACTTCTACGCCAAGGATACAACCAGGCCGCTGGCCGATTTCCTGCCCCGGCTGGGTACGCTGACCTTCCAGGAAAAGCTGGGCAGCATGCTGGAAAAGAACAACCGCGTGGCCGCTCTGGTCCCGGTGATGGCCGATCTGCTGGGCCTGAGCGCGGCAGACCGCGAGGTTGCGGCGCGCGCCGCCGCGCTGGCCAAAGCGGACCTGGCGACTCAGATGGTCGTGGAGATGACCTCCCTGCAGGGGGTGATGGGCCGCATTTATGCGCTGGCCGGGGGTGAACCGCGCCCGGTGGCGGAGGCGATCTTTGAGCACTGGCTGCCGCGTGGCGCAGGCGACCGCCTGCCGGAAACCCCGGCGGGGATCACCCTGGCCCTGCTGGACCGGCTGGATTCGCTGGCCGGGCTGTTCGCGGCAGGGCTGGCTCCCCGCGCGACCGCCGATCCGTACGGCCTGCGCCGGGCGGCGCTGGGCGTCGTCCAGATTCTGATCGAGCGTGGTATCGATCTTGATCTGGCCGAGGCGCTGCGACCGGTCGCCGCTGCCCAGCCGATCCCGGTGGACGAGGCGACCATCGCCGCCGTGCTGGACTTCATCGCCGGGCGGCTGCGCGTTTACCTGCAGGGCGACGAACGCGGTGCGCACCTGATCGAAGCTGTGCTGGCTGAACAGAGCCGCAACCCTTACCGCGCTGCGCTGGGCGTTGGCGAGCTGGCCGTATGGACAACCCGGCCCGACTGGCCGGCGATTCTGGATAGTTTCGCCCGCTGCGTGCGCATCACCCGTGACCAGCCGCGCTACAGTCTGAACCCCGACCTGCTACGGGAAGACGCCGAGATCGCCCTGTTTGAGGCGTACGAAGCCGCCGCCGCGCTGCTTGGCCCGCGTGACAACGTCGGGGCGATGCTGACCGCCTTCGAAACCATGATCCCGGCGGTGACCCGCTTCTTCACCGAAGTGCTCGTCATGGATGAAGACCTGGCGCTGCGGCAGAACCGCCTGGCGCTGCTGCAGGCCATCGCCGGGCTGGCGGCGGGCCGCGCCGATTTCAGCCAGTTGCAGGGGTTCTAGGCAGGCGTTGGGACGGGGGTATGGTTTGCAGGGCGATATAGGGGCGCAGCATGCTGCGCCCCTACACATGATACAACCCTGCATGCAATGCGCCTTTTAGCCCAGGGCTACATCCAGCACCATCATCACCACAAAACCCAGGATGGTGCCCATCGTGCCGATGTCGCCGTACCCGGCGCAGTGTGATTCCGGGATCACTTCCTCGACCACGACGAAGATCATCGCCCCCGCGGCGAAGGCCAGCGCATAGGGCAGCAGCGGACGCATCAACAGCACCGCCGCCGCGCCCAGCACACCGGCTATTGGCTCCACGATGGCTGAGATTTGCCCGTACCAGAAACTCCTGCGACGGCTCATGCCTTCCCCGCGTAGCGGCAGCGATACCGCCGCCCCTTCCGGGAAGTTCTGGATGCCGACGCCGACGGCCAGCGCCACCGCGCCCGCCAGTGTGGCCGAGGGCAGCCCGGCTGCCGCCGCGCCAAACGCCACGCCGATAGCCAGCCCCTCCGGGATGTTGTGCAACGTGATCGCCAGCACCAGCAGTACCGAGCGCTGCCAGCTCGTTTTAATCCCTTCCGCTTTGTCGATTCCCAGCCCCAGATGCAGGTGCGGCAGCACCAGGTCAATGCCGCGCAGGAAGACCGCGCCCGCCAGAAAGCCCACCGTTGGCGGGAGCCAGGCCGGGACACCTTCCAGTTGTTCGGATATCTCGATGGCCGGGGCCAGCAGCGACCAGTAACTGGCCGCCACCATCACCCCTGCCGCAAACCCCAGCATCCAGGCCAGCACCTTACGGTTGAAATTCTGGGTAAAGAACACTAACCCCGCCCCGGCGGCCGTCAGCCCCCAGGTGAACAGCGTTGCCAGTAGCGCCTGCATGGTTGGCGGAAGGCCGTAGAGCACATCAATCATCGTTGACATCTCCTCGCGTAGTCCCCAAACAAATCCTCTGCAAACACCCCGCACATAAAAATTAGGCTGCCCTAAATCTAACAGCATTGGTCGGAAAATGCCAGTGGTTGCCGCCCCTGAAAGCGCACATTATACTGTCCTGCGGGAGGCCGAGACAGGCGGGAAGAAGCCATGCTCAACCTGGAACAGACGCTGCGAACGTACGATCCGGTCATGCTGGGGGTGATTGCCGATCGCTGGGATGTCGACCTGGAAACGCACAGCGTGACCGATATCCTCAAGCTGCTGCTGGCGACGATGCTTAAGCCTGAAGCGGCGGCGGCAACCTGGGATCGGCTGGATGACGCCCAGCGCGGCGCGTTGCAGGCCCTGCTGGGGGCGGGCGGGGTAATGCCAGCCCGCATGTTCTTCCGTCTGTATGGGGAAATCCGGGAGATGGGGCCGGGCCGGCTGGAACGGGAGAAGCCCTACCTGGAACCGGCCAGCATCACCGAGGCGCTCTTTTACCGCGGGTTGATCGCCCGTGGCTTTGAGGAGGCCGCCGCCGGCCCGCAGGCCGTGATCTACGTCCCAACCGATCTGGCGCGGGTTCTGCCCGCCCACCGCACCGGCTTTGACCTTAGCGCGGAAGACGCTGAAGATGAATTGCCGCCGGAAGAGGAGGAAGAAGACGCGCTTGCCGCCAGCCAGCCGGAAGAGATCATCCCTGCCGACACAGCGCTGGTCGATGACCTGGCCACGCTGCTGGCTTATCTGCAGGTAGCCGCCGTTACCCCGCGCGAGGATGGCGCCCTGCCGGAAGCGCACATCGACACGCTCAATACCTTCCTGCTCAAACGGGAGGCCGGTCGGTTGGACTTTCTGCTGGGGCTGGCCCGCGCCCTGGGGCTGGTCGGCCCGCGCGATGGTCTGCTCAAACCGATCAGCGTCAACGCTCGCCGCTGGCTGGAAGCGCCGCGCAGCGAGCAGGTGCGCCTGCTGGCTGCCGCCTGGCGGGAGACGCCGGACTACAACGACCTGAACCACACCCCCGGCCTGATCGTCGAGTCCGCGGGCAACGATCCCCGTCTGGCCCGCGCCGTGATCGCCGAAGTGCTGGCCGGGCTGCCGCCGGATGCCTGGTGGATCGTGGACGGCGTGGTGGATGAAATCCGCGCCAGCCGGACGGATTTTCAGCGCCCCGGCGGCGATTACGACAGCTGGTATATCCGTTCCGCCGCCGATGGCAGTTACCTGATCGGCTTTGACCAGTGGGATGCGGTGGAGGGGGCCATGCTGCGTTTCATCCTGACCGGCCCGCTGCACTGGCTGGGGCTGGCCGATCGCGGGCGGCACGCCGGGCGCGCCCTGGGCCGCCTCAACGCCTATGGCCGGGCTTTTGTCAGCGGGGGCAAATGGCCCGCCCTGCCTGACCCTGAAGTTGCGCCGGTGCTGCATGATGACGGCACGCTGGAAGTTTCCCGCCGTCTGAGCCGTTACGACCGCTTTCAGATCGCCCGTTTTACCGAATGGCTGAGCGCTGGCGAGCCATACCGCTACCGCCTGTCGGCGGCAGGATTGCGCCGCGCGGCCATCCAGGAGATTGAGCCGCGCCATGTGCGGGCTTTTCTCAGCCGCGCCCTGGGCGGCGATAACCTGCCCGCCAGCGTTGACGCCCTGCTGACGCGCTGGGCGCAGTCCGCTGAGGCTGATGTTACCATCGAGACGTTGACGGTGTTGCGCACCACCTCGCCCCAGGCGCTGGATACCATCCTGGAGGAGCCGTCGCTGCGCCGCTATCTGGGGGCGCGGCTGGGGCCGGAGGCGGTCGTCGTCCGCCCCGGCCAGGCTGTCGCCCTGCAAAACGCGCTGGCGGCCTTCGGCCTGCTGGCGGAAGTCATCGGGCCGGAAAGCGACGAGAAGGCCTGATGGCCGGGATGTCCCTGCTATGAGCGCTGCAACGCTACGCACCCGCCCGCCTGCCATGCTGGTCCGCGCCTTCGCCGCCAGCTTTCCAGCGCGGCAGGCCGCGGTGATGACGACCGGCCCCGGCGGGACGGTGTGGGTCGCCGCCGCGCCAAACGGCAGCGATCTGCTGCATCTGGCTGCGCCGGAACTGGACGCTCACCTGGCCTTCCGCCTGAGCCGTCCGGGTGCGCCCGCCTGTCGCCACGACGTGATCGGCGTGCCGTTGCCGCCCTGGGGCCTGTATGTGGGGGCGGTTGGGTGGGCCTGGGCCGCCCAGGGGTATGCCGTGCCCGGCCTGGACGCCGTGGTGCTCAGCGAGCAGGGGGTGGGGCCGGGATTCGTCTGGGAAACCGGGCTGGCCTTTGCCGCCGCCTGGCAAGACCTGGGCGGCTGGCCGCTGCCGCCGGGCGGTCTGCTCGGCCTGATGACCCGCCTGGGCGGTTTCTTCCGGGATGGTTGAGGGCGACGTCCCAGCCGCCGTTCGGCAATCGAAGTTGCGGGCAACCGCCAGCGGCGCCGGGCTACAAACCGGGGAGTAGGCAGTGGGCAGTCGCCTCCCACGCGGTCACCCGGCTTTCTTTCTCTTGCCTCCTGCCACTCATATATTGGCAAGAGCGCCTGTCGCTATACTGAGGACAGGCGCCAGCCCGGTTGGTGAGCACGACTTGCCACTGACAGCCAGGACTGTGTTGGCAAGATAGGGGCCCC
>JAIOAT010000060.1 GCA_019873685.1 Chloroflexota bacterium
GTAGCGCCCGGCACGTCATAGCTCTCATAGGCTTCGGTCACCCGCCGCACCAGCGCGTGCAACTCCGCCAGCACCCAGCGATCCAGCGGATCGCGTTCGGCCACTGGCGGCGCAGCCTGATCCGGCGACCAGCCGTCCAGGTTGGCGTAGGTGACAAAGAAGCTGTAGGTATTCCACAGCGTCAGCAGGAACTTGGTCACCACTTCGCCCACCAGGTCCATGCTGAAGCGGCGCGGTTCGCCGGGCGGGCTGGAGGTGTACATATACCAGCGGAAGGCGTCCGCCCCGTATTTGTCAAAGACCTGCCACGGCTCAACAAACGTCTCCGGACGGCTCTTGGACATCTTCTGACCGGTGGCGTCCAGGATGTGCCCCAGGCAGATCACATTCTTAAAGGCTACCTGCTCAAAGAGCATGCTGGCGATCGCGTGGAGGCTGTAGAACCAGCCCCGCGTCTGGTCAACCGCCTCGCAGATGTAGTCCGCCGGGTACTGCTCGCGGAACATCTCCTGGTTGTAGTAGGGATATCCCCACTGCGCCACGGGCATCGCACCGGAGTCAAACCACACATCGATCAGTTCCGGCACGCGGTACATGGTGCCCCGGCCATTGCACTGGCGGCAGGCCCAGTGGACTTCATCGACGTACGGACGATGCAGGTCCAGATGGCTCTGATCCACGCCACTGAGCTTGCTCAGTTCGTCCACCCCGCCGACACAGACCATGTGCCCGCAATCAGGGTTATCGCACTGCCAGACGGGCAGCGGCGTGCCCCAGTAACGTTCACGACCCAGCGCCCAGTCCTTGAGGTCTTCCAGCCAGTTGCCAAAGCGCCCGCTCTTGATGTGATCCGGCACCCAGTTGATCGTGTTGTTGAGCGCGATCATTTTGTCCCGGTAGGCGGTCGTCTTGATGAACCAGGTATCGCGGGCGTAGTAGAGCAGCGGTGACTTGCAGCGCCAGCAGAACGGGTAGCTGTGCAGGTACTTCTGAACGCGGTACATCAGGCCGCGGCCCTTCAGCTCCCGGATGATGTGCTCGTCAGCCTCTTTGACCCACATCCCGCGCCAGGGCGTCACCGCGTCGATGAATGTGCCGTCGGGCCGCACCGTCACCAGTACGGGAAGGCCGTGTGCCTGGCCTGCTTCCATGTCATCCTGGCCAAACGCTGGAGCAATGTGGACAATCCCGGTGCCTTCTTCCGTGCTGACAAAGTCGCCGGTCACCACATAGGCATAGTCCTGCTCCACCGGCAGGAAGGTATACAGCGGCTGGTAATGCTTCCCGGCCAGCTCGCGTCCTTTGAACCGATCCAGAACCCGGTAGGCCCCCGGCTCCTTAAGCGCCGCGTTCAGCAGCGATTCAGCCAGGATCAGGCGCTCTGTCCCGCCGTCATCCGCCGGGCCTTCCACCCGCACATAATCGACGTCCGCGCCAACGGCCAGCGCCACGTTGCCGGGCAGCGTCCAGGGCGTCGTCGTCCAGACCAGGAAGTACGTCCCCGGCTCATCCCGCAGTGGAAAACGCACGAAGATGCTGGGGTCAGATACGTCCTCATAACCCTGGGCCACTTCATGGCTGCTCAGCGGCGTGCCACAACGTGCACAATAGGGGACGACTTTCTTGCCCCTGTAAAGCAGGCCCTTGTCCCAGAGCTGGCGCAGAATCCACCAGACCGACTGGATGTAGTCGTTGGTGAAAGTGACATAGGCATCGTCCAGGCTGACCCAGAAGGCCATCCGTTCCGTGAGCTTCTCCCATTCGTTGATGTAACGGAAGACACTCTGGCGGCACTTCTCGTTGAAAGCGGCCACGCCGTAGGCTTCGATCTCGCGCTTGTCGTGAAGGCCGAGTTCTTTTTCGACCTCGATCTCAACCGGCAGACCATGGGTATCCCAGCCGCCCTTGCGCAGAACGTAATAGCCGTTCATGGTCTTGTAGCGGGGGAACATGTCCTTATAGGCGCGGGCCAGCACATGATGCGTCCCGGGCTTGCCGTTAGCGGTAGGCGGGCCTTCGTAAAAGACAAAGCGCGGGCCACCCTTACGCTCGGTCTGGGTGCGTTCAAAGATGCGCCGCTTGCGCCAGAACTCGAGCTGCTCGTTCTCTACCGCTGGGATATTGACTTTTGCTGATACAGGCTTGAACATGCTCGTTACTCCGTTGGTGTTTCCCGGACAGGGTGAAGCAGCAAAGGACAACTCAGGCGTCTGCCGGTTCACCAATCGGACCCTGCGCGGGCAGGTGCCACGTCGCCATGGGGAAGCACCTCCTTGTAATGAAGACTACCCAACCGCCGCAATAGCAGATGACTCACACCATCCTACCACAATGACGAACCGCTGTGCAGAGGATGCCAGCGGTTACATGCCCTATTATATCGGGGAAAGGGGGGTAATTTCCACTGTATCGTCAGCCCGATCCGGCGGTAAGCCCTCCCCTGCTACTCCACAGCCAGCAGACGCATCATATACGCTACATCTTCTGCCAGGGCGACCCCATACGGCGTCATCGCGCAGCGGGAGGCTTCCGCCCGCCACAGCGCCAACCCTTCCGCCAGTGGCGTAAGTTCCCCGCGCAGCGCATCTTCCTCCGTGCCACGGATCCGCCCCAGCAAATAACGGGACATCAGGGCACGATGCGGTTCCAGCGCCAGCTTGACCGTGTGCTCCAGCGCCCTGGCCGCTGCCTCCGGCTGCCCGGCACGATACAGGGCATGCCCCAGGTCAGCCTCAATCACCGGTTGGCCGCCGTGTTCCAGCGCCAGAGCGATCAGTTCCGCTGCTTCATCATACTGTCCGAGGGCAAGCAACGTGCGCCCCAGCCCGTAGGCGACATGCGGCGCCTCCGGCTCGGCGGCAAAAGCCTCCCGCAACACAGCCTCGCTGCGCTCAAGCTGACCGAGCTGGCGGTAGGCATTGCCAAGCAGGGCGGAAGCTGCCGCATCCCCCTGCCCGGCGGAACGTTCCGCTTCCAGCAGGGTCACAACTTCCGCAAACTGGCCGTCCATGAAGAGCCGCCGCGCCCGGCGTAGCGTGGGACGCAGACGCCAGAAGTGCCAGAGCACCGCCGCCTGGACAAGGACAAACATCCCCACCAGCGCCAGGACCGCCCAGACCTGTTGCTCCGGTGGCAGCACAAACGCCAGGGCAGTCAACGCCACACCCACGACAGCTGCGACCAGGATCACCCGCCGTAGATCACCGGGCAAGCGTCGCCACCCCTCAACCAGGTAAGTCCGCCAGGTCATTGTCCGCTGGCCTTAATCCAGATGGGAAGCGTCAGCATCGCCCAGGGCCTGCTCGATGGCCTCGATCTCACGGGCCAACCGCTGGCCATATGAGGTGCCCCGCAGCGCTTCAAGACCGGATTTCCAGCTGGCCAGGCCGTCGCGCGAACTGACCATCTTGGCCGCAGCAGCCGCAGCCCGCCGGGCGTCGCCGCTGCGGGTATAGGCTTCGGCCAGGTGGTAGTACACGCGGACGGCGTACATCGCCGGCATCCGCTGCTGAGCAGCCCGCTCAAAGGCCTCCAGAGCCGCTGACTCGTTCCCGGCGTAAAGTTCCATAAAGCCCAGCTCAGCCCAGTTACTGGCCGATTCCGGTTCCAGCAGGGTGGCGCGGCGCAGCACCTCCGCCGCCGCGTCATACATGGCCTGCATCCGGTAAACGTTGCTGAGCGTGACATAAGCCGCCGAAGTCTCCGGGTAGAGCACCACCGCCCGGTCGGCGACCTTCTGGGCTTCGGCCAGCCGTCCGGCATAGGCATAGGCGCTGGCCAGCAACATCAGCACGTCAACGGTCTCCTTACCCTCCTCGATCGACTGCTCCAGCAGCGGGATGGCGTCTTCGAACTTGAAGGCTTCGATCAGGCGGTAGGCTTCGCCGTAGCCCGGCCCCTGTCGCCGCGCCTGCACGCCCAGCAACAGCGCCACGCTGACAAACCAGACAAGGAACATGGCAGCCGCCACCGCCAGCCCGATCAGCGCCAGCCAGGTCAGATTGGAAGGCACGCTTTCCCCAAAGGGGTCCTGCCGGTTGACAACATACTCGCCCACAATCCCGCCAATGAACGTCAACAGGCCCAGAATGGCCAGCACCAGCGGGATTTGCGCCAGGGCAATGATCAAACGGCGTCTCATCACGCCTCCTTGGTCGCCGCAGGAGCAGCCAATCCCGCTGTTCCAGCAGCGAACACTTCCTCACCAGCCCCCTCAAATATCGCCTGCGCCAGGGTAAGATCGTCCGCCAGCACCTCCTGTAACGCCCGGGATTGCTCGCTGGCAAAAATCGCCCGCCATTCGTCCAGACCGCGCTTTTCCCGGCGCAGGGCTTTCAATTCCACCGCAGCTTCCGTCATACGGCCCAGACGCGCATAGGCCCGGCCCAGCCACAGATGCGCCAGCAGGCGGTGTCGGCTATCCGGCATCCCACAGCCCAGCGCCTCCTGGAGATGTGTGACCGTCTCTGCGGCCATACCCAGCCGATCCTCGATCATGCCCAGATTGTAAGGCATCGCCCACTGGCGTGGATCGCGCTCATACGCCTCACGAGCGTGACGCAAGGCTTCTTCATATTGCCCCTGTTGCAGGCAGATTTCCGCGAGACCGTTATACCCCACGCTGGACTGGGGTTCCAGTTCAACAATGCGGCGGTAATCCTTCAGGGCGCGTCGGGGATCGCCCTTCAGGCGGTACAGATCGGCGCGAAAACGAAAGTGGCGGGTATCCTGTGGTTCCGCCTTGATCAGCCGATCAATGATCTGGATGGCCGCCTCATATTCGCCGTTGCGCAGGTGGCGGATGGCCTGCTGGTATTCCCGGCGCACGTTCCGCCGCAGGATGATCAGGGAGACGATCAGCCAGCCGATCCCCGCCCCCAGGAACCAGAGCGAAAATGCTGGCAGGAACAGCCCCAGCCCTACCGCCAGTACCAGCGGCAGAAGCGCAACAATCACCGGACGGCGATCAAGTGGATCCAGGCGGCTGAGCATGACAATCACGGTGCCGATGAGCGCGATCAGCAGCAAAGCATTCTGGGCCGGAATCACCCAGGGCACGTCTGTCCCGACCGCTTGCAGCATCAGGCTCAACGTGCCTGTCCCGCCAATGATCACCAGCAGGGCAAAGGCCCGTCCCTGCCCCAGCCAGTCAACAAACCGTCTCATGCCCGCGATCCCATGCGCTCATACTCGGTCAGTTCGAAGGTCAACTGCGCCGACGGCAGCACCCAGCGCAACGGCACACCAAAGGAATCCAGCACCAGCGTCTGCGGCCCAAGCTCCACCATCCGGAGGGTGAACGCGCTTCCCTTGTGCGGCCCTGCCGGGCCGGGAATGATCTCGCGCCGGTCGAGGACCGCTTCCATCTCCAGCAAGGCGGGCCATAGCGTGCCGCCAGTCAGGTCCGGCCCGATCAGCGTGAGCGCCTGGCGACCCTGTTTGCGGTAGTCATAGCGACGCCACAGCAGATGGCTCATGATCGTGTGCCAGCCAAAAACGTCGTAATCGGCGGGCAAGATCATATCCTGCGCCTGATCACGGTACAAGATGGTCGCATACCCCGGCATAAAGCGATACTCGATCAGGTCCTCCCGCCCATCCTGCCAGCGCCAGTAGAACACCATCTGCACCGGTCGAAAATCCGGGTCACGCAACAGGTAGCAGGCCGACATAGGAATCGCCTGGTCATAGAGCAGTTGTGTCCGCCAGATCGTGGCTTCATCCGGCAACCGGTGGATACTCCACACTTCCTGGAACCTGGTCGGCTCTGCCCGCCGGATTTGCTGGTAAAGCCCCCGCGCGGCCAGACGTTCGTCCGACTCTACAGGCGGCAACATCGCGGCCCTCCAGTGCTGCGGCTCAGCCTTCTGGCTCCAGTGCCACGTACAGCCGCTTGTTGATCCCGCCCTTGCTGGTGTAATCGGTAATCCGGATCGGGCCGACCTCGGCGGTTGAGGCGACATGCGTGCCGCCATCCGCCTGCAGATCGAGGCCCACAATCTCCACCACCCGCACCCGTGTGATCCCCTCCGGGAGCAGGTTGATCCGGGTGCGAATCAGATCGGGAATCCGAAAGGCTTCTTCGCGCGGCAAAATGGCAGTCCTGACCGGCCGGGCTGCTGCTACTTCAGCGTTGATCTTCCGCTCGATCTCCTGCACCAGGTCCTTCTGCAGGTGCTCGAACTCAAAATCCATCCGCCCCTTGAGCGGCTCCATATTGCCACCGGTGACGCTCGCGCCGTAATCCCGCCACACCACCCCGCACAGAATATGCATGGCTGTATGAGTACGCATCAACCGGTACCGGCGTTCCCAGTCCAGCTGGCCCGTGACTGTCGCCCCGACTGGCGGCAGCGGACCTTCTACAATGTGGACAACGTCGTCCCCCGCCTTTCTGATCCGGACAACCGGATAGCCTACGCCAGCAACGATCAGCGTCCCCAGGTCAGCGGGCTGCCCTCCTCCGCCCGGATAAAATGCCGTGCGGTCAAGCACCACGCCATTTTCCTGGCTGTCAACAGCCGTGACCACCGCTTCGAATGTCTTCAGGTAGCTATCGGTCTGATACAGCAATTCCGTCATAGCGATCCGCTCTCCAGCCAGCGCCGCAAGCTGCCAGCAAGCATACCACACCTTACATTGCTTGCTCAGGGGATGGCCCCGGCGGCGTGGCATTTGCGGAGTTGACCGGTACACTATGCGCCATCAGCGCCATTGCTGCCCGGCCAGTCTTGGTCGATAATTCAGGCAGGAGCAGGCCGGAGCGCCGGACAAATCCAGGGCAACAACCGGGAAAAGCAGCGCCGATTTCCGTTTCCAGAAGCACCACCAGCATGCGGCGAGGTGACCATGAGCGATCGCATCCCCACCGTCCCCACCCCGGAAGAAGCGGAAGCATTGCTGCGCAATGCCGGCCATCGCCTGACTCCCCAGCGGCTGCTACTGCTTGATCTGCTGCGGACGCACAAAACCTTCCTGGACGCCGAACAGATTTATGAGCTAGCCCTCAAACACGAAGGCGATACCAGCCTGGCTACGGTGTACCGCAGTCTGCAGCTCTTTGTGGAGCTGGGACTGGTCGAGGCGCGTTACCTGGACCCTGAGCACAAACGCGAGTATTACCGGATCACCGGCGGCCTCGAGTACCATTACCTGACCTGCCGCGGCTGTGGCAAAATGGTGCCGGTTGACCCGGAAATCATTCAGGAAGCAGCCTTGAGCTGGGCCAGGGAACACGGGATCACCCTGCTAACGGCCCACGCCTGTTACACCGGCTACTGTCCGGAATGTACCCGGCGGCGCGAGAAGAATCGCTCCAGCCGCTCATCCTGAGATTCCGGGGAGCAAGCCAGCAACAAGACGCAGGGGGGATGGCCGCGCATGAAACCGCCAAGAGCCACCGCGCTCCTCATCTCGATGTCGTCGCCCGTCTTCCTGGGGATGGCGCCTCTGTTTGGCAAGCTGGCCTATCAGGCCGGCTCTGATCCGTTCACAGTTGCTGCTGTCCGCACGATCATTGCCGCTGCCATCCTGTGGGCTGTCTATGCGATCTTCTGGCGGCGTTATCTTTACATCTATCCGGCGGGGCTGCTGGGCTGTGTGGTCGTCGGGACGGTCAACGGCATCGGTTCGCTCATGTTCTATACCGGCCTTAACCTGCTGGATGCCAGCCTGAGTCAGTTGTTGAACGGTATGTACATTGTCTTCGTGGTGCTGCTGGCCCGGCTGGGCGGCCAGCGCATCACGTACCGCACCGGTCTGCGCGTTGGTCTGGCCCTGATCGCCCTGTTGCTGCTCACCGGTCTTTCCGCCAGAGAGATCAACTGGCTGGGTATCGGCCTCATGCTGGGCAATGCGATCATGTTCGCCGGCACCATGCTGCTCAGCCAGCGTGTGCTTTACGAGATGCCCGCCCGGACGGTCACCCTGTACACGCTGACGACCATGGCCGTGATCGTGAGCATGGCTCGCCTGGCCTACGGCTTCTATGACACTCGCTGGGCTGTGCCGCCGGAGGCTCTGGAGGCGATTGTCCTGCTGGGGTTGACCACTGCCCTGGGTCGTCTGACCATGTTCCATGGCGTCAAGACGCTTGGCAGCCTGCAAACAGCCATGCTGGCCATCATGGAGATTGGCGTAGCGCTCCTGCTGGCTTTTACGCTGCTGGGAGAACGCCTGACCGCCACCCAGTGGATCGGCGTGGCCTTTCTGGCGGGTAGCATCCTGCTCATGCGTCGCGAGGAAAATCCGCAGGGCGTCGCGGCAGAAGCAACCCCGCTACCCACCATGGCTGGTCTGACCCTGTTTCACCAGATGGCCTTCGACCAGGCCTTTGGCCCCAACCGCGTCGCTGTGACCCCGGAAGAGCTACAGGCTATCCGGGCGATGATGGGTCGCGCCGCTGATCAGCCGCCGCCCCCAGTGCCGGCCAGCCCTGACGAGCTGCCAACCGCTCCCCGCCAGGAAAGCCCGGAGCCGCCCGCGAACCTGTCGCTGCGGGCAGAATAGCCCTCCCGCAACGCCTACCCTATTCCCTGACAACGATGGTGGTCAGGTATGCCGCCTGCCCGCCCTGCGTGCTATTGCCGCCGGTGACCGGCAGAGGTGTGCCCGTTTGCCAGTCATAGACCTTGACCCAGATCTCGTATTGCCCTGGCGGCAGGTCACCCGGCAGCGCGAGGCCATGGTTATCGCGGATGTATTCGCCGGGACGCCATGTCGTCATCGGGCGGAAGGTGCCCTGCGGTGTCCCATGCTGCTCGACAACCGTGCCCGCCGGGCCGATGACAAACACGCCGATGTTATAGTCACGCTCCGGAGTTTGCTCCGCCCGCCACAACAGCGACAGCGGAACCACCTGACCGGGCCGGTAGCCTGCTTGCCCCGCATCAGGGCCGGTATATGGCCCGATCCGCTGGCGCGGCGCGGGCAGATCATAGCCCACCAGCGCGATCGCCCCGCCAAAACGGGCTTCAAGCGCGTGATCGGGCCAGCGCATGGCCTGGTCTGGCGGCGCATCAGCGTTGACGTCAAAGGCCACCAGCCGCGCCAGGTCGGCGGTCTGGACCGTCTGCAGCGGGAAGTAGTGGCGAGCCATATACCATTCCACCGGCCGCACGGCAAAGGTGGTGAATGGCCCGTTGTTGGCCAGCAGCCAGATGCGTCCCGTATATTCCGGCAGCGTATCCAGAAAGATTGCATGGCGCGGTTCCAGCAACATATCCGGGTTGTTGCTGGTGATCACCGGCGGTTGCTCAGGGCTGGGTCGTTCGCCGGGGGCCATGGGCAGGGTGTAGACCAACGCCCTACCCCGGTAGGTGTTCATGATGTAGTACTGGTATTCCGGGCTGGCCAGTACGAGGATGTCTTCCTCCCGGACGTAATTTGGCAGTTGTTCTGCCAGGTCATTAAGCGGCTGAAAATCGCCCATATAGGCCGGGTCGCGGTAGATGCTGCGCAGCCCCCCATACAGCGCGGCCACAGTCCCCACAAGCAGGACTGCAACCGTAAGCCACCCGGCGCGGCGTGGTACAACTTCCCGGCGCAGCCAGTACCACAGGGCAGCGCCGCCGCCACTAGCCAGCAGTGCCGCGAGCGCCGCCAGAACATAGCCCTCCGGCGCTACGCGAAGCCAGGCGAAGTCCAGCGGCTGCGTCCCCAGCAAACCCGGAATCACGACCAGCGGCGTCAGCGCCAGTTGCCAGGTCCCTTCCTGCCAGGCGACCGCCCCGGCATGCTGTTTCAGCGCCTCGTAGTAAGCCGCCTGGCTGATCAGCACGCCGTTCAGCTGCACCCAGACGCTGAGCAGCACCAGGATCGCAGCCCCAATCCGGGCCGGATGCGCTGGTTTTACCTTCTCCAGCGCGGCCAGCGCCGGCAGGGCCGCCAGCATCAGCAGCGATGTCGCCGGTACCAGGTAACGCGGCCCCCAGGCTAACCCGCCATACCAGTGTTCGTGGCGCAGCACGGCATAGCCCACCACGAACACCGCCAGCGTTGTCAGGGGCACCAGCGCCTCCCGCCAGCGGCGCGCCCTGATCAGGATGACCACGCCAGGGATGCCCAGCAGCAAGACCGGCGAGAAGGCGAACACCCCTCTACCGGGGCTAAACAGATAACTCAGCAGGGCATAGGCAATGAATTCCTCTTTGCCAGCCACGGCCTGCAGCCGCGCCAGAGGATCATAGCTGCGCGGCACCTCGATCACTCCCAGCACAGCGTTCAGGGCCGCCGCAACCACCAGCACCAGCATGGCCGCCAGCACTGCCAGCGCCGCCAGCCGTCCCCAGCCGCGTCGCAGCGATACCCGTGGCAGGGCAATAACCAGATAGATTGGGACGCTCAGCAGAGCAGCCTCTTTGGTCAGCAACGCCAGCAGGAAGAAGAACGTAAAACCGGCCAGCCACAGCCCACCGCGCAGGGTGCGCCAGCAGCTGCGCCACACCGTCAGGCACAGCGCCGCGCTGAGCAGAAGCAACAGGACCAGCGGTTCCCGGAAGAAAACTTTGCTGTAGGGCCAGGCAACGGTACCCAATCCGAATAACAGCGCCCCCGCCGCCGCCGTCCGCTCACTGTACCCCAGCAGCCGGGCATAGAGGAACAGCACCCCGCCAGCAGCCGCACAGACCAGGACATTGAGCAACCAGACGGCGTGAACCAGCCCCACCCCCGGCAGCCGTTCCGCCAGGGCAAAGAGCGCTCCCGCCAGAATGAGCTGCAGGGGTTCCGAATCAGCCAGCGGCGTGTTGGGTTGTTCCGCAATCGTGTAGTCGCGGATGATGCGCAGGTTGAACGTGTACGTCAGCCGGGTGTTCCCCCGCCGCACCAGGCTTTCGGCGGCGTCGAACATCGCGGTTTCATCATTGCTCAGGAAGCGTCCGCTATAGGTAAACCAGTAGACGCCGGTCAGCAGGACCGACAGGCAAAGCGCCAGCAGAAGGTTCCGCCGGGTCACAAAGGTTCCCGCGGGGAAAAGCTGCTCGCCAGTCACTGCTCACCTGCGTCGCCAGCGGAGGCGGGCTAACTGGAAGCCGGTCACCAGCAACAGGCCAGTCATCGCGGCAAATGCCAGCTGAATGCGCAGGCTCTCGGTATCCCGGATCGGCGCAGGAGGATGCAGAATCCGTTCTGTGATACCCATCAGGAACACCAGCACGGCGACCACCGTGATGTTCGCGGCGCTGGCGACCGGCAACCGATCGGTGAAGAAAGTCACCGCCTGAGCCAGCAGCATGACCGCAGCCGCCTGAAAGGCCATCTGAAAGCGTGGTTCCAGCAAAAAGGTCAGGTTCCAGGAATTGTTCGCCCAGGTAGCGTTGGCCGCCAGGATGCTCACCGGGATGTACAGCGCCCACCACAAGAGCGCAACCCTGCCCAGGGAACGACTGGCCCGGTGCAAGGCATCCCTGCGCAATACCAGCGCCAGCGCCCCGAAGGCGGCAGCCAGAAACCAGGTTAGAATCGAAGCCCACACCAGGGCGCCATGGAAGTACACCAGGCGGGCATTGGAACCGCCGAGCGTCCGTTCAGCGGGCGCGGTAACAGCGATCACAGCTGTCAACAACAGAAAGCCCGCTACGCTCGGCCCGATCCAGCGCGAATCGAGCAGCAGGCGCAGCGGGGATGTACGGGCCATTTGCACAGGCACAGACCTCCCCCGGAATACAGACTAATCGACAAGCAGGATGATCATCACGAACAGCGCCGCCACAATCCCCACGCCAGTCAGAGCCAGCCCGACCAGCAGGACGGGTGGATACAGCAACCCCTTCCCCGGCAGATGAGTCGGCTTGATCTCCGGCGGCAGGTACTCAAGATGGCCCAGCAGAACCCTGTTGGCCCTGAGGCTGACAGCGTCCGCCGCCAGAGCCGCCCCATATGGCGCAGCAACGCCTTCTTCGTCGTATCCGTAATCGACAGCCCCGGCGTCTACGTCATCGTCCCAGACCGCTTCTTCCTCCCCGGCCTCGGCAGTGACATCGTCCAGCTCAAGGACATTGCTCTGCGGAATGGCGTAAGGGTCAATCTGGGGAGGCCGCGGCGCAGACGGCCTGTCCTCGACATCCCAGGTTCTGAAAGGTTCTTCAGTCAGATCAGCCTCAGCCGTCATGCCTGGCTCATAGGCAGCAGTCTCGTCCAGTGTGGGGCTGTAGGGTCTGGTGGAAGGCGGGACGACCGGCTGGCCGGACACGGATTCACTGGTGATCCCCGCCGTCAGGTCGGCATCGGGCACCGCAAAAGGCTCGTCGTCCGTTGCCAGCGGCGCGGCAGCAGGCACCGCCGTTTCCCCCCGGCGGCTCTGGAGTTTCCGCAGCCCTTCCTGCGCCCGCTCATTGTTCGGGTTGATCGTCAGCACATTCTCCAGGCAGATCTCCTGCTCTTCCTCTGAGTCCACCGCACCGCTGAGAAATAACCAGGCTTGCTCGTTCCACTGGTCAAGCTCGATGGCATGCGTCAACAGTTCCCGCGCCTCAGCCCGGCGACCGGCCTTCAAAGCAGCTATCCCTTCCCGGACCAGATCATCTACTTCCGCCATGACACTCCTCCCACCCTGGCCTCAGGCCTGCTTGCGGCATTGGCCGCACTCCGCCATGAGCAGCGCCAGCCACTTCTAATGATACCACACCCCTGCCAGGCAGACGGTGCCATGGAATTCCCTGGCCGCAGGCAAACACTATGACCATCGGACTACGGTACACGCGGAAGCACCGCCCGCCAGGGCTAACAAAACAGCCCTGGCCGGGTGCGCCAGGGCTGCTACACAGGTTCCCCCGAGTCTACAGCTCAATCGGCTTCTGTAGAATCGTGGTCAGAAGCCCGACACAGGCTTCGACATCATTCAGATCAACGGTTTCGCTCGTCGTATGCACGTAGCGGCAGGGGATACTGATGCAGCCGCTGGGCACGCCGGAACCGGACAGGCTGATCCCGGAAGCGTCAGTTGACCCCATGGCCAGCAGTTCAAGCTGGTAGGGAATACCCGCCGACTCTGCCGCCCGGATCATCATCTCCTTGACGGCTGGCGGCACGACGAGGCCAAGATCATGCACCTTGATCGCTGCGCCCTTGCCCAGGCCGACCACCATACGGTTCGGCGAACGGGGGGTATCAGCAGTGGCCGTCACATCCAGCGCGATACCCAGCGTTGGCTCCAGGCCAAAAGCCGCTGTACGCGCCCCGCGCACGCCGACTTCTTCCTGCACGGTGAAGACAAAGTACACCTCGTTGGGGATGTCCCCGCCCGCCTTCAGGCGACGCATTGCCTCGATGGCAACCGCGCAGCCGATGCGGTCATCCATGCTCTTGGCCATGATCCGGGTGCCGCGCTCCTCGTAGGGGCGGAAGAGCGCCCCCGGATCGCCGACCTGCACCCCCGCCGAACCGCCGTTTCCATCATCCAGGTCGATGAAGAACTCATCCAGCGTGGGCGTCTCCGGACGGCGGAAAGCCCCTTCGCGGTGAATCACGCCAGTCACACCATTCTCAAAGCGGACGCGGTGGCCGGTCAGGCTATCCGGGATAAGGCCGCCCAGCGGGCTGAAGCGGAAAAACCCTTTGTCGTCGCGGTAAGTCAGGATCAGCCCGATCTCATCCATATGAGCGGCCACCATCACCCGCGCTCCCCCGCTGCCCATCCGGCAGATCAGATTGCCCAGAGAATCGGTGCGAATCTCATCAGCCAGATCGGCGACTTCTGCCTGAATCAGGGCGCGTACCTGATGCTCAAACCCGCTTGGCCCCCAGGCTTCGACCAGTTTCTTGATCGTCTCTTTCATCGCGTCCCTCACTCCATGTCACCCGCCCGCGCCAGCACCGCAGGCGTGAACCGCGCCAGGGCAGCCCGCAGCAGGCGAGCCGCGTTTGCTGCGTCGTCGAGGTTGCACATCGCCGCCGGGCTATGAATATAGCGGCAGGGAACGGAGATCACGGCGCTGGGCACCCCGGCATTAGCGACCATGATCGCACCTGCATCCGTACCGCCAATGGCGGCCTGCTTGTACTGATACGGGATGCCCTCCGCTTCAGCGGTCTCCCGCAGGTGGTTGAGCAAACGGCGATCCACGATCACCGAATTGTCGGCCAGCGTCAGCGCCGGCCCTTTGCCCAGCTCGGTGACCGGACTGGTGCGCGGCGCCTCGGGGTCTTCCTCTACCGGCGGCAGGTCATGCGCCGTTGTGCCTTCCAGCACAAAGGCGACGTCCGGCTTGATGGCCTGCGCTGCCACCTGCGCCCCGCGCAGACCGACTTCCTCCTGTACCGTAAACGCAACATGCACGTCAAACGGCAGCGGTTCTCCCTGGATCAACTCGATCAGCACGGCGCAACCGACCCGGTCGTCAAAGGCCTTGCCCATGGCGATCCGCCCGTGCTCACGATAGGCCGTGATAAACGCTGCCCGGTCGCCGACATTGACCTTGCCGTTGGCCTGCTCTTTGGATGTCGCGCCGATGTCCAGCCGCAAATTGTCCAGCGTGACCGTAGTGCGGTCATAGCCCATGTGGATCGGCTTCCAGTTGAATACGGCGGGCACCCTGTCCTTTCCGATCACCACCCGCAGACCCGGCAGGATACGCGGGTCAAAGCCGCCGACCGCCCCGACACGGATGGCCCCATTCGAGTCGACGCCCAGCACCATAAAGCCCACTTCGTCCATATGCGCCGCTACCATCACGCGGGGCGCATCTGGCCGAGTGCCATCGCCCGGCTTGATCGCCAGGACGTTACCCAGTGGATCGATGCGGATGTCCTTTGCGTGATCCTTGATCGCTTTCAGGATCACCTCCCGTACCGCATCCTCCTGCCCCGACACACCGATCGCCTCGGAAAGCTCTTTGATCATCATGCCTGTGCATCCCCCTGCTGTTCCCGATCCTTCGCCAGGGGATCATCCCAGGCGATCGTGGTCAGAAAGTCCTCCTGCAAGCCAGCGATGAACTCCGCCAGCAAGCGCCCGGCGCGCCGGATGTCGTTCAGATCGACGATCTCGACGGGCGAATGCATGTTGCGCAGCGGCACACTGATCAACGCTGTTGGGACGCCGCTGCGAGCCACCTGGATCGCCCAGGCGTCGGTGCCGCTGCGACCCGGAATCGGGTCCACATTGACCGTCATCTCCAGCCGCTTGGCCGTTTCCTGCAGGCGGTCGTAGAGCTTGGGATGGAAGTTCGGCCCTACGCTGAGCACCGGCCCGCCGCCCAGCTTATACGGGCCATCGCTCTCGCTCACCCCGTGCTGCTGGGCGAAGGTCACATCGAGCGCTATCGCCACATCCGGATTCAGGTGATGGGCGGCCACTCTGGCCCCGCGCAACCCGACTTCCTCCTGCACCGTGGCCACAGCGTACACGTCCCAGCAATGGGTGCGTTGCCGCAATTCATCCAGACACACCGTCAACGCTGCCACACAGGCCCGGTCATCCATCGCTTTCCCGGCCAGCCGGTCTGACATCAGTTCGACAACCGGCACATCCAGCGTGACCGGATCGCCCACGCGCACCAGCGCAGCGACTTCCTCCGCGCTGCGGCCCAGATCGATGATCAGTTCATCCATCGCCGGGTACTGCCCGCGCTTGTTGGGCGGCAACATATGCGGCGGTGCGGCGGCCACCACCCCCGGCAGCGGTTCCCTGCCATGTACCAGCACAGGCTGGGATAGCATCACCCGGCTATCCATCCCGCCCACATCATGCACGCGCACAAAAGGCCCATCGATCTGCCGCACCAGCATCCCGATCTCATCCATATGGGCGGCCAGCATAATCTTGCGGCGCGGCTCCGTATGAGAGCGTCCCCACTTCACTCCGATCAGGTTGCCGAGCGCATCGGTCGTCAGATCGTCCACCAGCGCGGCCCACTCCGACCTGACGATCTCGCGCACTGGGCCCTCGTACCCTGACGGGCCGTGCGCCTGACACAAACGGGTAAGGTGTTGTTTCAGATCCAAATGCCCCCTCCTCATACGCAAATACCAGGTGCAGGCAGACCAGCACTCCCCATTGTCATGTTTGTCCGCCAGATTCTGCCAGCCGACAGGTTAGCCAGTACTATCCAGGACTTCCGGCGTCGGCGTGGGCGGCGGTGGTTCGGTATTCGTTGGTGGAAGAACCGGCGTTTCGCTCGGCGGTACCACCACCGGGGTGTCAGTCGGTGAAGGCGGCGGTGTCCATGTGAACGTAAACGTCACCGTGGGCGCGGGTGTACTGGTTGGAATGCTGAACGTTGCAGTTGGCGGCAGCGTCCAGGTCGGCCAGGGCGTGGCCGTTGGCCATGGCGTGAAAGTTGGCCGGGGAGGCACATACTGGCCGGGCGTGGCCAGTGTCCCGCCAATCAGCGGCGTCGGCGTAGCCCAGAAGGGCGGCAGCGGGGTGATCGTCGGGAAGAGGCTGGCAGTCGCGGTTGGCCCGATCAGGGTCAGCACCGCGGGTGTAGTCGCCAGCGGCTGCGTTGGCGTCAGGCGTGTCCGGGTGCGATCAGGCGCCAGCCCAAGCAACATCGCTCCCGCGCAGTAACACGGGAGCGTGGCCAGAATGATCACAAGCAGGACCGTGTGCAACAGACGCCGCTCTCGCAGCAAGAACATGATCTCAACCGTCCCGGCGCAACGCTTGGCCCAGGCTCAGGACACCCTTCATCGGGGCAAGCATAGCACGGCGATAGCGCCCCTGTCAATCAAAGCCGATTCGCGCCGCCGCCAGGCACACACCGCTATTCCCCGATCAGAAACTTGACCGCGCGCTCGACGCTCTTCTCCGGGCTGACATTCACCTGAGCGTCAACGATGATTCCCGTCTCATCGATCACCCAGTGGGAACGAATCACCCCCATGTACTTCTTGCCGTACATGGACTTCTCGCCCCAGGCGCCCCATGCTTCGAGCACCTGATGATCGGGATCAGACACGAGATCGTACGGCAGATTCTCCGCTTCCTTCCACTTGCGCAGTGTCGCAGGCTCGTCCGGGCTGATGCCCAGGACAGTCGCATTGACGCCCTCAAAGCGGGGGAAATTGTCGCGCAGACCACAGGCCTGAGTGGTGCATCCGCTGGTCCCGGCTTTCGGATAGGCAAAGAGAATCACCTTCTTGCCCCGGTAATCGCTCAACCGGACGATCTTCCCGTCCTGATTCTTCAGCGCAAAGTCAGACGCTTTATCACCCACTGCTGGCATAGCTATACCCCTTCCTCAATAACCCTCTTAGACACACGCATGCAAGACGTTCCACCCGAAAGCGAGTTTGAAACCTTTCAGGCTACTTCAGTGTACTGTACCTCAGGTCATATGCCAGTTACTGACGGCGAGCAGTAGAAGACTGGCAAAAGCTCCAGGCAATATTGCAGCTTGAATGCTACCAGGACACCTGTGAGCAACTACCCTCCGGCAGCAGGCTGTTCCAGTGTCGCCGACCGACTGTGAACACCGGTCGCGCCGCTAGGACGGGGGCCATGTGGCTCCAGCTCCTGCATCACGCCATCGCCATCATAGGCTCGCACCGCGAAGGTATGTTGCCCTTCCTGAAACGGCCAATCATAGCGCCAGATCACCCACGTAGTCTCCGACAGCGGCGTCCGCAGCCGCGCTTCCTGCCAGGGGCCGTTATCCACCTGCACCTCCACGCGGGAAATACCGCGCGCGCCAGCATGGGCGATCCCGCCAACAGGCACCAGCACACGACCCCCTTCTTCGATCAGGGCCTGTGCAGCAACCGTATCGACCACCGCTGTCGTCTGCATCCGGGCTATCTCGTCCCATCCCCGGCGCACCCAGTACCCCTCCTCATAATCGGCTACCACCTGGATTCCGGTGATCCACTTGGGCTGTTTCATCCCGTAGCGATCAGGGATATAGATGCGCAGCGGGAAGCCATGTTCAACGGTCAGCGGCTGATTATCCCAGGCGTAGCACAGCATAATACGCGCATCGCCCCGGATCAGATCGAGTGCCACCGTCTCGTCGAAGCCGTCCGCCGCTGTGATCCGCAGGTAAGCCGCCTCCGGCAGGGGGCGTGCTTCCGCCAGGATGTCCTGCAGGCTGGCCCCGGCCCACAGGGTGGTGCCGATCAGGTCGCCCCCCACCGGGTTAGAGATACACGACAGAGTGACGTATTGCTCCCGAAGCGGGTAACGGGTGCGCAGATCGTCGAGCGTCAGCCGCAGCGGCTGCGCCACCAGCCCATCCACCGGCAACACCCATCCCTCTGCACTTACGTCGGGCGGGATCAGGTTGATGTCAATCCGGTAGTGCTGATCCAGTGGGGTGTATTCCGGGCGCGTGCCGGGAGCAGGCCGCAGGGGGTCTCCGGCGTTAGGCAGGTTGGCGGGCAAAGCGGGCTGCTCTCCGCCTTCCGTCGACACCTGTCCCGGTTGCGGGCCGACCTGGTCGTCCTTCAGCAGGGTTCCCAGCCCGGCGCCAACTACCGTGATCACCGCAGCTGTGCCGCCTACCCGCAGTAGAAACTGGCGGCGGTTGATCAGACTGCTTTCAACCGGAGGGCCGGGCCTGTATTCAGCGTGTGTCGCGCCAGCGGGCGCGGCGCTGATCATCGGCGGCTCTGCTACAATGGGTGAAAGCTGCCACAGACGAGCGTGCACGTACCCGATCGCCCCGCCCCATCCTACAGCCACTGCCAGCAGCCACAGCACGCTGACCACGGGAGAAGCGATCGCCGTCTGATTAACGCTGAGGTACAGGGCGACCATCAGCGCGCCGGCAACTGTCCCGGCAACCAGACCCGGCCAAATGGATGAGTAGCGGCGCTGTAATGCAAAGAGCAGCGCCCCGGCGGCCATACCCAGCCCTAAAAAGAGCACCACAGCCAGCGTTTGCTCCAGGGCCTTGGCCGTTGCAGAAGTCTCCCCCAGGTTCAGACCGGTGATTACGCCGACAAGCGCATCAATCCCGGCGGTGATCATATTCCCCGGCAGGATGCGAGCCAGCCAGTCGAAAGCGTCGAACGGCGGAAAAGGCAGACCGAACGCGCTGGCGCCAAGAACCTGCAGGGCGACCGCCGCCGCTGTCACCAGTCCTCCGACCAGCGCTCCTGTCGCCGCTGAAGGGTTAGCCCTGCGACCCTGTTGTTCATGCGCCATGTCCGATCCCTCATTGAATTTTTCTCATCATCATTATCCTAAATCAAAGAAACCTGACATGCCATGAGAAATGGATTAATCGCGTCCGCGTGGCCGATCCGATCTGGTGAGGCCAGTCTCCCTGTGGTACAATGTGGCCAGCTTTGGGGAGTGGCCAAGCGGCAAGGCAACGGTCTTTGGAACCGTGTACCGTAGGTTCGAATCCTACCTCCCCAGCTATGATCAGGCTCCGCCGGGTGCGGAGCCTGTCTGATTCTGCACTACGATTAGCTCATGACGCCACGTCAACGATGACGCGCACCGTCCCTCCAGCCTGCGGCTCCAGCGTGACCGGCGCTGCCAGATCGCCCTCCACCTGCTGGAAGAGCGCCCTGCCCTCCAACCAGGCGCCAGCGATCTCAAAACCGGCGTGTCCCAGCGTTTCCTCAAGCCAGGTTTCGACGCCCTGTTGTGGCAGCGAGACGATAGCCTCCACCCGCGATCCATTGTCGAGTGCCAGTAGCTGGTCGCGCAGCGCGCGCCGTGACGGCCAGCCCGGATCAGGACGGTAGACCCGATACTCAAAACCATTCATGGGGATGACTTCTGCTGGCGCGTAAGCCTGCATCATCGCATACAGCACCGGATCCGGGTAGAACAACGCCCGCAGGATCAGCACATTGAACGCCTGATCCTCGATCATGCCCACCAGTGCCGAGGGATCGTACAGACCATTGTTGTACAGGTTGAGCAGCTGAGTCGGGTTGCCGACCACATCCTTGCCCGCCAGCCAGCTGAAGGCGGCGTCCTCGCTCAACGCAGGCTGATCGCCCTCCGCGGCGATAGCCACCAGCCGCCAGCCATTCTCCACATCCGCCCGAGTCGGAATCTGGCCCAGCACGGCATAGCCCACCGTCCAGCCCGCCGAGTCATAGTAGGCAAAGTCAGTGTTGGGGGCAACGCTCAGCGCTCTGGCGAGGGGGCCAAACAGCGCTCCTTCCGTCGGCATGTGGAACACGGCCACCGCGTACAACAGATAGGAAACAGGCATCATCAGGCGCAGCCCGGCCTGTGCCAGCGGCGCGCGAGAGAGAAGCACCCGGATCGGGTTGAGCAGCCGCGCCAGGTAATTGTCCGGCCAGCGCCAGCCTCCGCGCAGCGTCCGGCCAGCAAAGATGCCGCTGAGGATGCAGGCGGCGGCGATGGCCGTAGCAAAGTAGCTATCGCCCGCCCCCCATTTGCCCGCTGACGTAGTGCTCAGGACCGCCGCGCCGAACCAGATGGTGTACAGGCTGACCCGGTCAAAATACAGCTCATAAATGGCGAGCAGGCCGGCCAGGATCAGCAACGCGCCATGCAAACCGAACCACTGGCGGAAGAGACCGGGGAACTGCCCCGGCACAAACTGGTTGACGTTGGCAGTGATGATATTCAGCCACCACTGACCGCCCGTCGCCCGATCGATCAGCAGGAAGATGCCGCCCGCCACCAGCGCCAGCAGCAGCCCCCATCCCACAGCGCGGCGCGGGCTGGCCAGGAACAGGAACACGAACACAGCCGCCACGGTCACCACGGCCAGCTGCTTGGTGTAACCCGCTGCCAGAAGCAGCAGTAGACCGACGATCATCCGTCGACGGCGCGCCCTGCCTTCCAGCGCATGCACATTGGCCAGCGCCACCACAGCCAGAGTCTCAAACATCACCATGAACAAATGCTGCCGGAACAACGGCCCGACATGGTAGATGGTATTGGACGCCAGAAAGGCCAGCCCGGCTATCACGGCGACCATCTTCTGGCGTTCGGCACGGTAGACCGCATAGCCAATGGCGCTCGCCGTGACCAGTGTACCCAGGAAGCCGAGCAGCCGCCCGTACCAGTAGGCGGGGCCGAACAGCCACACGAACGGCGCCGCCAGCATGTGAAAAAGCGGCGGGTAGTTAGAGGAATAGAACGGGTAGACCTCGGTGTCCTGGTACGGCCAGCGGAACTGGCTGAACAGGATGGTGTCCACCAGTTCAAAACCTTCGCCCTGATCGTAATCGAATGGAAACTGAAAGAGGTTGGCGGCGTAGACAACATAAACGACGAAATAGAAGGCCATCGCCCCCAGGGCAATCAACAACAACACCCGCGTGATCCGCCCCGGTGAGGCCCCCTCCCGCACAACAGGCAGCTCCTCCTGCGGCAGAGGCGTCACCGGCTCGCGGCCCAGAGGGATCAGCGTCAGCCCGACGATAGTCAGCACGCTACCCACCAGCAGAGCCAGGCGTTGCATCGGCCCAAACCCGGCCTGGCGGTCCGGCGGCAGCACATCCAGACCAAGGCTGTGCAGCCAGTCAGCAACCGGATCCAGCGCCAGCAGCCCGATCACTGCCGTCAGGCCGACCAGCAACATGATCCAGCCCAGATCGCGTTTGGTCAGGTGAAAGTCATTACGCAACAGAGTCAGCATAGGTGGACACTCCCCGCTCGGCACGGGGCAAGTATACTCGCTGGCCGCCCGCACTGCATGGCCGACCCTGCATGCACTGGCAGGATGCATGCAACCTTCTCAGGCCCGGCGCGTAAGAATCACTGGAACCCGGACTTACAGGGCATAGCAACCACTTTCAGGAGTCACTTATGAGCGCGCATCAAAACCTCCCGGAGCAGCCGGACATGCCATCCGCTGAGCTGCCCCGCGACAGCATTCGTATCCGCATCGAACCGGCGGACTTCCCGGTTAACACCAGCCGCAAACGCAAGCGGTCAGCAGACGTAGTGCAGGACATCTCCCGGAAGCTGTTGTACGACATCGACTGGCAACCGCACAGTGTTCCGGTTGATGCGCTGACCGAGGATGAACGTCTGTGGGCAGCGCTGGCGCACGCCAGTTTCTTGATCACCGTGCTGGCCGGGATCGCTACCGGCGGTTTGGCCGGGCTGGTGATGGTCTTTGCGCCACTGCTCATCTATGTGGGCTTCCGCGATCGCTCGCGATTCGTCGCCTATCATGCGCTGCAGGCTTTTGCCGCCCAGTTGATGGGCACGATCGGCTGGATCACACTGCTGACCATCGGCTCGCTGATCTTTGCCGTGGCTATCACGCTGGCCGCAATCGCCAGCGTCCTCCTGATCGGCATCCCGTTTGTGCTGCTGTTTGGGCTGCTCTACGTGGTTTTTGTCCTGGCCATGCTGGCGCTGCCGCTGGTGATCGCCATGCTGTCCATCGCTGGGGCGGTCAGCACTTACAACGGGCAGGACTTCCGCTACCCGGTGATCGCCGCCTGGATCGAGCGCCAGATGGGCGCCGACACGATCCTCTAGTTTCCGGGCAGCACCGCGCGAAAACAAACCAGGCGGCTCCAATGATGGGCCGCCTGGTTGTTCAGGTGGAGATGCCGGGAATCGAACCCGGGTCCGAAGAGGACGAAACCGCACGTCTACAAGCTTAGTTGGCCTTTTGGTTCTCGCCGTCGGTAGCCCCGGCCAACAGGGTACACCTCAGGCTCAGCCGATAACTCTTAGCGCCCGCGTATCGGCGTCACAGGCGAGCACTCCGGCTTTGGTGACGCCCGCCAGTCTCCCCGACCGGAGACGGGAAGGGCGGACGGATTACCGTATCTGGTAATCAGCTATGCTAGGGACCGCTTAAGCGGCCATAGCCATAGCGGGTGCGTAAGTGCGGTTGGCACTTAATGGGTTGCGCCAGATTTACGAGTTAGCGCCGCTCGGCTTGCAGTAC
>JAIOAT010000061.1 GCA_019873685.1 Chloroflexota bacterium
CCCGCCGCCAGCGGAGCGCTTAGCGCCGCCTCGCTGATCCGGCGCAGGCGCAGCGGCATAATCAGCGTGAACAGGCCGGCCAGCGCGCCAGCCACCAGCGCCAGCCCGGCGTTGACCAGCAGCCGATCAACCGGCGTAAGTTGCCCTCCCGGGCGGTAGTCTTCCAGGTCACTCAGGCGGCTCCAGTGCCAGGTTTGCAGGATGGATTCAGCTGAGTCAGCCTCCCAGCGCCAGTTAGACGGATCCAGCGCCAGCGGGATCACCTGGCTGAACAGCCCGCCGAGCTGCTGGCAATCCACGGTGTAGGAACCGCCCAGGGTGATATTGCGGGCGCGGTAGATCTCACCACCGCACAGGTGAACACCCTGATGCACCACGGCGCTGCTGGCCAGGACAACCTCATCCGCCAGGACGGCCAGCTCCCCCCGGACTTCGCCATGCACGGTGACCTTTTGCCCTACCAGAGCGGCATCGCCTTCGATCACGCTGCCCGCTTCCAGCGCAACCGTTTCCGCCACAATCACCACGCTCCGATCGATCGTTTCACCGGGAGCCAGCACATAGTGATCGGCGAAGATCAGCCGCGGGGCGGCAGCGGTATCGCCGCCCTGGGCCAGGGCAATCCCCGCCGCCAGGAGCAGCAGCCCTGCCGCCACAAGAAAGAGCGCCAGCGCTTTACGAAGGGTCATGAGCCGCTTCCTACCGCCTGCACCTTGATCACAATGGTCGCCGGGCGATTCCGCTGTGGCAGGTACCAGACCAGCCAGGCCCAGACCATCACCAGCGGGATGATCGTCAGCGAGAGGGCCGGAGCCATCGGGTACGATTCCACCAGACCGCTGACCAGCCCGAACAGGCGCATCAGCCAGCCGCCAAGCGCGTGCACCCCGCCCAGCAGCGTACGCACCAGTCCGGCGAACAGGGCCGGTTGCGCCGTGGTCACCATCATCACCGCCGCCACCAGCCCGACCGGGATCAGGATCGCGGCCAGGGCCACGCCCAGCCAGGTCAACAGCCGGGCCAGCCGGCGGTGCGGCGCGTACGCCTCATGCTCGCCTGCTTCGATCCGCGCCATCACCTTGCGGGCGAAATCAGGGGAAGGCGCGGCCAGCGCCGGGGCGCGCAGGTGGCGATCCACCACCCGCAGCCGTGCATACAGATCGGCTTCCGCCCGGTGTTCTTCCAGCGCGCTCTGGAAGGCGGCCAGTTCAGCGCTGCTTAACTGGTCATCCAGAGCGCGGTTGACACGTTCCTGCTGCGGGTTTAGAGCCATAATCACGAACCCTCCAACACGGGCGCCATTGGCCGGGCAGGCAATGGGCCACCTTCCATTAAATCAGCCAGCGTTTGCCTGGCCCGGAACAACCGACTCTTGATCGCCGACTCGCTGGTATTGAGGGCTTCGGCGATCTCGGTGTAACTCATGTCGTACCAGTAACGCAGCACCACCACCAGCCGGTAATCCGGTGGGAGCCGGGCCAGCAGCGCCTGGATATCCGCCGACCGCTCCTGCTCCAGGTAGGCTTCCTCCGGCCCGGCAGCCGTACTGACCAGCGCGGGGTGGACACTGACACTTTCCTCCTCTTCAATAGAGAGCCAGGTCAGGCGTCGCTTGCGCAGGCGGTCGATGCAGTGATTAGATGCAATCGACAGCAACCAGGTCTTAAACGAACGCTCCGGGTCGTAGCGAGAGAGGTTCGCATACGCCCGCAAAAACGCTTCCTGGGCCGCATCCTCGGCTTCCTGTGGCTCGCCCAGCATACGGTAGGCCAGGTTGAAGACGGCCGTTTGATAATGCTCAACCAGAAGCCCGAAGGCGCGCTGGTCCCCCTCTAACGCCGCCTCCACCCATTCGCGGATGACGGGCAATTCTTCGGACACAAACAGGTCTCCCCTCGCAGGCGATAGGTTGTTCCCCTACCTGACTATACGGATTACGGGCGGGCGCGGTTGCGTCACAGGCGGGACGAAAACCCTGTACAGGCCAGCTTTTCTTATTTTATTCTGATATTTCACGCCTAGAATCCGATTGACGACAAACGGGAATAGTTATAGAATGACCCCTGGGTTGGACCGGAGTCCGCCCGCAGGACTTGAGGAGTGAGGGAAGCGGTATGCCAGTATATACGTACGAATGCGAAGAGTGCGGCGTCAGGTTTGAGGCCAAGCAGAGCTTCGCCGATGCTCCGATTGACGTCTGCCCGGAATGCAGCGGGCATACGCACAAGGTCATCGGGCCAGTCGGTGTCATCTTCAAAGGTTCCGGGTTCTATGTCACCGACAGCCGTTCTAACCGTTCCAATTTGACTGGCACCAGCAAGAAGAAGGACTCGGCGTCAGGCGACTCCAGCGCCAGCAGCGCTGGCAGCGACGACTGAGACGGCCTTTCCTGGCTTTCCGCACTGCAAACGTTACCCTTCAAGCGACCGGCCTGCCGGTTCGCTTTTTTGTTTCTGCCCGCTGCTCCACCACGCTTTCAGATCTGAAAGCCAGCCGACGCCCGCACGATCTTTTGCCGGTAGTTGTGGACAAACTCCAGCAGGCGGCTGTGCAGCTTCGCCCAGTCTTCACCGGAAAGCACATCACGTAACCGCCGCAGGTCGTCGGTCACAATCGAGGTCGAAATCTGCGGGCAATCGCCATAGACCGTATACCAGGCCTCGCGTGGCTGCATCCCCAGCCGGGTGATGCCCGGCACCCACTCCCGCACCACGAACTCAAAGTATTGCTGGTCCAGGCCCGGTTTGATGTCCCAGCTCATCATCAGTTTGTATTCCAACGGTTTCCCCTCCCGTTATCACCCCCGGCGGAAGCGCCTGGCCAGGCCCCGGACATTACGATTGTTGCGGCTCCAGGACGATTACCTGCGGCTGCTCCGGCAGATCGTCAAGGGTCACCCGTAACATCTCCTGCGGCTGCACGGTCCCCAGGCCCATCACCTTCAGGAACTTGTCCAGCGAATCCAGGTTCAGCGACGTGTACGGAGTCTTGTAGTGCATCGGGATGACGATATCCGGCTCAATCAGGCTGATCACTTCGGCGGCCTGGCCCGCATTCAGGCCGTTGCCGCCCCCCACAGGCACCAGCGCCACATTAACCGCCCCCAGCGTCTCCACCTGCGACTGGGTAGGCACATAGCTCAGGTCGCCCAGGTGAATGACATTCAGGCCGTCAAAGTCCATCAGGTAGACGATATTCTGTCGCTTCGGATCGTCCGGGTGATGCATGGCGACGGCGATGACGAACACGCCGCCGATCTCGTATTCGCCCGGCCCGCTGATCACATACGTGGAGCGCGGCCAGTCGCGGTTGGCATGGCCGGGAGCCTCATGGCTGATCGTCACGATATCCGCCCGCAGTTTGCGGGGTAGCTTGTAGCCGATATCGCCGTTATAGGGGTCCGTCACGACAGAGGCTTTGCCGCGTTCCACCAGCCGAAAGCAACTATGCCCGTACCAGGTAATGTCCATCCAGTTTCCCTATCGCCCAGGTGATTTTCACGTTGCGCGTCCCATCCACATCACAAACGGCGCTCTTCCATCCGGGATGGGCAGGCCCATTATAGCGAATGCCCCCCGCAGTTTGCCACAGGTGTAAGGACCAATGACCGGGAGAGCAGGAGGCCCTCGCCCGCTACTTTTGCACGAACGTTCTGCCCTGCGTATAATCGAGCCGCATCAGGTGGCCCGGAGGAGGCTGCCCAATGTCCGTCATCGACGAGATCAAAGCCCGCCTTGACCTGGTGGCCTATATCTCCGAAACCGTTCCGTTGAAGAAGGCTGGCCGCAGCTACAAGGCCCGCTGCCCCTTCCATCAGGAGCGCACGCCCTCGTTTGTTGTCTTCCCGGAAACGCAACACTGGCATTGCTTCGGCGCGTGCGGCGAAGGCGGGGACATCATCACCTTTGCCATGAAGCAGCATGGCTGGGATTTCAACGAGGCGCTGGCGCACCTGGCGGAACGGGCCGGCGTTGAGTTGCGCCCCCGCACGGCGGAACAGGAGCAGCAGGACGCCGTCTTCGACCGGATGCTGGGCCTGCTGGAGGAAACGGCCCGCTACTACCACACCCTGCTCCAGGAAGCGCCAGAGGCGGAAGTCGCCCGCGCTTACCTGGTGCGGCGCGGGCTGAACGCGCAGACGATCGCCGATTTCCGGCTGGGCTATGCGCCGGACGACTGGCACGCGACGCTCCGCCACCTGGAAGGGCTGGGGTACAGCGCGGCGGATGTGGTGGCGGCGGGGGTCGCCATCCGCAATGAAGAAGGCCGTGTGTACGACCGCTTCCGCCACCGGCTGATGATCCCCATCCGCGACGGACGCGGGCGCGTGATCGGCTTTGGTGCGCGGGCCTTGCGGGACGAAGATACCCCCAAGTACCTGAACTCGCCCCAGAGCGAACTCTTTGACAAGTCGGCCACGCTTTTTGGCCTCGACCTGGCCCGCCGCGAGATCCGCGAAACAGAGACGGCGATCATCGTCGAAGGGTACATGGATGTCATGCAGGCCCACCAGGCGGGCTTCCGCAACGTTGTCGCCCAGATGGGCACCGCCCTCACCGACACCCAGCTCCAGACGCTGCGCCGCTACGCCGATCGGTTGATCCTGGCCCTGGACGCTGACGAGGCTGGCGTCAGCGCCACCATGCGCGGCCTGGATGTCGCCCGGCAGGTGCTCAACGAGGCCAGCGCCACGCTCTTCGGGCCGGATGGCTCCCTGCGGCGGGCGGGCCGGCTGGGCATCGACATGCGCGTGATCGTGATCACATCCGGCAAAGACCCCGACGACCTGATCCGCGAAAACCCGCGCGAGTGGCAGCGCCTGGTGGCCGAGGCCGAACCGGTCGCTGACTACGTGATCCGTGTTGGCACCGCCGGGCTGGATATCGCCCATGCCACGATCCACGAGAAAGAGAAGATCGCCCGCCAGCTCCTGCCGCTGCTGACCGCCACCGAAAGCGATCTGCACAGGGAGGTGAACGTCCAGAAGCTGGCTTACCGCCTGCACCTGCCGGAAAAGCGGCTGATGGAGATCGCTCTGGAGAGCCGCATGGTGACAGCCCGCCCGCGCCTGGCCAATCCACGCCTGCGCGAGCGGCGACCCACACGGGCCATGGAGCAGGCCGCGCGCCAGTATCGCCGCCCGGAAGCGCCGCCTGTCCCGCCCGCGCCGGACGCCGCCTGGGAGGAAGGCCCCCGCCCGGAGCCAGATGCGCTGTTGCCGCCCGATGAGGACGAGAGCGAACCGCCAGCCGAGGGCCAGCCGCTGGAAGCGCCGCCGGTTGCCCGTGTTGCACCGGGGCCAGCCAGCCTGCAGGAGCAATACGTGCTCAACCTGCTCCTGCGCCGCCCCAGCCTGCTCTACCAGGCCAACCGCGCCCTGCGCCAGGTGGCTGACAGTCTGCAGGGGCGCTTCCCGGACGAAAACCGCATGACCCGACTGCGCCAGGCGCTGGGATCATTGCGTAGCGAGGATTTCCGCGACACAACCTGCCAGGCCATCTTTGAGGCGCTGCAGGCCGCCCTGCGGCAGGATGACCTGGACCCGCAGGTCTTCATCCAGAACACACTGGGAGACCTGTTCGCCGAGCCGCTCCAGCGGCTGAGGGCGCTCAGGGACCCGGTCGCGGGCCGGCTGCCCGGCCTGGAACAGGAACTGTATTCCATCCAGAAGGAGATGCGCCGTCAGGGACGTAACCTGCATGAGCCAGAAAGCGAAATGATCGACAAGGTATTTACGCTGCGCCGCGATCGGCTGCGCCAGACGATCGACGCGCTGCGGTTCGTCGTCCTGGAGGCGGAAGATGAGGAGCGCCAGGCTTACCAGGACGCCATCGACGCCAGCCAGGCGGCTGTCGCCGCCCTGGACCGGGCGCTTCAGGAGCGGGCCGAATTGCCCAATGGCTAAATCACCGCCCGTGTGACACAATAAGCCACCGTCCGGCATCTCCGTCAGTCTCACGGCTGTGATCACCCCAGCCCGTTCTGACCAGTTCCAGCAATGCGTTCCGGTTTGAGTTTTCGCCGGAAACCGATTACAAATAGGCGTCAGGCTGCCGCTCGACAGGCGCCGTCCGGCGATATTCTGAGATGACACACTGCCTGCAACCGGGGGTTCACCATGGCAAAGCGCAAGATCCGCAAGGACAGGAAACCCGGCCCCAGCCAAACCCGCCAGCCAGAACTGGCCGACAACGACGTGCCCGCCTTCGACGAGGAACTCGAAGATAACGGGCTGGAATTTGACGAACACGATGAAGCGGCTGACGAGCCGGATCTGCTGCCGCTGGATGATTTCCCGCTGCTTGAAACGGTTGAGGACGAGGAAGAAGAAGAGGAAGACCTGGAGAGCGAACCGGCCTACGAAGGGCTGGGCGCACTGACTGACGACCCGGTGCGCATGTACCTCAAGGAAATCGGCCAGGTGCAGCTCCTCGACTCCAACCGCGAGATGTGGCTGGCGGCGCAGATGGCCGCCGCCCAGATGCTGGACGAGTGCGCGGCAGAAGCCGCCGAACGCGATCTCAACCAGACGACCGATGTCGCCCTGGCCCTGCTGGAAAACGCAGCCGAGGCCTGGAAAGCCCTGCAGAAGCAGGCCCGCGCCCTCAAGGTTCAGCCGCCAGCCCTTAACATGATCATCGACGAGGCCGATCGGCTGTACGAGTCCTGGGATCAGGATGCCGAATCGGGCATCCGCGAGTACCTGCAGCAGCGTGAATGGGGCCACGATGACGCCTGGACCGAACTGGCCCGCCACCTGTTTGAAGTATTCCAGGTGCTATACCTGCTGCCACCCGGCATGCGCCAGGCCCTGCGCGGCACAACCCTAGACATCGACCGCGCCCGCCAGTGGATCGCCAGCACGCCGGACGCCGCCGAGCAGATCCTCGACTCGTTCGAACTGGCTGAACTGCGCCAGAATGAGGCCGCCGAAGCGTTGACCCGCGCCAACCTGCGGCTGGTGGTCTCCGTCGCCAAGCGTTATATGGGCCGGGGGATCAACTTCCTCGACCTGATCCAGGAAGGCAACATCGGCCTGCTGCGAGCGGTGGAGAAGTTCGATCATACCCGCGGCTACAAGTTCAGCACCTATGCTACCTGGTGGATCCGCCAGGCCATCAGCCGGGCCATCGCCGATCAGGCCCGTACCATCCGCATCCCCGTGCACATGGTCGAGACGATCAACCGCCTGATGCGCATCGAACGCGACCTGACCCAGAAGCTCAGCACCGAGCCAACCGCTGAACAGATCGCGCTGGAGATGGACTTCCTTTCGCCGGAAGAAACGCGGGCCATCCGCGAGGCCCAGGCGCGCGGCGAGGCGCTCAACCCCACGCTGGAGCGCCGCCTGCGTCGCGCCGCCAATAAGGTGCGGCGGATCATGCGCATCAGCCAGGAACCGATGAGTCTGGAGATGCCGGTCGGGCAGGAGGATTCATCCTCGCTGGGCGATTTCATCGAGGATGACAAGACGCCCGGCCCGGTGGAAGCAGCCAGCCGCCAGCTGCTTAAGGAGCAAATTCGCGAGTCGCTGCGCATCCTCAACGACCGCGAGCGCGAAGTGCTGGAGCTGCGCTTTGGCCTCAATGATGGCCAGATGCACACCCTTGAGGAGGTCGGCAAGCACTTCGGCGTCACGCGGGAGCGCATCCGCCAGATCGAGGCCAAAGCCCTGCGCAAGCTGCGCCATCCCACCCGGTCGCGCCCGCTGCGGTACCACCTGGAACTGTGAAACCGGTGGAGGCGCGCCCATCACGCGCGCCTCCTGCCGGGCTACGCCGCGCCCGGCCCTTTCGCCCATTGCCCCGCCGTGAACCGGCGCATGCGTCGTTGCCAGGCTCTTGCCCTGCGCCTGGCCTGCGCCAGCCCGCCGGGAACTTTTCCTCCGCCCCGGACGTTCTATAATGAGGCTCATAACCCGGTAGGCGCTCGTTGCGCAATACCGTCAACACTTAAGAGGGGGAACTCACTCATGCCTCGTCCCTGGGCCAAGCTGGCCATGCTGCTCCTGTTCAGCGCCGCGATCATCAGCGGCTGCAACCTGACCGTCGCCGAACCCACGGCGACCCCTACCCCGGAGCCGTCCGCCACCACCGCGCCGACGGCTACCACCGCCCCAACAGAGACCGCCACGCCGGAGCAAGAGGCCGGCACGCCCGCTATTGGCTGGTACGGGCTGGTCACCGGCTTGCCAGCCGGATCGCAGTTCGATGATTACCTGTTCCTGCTTTCGGAAGGGGCCGGTTCAGTAGGCATCGCCGGGGCGGATGACGCCCTGGAAGCGCGGATCGTCAGCCTGCGCAACACGAACACTCGCGCTCACTTCTGGGGCAGCCTGCGCTGCGACGTGCCGGACTACAACGGTTGCCAGTTGCGCGTCCAGCAGATTCTCGCCGATGGCGAAGGCGTCAGCGAACCGGCAGCCATCCGCGGCTGGATCGGACGCCTGTACAGCACTTCCCCGGGCGCGGGCTATGACGACTACTTCGTGTTGCTGGGCGACCGCCCGATGCGCTACGGCATTGCCGTGCCGCCGGAAAACGATCGGCAGGGCGCCCTCTCGCTGACGCTGGCCGCCCAGCGCGATAGCGGCGCGCTGTTAAGCATCAGTGGCGACGTGATCTGCGGCGTCGCCGACGCTAACGGCTGCCAGATCCGCCTGGCCGAGCTGGCTGTCGTGGAAGCAGGGCAGGACGGCGGGACATCGGGCGGCGCTGATGGGACTGTAAGCAGCGAGCCGGTTGAAGGCTGGACGGGCACGCTCGTCCGCAACGGCGCCGGTGCGCCCTACACCTACGGCTTCCAGTTCTGGGAAGCGACCCGGCGCGTTGGGGTCACCTCGGTGGACGCCACCATCCAGGGCCAGATCGCGGCGCTGGCGGGGACGGGCCGCGTGCGCGTGTGGGGGATCCTCTACCACAACAGCCCGGCCACGCCGGATGACGACGTGATCTACGTTTCCGCCCTGGAAGCGCAGCTTCCGACTCCCGCGCCGCGCACGCCAACACCAACGCCCATTGTGGTCGCCTGCAACCTGCCGCCGCGCTTGCAGGTGGGCAACACCGGCAGAGTCTCGCCGGGGCCGCTGCCGAACGCCCTGCGCAGCGCGCCCGGCACCGGCGGCGATAGCATCGTGCTGGGCAACCTGCCCGGCGGCACGACGTTCACCGTCCTGCAGGGGCCGATCTGCGCCAACGGCTACTACTGGTGGCGCGTCGACGCCGGTGGAGCCGTCGGCTGGACGGCGGAAGGCCGGGATGGCGTATACTGGCTGGATCCGCTCTCCTGCAACAGCGGCCTGCCGATCCGCCTGACGCCGGGCCAGCAGGGGCGGGTGACGCTCTTCCCGGCCCTGAGCAACACGGTACGCAGCCAGCCGGGGCGCAACGTCGGCTCGGTGGTGGGGGAGATTCCGCCCGGCGGCGTCTTTAACGTGCTCAGCGGCCCGCAGTGCGGCCCGGAGGGTATGGCCTGGTGGCGGGTTAACTACAATGGCCTGATCGGCTGGACGGCGGAAGGCGAGGCCGGGGTCTACTGGCTGGAACCAGCCACCGGCGGTAGCGAGGCCGTCAACGACTGGCGCGGCGTCATCGTCCGCAACGATGGTGCGATGGCCTATCCGCTCGGCTTCCAGTTCTGGGAAGGCATGCTGCGCGTAGGCGTCACGTCCAGTGACGCCGGTATCCTGGCCCAGCTCAACTTCCTGGCCAATAACCCGCCCGGCGTCCCGGTGCACATCTGGGGCATCCTCTACCCCAACAACCCCGGCGGGGAAGATGACGTCGTTTTCGTCAGCCGCATCGAGGTAGAGGCGGCCACCCCGCCGCCGCCAACCTGCACGCTGCCGCCGCGCCTTTCCGCCGGGTACACCGCCCGCGTCACACCGGGCGAGCCGAACGCCGTGCGCACCGCGCCCGGCACCGGCTCCGGCAGCACCGTCCAGGCCAACATCCCCGGCGGGACGATTTTCCGCGTGATCGAAGGCCCGCGCTGTGTAGACGGCTACAACTGGTGGCGGATCACCACCGGCAGCCTGACCGGCTGGACGGCGGAAGGCTACGCCGGGGTCTACTGGCTGGAACCGCTGGCGTGCGGCAACGGGCTGCGTTCGCGTCTGGTGCCGGGGATGCAGGGCCGTGTCACCTATGACCCGCCCAACGCCAACACCGTCCGCGACCGCCCCGGTGATGCCGGGACGCCCATCGGCCAGATTCCACCGGGCGGCGTGTTCACCGTCCTGGATGGGCCGCAGTGCGCTACCGGCGGCCTGACCTGGTGGCGGGTCAACTACAACGGCCTGGTCGGCTGGACGGCGGAAGGTGTGCCCGGCCAGTACTGGCTGGAGCCGGTCAGCTAGCCACCTTTCGGAGCCTCCGCACAGGGACGGCGCTCTGCGCCGTCCCTGTACACTTGGCTCCAGAAGCTGGCAGCTACACTACAAGAATTCTATTGTCTTCAAAACTTCTTCTGCCTCATCATCCTGCAGGCCTTGTTTCCTAGAATCGAATGACCCATTCAGATGAGAGACAAACCTCGATGGTGTAGTTCGTCCGAATGAACCATGCACTAATCGGTTTTCGGCGTAGCTCAAGATGCATGCTGCGCGGGCTCTAGTGATGGACACATAAAGCATTCGTGCAGCCTCGAAAACAAGGGCTGGATACCGCTTCTTCTTCTCTCCTGGAAGAATCCGTTCTTCAAGTCCAGGAATAAAGACCACCTGTGCATTCAGGCCTTTTGCCCCATGCATCGTCATGATCCTCGCTCGAGATGGCAGCACTCCCCCATCAGGTATCTCGAGCTGGAGCCGCTCGTACACTTCTTCAAGGATGGAAACCTGCTGTTCACGGTTATCTGTCGCCATGAACGCCCTTAGCTCCTCAAGACTCATTTTACCCGGAAGCGGGGCAATATAGTCATGCCACTTCTGAGTTGCATCTTCGTCGAAAATATCTTTTATTATGTCGGCAATATCCTCGACATGGTCATCTATGGTGTCCTTAGCCTCCCATTTGGTGACTACTCCAAGAATGGTCCTGACGCGTTTGATAGCCCTTACTTCCCTGTTCGAGAAAACACTATCGGGTATATCTTCATCATATAGAACATCAAGATAGTTTAGGCTCTTCTCTACTATCTTCCTCCTTATGCTATTGCATGTTCCTATACCAATTCCCTTTAGAAGTCCCAGTAGCAAACGATGAGCCACGTAATCCTTAAGTTCTGTATCACATGCAATTCGCACTATCGCATAAGCCAACCGACCTGCTTCCTCATCCACATATCTATTTCCCGGCGGTAATTCCACATCTATGCCTTCAATCCTAAAGGCATCCAGAAGAGGGGCTAACTGGATACGGCGGTTACTGATAAGAATTAAAATCTCACCCGCCTTTATGCCTTTGTCAACAAGCAATTTGCATGATTGTGCTATTGCTTTGGCTTCTGCCCTATCACTGCAAAAACGCCACCTCTGAACGAACCCTGCTAATGCAGGCTGGGTATCCCCATAGAATGTGACCAATGTTTTAGGAATGCTATCTAATTCTAAGTACTCATTAATCAATACCTGTGAAGTTTCAAGGATTTCTGGAGTGCATCGGAAACACTTCGACAATCTGTGATCCCGAGCTTCGCGGTATCGCTCCGTGAATTTCCGAATACCCGTTGGAGACGCATACCTGAAAGAATATATGCTCTGATCGTCATCACCAGCTACAAATGTAGAAATACCGCTTCTTATAATTGCCTCGACAAATCTTAAATCAACATTGTTCAAGTCCTGATATTCATCGACAATCAAGTACTTCATTCCTAACAAAGCGCCTGGATTCAACAGCCCAGCTTCAATCCTTTCAACGCATTTCTTGATAATCTCTCCAGGCAATACGCAGGCATATGTCTGCGAGGTTGCTGCATAAAAAGCAGTAAAAGCACGTTTCTGTTGGTCAGTCACCGGTTTTTCAGGCCTGATGTAGTTTGGGGGAGTCCACTGCCCGGTACTCCAGAACGCCTCAAACGCTAAGCGTACTTCCTCAGCGCGTGTTCGTTTGCAATTGAAATCTTCCGAAAATTCGGCATCAAACACATTCTCGAGTTCCCAATTATCTAGAACTTGCGGATCTACAGCATACTCCTCTAGCAGCCTTGCTTTTCGCAGAACACGTAAGGCAAGCGAATGAAGTGTTGTCACGCTTACTTTTCTAGCATCCGGTACGCCTTTACTTCTGCAATAATCGACTATTCTCCGTCGAAGATCGCGACTAGCTGCCCTAGTAAACGAAATCACATAGATTGAATCGGGCGAGACATGGTTACTAAGTAACCATCTGACCCGTTCCTCAATGACTAATGACTTACCGGTACCTGGCCCTGCCACAAGGCGGATAAGCTGCGACGTATCATGCGCAGCACTGATTTGCTCCTGGGTCGGCGTTGTAGTTGGCGGCCGTAACTCCTTTTCTACTATGATGACGCGTGGCTGCAAATCGCGTCGTAGGCACTCAAGAAGTTGCCTGAAAGGTTGTTCATAATCTGTCCGGAAATCCACATAATTCCGCCGTCGAATACGCATGGGAATTTTGCAGTCTTCGATAAGCACTGGAATGATGTATTCGATTCCGCTATTCAGAGCAAGGTCAATCTCATCCTTTACGTTCTCGGATTCTGAAGCAGTCTTTGAGAGCACGACCACAACATGGGATACTTGACCACTAAGTAGAATCTCCTCGATGGCATTGTCCCAATTGACCCCTTTGGGTATGTCTTCTTGATCGCGCCAGACTTGGATGCCATTTCGAATTAGGTCATTTCTTAATCGGGCCGCAAACCCTGAATCTTGTCGTGAATAACTCACAAAGACGAGCCCCATCATAACCTCCCTTATGATGCATATACTAACATTTATCACATAATAGTAGTTAATCATGGTTTGACAAATGTGTCAACTTGGCGCACCCAGCGGCGGGCAGGCGTAGGATGGGCACGGGGCTGGCGTCATGCGCCTGCCGCCCCGCGCCGCTATAGTGGGGAACAGTCGCAGCTCACATGACCGGCCATTCGCCGGTCGCCATCCACACCACGAGGGGATACATACATGCCTGCTTTCAGAAAACTCACCCTGCTCGCCCTGCTGTTGATGCTGGCTGCCGCGCCCGTCCTGGCCCAGGGGGACGCTGCCGTGCGCATCGCATTCGGCGGCTTCAGCTTCACTCTGGACCCGGCCCTGGCCGGCAACGTCAACATCCTCCGCCAGGTGGCTGACGCGGAGATGACCTTCCCGCCCCAGCCCGCTCACACCGCCTTCTACCTCTACAAGGGGATGAGCGCGCCTTTCAGCTTTACCGATGGCGCAGGGGCGATCTTCCTGTACCGGATCGCCGATCTCTCCTTCGAACAGGAGCACCACAAGCGGGCCGAGGCGCTGCAGGCCCTGCTGACCGAACGGCCCGATCTGACCGCGCTCGCCGCCGCTGATGCGCCGCTGCCCTTCCTGCCAGTCTTCCCGGCGGGACAGGTGATCCGGGCGCGCGCCGCCTACGTGGAAACCCCGGCGGTGAGCGGCATCCGCTTCGTGACCGCCTACGCCCAGGCGCAGGAGCCGTTCCTGGCGGATAGCTTCCTGTACACATTTCAGGGGATCAGCGCCGACGGCCAACACCTGATCAGCATCCTGATCCCGCTGACCGCTGGCATGTTCCCGGCGGAGCCGGACCCCGGCTTCGGCCCTGTGGAACTGCAGGCCGATGTCACCGGCTACATGCAGGAGAGCGCCGCGCTGCTCAACACTGCTGCGCCCACCGATTTCTTGCCCGCGCTGGACATACTCGACGCGCTGGTCAACTCGATTGTCTTCGCCGAATAACTGCTTTGCCGTAGAACCGCGCCGGGATGCGCTACTATAGAGGCATCCCGGCGCGCCGCTTGATCCGCGTGTATGATCGAAGCTAGAGGTCCGCTCACCGGAGCGTCGCTATGGGGAACCGCCTGCGCCAGAGCATCGCCCGTCACCCCTTCCTGAGCCTGCTGGCCGGGCTGGGGCTGGCCCTGCTGATCGCCGCCGTCGCCCTGATCGCCATCCTGTTCACCGGCCTGCCCGACCTGGCCACGCTGGAGGCGGGTCTGGCTCTGCCCTCGACGCGTATCCTGGACCGCCAGGGCCGCCTGCTGTATGAGATCGTCGATCCGGAGGGTGGGCGCAACCGCGCTGTAACGCTGGATCGCGTCCCGCAGGACTGCATTGACGCAACCATCGCTACAGAAGACGCCAACTTCTACCGTCACATTGGGATTGACGTTGCCGGGATTCTGCGAGCGTTGCGGATCAACCTCTCTGGCGGGGAGGTGATCGCCGGTGGCAGCACGATCACCCAGCAGGTTGCCCGTAACCTGCTGCTTGACCCGGAGCAACGGGCCGAGCGCACGCTCCTCCGCAAGCTGCGGGAAACCATCCTGGCCATCCGCCTGACAGCCAGCTACAGCCGCGACGATATCCTGATGCTCTACCTCAACCAGACCTACTACGGCAACCTGGCCTATGGGCTGGAAGGCGCGGCGCAGGCGTACTTTGGCGAAAGCGTGGAGACGCTTGACCTGGCCCAGTGCGCGATGCTGGCCGGGCTGCCGCAGGCCCCGGCCGTCTACAACCCGCTGGAAAATCCGGAAGCAGCCAAAGAGCGCCAGAAGACCGTCCTGCGCCTGATGACTGAGCAGGGCTACATCACCGCAGAAGAAGCGCGCCGGGCGGAAAATGAGCCGCTGCAGTTCGCCGCGGCGCCCTTCCCCATCGAAGCCCCGCACTTCGTCATGGCCGTCTGGGAGGAATTGACGCAGCGCTTCCCGGAGGCGCTCTATCGCGGCGGGCTGACCGTCACCACCACCCTGGACCTGGACTGGCAACGCGCCGCTGAACGGATCGCCCGCCGCCATCTGGCCCGCCTCAACATGCCCGACGAAACCGGCCAGGGGCACAACGTCAACAACGCCGCGCTGGTGGCCCTCGACCCTTATACCGGCCACGTGCTGGCCATGCTGGGCAGCCCGGACTACTTCAACGAGCGGATCAGCGGCGCTTACAACGCTGCGCTGGCCCCCCGCCAGCCAGGCAGCGCGCTCAAACCGTTCACCTACGCCGCGGCCTTCGACCCGACGCTCCCCGATCCCTGGACGGCGGCAACGATGGTGCTGGACGTGGAAACGCCGTTCGTCACCCGGCGGCTGGAGAGCTACACCCCGGCCAACTTCGCCCTGGTGGAACACGGCCCGGTGCGCGTGCGGGAAGCGCTGGCTTCGTCCTACAACATCCCGGCGGTGGCCGCCCTCGATCACATCGGCGTGGATGCGCTGGTGCGCCTGCTGACACGCCTGGGTGTGACCACCCTGGCTGCCAACCCGCGCATCGACCTGGCCGTGACGCTCGGCGGTGGAGAGGTGCGCCTGCTGGAGCTGACCGCCGCCTACGCCGGGCTGGCTAATGGCGGCTACCGCATCCAACCGGTGCTGATCATGCAGGTGGAGGACGCCGCCGGGAAGCGCCTTTACACCTGGGAGCAGAGGCCGCTTCTTGACCGTGTCCTGGACGAGCGCGTGGCCTGGCTGATCACCGACATCCTGAGCGACAACTCGGCGCGCATCCCGGCCTTCGGGCCGGCTTCTGTCCTGCAGATCGGGCGACCCGCCGCCGCCAAGACGGGTACGACAACCGACTTCCGCGACAACTGGACACTGGGCTATACCCCCAACCTGGTCGTCGGCGTATGGGTCGGCAACGCCGACAACGCCCCCATGCGCGAAGTGACCGGCATCAGCGGCGCGGGGCCGATCTGGCACGACTTCATGCGGGAAGCCCTGCTTGGCCAACCGCAGCTGAGCTTCCAGCGCCCGGACGGGCTGATCCAGGTCGAGGTTTGCGCCCTCAGCGGCCTGCTGCCAACCGACGCCTGCACCCAGCGCGTCCGCGAGTGGTTCATCCCCGGCACGGAACCGACCACCTACGACACCATCCATCAGGTGTTCACCATCGACCGCCGCACCGGCCTGCTGGCTGGTGAGTCCACCCCACCGGAGGAGCGCGTCGAGCGCGTCTACCTGGTGCTGCCGCAGGAAGCCCGCGACTGGGCCGCCCGGCAGGGCATCCCCGCCCCGCCCGCCCCGGCACCATCCGCGCCGGATGAGCACCTCGGCCTGCGCCTGCTGGAGCCGGACCCCTACACCACCTTCCGCCTCTCGCCGACCCTGCCGCCGGAAGCGCAGCGCCTGCGCCTGACGGCGGGCGTCCGCCCCGGGACACAGCGCGTCACTTATATCATGGACGGCGTCCCCGTAGGGACGGCCAGCGCCGCGCCCTGGGTCGTCTGGTGGCCGTTGCAGCTGGGCCAGCACGAGCTGGTGGCGGAGGCAGTGCTGGCTGATGGCACGATCGAGCGCAGCGAGCCAATCCCCTTCACTGTCAGCGCCTTTGTCCCGGCGCAGGAACGCCCGGCCAGCGGGCAGCTGCCCTGAGCCGGGGGCAAGCATTCAGATAGGCCGGACGGCAAAGACGCCGCTCTGTGAAATCCGTACGCCTGTTTCTGTTTCAACTGTCAGAGGAATTCCGGGGCTGGACTGTGCTATGCTAAAGATGGAAACGATGATGTAACGGTAGCGATTCGGGGAGTGACGGCAATGCATGATGCACACCAACCCGACTGGACCAGGGTGCTGATCCGGCTGGCGCTCTGCGATCTGGCGTTGTTCACGCTGGTCTGGCTGCTCAGCCTGGCGACCGGACGCACTACCCAGGCGCAGTACGGCGGAGCGTTGATCGTCGCCGGTTTCATCGTCATGGCCACCGGCCTGTTTGACTATCTGGGCGGCCCCACCCGGTCGGAAGACCCCGCCGGGCAGGGCGGGTTAGCCGGCAACGCGGCGAGCCTGTACCGCCACTGGACCCACGCCCTGGCGGAGCCAGCCAGCCATGCCGGGCTGGCCGCCAATGCCTTCGTGATCGGCCTGCCGCCGATCCTGATCGGCGCCCTGCTACGTGCCCTGGCCCGCTGAAGCCCGCCCGGCGGCGGGGACGTTCAGCTGACGCGCTCCGGCGCGACCCGCGTCCCCGTCGCCGCCGCGCGGAGCAGCGCCTCCAGCACGGCCACATCGCGCAGCCCTTCCAGCGGTGAGTTGCGGTGCGCCGCGCCGGAACGGATGGCCGCGGCGAACGCCGCCAGTTCGCCATCCACGCCGCCAAACGGCTTTACCGCAAGCGTCTGCGTCTGACCGTCCACGGTCAGTTCCAGCGCCTCATTGCGGACGATCCGCAGCGCCCCGCGCTCGCCAACGATCTGCAGCGCCCCGTACCAGGGCGCGCCCCCGGCGTAAGTGATGCTGTACGACGCCAGCGCCCCGCCCGCGAACAGCAGGGCGGCGCTGAGCGTATCTGCGGGCGGCAGGTCAGGCCGCTGGCGGGTCATGGTCGCCGTCACCGAGGCCACCTCGCCAAGGATCAGCCGCAGCCCGGCCATGTGATGCACCCCGCCATCCAGCAGGAAGCCGCCGGGGAACGACTCATCGCGCCGCCAGGAGGTGTGATAGTAGGGGTTGTCCGGCGTCATCGCCACGTGAATCGCCCAGTCGGCCAGCAGTACGCGCCCGATCGCCCCGCTGGCGACGATCTCCGCCGCCCGGACGAACGGCTCTTCATAGCGGTAGTTCTCCGCCACCATCCACACCAGTCCTGCCCGCGCCGCCGTCTGCGCAGCATATTCGGCCAGCAGCCGCCGCCCGGCAGCCACGTCAGGCGCCATCGGCTTCTCGCTGATCACGTGCTTGCCGGCGGCCAGCGCCTGGCTGATCACCGCCGGTTGCGCCCCGATCGGCAGGACAACGTCGACTGCCTCGATGTCGTCCCGCGCCAGCAGCGCCGCCGGATCGTGGACGATGTCCACCGGGCCGTCCAGCAGGGCCGCCAGCTTCCCGGCGGATTCCGCCGTGCGGCTGCACACCGCCACGATCTCAAAAGCATCCCCCAGCGCCTTGATGGCGGGAACATGCGCCTGCCGCGCGAACAGCCCCGCACCGATCATACCCAGCCGGATCGGGCCTTTGCCCTCGCTCATCCCTCTGCCTCCTTCACCGCTTCACCAGCCGTCACCTGCGCCAGCGCCGCCAGCGCCAGACTTCGCTCCGGAGCGCGCACCACGACCGCCTCCGCCATCCCCTGCCGCAGACAGCGCACATCCTCCCCGTACCAGCACAGCGTCGTTTCGTCCACCGGGAAGCCGGGGCTGTCATACCGGCGGGCAGCGTAACCCTGGTAGGCGGCGGCGAACTCCGCAGCGTCGGCGGAAGTATCCCAGACCACCCGCAGGGCCAGAATGATCCGCCCGTCAGCGTCGATGTACAGCCGGTAGCGGTCGCCGCCCCAGCCCGCCGCCGCGCCGTCCGCGGTGGCCTGGGGCAGGAGGCCCCGCAGGTGTTCGCGCAGGGCGAATTCGCCCAGCGTGCGCTCCCACAGCAGTTCCCAGCCGGGGCCAAGCGCCCCCTCCAGCGGCGGCACCCCCACCGCCAGTGGCGCATCCCCGACCACGTAGCGATCCGGGTGCAGCACCTGCTCCGTGGATTGCGGCGGGCGGGCATAGGCGGCATTCACCCCGGCCCAGCCATCTACCCCCTTGAACAGGCCATAGACAAAGTCGCGCCCGGCGACATACGGGAACATCAGCTCGGCCTGCATGATCGGCGGGGCGGCCAGCAATGCCGCCGAACGCAGCCTCAGCGCCTCTCCCAGCAGGTCAAAGGCAGCCAGAGGGCTGCTGCGCATCAGCCAGCCCTGGTAGCCTTCCATCAGCAGCGTAGCGTCGCCCTCCACCAGCGCCAGCCGGGCCAGGGCGGCATCCGGTTCGGCCAGCATATCCTCGCGTTCCACCCCCAGGGCCGCCAGATCAAAGTGTTGATCCTGCAGGGCGTGGGTGAATTCGTGGGCGTAGATGATGCGGTTGAGGGCGCTGGCCCTCTCCGTGGCGCTGACCACGACCATCGCCTGCAGGTCAGGGTCGTAGAAGCCGCCGATCTGCTCCTCCAGCACGGCCAGCTGCACCTCCCGCAGGTCGGTCTCCGGCGGCATGAAGTCGAAGGCGTGGTAAAAGAGGGCATCCGCGCGGGCCTGCTCCGGCGGATATTCGGCGTCGAGCATCTGCCGGAGGTAAGCGAGCAATTCGGCGGGGGTGAGGAAGGCGCGGGTGACCGGGCGCAACGGCGGCAGATCGCGCAGGATGGCCGTGGCCGCCTCAACGTGTTCAAGCTGGGTGATCAGAACCGGGTCGTCCAGCGGGGGGAAGGACGGCGTGGCCGTCGCCGGGGGGTTGCCCTGGGCGGCGGCCATGCCCGCCAGACCGCCGAATAGCGCCACCAGCATGAAAACGGCGGCCAGCGCCGCCCGCAGTACACGACTCGCCATGGTCTGCTCCCTCCCCGGAGCGCACCGGGCCAGCTTACGACATCTACCCGCCACAGGGGCCGCCTTGTCTCCTGACTCTGGCCTCTTGTCTCTGGCCTCTTGCCTCTGGCCTCTGGCCTCTTGTCTCCGGCCTCTTGCCTCTGGCCTCTGGCCTCTTATCTCTGCCCACCCGAACACGCTACCAGGCCACGGCGGGCAGAATACTTGATTTCGACAATTTTCCGGCGCAACAGTTAAGTAATACTACACGAAACTCTAATCTTGGAATTTACCAAAATTTACCATCTCCCTGCCAGCCGTGCCTACAATAATAGCAGATGGGGGGACTTATTTCCCACTTCCACGCCGCCGCTCCTCCCTCCATCAGCGCCGGGGAGCGACATTGGCGATTCATCTGCCGGTCGTTTATCTGACAATTCATATACCGATTATCCTGCGTTCGCCTCCCCTGTGATCATTGCAGGCCGCTGTGAAAGAAAGGAGCCAGGCGACCACCAGAATCAGCGGAGACGCCCCACCTTATGGGGCAGCGATCGATCGGCCCTTGCGGGCTATCCTTCACCATCGGTCATAGCAGGACTGAACAGGGAGAGTTTTATATGCGAACGAAGACCTTACTTACGCTGATCGCCCTCACAGCGATCCTGACGGTGGCGCTGCCAGCGCTGGGGCAGGGTCAGGCAGGCACGACGCTGTCAGCAACAAAAACAGCGACTGGTTACTGGGAGCGCGAGTTTGAGTGGACAATTGACAAGTCCGTGACGCCCGCCACCTGGAACCTGTTCACTGGCGACAGCGGCACGTCGCAGTATACCATCACGGTTACCAAGAGTGGCCCCGTTGATACATATGGCGTCAGAGGCGAGATCTGTGTGACTAACGGCGGTGACAGAACTACCGAGAACCTGAAGCTCGTCGATCAGGTGGAGTACAAGACCGGCAGTGGCCAGTTCCAACCGCTGTGGGGTGCATCGCAGACCATCATCCCAGCAGCGCAGCTTGAGCCTGGGGAAACTGGTTGTTACAACTACGACATTACCTTCACCCCGGTAGCGGGTGCGACATACCGCAACTCGGTCAAAGTGACCATCACCAACCACTCTGGCCATCTGGGTGAGGAGTACGGCCCTGAGCCAAAGACTGGCTTCAGCCTGCCTACCACTCCAACCCTGATCAACGCCTCGGTCAACGTCGACGACACCAACGGCGGCTCGTGGGTGTTCAGCGACAGCGGCTCCGTCTCCTACGCCAAGACCTTCACCTGCGACGCTGACGAGGGCACGCACGGCAACACCGCCACCATCCGCGAGACCGGCCAGTCCGACAGTGCCTCGGTGATGGTCAACTGCTACACACCGACCGTGAGCAAGACCGCGGTCACGCTCTTCACCCGCACATATAGCTGGACGATCGACAAGGTCGGTGACCAGACCGCACTGACGCTCTCCACAGGGCAAACGTTTGATGTCAACTACGACGTGACAGTCAGCGCGACCTACACCGACAGCGATTGGCTCGTTGGCGGGGTGATCAGTGTGGTCAACCCGCACCCGACCACAGCGCTGACAGTCGATGTGACCGACATGGTCTCGCCTGATATTGCGGCGTGGGTTGACTGCGACTTCGTGACTGAAGGCAACCAGCCCAGCCTGACAGTTCCGGCTCTCGGGACGGGTGCTTGCAACTACGGGGCATCGCTCCCGGATGCTGCACAACGCACCAACACCGCCACCGCCACGCTGCAGAACTACGACTATGACAAGGATGGCGTCGGCACAGAATCCGGCACCACAACGGACTTCTCCGGCACGGCAGACGTGATCTTCCCCGCTACGCCAACCACTGAGATTGACGAGTGCATTGATGTTACTGACGACCAGTACGGCTACCTTGGCCAGGCCTGCGTTGGCGTCACCACCTTGCCCAAGACCTTCGAATACACCCTCACCGTCGGCCCGTATGACGTCTGTGGCGAATATGAGTTCGTCAACACCGCCTCCTTCGTCACCAACGACAGCGGCAAGACCGGCAGCGATAGCGTGACGGTGACTGTCCATGTGCCATGTGCAGGCGGCTGCACGCTGACCCCCGGCTACTGGAAGACGCACTCCGAACTCGGGCCTGCCCCGTACGATGACACATGGTTGCAGGTCACGCCGGGCTTCCGCCGTAACGGGGCTAACTACGTTGGCGGCTGGGACATGGCGTGGGTGACACCGGACTTTGCAGCAGGCGACATCTCCGGTGCAGACAGAGACGGGATCACCACTGACTTCAAGTACGTGCTGGCCGTTCTGGATAAGAAGGGCAACGTGATCAGCCCGGCCAACTGGCTGACCTACCACGACGCCCTGTGGACACCCGTCGCAGGTCGGCCCTGGTTCATCCTGGCGCGGGCCTATGTCGCTGCGTACATGAACTCCCTGAATGGCGCTACGGTACCCGCCAGCGTCCAGACCGCCCTGCAAAGCGCATATAACTATCTGAGTCAAAACGATCCTTATGCGACCCTAAGCCGGGAAACAAGGAACCAGATGATCAGCGTAGCCAGCTACCTGGATCAGTACAACAACGGCTATCTGGGTGTGCCACACTGCGACGAGGATAGCTCCAGCGGCTCCTGATCTCTCATCCGGTGAGCGCGGGCGCAGCGCCCGCCGCTCGCACCGCCCATGCACAGGGGCGCTCCCACCCGGGGGCGCCCCGTCTTGTCCTGCCCGTCCACCCTCCAGCCACCCCACCAGCTTGCTCTTGCCACCTCCCTCTTGCCACCTGCCTCCTGCCACCTGCCACCTCCCTCTTGCCACCTGCCACTCATATATTGGCAAGAGCGCCTGTCGCTATACTGAGGACAGGCGCCAGCCCGGTTGGTGAGCACGACTTGCCACTGACAGCCAGGACTGTGTTGGCAAGATAGGGGCCCC
>JAIOAT010000062.1 GCA_019873685.1 Chloroflexota bacterium
AGCCTGACGCCAACCATTACCCCGACGCCGGCGGCGACGCTGACCTACACCCTGATCCCGACTAACACGCCCAGCTTCACACCAACCTATACACCGTCCTTCACGCCCACAGCCACCGCCACACCCACCGCCACGGCGACACCTTCAGCCACGCCGACGCGCACGCCCTTCCCAACCAACACACTTCCGCCCAGTCCAACTCCGGACGCGCCAACCATGGCGCCGGCCACGGCAACTCCACGCCCGCTGCCGACGATCCTCTACCCGCCGGAATATACGCCGCAGGTGCCGCCAGTCACCGCCATCCCAACGCAGGTGCCGCTGGCCGACCGGCACGGCTATGACATCATGAACATCATCCTGCTGGGCAGCGATGGCGAGGTGGAGCCAACCGATCCCAGCTACCGCACAGACACCATGATCATCGTGTCGACCAACACACTTCCGCCCAGTCCAACTCCGGACGCGCCAACCATGGCGCCGGCCACGGCCACTCCACGCCCGCTGCCGACGATCCTCTACCCGCCGGAATATACGCCGCAGGTGCCGCCAGTCACCGCCATCCCAACGCAGGTGCCGTTGGCCGACCGGCACGGCTACGACATCATGAACATCATCCTGCTGGGCAGCGATGGCGAGGTGGAGCCAACCGATCCCAGCTATCGCACAGACACCATGATCATCGTGTCGATCAACCGCACTACCGGCACGGTGAACATGCTGCCCCTGCCGCGCGACCTGTTCGTCTTCATCCCCGGCTGGACAATGCAGCGCCTCAATCTGGCTTACCAGCGCGGCGAGACAGTAGGCTGGACGGACGGCGGGTTTGGTCTGTTGCGGCAGACCATCCTGTACAACTTTGGCATCCCGATCCACTACTACGCCAGCATTGACTTCGACGGTTTCCAGACAATCATTGACACCCTCGGGGGCGTGGACATTGCGGTCGATTGCGCCATTCAGGATTACCGCTTCGAGGGCTGGGACCAGTGGAACAAGCCTATCTACCGCCTGTACACCCTGCCGGTCGGACTGCACCATCTGGACAGCGACATGGCCCTGTGGTACGCGCGCTCCCGCCGCAACAGCAGCGACTTTGACCGCGGACGCCGCCAGATGCAGCTGCTGCTGGCCATCTACCGGGAAGCTAAAGAGCAGGGTCTGCTGGCCCGCGCAATCGACCTGTGGCCGCGCCTGAACGAGATCGTTGAGACCAACCTGACTCTGCCCGATATCCTTGGCTTGCTGCCCGTCGCCCTCAACCTGGACCCCAGCCGCATCCGCAGTTTCAATTTCATCAGGACGTACCACACCACCCCCTGGCAGCCACCGGATGGCGCGTATGTCCAGCTCCCTAACTGGGAGCCAATCTCCCAGCTCCTCTACAACTTCTACCTGCCACCGACCGAGAACCGGCTGGTGCAGGAAGGGGCGCGGATCGAGGTCATCAACGGCACGCCCAACGAAGGCTGGGCCTGGGTTGCTGCCGACCGCCTGGCCTGGGAAGGCTTTGTGCCCATTGTCAATGAAGCCAGCGATCGCCGGGACTACGCCCACACCGAGATCATCGACTTCACCGGGCGCACCAAAGGCAGCAGCCTTAACGGCATCATGGCTGCGCTGAACGTCAGCGCCAACAACGTGCGCGTTGAACCTGATCCCAACAGCCCGGTGGACTTCCGGGTGATCCTCGGCCAGGACTACAACTCGTGCACGTTTGGCGTCCTGCCGCCAGAGCCAACGCCGACGCCTTCCCCAACACCGGCGAGTTAGGGCTTTGCCGCCAGCGGCATACAGCAGCAGGAATGCAGGACTTGCCTCTGCAGCGGCTTTGAGCCTTAAGGTATAATAGGGCAGCAATCCAAACGGCATATCATTGCGCGGAGAAAACAACTATGTCTGGTCACAGCAAATGGTCAACCATCAAACGCAAGAAAGGCGCAGAAGACGCCAAGCGTGGCAAGATCTTCACCCGCTTGGCGCGTGAGATTACCATGGCCGCGCGGAACGGCGGCGACCCGGATACAAACCCGGCGCTGCGCCTGGCGGTAGACAAGGCGCGGGCCGCCAATATGCCCAAGGACAACATCCTGCGGGCCATCGCCCGCGGCACCGGCGAGAGTGATGATGCGGCTGCCCTGGAAGAAGTCACCTACGAAGGGTACGGCCCGCATGGCGTGGCGGTGCTCGTCGATGTTGTCACCGACAACAAGAACCGCACCCTGGCCGAGGTCAAGCATGTGTTCAGCCGTTCAGGCGGCAGCCTGGCTTCTCAGGGTTCCGTGACCTGGCAATTTGAGCAGAAGGGCCTGATCTCCCTTTCCTCCGAAGGCGTGGACTTTGACGAACTCTTCCTGGTGGCGGCTGAGGCTGGCGCGGAAGATGTCCAGAACGATGGCGAAAGCATCGCCATCTACACGCCCCGCGATTCGCTGGCCGAAGTCGCCAGGGCGCTGCGCGAGAGCGGCTACACCATTGAGGATTCTGAACTGACCTGGGTCGCCAAGAACGAGGTCGCGCTGGACAAGGAATCCACGCTGCGGGTCATGGCCATGATCGAAAAGCTGGAGGAACTGGACGATGTCCAGCATGTGTCCTCCAACCTGGAGATCAGCGACGAGGCGCTGGAAGCGCTGACGGCGGCCTGATGCTGGTGCTTGGCCTGGACCCCGGAACGGCGACAACTGGCTATGGCCTGGTACGGGAGCATGATGATGGCACGCTGGAGGCGGTGGCCTTCGGGGTAATTCGCACGCCGCCAGACCTGCCAATGGCCCGGCGACTGCAGATGATCTACCGCGAACTGACCGCCCTGATCGAGGCCCATCACCCGGATGCCGCAGCCATTGAGCAGATGTTCTTTGGCCGGAACATCACCACGGCGATCACCGTCGCCCAGGCGCGCGGGGTACAGTTGCTGGCGCTGGAAAACGCCTGCCTGCCGATCCGGGAGTACAAGCCCAGCCAGATCAAGCAGTCCATCGCCGGCTACGGCAACGCGCCCAAAGCGCAGATGCAGGAGATGGTGCGGGCGCTGCTTGACCTGGAGGAAGTACCGCAGCCGGACGACGCCGCGGATGCGCTGGCCGTGGCCATCACCGATATCAACAGCGGGCGCTACGAACGGCTCATGCTGGAGTAGACCGGATCATGATCGCAAGCATTCAGGGTCAGGTGGTGCACCAGGGCAGGGATCACCTGATTGTGCTGGTGGGCGGGATCGGGCTGCGGGTGATGGTCCCGCGCACGGTCTTCGACCTGATCGATGGCCCCGGCCACACCATCCGCCTGGCCACTCACCTGGACGTCAAAGAGGATTCGCTGACCCTCTACGGCTTTGTTGATGACGCCGAACGCGAGCTTTTTGAGCTGCTCAATACGATCAGCGGCGTCGGCCCCCGCCTGGCCCTGAATATCCTCAGCACCCTCAGCGCTGGCCAGCTTCGTGCCAGCATCGCCCAGGGTGATAGCCAGATTCTCACCCGCGTACCGGGCATCGGTAAGAAGAAAGCGGAAAAGATTGCCTTCGACCTGAAGGACAAGCTCCCGGTGACCGGCCCGCCGGAACTGGCCGGGCTGTATGACGTCGACTCCGACGTTCTGGACGCCCTGGTCGCGCTGGGCTATAGCATTGTCGAAGCGCAGGCAGCAGTACAGTCAATCCCGCGCGATGCGCCCGATGACCTCGAAGAGCGGGTGCGCCTGGCGCTCAGCTACTTCACCTAGCGCAGCCGGGGTGCCGCTTTCCCTGCCAGCCTGCGCCCCCACATGCATGACGAAAGCAGACGATGCCTCCTTCAACACAGACAAGGATCATGCCATGAGCGAGCACGCCCTCATTGGACGCCGGGTGAATGTGCTGGACAAGGGCTGGATTGAACTGGTGGACCTGATGCCCCATCCGGACGCGGGTGTCTCTGGCGATCTGGCGATCGTCAACGCCGCCCGCGTTTCGTTCCTGGGCGAAAGCAAAGGCGGCGAACGCGACAAGGCCCTGCTCTTCTACCTGATGCGTCACCGCCACACCAGCCCCTTCGAGATGGTTGAGTTCAAGTTCCGCGTGCGCGCGCCGCTGGTTACCTGGTGGCAATGGGTACGCCACCGCACCTGGAGCTTCAACGCGCAGTCCGGGCGCTACACCCCCTTCAAGGAAGAGGACTTCTACGTGCCGGAGGTCTGGCGGCGGCAGGCGGAGGATAACAAACAGGCCAGCGCTGGTGAACTGACCGGCCCGGAAGGCGAAGTTCTGAGCCGCGATCTGGTCGCCTTTTACGCTGAAGGCTACCGCCTCTATGAGAAGGCGCTGCAAATGGGCGTGGCGCGGGAGATGGCCCGCCTGTTCCTGCCGGGTTTCGCCGTGTATTACACCTGGGTGGCCAAGGTGGACGCCCACAACCTGATGCATTTTCTACACCTGCGCATGGCCGATGATGCCCAGTACGAAATCCGCGTCTATGCGCGGGCGATCTACGAGCATTTCTTCAAGCCCGCCCTGCCCTGGACGGCTGAAGCGTTTGAGCGCTATGTCCTGAACCCCACCGGCTGATGCCGCCAGCTGCAGGTCGGCCATCTTCGGGCGCGGGTTCCCTGTGGACAATTGGTTCTGAGCGTGTACAATGTGCTGCGGTTTTGCATTCCCTGCTGACATTCGGTGTGGAATCGCCGCTTTGCCGTACCCATAATGATGAAGGAGAGATGCTATGCCTTTGCTCCGGCGTCAGGCTTACCTGAGCCTGCTGGTCGTCGTGATCGCCCTCACCCCTCTGGCGGTGCTGGCGCAGGATACACCTATCCGCGTGGATGGCTCGCGGATTGTGGCCGATATTGTGGAACCGGTCAGCGCGGCTGCAGGCGTTGCCATCAACCTAGAAATCTCGGGGACGGGCACCGGCCTGCAGCGGCTTTGCGCTGGCGAGATTGACCTGGCCAACGCCGCCCGGCCCATCACCCGTGCGGAAGAAGAGGCCTGCGCTGCCAGCGGCGTGGACTGGGTGGAAGTACCACTGGGCTATGACGCGCTGGCGGTGGTCAGTAATCCGGCCATCACATCGGTTCAGTGCATGACCTTCGGCGAACTGGCCAGCCTGTTTGGCCCCGGTGCAGCAGGCACAACCGCCCTCAATGCGGTGAACCCGGCATGGGGCGAGGGTGCGGTCAAGCTCTACTCGCCCGCTGCTGACAGCGCCGCCTACAACCTGCTGGATAGCCTGCTACCCGGTGATGGCCTGCGCGCCGACCTGACTGTACAGGCCGATCCAGCCGCCCTGCTCAGCCAGATCGCCGAAGATCCGGAAGGTATCGGCATTGTCCCCCTCAGCGCCCTTGAAAACGCTGAAGCAGAGGTCACGACGATCGCGCTGGATGACCTGAGCGGCGCGGGCTGCGTGGCCCCGTCCACCGCGACTCTTGCGGATGGGACTTACCCCGCCGCCAGTGGCCTGTATGTCTACGCCAACGCTGCTGCCCTTGAGCGCGACGATGTGAACACGCTGCTCACAGCGCTGGTCGGTGCTGATGGTCAGGCGGTTGTTGCCGGGGCCGGTTTTGTGACCCTGGCCGAAGATACTGCCGCCCGCGCCGCCGAGAATGTCGCCGGTGCGGTGACCGGTCGCCAGTTCTCCAAAGGTGAACCGCTGTACACCATTGCGCTTGACGTAGCCGGAACAGTTAGCGCAGAAGCTGCTGCCGACGCCTACAGCGCCCTGACCGGCCTGACCAATGCGTTCAAACAGGACTATGCAGGCGTCACCGTCAATACCACCGGTTTTGGCAATCCGGCAGCCTACCGCAAGCTGTGCAACGGGGAAGTCGACCTGGCTCTGGTCACGCGCCCGGCCAGCGCTGAGGAGACCGCCGTCTGCACCAGCAACAACACCGCCCTCTGGGAGGCGCCGCTCGGCCACCGCGCTCTGGTCATGGTCGTCCCTGAAGCCGCCGAATTCGCCGCCTGCCTGACCAGCGACCAGGTTGCCGCCCTGTGGAGCGTCCGGGATGGCGCTACCGTCACCAACTGGAGCGAACTGGGCGAGAGCTTCCCCGACCTGCCGGTGACGATCTTCCTGCCGCGCAGCGCCCAGAATCAGACCGACTTCCTGCTGAACCGCGTCTCCGATGAACTGCTCCAGCCGCGCACCGACGCCCTGCAGGAAAACAGCGACGCGCTCTACCGCGCTGCCGCGACGGCTAACGTGGAAGGCGCGATCGCCTACATGACCTATGACGAGTTCCTGAAGTCAGAAGCGGCGGTGATCCCGGTCGCCGTAGATAGTGGCAGCGGCTGCGTGGCACCGTCGCTGGAAACCATCCGTGATGGCAGCTATGCCCTGGCCCTGCCAATCACGCTCGTCGTGCGGGAAGAGGCGCTGGCCCGGCCAGAGGTGCAGGCCGTGACCTGGTATGCCGTGCGCGATACTGCCGCCAGCCTGCTGGGTAAAGCCGGGGTTATCCCCCTGGAACCGGCGGCATTTACCGCTTACCAGGCCGATGTCGTCGCCCGCTTTGCGGCGGCGGAGGCTGCTGCCGCTGCCGCACAGCCAACAGAGACACCGGAACCAACCGCCGAGGCGACTGAAGCGACCAGCGGCAACTAGCATCTGGATTGGTGGACTCTGATCGCAGGGGAACGGCCCGCCGCAAATGGTCGTTCCCCTGCGTCAACTTTCCGCGGAATTGGGTGACGCATGAACAAGACGATTCTGGTTGTGCTGGATGCCTGCCGTCCGGACGCACTGATCCAGGCCCACACGCCATACCTGGACAGCCTGTGGCTGACCGGCGCGTACACCTGGACGGCGCAGGCCACGGTGCCCAGCTACACTTTGCCCTGCCACATGAGCATGTTCCGGGGAGTTCCGGCGGCCAAGCATGGCGTGACCGGCAACACCTATTCGCCCTCGGCCCAGGCTTACCCCAGCATTCTGGAAGTTGCGCATGCCGCCGGGAAGCATGTCGCCGTCTTTCATAGCTGGGAGGAACTGCGCGATCTGGCCGCGCCGGGTAATGTCGATCTGAGCTACTACCGGGCCTATCGGGAAGATGAGGATACCGATGCCATCGTGGCCCGCATTGCCGCAGACTACGTGATCGCTCGTCAGCCCGATCTGACCTTCCTCTACCTGGCCCGACCCGATTACATCGGCCACCTTGCCGGCTGGATGTCTCCCGCCTATCTAGCCGCCATCGAGCAAAGCGACCGCGACCTGGGCGTCTTGCTGGAACGACTGACCATCGCCGGCATCCGCGACCGCTTCACACTGCTTATCCTGTCCGATCATGGCGGGCACGGCCATGACCACGGTTCTGACCTCCCAGAAGATCTGCTGATCCCGTGGATTCTGAACGGCCCGTCTATCCGGCGCGGTTACGCCCTGACCACGCCGGTGCGCATCTACGACACCGCGGCGACACTGGCCGCCCTCCTTGACCTGCCAGTGCCACCCGAATGGGATGGCGCGCCCGTGCGCGAGGCATGGGCTTCACCGACAGAGGATACCCGCCCGTGACTGCCTGGCGTCAAAAGCTCCCTCCCTGGCTGACCCTGATCCTGCTGGGCCTGGGTCTGGCGCTATCGCTGCCCGGCGATACAGCCCTGTACGTAGCCCTGCCCACCCACACGGCTGAGGCTGGCATCGCGCTGGCGCACGTCGGCCTGATGCTGTCCGCCAATCGCCTGATCCGCCTGTTCATCAACGCGCCCTATGGAATGGTGATCGAGCGCGTCCCACGCCGCTGGATGCTGGTGCCATCGCTGTTGATCGGCGGGCTGTCGTACTTTCTCTATACCGTGCCGGGCTTCTGGCCGCTGCTCATCGGGCGGCTGCTATGGGGCGTCGCCTGGGCGGGCATCTGGATTGGCGGCAGCACTGCCGTGCTGGATATCGCCACCAGCCGCAATCGCGGGCGCTATAGCGGCTTCTACCAGGTCTTCTTCTTCGTCGGCGTTGGCGGCAGCGCCGTCCTTGCCGGCGTGCTGGTGGATAACATTGGCTACCTGGAGGCCCTGCGTGTCTGCGCCTGGATCGCGCTGGGCATGGGGCTGATCTGGCTGGTCTTCCTGCCGGAAACGCGCCCGGCGGTCACCAGCAGCCCGGCTCCGGCAGCGGCGAAATCCCTCTCCACTGCGATAACACCCAGTACAGCGCCATCGCGGTGGATGCTGGTCGTTGCTATCGGCCTGCTCGGCGTCAACTGGCTGATCTTCATCGGCGTACTGGGCGCCACGCTTCCCCTCCTGCTGGAAGAGCGCGTCGGCCAGTCCACGATCATCCTGGGTCTTCTGCTGCCGCTGACCACCCTGACCGGTGTCCTGACGGCGGGCAACCAGTTCCTGAGTGCGCTCGTGTCGCCCTTCTCCGGCTGGCTGACCGATCGCACCGGTAACCGCTGGGGATTGGTCATTCTGGCGCTACTGACCGGCGTGGTCGCGCTGGCGCTGCTGGCCGATGGCCGGGGCAGCATCCTGCTGCTGGGGATCGTCCTGGGCGCAATTGCCACCAGCATCCTGCAGACCCAGGTCATGACTCTGGTTGGCGATCACGCGGGTGTGAACCGTCAGGGGCGAATTCTGGGCGTCGTCAACACCATCGGCGATCTGGGCAGCGCCATCGGCCCGTTGCTGGCCTATGCCCTGTTGCCGGGGATTGGCTTGAGCGGCGTCTACTGGCTGATGGGGGGCGCTCTGGCGCTCTTCCTGCTGCCCGGTGTGCAGATCGCCTGGCGGGAGGTGCGTACAGCCCGCACGCCCGGCGTTCAGCCAACCTCGCTGTGAGATCGTGAGAGTTTCGGGTGCGATTGCCCGCACGGATGTTCGCCTCCGCTGGAGGCGTATGCTATACTCGTTACACGGTATGGAGCCGCCCCGGCGGATGTCCCTGAACCGGGCTAGAAATCGGATGAATCATGCGCGGCGAAGTCATTGCGGTTGACCTGGAAACCACCGGCCTGGACCCCCTGCACGATGCGATCATCGAGGTCGGTCTGGCCCGTTTTCGCGACGGACAACTGATCGACACTTACGTGACCCTGGTCAACCCTGAGCGCGAGATTCCCCCATACATCACCAACCTGACCGGCATCCGCCAGGAAGACATCCTTGATGCGCCGCGCATTCGCCAGGTTCTCCGCCATATCGAGCGCTTCGTTGGCGCTGCCCCTCTGGTCGGTCACAATGTCAACTTCGACCTCGGCTTCCTGAGGCGGCAGGACATCCTGTACAGCAACCCGTTGATCGACACTTACGAACTGGCCGCCGTGCTGCTACCGACCGCCCCGCGCTACAACCTCACCAGCCTGACCCAGCAACTGGGTATCCGCCTGGTGGAAGCGCATCGCGCGCTGCCGGACGCCATCGCTACAGGGGAGCTATACTGGGCCTTGTGGCAGCGCATCCTGGCGTTGCCACTGGACACGTTGCAGGAAATTGTCGCGGCGGCGCGCAGCCTGGCCGATGACTGGCAGGCCGCCGCACCCTTCATCGCTGCGCTGGAAGCGCGCGCCCGCACCGCCTTTGACGAGCCTCCGCGACCGGCCAAAACAACACCCGCGCGGCCATTTGAGGGCCTTTTCAAGACTCCGGGCGAACCCTGGCGCCCTGCCCTGACGCCAAATGAGAAGATCACCCTGCTGGATACCGACTACCTGGCTGGCCTGCTGGAGCAAGATGGCCTGCTGGCGGAGCGCCTGCCCGGCTATGAGCACCGCCCGGAGCAAGTCAAGATGCTGCGGGCCGTGGCCGACTCCTTTAACCACAGCCAGCATCTGTTTGTTGAAGCGGGCACCGGCACAGGCAAGTCGATGGCCTACCTCATCCCGGCCATCTACTGGGCGCTACAGAACAACCAGCGCGTGGTCATCTCCACGGATACCATCAATCTGCAGGAGCAGTTGCTCAACAAGGATATTCCCCTGCTGCGTACGGCGCTGGAGCTGGATTTTCAGGCCGCCGTGCTCAAAGGTCGGGGCAACTACCTGTGCCCGCGCCGGCTGGCAGCCATGCGCCGCCGCCAGCCCACCACCGTTGACGAACTGCGCGTTTACGCCAAAGTGCTGATCTGGCTCCTGGACAGCCAGAGCGGCGACCGCAACGAGATCAACCTGCGCGGCCCGGCAGAAATCGGCGCCTGGCGGCATCTGAGCGCGGAGGACGAAGGCTGCACTCTGGAACGCTGCCAGGCGCAGATGCACGGCGCGTGCCCCTTCTACGTCGCCCGGCGCAACGCCGAGGCGGCGCACATCCTGATCGTCAACCATGCGCTGTTGCTGGCTGATGTCGCCACCGGCAACCACGTCCTGCCCCCCTATAGCTACCTGGTGATCGACGAAGCCCACCACCTGGAAGAAGCTACCACCAACGGTCTCAGCTTTCGCCTGGATCACTTCACCCTCCGCCGCCAGATGGCCGAACTGGGCGGACTTAACTCCGGCATCCTGGGTGACCTGCTGACCCACGCCCGCGGCAGTATCCCTGAGCCTTACGTTGCTCAGCTGACCGAATACGTCGAAAACGTCGAGGAAAGCATGCAGGCAATGGAGCATCACGTCAACGTCTTCTTCGGCGTGATCCTGCGCTTCCTGGAGCAGACCAGACTGCTGCAACCCAGCAACTACGTGAACCAGGTCCGCATCACCAATCAGGTGCGTAACGAACCCGGCTTCGCCACAATCCGGGCCGCCTGGAAGACCCTCAGTCAGTTCACCACCGGGATCGCCTCCGCCATCAATCGCCTGGCCGTCGCACTCAACCGGCTGGCGGACTACGCGATCGATGAATACGAAGACATCGTCAACAGCATCAGTTCCGCCGGTCGCAGCATGGAAGAGCTACATTTCCAGCTGCTAACGTTCACCGAAGAGCCTGATGCTAACCGCATCTACTGGGTTGAGGTCAGCCAGGATCGCACCCGAGTATCGTTGCACAGCGCCCCACTGCATGTCGGCCCGCTGGTGGACGAACACATCTGGCGGGCCAAGGATGCCGTCGTCCTGACCAGCGCCACACTGCAGACCGCTGGCTCCTTTGATTTCCTGAGGGAACGCCTGCAGGCGCATGACGTACAAACGCTGGACGTTGGCTCGCCCTTCGATTACCGGGAGTCTACGCTGCTATACCTGCCGACCGATATGCCGGAGCCAGACGATCGCAACCGATACCAGGAGGCCGTGGAGGAAGCGATCATCCAGCTGGCCACCGCCATGAACGGCCGCCTGATGGCCCTCTTCACCAGTTACACCCAGCTCCGGCAGACGGCCCAGAACATCACCGCCCGGCTGGCGCTGGGCAACATTGCCGTCTTTGACCAGAGTGACGGCACCAGCCGCCAGGCTCTGCTTGACGGCTTCATCCAGACGGAACGCGCCGTCCTGCTGGGCACGCGCAGCTTCTGGGAAGGCGTGGATATCCCCGGTGATGACCTGAGCGCTCTGGTGATCACCCGCCTGCCCTTCGCTGTGCCAACCGAGCCAGTCTTCGCTGCACGGGCAGAAACCTTCGAAAACCCCTTCAACGAGTACGCCGTGCCCGACGCCATCCTGCGTTTCCGCCAGGGGTTTGGTCGCCTGATCCGCACCAAGACCGATCGTGGCATCGTCCTCATCCTGGATCGCCGCGTGCTGAGCAAGGCTTACGGGCGCGCGTTCCTGGACTCATTGCCGTCATGCACAGAAGTCCGCAAGCCGCTCGACAGGCTGGCCGCCGAAGCGATCGCCTGGATGGCGCGCTGACCGCGAACCTGCCAGAATCAGGAATATGGCTGCTATCCGCCAGAAAGCGTGAAGGAAAGCGGAGGACCGCATGGACAAGTACATTGGCATACTGACTGCCGGGGGCGACAGCCCCGGCCTCAACGCGGCAATTCGAGGCGTCGGCAAGGCTGCCCAGGGCGCATTCAATATGCGCGTGATCGGCTTCCGCGACGGTTTCCGTGGCATGGTCGGGGACCGCACCGTCCGCCTGGAAGGGGCAGCGCTTTCCGGCATCCTTACGCTCGGCGGGACGATCCTGGGCACCAGCCGTGACAAACCACACCGCATGCCGGTTGGCGACAAGGTCATGGACATGACCGATGTCATCGTCGATAACTACCACAAGCATCACCTGGACGCCCTGGTCTGCCTTGGCGGCGGCGGCACGCAGAAGAACGCCTACCGCCTGATGAAAGCCGGCCTCAACGTCATCACGTTGCCCAAGACGATTGACAACGATGTCGCCATGACCGACGTCACTTTTGGCTTTGACACGGCGCTCAACATCGCCACGGAAGCCATTGATCGGCTGCACAGCACTGCCCACAGCCATCACCGCATCATCGTGGTCGAAGTGATGGGCCACAACGCCGGCTGGCTGGCGCTCGGCGCGGGGATTGCCGGCGGCGCGGATGTGATCCTGATCCCGGAAATTCCATACGACGTCCAGAAGGTCGCCGACGCCATCCTGGAGCGCAGCCGGGCGGGCAAGCACTTCAGCATCGTCGCCACTTCCGAAGGCGCTATTTCCAAAGAGGATCTCGAGGCCCGCCAGAAAGCAGAAAAACGCGCCAGGGAGAACAAGAAAAACAAGCAATCGGACTCCGATGACACTGATCCCTACGGTGCTCAGGTCGCCGAAAGCAACACCGTGCGCCTTTCCCGCCAGCTGGAAGAGCTGACCGGCCTGGAGTCACGGGTGACCATCCTGGGGCACGTCCAGCGCGGCGGCACGCCCTCACCCGCCGACCGTCTGCTGGCTACACGCCTGGGCACTGCCTGCGCGGAGTTCATCAACGAAGGTATCTTCGGGGTGATGGTGGCCGCCAGAGGCGACGGCGTAGAGCCGGTTCCGCTGGAAAAGGTCGCTGGTCAGCGCAAGATCGTGCCGCTGGATCATCCCTGGATTCGCACCGCCCGACTGGTGGGCACCAACCTGGGGGATTAGCCCCGCTCTGCTGCGGGCCGGTTGGCGACACTGACGGAAGACCGCACAAACCGAAAAACTGCGGGATGACAGGCGGCCCAACCCCCGCTATAATAACCTGTTGCGTACCACGCCAGTGACAACCACGAAACCATTCAGAGGGATTTGCCAGCGATGATCGATGTCAATGCCCTGCGCAAGGGCGTCACTTTCACGATGGATGGCGAGCTATATAAGGTCCTGAGCTATCAGCATCACAAGCCGGGACGCGGTAACGCCACCATCCGCACCACCCTGCGCAACCTGCGCACCGGCGCGACGATCCAGCACAACTTCATCTCCGGCGACCGTGTCGAAGATGTCCGCCTGGAAAGTCGCCCTGTCGAATATCTGTATCAGGATGGCGACATGCTGATCTTCATGGATACCGAAACCTACGATCAGCCCGCCGTTCACAAGGACGTCTTTGGTGATGATGCCCGCTACCTCACCGAGAACATGGAGCTGAAGCTCCTGCTTTATGAGGATGAAGTCATCGACTACGAACTGCCTAACTCGTGGGTGTACGAGGTCGTTGACTCCGAGGTCGCGGTCGCAGGCGACACAGCCACCGGCGCCACCAAGAAGGTCACCACCCAGACCGGATTGCAGGTCGTTGTGCCGCTGTTTGTCGAAGTTGGCGACAAAATCAAAGTCAACACTGAAACCGGCGCCTACATCACCCGCGCCTGATCCGGTTCCGCGTCCATCTGTGGCCCGCCTCGCGCGGGCCTTCGCATAAGTCATCGCCCCCGGGAGCCTGCCTGATGCGCACACCTGCCGGCCGCGAATGTCCGCACTACTATGCCGACTTCCATCGTGGCCGTACCACCCAGGAATGCCGCCTGCTCAGGGACAATCCCGCTTCGCTGCCCTGGCGGCCGGCGGATTGCGCCCGCTGTCCGGTGCCGGGCATCGCCGCCGCTAACGCCAGCCCGCACCTCCGCCTGACGTTGACCATCACGCCGATCTTCCTGGGGCTGGGCCGCCGCCTCCGGCTGAGCGCGGTCTGCGCCAGACATAACACTCCCATCGAAGACCCCTATGTGGGCTGCTCGCAGTGCAATGCCGAGCGACCTGGTCTGGAGCCGTTTTTCCGCGCACTGGAAGAGTCCGATGATCAAAGCCGTCCTCCTGGATCTTGACGATACGCTGATCTCGAACCCGCTCAACCGTACCGATCAAAGCCTTGACGACTGGAACGCCTTCTTTGGGCGGATGACCGGTCGCGCTGACGCTGGCGTCGGCCTGCTCAGGGCCATGGCCGCGGTGACGCAGAATACTAATCCCGTTGCGGGCAACTTTGACGTCTTCCTGGAAGTGGTCACCGAAGCCTGGGGCGTCTCCCGTGAACGCGCCATTGAGATTTTCCGGGCCTTTTACGCGGAAACCTACGCCGGCCTGCGAAGCAAGGTGCAGCCTCGCCCTTCGGCCCTCGTCCTGCTGGACTGGTTGCGCCAGCATGACTATCTGGTAGTTATTGCCACTAATCCGCTCTTCATGGCCGAGGGTCTGGCGGAGCGCATGCGCTGGGGGGCCATCCCCGCCGACTTCAGCGCCTACGCCCACGTCACGCATATCGAGAACAGCCACTTCGCCAAACCCATGCCGCACTACTACGAGGAAGTCCTCGGACGCCTGGGCGTCGCCAGCAATGAAGCTATCATGGTCGGCGATGACTGGGAGAACGACATTGCTGCCGCAGAACGGGCCGGTCTCAATACCTTCTGGGTTCGCCCGGACGGCGCAAAGCCTGGAGTCAGCCCGGCTCAGCCGGATGGGCAGGGCACGCTTCACGACTTCACCGTGCGCGTCTGCAACCAGGGCTGGCTGGATACCCTCCAGCCGCGCCCGCTGCGACCGGAGATGATCGCGCCGCGCCTGCTGGGGAACGTCGGAGCGCTCTTTGGCCTGCTCCAGGAGTACGCGTCCCGCCGCTGGGATCAGCATCCCCTGCCCGGCGAATGGTCACCGCTGGAGGTCGTCTGCCACCTGCGCGACAGCGAACGCACGGTTCAGCGTCCGCGCCTGCAGCGCATCGCCAGCGAAAATAACCCCTTCCTGACCGAACCACAGACCCCACCGGGGCCGGGAGAGATGGCCTGCAACACCAATAACCAGTGCGACCCGGCCAACGAATTTGCCGCTGAGCGGCAAATCACGCTCGATTTCCTGGCTGGCCTGAAGCCGGAGCAGTGGCAGCGCCCGGCGCGGCACAGTATCTTTGGCCCGACCACCCTGCTGGAGATGGCTGATTTCACCGCTCGCCACGACCGTATGCATATCAAGCAGATTTGCCAGACTATCCGACACTGTGAGTAAGCAGTGCAGAGGCAGAGGCGGATGCCTGACACTGTTGTGGCACTGACTACACGAATTGAATTACCGTATAGCCTGCAGCTTCTTGGCTTCAGACCAGCACATTGTGCGTTGACATTTCCCGGCATGCAAAGCACAATAGGCGCCCGACAGCGATGAGGCTCGCTGGCGTCGATAGAAGTCGACCAGACTGTCTTCCCCCGACTGATAGCCTCTACCGGCGCGTCCTGCACTGGTGGCGGCTTTTTGTTTGGGCCGCTAGAACCTTCTCGGGGCCGGAGGACGCCATCCAACGCATTTCAAGTGCCAGCACATCGGGGCGCTTCCGCACAGCGCCGGGATAATTGGCGGATAAGGGTTTTCGCTTTACGATAGGTGGAGAGGCCTGTGCCAAGCAAACACATCGAAACCATACTGGTCATTGGCTTAGGAGGGTTTGTCGGCGCTAACCTGCGGTACTGGGTGGCGGGCTGGATCGCCGAGCGCCTGGGGCAGACATTCCCCTGGGGCACGCTCCTGATCAACCTGAGCGGCTCCCTCCTGCTGGGCCTGTTCATCGGCTGGTCAACCCAGCAGATCACCGTGGACCCGCGCATCCGCATGCTAATCGCCATCGGCTTTCTGGGGGCATATACGACATTCTCCACCTATGCCAATGAGAGCATCCTGTTGCTCGAATCGGGCGACTGGCTGGGCACCATCGGCAATATCCTGGGCACCAACCTGGTCTGCCTGTTTGGCGCCATCATCGGCCTGGCGCTCGGCAGGCAGCTATAGCGGCAGGGGGAAACAGTGAACCAGACTACAGCAGGCAAACGGCTGACTATCTATGTGGGTGAAGGCGACTCCTGGCGCGGGCGGTCGCTCTACATGAGCATCCTCGAGGAGTTGCGCAAAAGCGGTATCGCCGGGGCGACAGTGGTGCGCGGTCAGGCTGGGTTTGGCGCGCACAGCCTGATCCACACTTCGCTGATCGAACGTCTCTCGGTTGATCTCCCCATGATCATCATTGTGGTCGATACACCGGAGAATATCGACCGCGCTCTGCAGCTGGTCAAACCGATGGTCCGGGAGGGCCTGATCACGGTCGAAAACCTCGAGATTGTCAAATACACCCATCGCTACCTGCAGGCGCTTCCCGCAGATAGACCGGTAAAGGAGATCATGACCCGCAAGGTGACGACCGTCGATCCGGCTACGCCAGCTGTGCAGGTGGTTGAGTTGCTGCTGGGTAAGCTCTTCAAAGCCGTACCTGTCGTGGACGCCCAGCAACGGGTCGTCGGCATCATCACAGAGGAGGACCTGATCAAGAGAGCCGGGATGCCCGCACGCCTGTCGGTCGCCGGCCGCCTGGACGCTGACGCGCTCCGCGACTTCCTCAGCCAGATCGCGCGGGAGCAGACCGCCGGGCAGATCATGAGCAGCCCGGTCCATACTGTGCGCGAGGATGATGCTCTGGGGCATGTCGTCCAGCAGATGCTCGAACACCATTTCACGCGGCTGCCAGTGGTCAATGCCCAGAACAGGCTGGTCGGGATGATAAGCCGCCTGGATGTGCTGCACGCTGTTGCTGGCAGCAGGCCATCCTCTGAGCAGGAACAGGCGCCAGCGCCCTATCCCGGTCGGACGCTGGGCGAGGTGATGATCCCCCACGTGCCATCGGTATATGTTCATGACGACCTCGTTGATGTGCTGGCAAACATGTTGCAGACAAAGGCCACTTACGTGATCGTCCTCGATGAGCAGGGGCACGCCGCCGGGGTTATCACGGAGAGCGATCTGGTGGCGCGGGTGGCGCCGCCCGTTCAGCGGGGCGTCCTGCAGGCGTTGGTCGCCCGGATGCTGGGCAGAGAACTCCAGCGGGGCGATCTGCTCGCCCGTGACATCATGTCCGAACATGCGCTGACCGCCCCACAGGATACCCCCGTGCCCGACGCGATTGCCCTGATGCTCCGCGAAGGCCGTAAGCGCATTGTCGTCGTCGATGCGGACGAATGCCCCATCGGCCTGGTCGATCGGCAGACCCTGCTGGCGGCCAGCTTTGGCGCTCCGGTCAACCTGAACGGCCATCTGGACCGCCCAACGCAACCCTGATAGCCATACACCCCTGACGCCACGCGGAGGCGCTGCCCGGCTCCACCGCCGCCCTGCCGGATGGAGATTTTGTCGCTCACTCCAATCTCTGCTAGGATAAGGCCATCCTGGAATCGATCCGCCACCCGGTGATCTGCGCTTCAAAGGGAACATGCCATGCCGTCGCCAGCGTTTACGTTTGCCTTCATTCTGGCCACAATATGCGGCGCCGCCTTTCATCTCGTGGTCGGGGGCGATATCCGCTGGCTGGCGCTGTACCTGCTGATCGGCTGGATCGGCTTTGCGCTGGGCCACCTGGTCGGTGTGCTGCTCAACATCTCGCTCCTGCAGATCGGCGTGCTGCGCGTCTTCCCCGCTGTCAGCGGGGCGCTGCTGATGCTGGTGATCACCCGCCTGGTGATTGCCCGCCCGGCCAGAAGTTAGCGTATTCCAGGACACATGCTATACTGAGCTGCCAACCAAGCGAGGTTCCTATGCCTGATGTACCGCCAAGCACCCAGCCGGATTCGCCCCCTCCAGCACCCGAAGGCAAGAGCCAGGGGAACAACACCGTCCGGTTGATCGTTGGTTTTATCGTCGCCCTGATTGCCATCCTGGTGCTGGGTTTCCTCGTTGCGCTTATCCTGGCTTTCACCAATCCTGGCGCGGCTGCCGGGCTGCAGATTCTCCGCGACTTCTTTATCATTGTACTGACCCTGGAAGGGTTGCTTATCGGCGTGGCGCTGATCATCCTGGTGTTGCAGGTCGCCCGCCTGATCAACCTTCTGCAAAACGAAATTCAGCCCATCCTGCAGGAGACGGGCGATACCGTGCGGACGGTGAAGGGCACGGCAACGTTTGTCAGCCGCAATGTTGCCGACCCCGTCATCCGGGCCAGCGGCTTTCTGGCATTCCTGGGCGCAGTCCTGAGGGAATTGTTCAGGATCTTCCGGCTGGTGCGGTAGATCGACCGGCGAAGGAAAGGCAGCCATGCAGACTTCACAGCGAAATCAGGGTGAAGGCGCGTTTATCCTGGGAATGCTGCTGGGCGGTGTCGTCGGCGCTATCACCGCTATATGGCGCAGCTCGCGTAGTGGCGCGGAAACCCGCCAGGAACTGCGCAGACAGGTCAGTGAGGCACTGGCCAGTGTACAGCGAGCCATCCTGGGGGAACGCCCGGTTGACGCGCTCGCCGAAGGCAAAGCCATCGCCCGCCAGCGCCGAATTGAGCTATCCCTCGACAAGTGAGTACGCCCTTAGGGTGACAGTATGACAGGGCTGCCCGGCGCAAACGGACAGCCCTGTATCATTATGATGGGCTGGCGCTTCCCTCGACCTGGCTCATGGCTTCGGCCATGGCCTGGAGCACATCGCGCGCCGCCACGCTGCGCCGGTTGCCAACGCGCCGGGCAGCCAGCCTGCCGGCCAGTCCATGCAGATAGGCGGCGGACACTGCCGCCTCAAACGGCCCAACCCCCTGCCCGATCAGCCCGGCTAACGCGCCGGCCAGCACGTCGCCCGTGCCCGCCGTCGCCAGCGCTGGCTCTGCAAACGGCAGGACAGCTGTCCGCCCATCAGGTGCAGCTACAACGGTGTACGCCCCTTTGAGGACCACCACGCACCGCCACGACGCCGCTTTCTCCTGCGCCAGGGTAATCCGTTGCCGGGTAACCTCCTCACGCGGCAGGCCCGTCAGGCGAGCCATTTCGCCCGGATGCGGCGTCAACACTGTGCCCTCCGGCAACAGCTTCCACCAGTCATCCAGAGTGCTCAGCAGGTTGAGGCCGTCCGCGTCTATGATCAAGGGGGGCAAGCGGCCATCATCGCGCTGCCCACCTGTTTCGGGCGTAGCGCGCCCCGGCGCAAAACCGATCCTGCTATGGCGTGCTTCCTGTTGCTCCCGGTTGAGCAAGGCCAGTAGAAAATCGCGGGTAGCCTCCTCACGGCCCCAGCCCGGCCCCATCAGCAGGGCGCTGTATCCCTGCGCCTGCTCGCGCACCAGCGGCGCTGCATCCTCGGCAATCACGCCCAGATCATGGGGCAACAGCAGCCAGGTCGCTTCCGGCACCTGAGGCGCCAGCAGCGGCATGACGATTTCCGGCGTACCAACAGTCACCAGCCCGGCGCCAACACGGTAGGCAGCCTCCGCTGCCAGCGCCGCCGCGCCCGTATAATTCAGCGAACCAGCCACCACCATCACCTTACCGAAGGTGCCTTTATGGGCATCAGCAGGCACTTCAGGCAGCCAGGCCCGGACATCAGCGGCGGTTGGCATCTCCAGGCGGACGCGATCGCGGCTGGAGAGCTTGCGCGGCAGCCCGATCCCGGCAACATGCAGTTGCCCACAGGCAGCCGCACCGGGGAAAATCACCTGTCCCAGTTTGACCGCTGCAAAAGTCACTGTCTCGTTTGCAGGAATCGCCAGCGCATCCAGCGCGCCGGTGTCGCAATCCAGACCGCTGGGGCAATCCACCGCGATGACATACGGCTGCGGGGATGGGCTGGCAGCGGGCAGGTCAGGAGTCACGTAGGATCGCGGCGCAGACGCCTGCCGTTGCGCCAGAATCG
>JAIOAT010000063.1 GCA_019873685.1 Chloroflexota bacterium
AACATCACCACCGGGCTGGTCACCTGGGCGCTGGGCAACGCCGTGATCTCGCTGGTGCTCTTCCTGCTGTGGCACTTCCTGCTGAACAAGGGCGCCACCGCCGAGAACTACGGCCTGACCTGGCAGGGTGGCCTGAACTGGGCCAAGATCGGCAAGTCGCTGCTACTGGCCATCGCCATCTTCATCCCGACCTACCTGCTGTTGATCCTGGCCAGCCTGATCTTCATGATCGACTTCCGCCTGTGGGTGCTGGCCTTCAAGCCGATGAGCACCCTGCACTTCCAGATCATGCTGGCTTACCTGCCTTTCTTCGGGCTGTTCTTCCTGGTGCTGAGCACCACGCTGACCAGCCAGCTCCGCCGGGTGGACGCCCAGGGGCAGCCTGTCGGACTGGACAAGGCGCTGCCGCTGAGCGCGGTCATCCTGGCCATCGGCTTCGTGGTCATGCTGCTGATCCAGTACCTGCCGCTGTTTGCCGGCGGGACGATGCCGCTGGCCGAGCCGCTGCTGACCATCGTGGCCTTCCAGTTCGTGCCGATCATGGTCATCGTCGGTCTGGTGCTGACCTTCTTCTTCTACAAGACAGGGCGCATCTACACCGGCGCATTCCTCTGCGCGTTGCTGGTGACCTGGTACATCGTCGCCGGGCAGGCCATCCACTTCGCCTTCTAAGCGCCTGCCCGCTGGCCAACAAGACTCAGGCAAGGGGCTTAAGTCCCTTGCCTGAGCACACCAAAGAGGCTTCACGGAACGATTCCAGGCTAGCCTCCCCCCTGCTGTAAGAAGAAGCCCTCGCTACATGGCGGGGGCTTCTTTTTGGATTGCAGCGTAACGGATTTTCCAGCCGGCTGGTCAGCATCAAAAAGGGGCGGGGGTGTGCAGGCCCCGCCCCGGAAGCTGCTAACCCGCGCAGTTACGGCACGCAGAGACTGGCGCTGTAGCCGTCAAGGATGGCAGTCAACTGGGCATACAGTACCCGGTTGGCCCGGCCCATGCCCCGGTCGGGGTCAGTCGCGCTGAGCAGGTTGTAGGCCAGTGTCATCGATGTGTCCACGCCAGCGGGCACCGGCGCACCACTGCGAACCTGCACCTGCGCGCCGATGTAAGCCCGCGCCAGCTCCAACCACGGATGGCCGCTCGGCCCTGCCAGCACCTGGGCGTAAGTCTTGCCCCGCAGGAAGACCTCGTCTCCGCCCCGCGGCCCAAAGACCGTCAGCGCCGCCGCATCCATCGCGCACGCCGCCGCTCGCGAGGCCGGAACCAGCCGGATGGCGTCCGCGCCGTAGACGCGCCGGTCGCCATACATGGCCTCAACCGGCATCTCAGTCGCGCCCTCCGGCAGGCTGACCTGCGACATCTCGATGTGCATGAACAGGTCGTCCCGCCCGTCATGGTTGACGTCGCGGATCTGAACCATGTAGCCGTTGCCGCGCAGCGCCACCGGCGCGCCCGCCACCCGAACGGTGGCCGGGTCGACCAGTGTCGCGTCGAACGTCGGGGTGCTCAGCAGCGCTACCGGCAGCGTGCCCTTCGCCTTCGGGTTGACCGGGCTGACCTCGCCGCCCGGCTTGACATCGAACGGGACTTCAAAGTCCAGCGTCAGGCCCACCAGCACCGGATCATGGTCAGAGGAATGGTACGGATCGGGGCTGTAGAGCACCGCCTGGTTGTAGGTGTTGTAGTCCAGCGCCACCGGTTCATCGGCGTTGATGTGCCAGTGCCCGGCGCCGGTCACCTGCCGCGCCAGATTGGCGATGGCCAGGGCGTGGTCCAGGTAGCCGGACTGCGCCTGGAAGTTGTAGGAGTAGCCGTAAGGCCCGACAAACCTCTCGATCAGGTCGGTGTAGCCCGCCCCTTCGATCAGCCGGACCGGGTCTTCCATAGCGTAAGCGTTCAGGTCGCCGATGATCAGGAAGTCGGGGTCCTGGCTGCCGGTCGGATCGCCTGCCAGCCAGTCAACCAGGGCGGCGGCAGCATTAGTGCGGACGATGTTGCAGTTGCCCTGCCCGTCGCCGGTATCCGGGTCGCCCAGGTCATCGCAGGCCGAGCCTTTCGACTTGAGGTGGTTGACCACCACAGTGAAGCGCGCCCCGGTCGCCACTTCCTCAAACGTCTGGGCCAGCGCCGGGCGGTTGCGCGTATCGATGAAGCGCGGGTCAACCGTCGAGTCGAGGACAGCCGCGCTGCCGTACGGCGTCACCACAGCCGGCCTGTAGATCAGGGCCACCGCGATGGCATCCGTACCCAGATAAGGCCGGCCCGGATCGATGTAAGCGTAGGTGCCGGGCGCGGTAGCAGCATTGAGGCCATTAACCAGGTCGGCCAGCGCGCTCTCCGGCCCGTAGCCGTCGTTCTCGATCTCCATCAGGCCGATCACATCCGCGTCCAGCGCCGTGATCGCGCTGATGATCTTGTTGCGCTGCCGCGTGAACTCAAGCGAGCTATCCGCGCCGCGGCACTCCATGTTCCCGGATGGCCCACAGATCCAGGCTCCGGTGTCGATCGTGTTGAAGTAGTTGAGCACGTTGAAGGCGGCCACCTGCACGTAGCCGCCGACCGGGATCGGCGTGACCAGGCGCTCATTGACGCGGGTGAAGATCACCGGCTGCGTCGGGTGAATCTCCCAGGCGTCAAAGCTGTAACTCAGGACGCCGGTCACGGCAGGAGTCGTATCGCCCACCCGGAGCGTGTTATCGGCCCCAAAGTAGGGCGGCAGCGGTAGCGGATTCTGGGCCGTGCGTCCATCATCGATCTGGATGCGGCTACGGTTGTTGAGGTCCTGCAGGGCGACTGCCGCCGCGCCGGGCATGACCACATTGGTCGGCGTGTACAGCCGGCCGCCAACCGAGAGATCGACCTCGCCGTAGCGGCCCAGCGTGTAGTTGCCGCTGACAGTCAGCGGCCCAGGCACAGTGATCAACATGCCTTCGTACTGCTCCCACAGGGCCAGGTCGGCGATGGGCAGGGTGACAGTCGTGGGCGCCACTGGAGCAGTCCCGCAGACCAGCAGGTTAGTGATGCCGGTAAGCTCGGTCAGACCGTTGTACTCGGTGACCTTGCCTTCGACGCGCACCACATCCCCGACGGCTACATTCACGCCGAACGTGCTGTCAAAGACGAAGATGCCTTCCGAGGTGGCCGGGTTGGCATCAGCATCGCCCGCCTCTTCCTGCAGGTAAAAGCCGCGCAGCGCCGCTGTTCCCTGGAAGTCGCCAACGACCACCCCTTCAACCACGACAAGGTCCGGTGAACCGGCCAGCGGGCTGGTCGCCCCGCTGCCCTGCACGTCGTGAATCGGGGTAGCTGGATCGCCGCAGACGAACTTGGGCGGCTCCGGCACGGCTACGTTGACCTGCCCCGGCGTGTTATACGCCTCGCCAAAGAGGGGCGTCCCGGTGAAGCCGGGGATGCCCGCCAGGTCGAAGTCGTTGCGCAGCCAGTCGGCAGGGGTGTTCGTGTCTGCAGCGTTTGGGATGCGCGATGCGCCGCCGGGCGCAAAGCTCACGCCGTCGAAACCGGGAACCAGGACAGTCTCCGCGTAGGTGCGGTCGGTCGCGCCGCCATCGCTGACGGCCACGCTGTCGACGACCTGCGCCCAGGGCATGAAGTTCAGGAAGCCGTCGTTGTCGAGGTCCAGGTCCTGGCCAACGCTGCCGACGAACCCTTCCACCAGCAGCAGGCTCAGCGTGCCGTTTTCCAGCACATTCGTCAGGTAGCCGGTAGTCCACAGGCCGAGCGCATCAGTCGTCCCCAGCGGATGGACGCTATCGATAACGCCCGCCCCGCCGCCGATATCCGGATCGCCCTCGATCTGGACGATGGCATAGGCGCTGTAGCTGGTATTGGGATCGCCGGCGATCTCCACAAATTCGTAGCTATCAGTACCAGTGTGGCTGGCGACAAACTCATTGATCAGCGGCGGGCGGGCAGTGCCAAACACCCGGTTAGCAGTGCCAGGCGTGTTGTATGCCTCGCCAGCGGCCAGCGTGCCGGTGAAACCGGGCAGCCCTGCACCGTCAAAGTCGTTGAGCACCCAGTCAGTGACGGAGTCGGTATCCACCCCATTGGGGATACGCGACGCACCGCCGGGCGTGAACGCCGATCCGCCAAAGCCAGGGGCCAGCACGGTCGCGTCGTACGTCCGGTCGCCCACGCCGCCATCGCTGACGGCCACACCGTCAACAATGCGCGTCCAGGGCGTGACATCCAGCACGCCATTGTTATCCGTGTCCAAGTCCTGCCCAGGACTGCCGGTAAAATCTTCCACCAGCAGCAACGTGAGCGTGCCGTTTTCAAGCGCGTTGTTCAGGAAGCCGGTCGTCCAGAAGCCGGTCCCGCCGGTCAGGCCCAGAGGCAACACCTCGTCCACCACACCAACGCCCGGTCCAGTTGAGGTAGTGTCGCCTTCCAGCTCAATCAGCGTCAGGGTGCTGTAACTGGTGTTCGGGGCACCAAAGATCTCCACGTACTCATTGGTATCGGTGCCCACGTGGTTGGCCACAAACTCGTTGATGACCGGATCGCCAGCAGCGGCGCGGCTGGTTGACCCGGCCAATACCGGCAGGATGACCAGCGTCAGGATTAGAGCAAGGGTGAGAAAAAGCGTTTTTCGATCAGTCACAAATGTTCGGGGCATCTTTCTCCTCGCAGATAAGCATAATCGGCGCGGCAGAATGAGCGACAACCAACCCGCGCCTCAACAAAAACAATCCGCGCTCAGGGCATAACCGTGATAGCCAATGCCCTCCGGGCGGCTGATGGCAGGTCAGCGTTGGCCGGTTCCCCCCTTTGTCCGCCAGGTCGTTAATACAGACCGAGTAAATAGCCCAATAGTCCTACTGTCTGTTTTACCAGCAATTCCTCTGCTGGATGGTAAAAATAGGTAAAAAAGCAGCGCATGTTATGAAACTCAAACCATTCTGCTGCGCTTACCGCCGGGCCGGGAATGACGATGCTCCCTTCCTGGCAGACAAAACGCCTGATCAGGACTAACGCCTGCTTTTTTTGTGATAAGCATTAGTTACCGGTCAACAGCAGATCGATTACCCTTGAGCCGATGTGAAGCCTTTCACAATCGTACAGTGTCGATTCCAGCCCTACCATCCGCGCAGCCGGAACATCGCCGCTTCATCGCCCCGCCGGACACTGCCCCAAAAACGGAGTAAGACGATCATGAGCTTCAAAATCATGCCCAAAGCCGCCCTCCCGGACTGGGTCACCTGGCTGAAGAACCGCTACCGGGTTGTCGGCCCCACCGCCCGCCAGGGCCAGTATGTATTCGCCGAGATTGCCAGCCCGGATGAGCTGGTCCTCGATTACCCGACCAGCGTCCTGCCGCCCAAGAAGTACCTGCTGCCCCAGCGCGAAACGCTCTTCACCTTCGATGCGCAGAGCATGCAGATGAAGGCGAATATCGAATGGGAGCCAACGGTGATCCTGGGCGTCCATACCTGCGACATGCACGCCATCCGGCTGCTGGACAAGGTGCACGCTACCGGCTACACCGATCAGCACTACCAGGCTCACCGGCAGCACACCACCCTGGTCAGCATCGAATGCCTCAGCCCGTGCATGGAACACTCCTTCTGCAAGAGTATGGGGACGCTCACCGTGCCGGAAGACTACGACCTGCACCTGACCGACCTGGGCGACAGCTACGGCGTCGATGTCGGTTCGGAGAAGGGCGAGGCGCTGCTGCAGGGCTTCACCGCCATCTGGGACCCCACCAGCGAAGACTACCAGCGCATCAACAAGGTCATGGCCGAAAAATGGCCGCGCTTTTCCTACCGGCTCAACTTTGACGTGACCGAGCTGCCCGACCTGCTGGCCCTGAGCAACAACAGTTCGCTCTGGAACGAACTGGGCGACATCTGCCTGGGCTGCGGGCAGTGCACCAAGGTTTGCCCGACCTGCTACTGCTTTGACGTGCGCGATGAGGTCGACCTGAGCCTGACCAAGGGCGAGCGCACGCGCACCTGGGACTCCTGCCAGATCGATCGTTTCGCCACGGTGGCCGGCGGCCATAACTTCCGCTCCACGCGCGCCCTGCGCAACCGTCACCGCTTCATGCGCAAGGGCAAGTATCACCTGGAAGCCTACGGCCTGATCGGCTGCGTGGGCTGCGGGCGTTGCGCGGCGGCCTGCCTGGTGCACATTACCCCTGTTGATACCTTTAATGAGCTGTACCGCCGCCACAAGAAGGGTGAACTTCTGGAGGAGGCCAAGCAAGCATGACCACCCTGCTCAAAGAAACCCTGAAGCATTCTTCGATCTACCTGCCCACGCCGGCACGGATCACCGCCGTGAAAGACCTGACGGCGCTGGAAAAGCTGTTCACCATCGAACTGCCCAGCGGGTTTTCCCTCAACCACCGCCCCGGCCAGTTCGTGCAGATTTCTGTCCTGGGCGTCGGCGAAGCGCCGATCAGCATCTCGTCCTCCCCCAGCCGTAGCAACGGCAGCTTTGAGGTCTGCGTGCGGCGGGTGGGCAGCGTGACCAACGCCATGCATGCCCTCAAGCCAGGGGCCATGCTGGGGCTGCGCGGACCCTTCGGGCGCGGCTTCCCGGTGGAACGCTTCCGCGGCAAGGACATCCTGTTTGTGCCGGGCGGCCTGGGATTGGCCCCGCTGCGCTCCCTGATCAACGAGGTGCTTGACGAGCGCGGCAAGTATGGCCGGGTGATCATCCTCTACGGTACGCGCACCCCGGCGGATATCCTCTTCCGCGATGAAATCGCGCAGTGGCAACAGCGGACCGACATCGAATTCCATATGACGGTCGACCGGCCCGATGAAAGCTGGACGGGCAATGTCGGCGTGATTACCACCCTCTTCCCCAAGATTCAAATCCATCCGCGCAACATGGTGGCGGTGGTGGTCGGCCCGCCGGTCATGTACCGCTTTGTCCTGATGGAACTGCTGGGCAAGGGCATCGCCGAAGGCAACATCTGGTTCAGCTTTGAGCGCCACATGAAGTGCGGCGTGGGCAAGTGCGGCCACTGCCAGATGCATCACATCTACACCTGCCAGGATGGCCCTTCCTTCTCGTATGCCGAAATCAAGCACCTGGAGGAGGCGCTCTGATGTCTGCCAAACCCAAAGTTGCCTTTTTTGAATTCACCAGTTGCGAGGGCTGCCAGCTCACCGTGGTCGATTCGCTGCAGGATCACCCGGAATTGCTGGACGCGGTGGAGATCGTCCAGTTCCGGGAGGCCATCAGCGAGAAGGGCGAGGACTACGCCATCGCCTTCATCGAAGGCTCCTGCTCGCGGCCCAGCGATGAGCCAAAGCTGCAGGCCATCCGGCAGCAGGCGGCCATCGTCGTGGCCCTGGGCGCCTGCGCCCACCTGGGCGGCATCAACGCCATCCGCAACCGCATGCCCCTGCAGGAAGTCCGCGAATACGTCTATGGTGACCGGGCCGAATGGTTCGAGACTTACGAGCCGCGCCCGATCAAGGACGTGATCAAGGTCGATGCCGTCATCCCCGGTTGCCCCATCGACCGGCGGGAGTTCATCAAGGCGGTGACGCACCTGCTGCAGGGCCGGATGCCCTTCATCCCCGATCAGCCGCTGTGCATGGAGTGCAAGCTCAAGGAAAACATCTGCGTCTATACGCGGGGCAAGGTCTGCCTGGGGCCGATCACCCTGGCCGGTTGCGACGCCATCTGCCCGACCTACGGTGATGGCTGCGAAGGTTGCCGCGGCCTGATCGCCAACCCCAATATCGAGGCCATGCGCCAGGTCATGCACGAGCATGGCCTGACCGACGAGGCCATCGACGCGAAGCTCTCCATGTTCCTGACCAACCAGATCATGGCATTGGAAGAGGCAGGCTAACCCATGACCACCAAATCCCTGAAGGTAGATGTCCACCACCTCACCCGCGTGGAGGGCCACGGGAACATCGTCGTCGATGTTCAAAACGGCGAGCTGAAGCAGTGCGAACTGCAGATCGTCGAAACGCCGCGCTTCTTTGAAGCCATGCTGCGCGGGCGGCCCTACACGGATTCCTCGCACATCACCTCGCGCATCTGCGGCATCTGCGCCGTCGGCCATGCCACAACCTCTCTGCGTGCTACGGAAAAGGCGCTCGGAGTCCAGCCCAGCGAGCAAACCGTCCTGCTGCGCAAGCTGAACTTCCACGGCGAAATCCTGGACAGCCATATCCTGCACGCCTATATGCTCGTCGCCCCGGACTTTCTGGGCGTGGGCAGCGTTATCCCGCTGGCCAAGAGCGCCCCGGAGGTCGTCCTGCGCGCCCTGCGGATGAAGAAGCTGGCCGGCGACCTGTGTAAAGCGATTAGTGGACGCCACACGCATCCCATTGCTATGACGGTTGGCGGCTTCACTCACTTCCCGGGCAGCGAGGAACTGGCCGCCCTGCGCGAACGACTGGTCGCCATGCGCGCTGATGTGGACGCCACCGTTGAACTATTCAGCACGCTGCAGATGCCGGACTTCTCCCGCGATACGGAGTACATCGCGCTGCACAAGCCGGATGAGTACTGCTTCATCGACGGCGTGATCGCCAGCACCGACGGTGGCACCTGGCCGATCGAGGATTACCGCCGGGTGACCAACGAGACCATCGTGCGCCACTCCAGCGCCAAGCACACGGCCAACCAGCGCGAGTCGTACATGGTCGGGGCGCTGGCCCGCTTCAACGTGAACTACGACCAGCTCCATCCCCGCGCCAAGGCCGCCGCTGCCACGCTGGGCCTCAAGCCCAAGAACACTAACCCGTACATGAACACCGTCGCCCAGGTCGTGGAGATCGTCCACTGCGTGGAAGACGCCATCCGCCTGATCGATGTGCTGCTGGCCCGCGGCATTACCTGGGAAGCGCCAGCCCCGCCCACCCGCCTCTCCGGCGAGGGCGTCGGCGCGTGCGACGTGCCGCGCGGGACGCTCTTCCATAACTACGTAATCGAAGATGGCAAGGTCGTCGGCGCCAACTGCATCATCCCCACCGGCCAGAACCTGGCCAACATCGAAGCTGATATGCGCAAGCTGGTGCCGGAAATCCTGGATCGCACGCAGGAACAGATCACCCAGGCCCTGGAAATGCTGGTGCGCGCCTACGACCCGTGCATTTCCTGCTCGACGCACCTGCTGAATGTGCAGTTCGTCTGATCATCACAAGCCTTCCCCGGCGCCAGGGCGGACGCTCGTCCTGGCGCTGGGCAACCCGTTGCGCGGCGACGACGGCGTGGGCCAGGCGGTTGTTGAGCGCCTGGCGGCGGAAAGCCTGCCGCCCGACGTGATCGTACAGGATGGCGGCACGCCCGGTCTGGAGACCGTTCTGCTGCTGCAGGGCTATGAACGGGCGATCATCGTCGACGCGGCGGAGGTAGGTCGTGCGCCGGGGGAGTGGGTTCGCTTTACTTTAAAAGATGCTACACTGACAGCAAATGACCTGCATGCCCGTGTAGCGGTCCATTACGCCGGGCTGGCCGAGGCCCTGGCCCTGGGGGAGGCGCTGGATGTCCTGCCCGCCGCGATCACCATCTACGGCATCCAGCCCCTGAACCTTGATTGGACAGTCGGGCTGAGCGAGCCGGTCAGGGCCGCCATCCCGGCGCTGTGCGCGGCTATCCTGGACGAGCTTAAGTCCACCAGTTAAGAATTGAGGGGACGATGCCTAAAGCAAAAATCCTGGTCATCGACGACGATCCGGACATCGCGCTGGCAACCCGCCTGGTGCTGGAAAAGGCCGGCTACGAGGTACTGGAAGCCCGCAGCAGCGCCGAGGGCCTGGCCAAGATCAAAGCCGAAAAACCGGATCTGATCGTGCTTGACGTGATGATGGAATCGACCACCGCTGGCTTCCAGACCGCCCTGACACTGCGCAGCCGCGACCCGAAGTCGGAATACAAAGAATACAGCACCATCCCGATTATCATGCTGACTTCCATTCACTCCACCACGCCGCTGCGCTTTGGGCCGGAGGAAGATTACCTGCCAGTGGAGGAGTTCATCGACAAGCCGATCGATCCGGAAGTGCTGGTGGCCAAGGTGAACGCGCTGCTCCGCCGTTGAACAGGCGGCCGGCAGCCCTGATACAGGCCAGGTGACGATGAGCACGCCTTCCAGCGCCCTCAGCCTGCTCGCCGCCTCCACCACACGGGGATTGGCGGGCAATAACCGCCGCCTGATCCTGACGCGTTGGCTGGCCGGGGTGGTGGTTCTGCTGGCGACGGCCTTCACGGTGCATGGTCTGCGCCTGCCCCTGCCGGAAGCGCCACTCTACCTGGTTGGATGCTTCATCCTGGCCTACAATGCCGTGCTGGCCTGGCTCACCCGCCGGGCCTACACCCCTGATGATGTCGCTTACGGGCAGCGCATCCAGCGGCTGGTCCTGTGGCAGGTCGGCCTGGACTGGCTGAGCATGTGGGTCTTCATGCACCTGACAGGCGGGATCGCCAGCCCCGGCATCACCTTCTTCTTCATCCATGTGGTGATGGTGACTGTCCTGTTGCCGGGGCAGTCACCATACATTTACGCTGGCATCGCCGTGCTGGGCGTAGTCCTGATCGCCCTGCTGGAAGGGGCCGGCATCCTGCCGCGCTACAGTCCGCTCCCCGGCGTGACCTGCGAGCTGTGCGCCAACCCCATGTACGCCGTGGCCCAGGTGCTCTTCCTGGCGGTCGGGCTTTTCGCCACGGCCTACATCACCGCCTCGATCATCCAGCGCCTACGCCTGCGCGAACGCCAGATCAGCGCCCTGCTCCAGACGGCGGAAGATGTCAACGCCACGCTGGAACTGGGCGACACGCTGGAACGGCTGGCCATCAACGCGGCGCTGGCGCTTTCCGTCTCGGGGGCGTCGATCCGCCTGCTGGATTCCAGCGGCGAGACCCTGCAGATGGCCGCCTCTTATGGGCTAAGCCGCGTTTACCTGGAAAAGGGGCCAGTGGCGCTTTCCGCCAGCCAGGTCGACCGCGAGGCGCTCAGCGGCCAGGCGGTGATTGTCCACGATCCCCAGCGCGATCCACGCGTGCAGTACCCGGCGGAGATGGCCGCTGAAGGCATCCAGAGCGTGCTGGCGGTGCCGATCCTGGGGCGGCGGCGTCCGCTGGGCGTCCTGCGCGTTTATAGCCGGGACGCGAATCGCTTCGACCAGGAAGATGCCGACTTCATCACAGCCATCGCCCAGCAGGGCGCGATCGCCATCGAGAACGCCCTGGCCCATGACGCCCTGCAGCGCGCCGATCACGAACGCGCCCAGTTCGTGCGCACGGTCACCCATGAGCTACGCGCCCCGGTCACCGGCGCCCAGAGCCTGGTGAGCCTGCTTTCCCGCAACATTGTCGGGGAACTGACCCCCGAGCAACGGGATATCGTCGATCGCCTGGAAAAGCGTTTCGACCTGCTGCTGGCTCTGATCGGCGACCTGCTGGCCTTCGCCGCCAGCAAAGCCGTCGACCTCAAGCAGCCCCTTGTCCCGGTCTCGCTAACCACTACGCTGCAGCAGGTAGTTGAGCGCCTGGCGCCCCAGGCGCAGCACAAGGGTCTTGACTTCAGCCTGAATCTGCCGCCGGAACCATTGACTGTCCAGGCCACCGAGGAAGGGCTGGCCCGTATCTTCGACAACCTGATCGGCAACGCGGTCAAGTACACGCCGGAGGGCGGCAAAGTGCTGGTCAGCGCCTGGCGGGAAGGGCCAAGCGTCCACGTCAGCGTGGCCGACACCGGCATCGGCATCCCCGCCGAAGATATCGAGAAGCTCGGCCAGGAATTCTTCCGCGCCGCCAACGCCAGAGAGGCCAACATCACCGGCACCGGCCTGGGCATGACGATCGTCAAGCAACTGCTGGGCACGTTCGGCGGCCTGCTGAGCGTGCAGAGCATGGTCGGGCAGGGTACCACGTTCACCGTCACCCTGCCGCTGGCCGCCGAAGGCGCCTAACCCTCCCGCCCGTGGATTGAGACAACAATAGGCAAGCATTAAGAAATTTCTTGTGGCAGTTTTTAAAACATGCTACAATTTCCATGCCCGCACGATTCTGGATGACGCCTGCCCGCAACAGCGCAGATTTTGCGGCGGCGCTCACCAGGGCTGTTTGTCCCGTATACGCAAACTACATTTCTCGGGAGGAGACCTCACTATGACAGGAAAGTTCGCTCGTTTTGTCAGCCTCACCCTCGTCCTGGTGCTGGTGCTGTCGTTCGCGGCCAGCACGATCACGGCGCAGGAAGGCAAGAAGGTTCTGATCGACGCCAACGCGCTGGGCGCTTCTGACGTTCCCACGCTGGACCCCTCGCTGGCGACCGACACCAGCTCGATCCAGGTCCTGATCGAGACCAACCCCGGCCTGACCCGTACCAACGAGATCACGCTGGTCACCGAACCCGGTATGGCCACCTGGGAAGTCTCCGAGGATGGGCTGGTCTACACCTTCAGCATCCTGCCGGAAGTGCCGTGGGTGAAGTACAACCCGGAGACGGACGCGGTGGAGCAGGTTCTTGACGCCGACGGCAACCCCCGCTATGTGACCGCTGAAGACTTCGCCTTCGGCATCCGCCGTTCGATTGGCGGCCAGCTCGGTAGCTACTATGGTGGCATCATGGCTGGCTGGGTGCTCAACGGTAAGGAAGTCTACGATGGCACCAAGCCCGTGGAAGAACTGGGTGTGAAAGCGCTGGATACCTACACCCTGGAGATCACCGCGACCCGGCCCGCCGCCTTCCTGCCCTCCATCTTCGGCATGTGGCAGGCTTATGCCCAGCCGGCGTGGGTGATCGAGGAAGCTGGCGACCTCTGGACTGAGCCGCAGTACTTCCAGGGTTACGGCCCGTACACCCTCAAGGACTGGGTGCATGGCGAAAGCGTTACCCTGATCAAGAACCCCTTCTGGCCTGGCACCGACACCATCCCTGTCGCCACCATTGACGAAGTCCGGCTGATGATCCTGGATCAGAGCGCCTCGCTGGCCAACTTCGAGGCTGGCACGGCTGATATCTCCCAGGTCCCGCTGGCCGATCTCGACCGCATCCGCGCTGATGCAACGCTCTCCGAAGCGCTGTACATCGGCCCCTCCGGCTGCACCTACATCTATGGCATCAACACCGCCAAACCGCCAGTCGATGACGTCCGTGTCCGTCGTGCTCTGTCCATGACTGTCAATCGCCAGGCTCTGATTGACAATGTCCTGAAGGGTGGCCAGACCCCGGCCTACTTCTTCTCGCGTGAAGACATCCTGGCCGCCGCCCCCAAGGCCGCTGACTATCCGCAGTACGCCATCACCGAGGATGTCGAAGCCGCCAAGGCGCTGCTGCAGGAATACCTGGATGAGCGCGGGATCACCCTGGAGCAGATGGAACCGATCACGCTGATGCACAACGAGAGCGAAGGCCATGCTCGTATCGCCCAGGCCATCCAGCAGATGTGGGCGGAAAATCTGGGCATCAACGTGACCATCCAGACCCAGGAATGGGGCACCTACCTGGAGACCATCAAGAACAACGAGAGCGCTCCGCAGGTCTTCCGCTATGGCTGGTGCCTGGACTACACCGACACCCACAACTTCCTGTACGACGTCTTCCACAGCTCGGTCCGCGAACTGGGCATCAGCTGGAGTGACGAGAACGCTCAGCGCTTCGACCAGCTGGTTGAGCAGGCGATGTCTGAGACCGACCTGCAGAAGCGTACTGACCTCTACGCCGAGGCTGAGTACCTGCTGACCAACGCCAGCGCAGCGGTTATCCCGATCTACTTCTACACCAGCCTGAACATGACCCAGCCGTGGGTAACCCGCACGTACTCGCACTTCGGCCAGCAGTACTACGAGAAGTGGGACATCGACATGGCGGCCAAGCCCTAAGGCTGGCCCCGATCGTCCGGCAGTATACGCCGGGACACCTTGACAACAGCACTCAGGGAGAGGGGCGTTGCCCCTCTCCCTGACCGATGACAGGCGCGCCGTTGTAGCTTCGGAATGATGCAGCCTGACTGTCCGGCTAACGGGCCTGCTGGCCCACTGGCAATGAGGATTGTTCTCAAGAGGCATCATTCCGGCGCTACCGCGCCCCTGACAGTTTTCACTTGTCCGATCGCCACGACCGCAATTGCTCCACAGTGTGAGCGGGGTCACAAGAGTTACAGGGTGGATCATGGGAAGATACATTGTCCGGCGCTTGCTCCAGATGTTCCTGGTTCTGTTCGTGGTGTCGCTGCTGACCTTCGCCACCATGCGCGCCGTGCCCGGCGGGCCATTCTCCACGGAAAAGAACCTGCCGCCGCGCGCCCTGGCGCAACTGGAAGCCAAGTACAACCTGGATGAGCCGCTGTACATGCAATACCTGCACTACATGGGCGACATTGCCATCCCGCGTCTGACCGAGAACCGGCTGCCGCCTTCAGTGCTCAACGACTACCTGATCAATATCTACATCCCCGGCATCGACAAAACCCTGCGCTGGATGAACTTTGGCCCGTCCTACAAATCGGTCAGTCAGACGGTCAACAGCATCATCAAGAACACCCTGCCCGTCTCAGCCACCCTGGGCACCGGCGCTTTGATTGTGGCGGTCTTCATTGGCATTCCAGCCGGGATCATCGCTGCGCTCAAGCGCAACACGCGCTGGGACTACGCCGCCATGAGCGTAGCTATCATCGGCGTTTCGGTGCCGGTCATTATTTCCGGCCCAATCCTGCGTTACGTCTTCGGCGTGCAGCTCAAGTGGCTGCCGCCCACCGGCTGGGGCAGCTTCGAGCACATGATCATGCCCGCCTTCGCCCTGGGCTTCGCCGAATCGGCCCGTCTGGCGCGGCTAACCCGGGCCAGCCTGCTGCAGGTGCTTAACGAGGACTACATCCGCACAGCGCGGGCCAAGGGTCTGCACGAACGGATCGTCATCGGCGTCCACGCCCTCAAGAACGCCATGATCCCGGTGGTCACCACCCTGGGGCCGCTGTTTGCTTTCCTGGCTACCGGTAGCTTTGTCGCCGAACTGATCTTCGGCATCCCCGGCATGGGCAAGTTCTTCGTCGTCAGCATCACCAACCGCGACTATCCGGTGATCATGGGCACCACCCTGCTGCTGGCGACATTTGTTATCCTGGCTAACCTGTTCGTGGATCTGGTCTATGTCTGGCTGGATCCGCGCATTCAGTATTCGTAAGTTCACAGAGGAACACGCATGACCGCTACCCAGAGTCGGCAGGAACCCGGCAAGATCATCTCCCTGGCGGAAGAGCATCGGCAGGCTGATAACCTGTGGCTGGACGCTCTCAAGCGCCTGGCCCGCAACCGCATGGCGGTGCTGGGCCTGATCATCATCTTTCTGCTCATCCTGACGGCGATCTTCGCCGAGCAACTCGCCCCCAAGAGCTATGAAGTCCAGGTGCTGACGGATAACAACGCGGCGCCGCAGTGGGTCATCGACCTCTTCCCGGTCATGAAGTCGATTGAAGACGGCGGCTATGTCAAGGTCAGCAACAACTACCCCCTCGGCGCGGATGACCTGGGCCGTGACATCCTGAGCCGGATCATCTACGGCTCGCGGATCTCCCTGGCCATTGCCTTTGTGGGGCCGCTGGTCTCGATGCTACTGGGGGTGCCGCTGGGCCTGGCCGCCGGTTTCTTCGGCGGGCGGGTCGACAACATCATCATGCGCATCGTCGATATCTTTTACGCCTTCCCCACCCTGCTGATCATCATCCTGATGATGGCTTACTTCCGGGGCGCCTTCAATGAATCCAGCCAGGCCGGGACGCTGGGCTATACGCTGTACCTGGCCGACCGGGCCATGGGCGGCATGCTGTTCATCTTCATCGGCGTTGGATTGACCTCCTGGGTCGGGCTGGCCCGCCTGACGCGCGGCGAGGTGCTCTCCGCCCGCGAACGCGATTACGTGCTCGCCGCTCGCTCGCTGGGGGCCACCCGCTGGTCAATCATGTTCCGCCATGTGATGCCCAATGTCGTCGGGCCGCTGATCGTCGCCGAGACGCTCACCATCCCGGTGTACATCCGCTATGAGGCTTTCCTGAGCTTCATCGGCCTGGGCGTCAACCGGCCCACGCCAAGCTGGGGGTCGATGATCTCCGACGGCGCGCAAACGATCAGCAGCTACCCGAACCAGGCGATCTTCCCGGCTATCGCCCTGTTCCTGGTCATGTTTGCCTTCAACTTCCTGGGCGATGGCCTGCGCGACGCGCTTGACCCGCGCATGCGCGGCGTCGACTGAGCCACAGCTATCATCGCAAAGCGTCAAAGCCCACCCCTGCGGTGGGCTTTTGCGTTCGGGCTGCCGCTCCAGCGCGGAAATCCCTCCCGTAGTCGGGCGCGGTTCTTCCAGATTCAGGCTCCCCTCCACTGGCCGCCTGCCGCTCCGGTATAATCAACGGGTGCGCAGCACGGGCGTCGGCGCTGACGCCCACTACCCCGACAAAGAGGATAGCCCATGCAAACCATCCTGAAGGGAACCGGGCAGGAAGTCATCATCAGCCCGGATCATCCGACTGTGATCATCGGCGAGCGCATCAACCCCACCGGGCGCAAGGTCTTCAGCGCGGAACTGCAGGCCGGCGACCTGAGCCGTATCCCGCAGGACGCGGTAGCGCAGGTGCGGGCCGGCGCCGCCGTGCTGGACGTGAATGTCGGCGCGGCAGGGGTGGATGAAGTGCGGCTGCTGCCGCTGGCCGTCCAGATGGTACAGGAGGTGGTCGATGTGCCGGTGTGCATCGATTCGCCCAACCCGGAGGCCCTGGCCGCCGCGCTGAAGGTGGTCAAAGGGCGGGCGCTGGTCAACTCCGTCAACGGTGAGGAAGCGCGCCTGCGGGCCGTACTGCCGATCGTGGCCGAATATGGCGCAGCCGTGATCGGCCTGTGCATGGACGACGACGGCATCCCGACTGATCCGGAGGCCCGTGTCGCCATCGCGGAGAAAATCCTTCAGCGGGCGGAGGCAGTGGGCATCAAGCCGCAGGACGTGATCATTGATCCGCTGGTGCTGACCATCGGCGCCGACCACCGCGCTGTCCTGACCACATTGACCACCGCCAGCATGATCCGCACTGCGCTGGGCAGCAACCTGACCGCCGGAGCCAGCAACGCCTCCCACGGCATGCCCGAACGCGAATTGCTCAACACCGTCTTCCTGACCGGGCTGATCCAGGCCGGAGTCAACGCCCCGATCTGCAACCCGCTCAAGAACGCGCTGGCCGTCCGCGCCGCAGACCTGATGCTGGGCCGCGACGAAATGGGCATGAACTACATCATGACCTTCCGCCAGCATCAGCAACAACAGACCGGCGGCTGAGCGCTGAGCCGCCGGTCTGCAGACGCTAGCTGACGATGATGTCATCCAACCGGCGCTTGGGGACGTGATGCACCCCCTGCTCATCGCGCCAGTAGCGGATGTCGCCATCCGGCCCGACTTCCTCGATGACGACTTCCTCGCGCGGCTTGCCCAGCGCCAGGGCCAGCAGGACGCGATAGTGTTCCGGCAGGCCCAGGGCGCGGCTGACCTCGGCACCCTTGACCGAGCCGATGATGCAACCGCCCAACCCGCGCTCCGTGGCGCCGAGCATGATGGTCTGGGCGGCGATGCCATGATCGACGCCGGGATCGTCGCTGATCGTCGTGTCATGCAGAATCAGGATATACGCCGCCGGGCGTTCGCCTTCCGCCGGGCCGCCCCAGCCAGTCAGATACCCCGCCCAGCGCAGATGCGGGAAGATCAGGGCGTTTTTCTCCGGTGTCCAGGAGAGGTAGTACTTGAGCGGCTGGCGATTGGAGCCGGAAGCCGACAACCGGGCCAGATCAACCAGCTCGCGCAGCGTCTCCTCCGTCACCGGCACGTCCTGGTAAAAGCGGCGGCGCGTGCGGTTCTTGCGAACCAGGTCAGAGAACATGGTGAAATCCCCCTTGCGAGACCGTAACCCTCACAATGCGGCCCTAGTATACCCCGTTGCGCGTCCGGCGTTGCCGGGCCACAATACAGCTTGCGCCCGCCTGCCAAGGAGAAAGCCATGATCCCGCTGAGCCAACCCCCTGCCAGTTCCCCGGAGATCGACCTGCCGCCGCGCATCCTGCTTGGCCCGGGGCCGAGTATGGTTCCGCCGCGCGTGCTACGGGTCATGAGCACGCCCCCCGTCGGCCACATGGATGCTTCCTACCTGGCGATCATGGATCGCACGCAGGGGTTGCTGCGCTATGTCTTCCAGACGGAAAACGCGCTGACCCTGGTCGTGCCCGGCACGGGTACAGCAGCCATGGAAACCGCCGTTGCCAACATGGTCGAGCCGGGCGATGCGGTGCTGGTCTGTGTCAACGGGTACTTTGGCCTGCGCATCGCGGAGATGGCCCGCCGCTGCGGCGGCGACGTACGGACGATCACCCGCCCCTGGGGCGAGGTCTTCAGCGTCGACGAGATCCGCGCCGCCCTGGCAGAACACCCGGCCCGCGTCGTTGCCCTCGTTCACGGCGAGACCTCCACCGGCGCGGCCCAGCCCATGGAAGGCATCGCGGCGGCGGTGCATGACTGCGGTGGAATCCTGATCGTGGACACGGTCGCTTCGCTGGGCGGCGTTCCGCTTGCCGTTGACGCGCTCGATATCGATGTCTGCTACACCGGCTCGCAAAAATGCCTGAGCGCCCCGCCCGGACTCGGCCCGATCACGCTCGGCCCGCGCGCCGTGCAGAAACTGGAAGCCCGCCGGACGCCCGTCGCCAGCTGGTATCTTGACCTGACATTGCTGCGCCAGTACTGGGACACCCGCCGCGTCTACCACCACACCGCGCCAATCAACCTGAGCCTGGCGCTCTACGAGGCGCTGCGCCTGGTGGCGGAAGAAGGGCTGGAAGCCCGCTGGGCGCGGCATCGCCGCTGCGCTGAGATGTTGTGGAACGGGCTGGAGGCGCTTGGGCTGGCGCTGCATGTCGCGCCAGAACACCGGTTGCCTTCCCTGACCACCGTCCGCGTGCCGGAAAGCGTGGAGGAGGCTGCCATCCGCAGCTGCCTGCTGGCGGAGACAAACATCGAGATCAGCGGCGGCCTGGGCGAGTTGAAGGGCAAAGTCTGGCGCATCGGCCTGATGGGCTACTCCGCGCGGGAAGAGAATGTGCTGGCGCTGCTGGGCGCCCTGGACCGGCTGCTGGGCTGAACCATTGGCCCAGCACCCCTGCGCCGGGATCGTTCAGTAACCGGCTTCAGCCAGGACGCCGAGCAGCACCTCAACCGCCTGCTCCACCAGCACTGCGCAGGGGATGCCATCCCCGCCATAGCCATGGCTGCGCAGGTCGCTGCAAATCGTCATCCCGAAGCGCGCCAGAAACGCCTCCCGGTAACGGGCGGCCAGTGCCTTGCAGGCGGCGTTGTTTTCCGTCAGGTCGGCCCGCCCGTTAAGCGCGCCAATGATCATCGCGCCGCCGCTCAACGCCCCGCACAACTCAGCATGCGTGCCGCCCAGCCCGCCGCTAAAGGCGGAAGTCATGCGCCGGGTGCGTTCGTCCACGCTCCCCCACAGATGCTCACCCACGGCGAGCACGATCGCCTCCGATCAACTGAAGCCCTGCCGCATATAGTCTCCGGCCTGGCGGCCTACCGCTGCGGGATTGCTCATCGTTTTTCTCCAATCAAGCAGCAAAGAAACGCAGACTGCGTTATAGTGGTGGCCCTGCAACAAGCTACGCAACCCATTGTACAGCGACACCGCGGCGACCGGTAAGCCGCGCAGCGGTGAGGAGTGAGGCATGACTGCCAAGAGAGAGCCGAATGTTGGGCAACGCATCCGCGCCCTGCGCGAGAAACAGCGGCTGTCCCTGCGCGCTCTGGCCGAGCGTTGCGGCCTGTCCATTAACGCCATCAGCCGGATCGAACGCGGCGAAAAC
>JAIOAT010000064.1 GCA_019873685.1 Chloroflexota bacterium
TCATCCTGAGCCAGGATCAAACTCTCCGTATCCTTGACCGTCATCCACCTCATCGGTGGACTTGAGCCTCGTCTGGCGTCCTTCCTTCCCACTATTCTCTTGTTAAGGTGCGGGGCCGGTCCTACCGGCGCAGGGGAAACAAAAACCGACACTTCTGTCGGTCGCAAACACATGGGGACAACAGCCTGTAACTTCGGTGTGTCGTTGTGTTTGCCACCTCCCCCTTTGTTCAGTTTTTAGCGATGCGCAGTGCCACATTCGCACTGCCCATACTGTACTTCGCATTATACAGCGTTTTGGCCCGGGCGCAAGAGGCAATTTCCCGTTTTTCGGCGGGATTTTGCTCCTGCTATAATTCCCAGGCAAGGCGTGTCCGCTGCCAGGCAGCCGAAACACCTGCCGGTATAACGCTCTGATCTATGGTAGAGTACGTCCCTATTATGCCACAGAAAGCCTCCGTGTAAAGATGCTCTCTCTCCGGCCTTCCCGCCTGCTGCTGCTCAAACCATGCTGCATTGGCGACGTGGTCTTCACCACACCACTGCTGGCTGCCCTGCGTCGGGCCTTCCCCGCTGCTCATATCACCTGGGCAGTCGGCGCCCACAGCGCACCTGTGATTGCGAATCACCCGCTGCTGGATACGGTTCTACCCACCGGCCCAGCCGCCAACCCGGCCCGCACCCCCGTCGGCCTCCTCCGCCTGGCGCTCCAGCTCCGCCGGGGTCAGTTCGATCTGGCTGTGGTCCCCGACCGCTCACCTGCCCTCGCGCTGGCCGTCTGGCTGGCGGGCATCCGTACCCGCGCCGGGCTGGACTCAGCCGGGCGTGGCCGCCTCTACACCGTCAGGGTTCCCCTTGATCCCCGCACCATCCGCCATGAGGCCGAAATCTACCTGGATATCGCCCGCGCCCTCGGTCTCGACACGACCGACTGCTGGGCCAACCTGCCGGTCAGTGACGAACAGGTAGCCGCCCTGCCCCACCCTCTGCGCACCGCCAACGGTCTGGTGGTCGTCCATGTTGGCGGCGGTAGAAATCCCGGCATGATCATGACCGAGAAACGTCCGCCAGTAGGGTTACTGGCCAACATCGCCGCCCGCGCCGCCGCCCGCCTCAAGACCCGCATCGCTGTCCTCGGCGGCCCGGAAGACCGCGCCCGGGCCGACGAGTTTCACGCTGCCCTGCCCGGCATGAATCTGCTTTCGCTGGTCGGGGTGCTCAGTTTCACCGAGATTGCGGCGCTGAGCCGGGTCACTGCCCTGGCCATCGGCCCGGATACCGGCGTGCTGCACCTGATGGCCGCCGCTGGCGCGCCCACGCTGATGATCTTCGGGCCGTCCGACCCGCGCCGCTATGGGCCATTCGTGCCGCCGGGACGCGCTGCCGTCGCCTGGAAGCCCTATCCCCTGCCGGAAGGCGGGGTAGCTGCCGGGCCACCCGCAAACTGGTCATGGGAAAAGCATGGCGTCAATGCGCAGGAGGTCTGGGAAGCAGCCCAAACGCTGCTGGAACGTACAAACGAGAATACGTTTGCTTGACAACAATGCCCCGACCCCGTACACTACGGGCACTATGAACGTGTGGATACGGCAGAATTCCGTGATGGGCATGATGTGCAGCGAGCCGCGCCGGGCAGGATGCGAGACTCCCGTCCGGCAGCGGTCGTGCGCGCCTGCCTAGCCACACGACCCAGCGGCTCGGTAAACCAACCGCCTGTCTCGCAGGCGGTTTTTTGTTGCCATTCCGGTCTGCTGCAGCATAATACCCGGCGGTCTACGCAAGCAAGGAGTTCACAGTATGCCTGAGTACATCCACGTATCGGTCGCCTGGCCCTATGCCAACGGTGACATGCACATCGGCCATCTGGCGGGCGCCTACCTCCCGGCGGATATCTTCGCCCGTTACCACCGCCTCAAAGGCAACTATGTCCTAATGGTCAGCGGCTCGGACTCACACGGCACGCCGATCTCGGTCGAGGCCGACAAAGTGGGCATCAGCCCGCGCGAGTTATTTGAGAAGTATCACCGGCGCTTCCTGACCACCCAGCGCGACATCGGCATCAGCTACGATCTCTTCACCCACACCGACACAGCCAACCACCACCGGGTAGCGCAGGATGTCTTTACGATCCTGCTGGAACGTGGCTATCTCTTCAAGCAGATTCAGCAGCAACTCTACAGTGAAACCCAGAATCGCTTCCTGCCTGATCGCCTGGTGGAGGGCACCTGTTATGTCTGTGGCTTCACCGACGCCCGCGGCGATCAGTGTGACAACTGCGGCACCCTGCTGGATGCCACGCGCCTGATCAACCCGCGCAGCAAGATCGACGGCTCAACGCCGGTTGTCCGCGAAACCGAACACTATTTCCTGGACCTGCCGCGCTTTGCCGAAGCGCTACAGGATTACCTGAACCGGGCGGAAAAAGCCGGTCACTGGCGCGACAACGTCCTCAACTTCAGCCGCAACTATGTCGCCAACCTGCAACCGCGAGCCATCACCCGTGACCTGGACTGGGGCATCAACGTCCCCCTGCCGGGTTGGGAGAGCAAGCGGCTGTATGTGTGGTTTGAAGCCGTCATGGGCTACCTGTCAGCCAGCATCGAGTGGGCGGTTAACCGGGGCACCCCCGACGCCTGGAAGGACTGGTGGTATAACCCCCAGGCCAAGATGTTCTACTTCATCGGCAAGGACAATATCCCGTTCCACACCGTGATCTGGCCAGCGGAACTGCTGGGCATCGATGGGATTTACCACGATGGCAGCGGGTCGATCAACCTGCCCTATGACGTTCCCGCCAATGAGTTCATGAACATCGAAGGCCGCCAGTTCTCCAAGAGCCGCAACTGGGCGATCTGGCTGCCAGACATCCTGGAACGTTACCAGGCCGATGCCATCCGCTACTATGTCGCCATGACCTTCCCGGAAAGCCGCGATGCTGACTTTTCATGGGATGGTTTCGTCAGCCGCGTGAACAACGAACTAGTGGCCGCCTGGGGCAACCTGGTTAACCGGATGCTTGGCTTTGCCAGCAAGCGCTTCGACGGCGCGGTGCCCACACCGGGCACCCTGACCGAAGATGATCAGACCATTCTGGCCCAGAGCGTAGCCGCGCTAACCTCGGTCGGCGACCTGCTCGGCGCGGTTAAGCTGCGCGCCGCCCTGCAGGAAGCCCTGCGTGTGGTGCAGGAAGCCAATGTCTACCTTGATCGTCGCCAGCCCTGGAAGCTGATCAAGGAAAACCCGCAGGATGCGGCTACCGTCGTCTACACCATCCTGCGCGTGATCGACAATCTCAAGATCGTCCTCGCGCCCTTCCTGCCCTTCAGCGCCCAGCAATTGCACGAAATGCTCGGTTACTCCGGTCGGCTCTTCGGCGAGCAACGAATCGTCACCTATGATGAAGATGGCCGCAGCCACGAAGCTCTGATCTATGATGCAACGGGCGCAACCGGCAGGTGGGAACCCAGCGAGTTGCCGCCCGGCCAGCGCCTGGGCGCAATCACGCCGCTCTTCGTCAAACTGGATGAATCGCTGATTGACGAAGAACGGGCCAGGCTGGGCAAGCCGCACCAGGTCTAACCCGCTGACACCCCCGACTGCTGATCCGGTCGGGGGTGTCGCTTCAGCGATCAGATACGGCCAATCGTCAACGAGTATTGCCGTCAAACATCAGCGTATAGTGCCCGAAGCGGGATGTACAATGAGGCTAGGTTATCTGTGCGGGCAGGAATCAGCGGCATGGAGGGCTGCTGTATGCTACGTTCCGTCTTGCTGTATCTCTCTGAGGCCGCCTGGGCAAAGGCGTTAATCACCCGTTTCTTTGTCGCACGGCGGGTCGCACGGCGCTTTGTCGCCGGGGAAACCCTGGCTGAAGCCGTGCAGGCGGTCAGGAAGCTCAACGCTGACGGCTTGACAGTCACCCTGGACTACCTGGGCGAATCCGTACAGTCCGCCCAGGATGCCAGCGAGGCCGCTGACCAGTACATCCACATCCTGGATACAATCGCCTCCAATAACCTCCGGGCGACAGTCTCCCTCAAGCTCACCCAGCTGGGCCTGAACATCTCGGAGGAGCTTTGCCTGGGTAACCTCCGGCGCATTGTCGAACATGCCAGAGAACTCAGCAACCATGTCACGATTGACATGGAAAGCCATCACTACACCGATGCCACCCTGCGCATCTTCCGCGAGATGCATCGCAGCTTCGGCAGGGCGCACGTCGGCACTGTGATCCAGGCTTACCTCTACCGCAGCGAACAGGACATGGCCGCCCTCAAGGCGGAAGGCGCGTTTGTGCGGCTGTGCAAAGGCGCCTACAAGGAACCGCCCGACGTAGCCTTCCCCCGCAAGGCCGATGTAGACGCCAACTTCCTCAAGCTCATGCGCGCCTTCATCGATACTGACGGCAGCACCGGCGCTTACCTGGGGGTTGCATCTCACGACCAGCGGATCATCGATGCGATGCGCGACTATGCCACCAGCAACAACATTCCACGCAACCGCTTCGAGTTCCAGATGCTCTATGGCATCCGCTCCGACCTGCAGCGCAAGCTGGCTCAGGAAGGGTATACCATGCGCGTCTATGTGCCCTTTGGAACTCAGTGGTATCCCTACTTCATGCGCCGGCTGGCGGAACGGCCCGCCAACCTGTGGTTCTTCATCAGTAACTTCTTCCGTTCCTGAGGAGACGCCCAAAAACGGTCTGATCGCACCCGCTAGCAGATCTGGCCTCAGTTCTTTGCGATTGCGCACGCGACCGAGCTTGAGCCGGTCGCGTTGCTATCCCGTTGAGCTGACGTTAGAATCCGCCCGCCATGAACGAGCAAGCACACATTCTCACCGCTATCCTGACCCCGGACGGGCTTAAGCCCACGCCATACACGGCGACATCGCTGCATGATGCCGTCCGCTATGAACCTGCCGGCGTGTATACCGTGACGCGGACCTTCCACCGCACCGGCGCGCTGGAACTTGATGCGCATCTCGCCCGCCTGGAAGAATCGGCCCATATGACGGGCATCCCCGTACACCACAGCCGGGCCGCGATTCGCGCGGCGTTGCGCACGTTGATCGAACGCGCCGGATATCCTGAGACGCGCTTCCGCATCACTATCGCCGCCGCGACGCCGGAGCAGGTCTACTTCGCGCTTGAACCCCTGACACCTGTTCCGGAATCGGTCAAATGCGAGGGCGTGGCCGTCCAGACCTTCGCTGCCCGGCGCGCCAACCCCGCCGCCAAGTCAACCACCTGGATGGCCAGCCGCGCCGCCCTGCAGGCGCAAATGCGCCCCGGCATGTATGAAGGGCTATTGACCGACGCCGATGGCGCCATTCTGGAGGGCTTCAGCAGCAACTTCTACGCCATTCTGGAAGGCCGCCTGCGCACGGCGGGCGCGGGAATCCTCAACGGCATTAGCCGCCGGATCGTGCTGACTGTTGCGCCGGAGATCGTGCCGGTAGAGGAACGTCCCATTACACTGGCGGACATCCCGGCGCTGAGCGAGGCCTTCCTGACCAGTAGCAGCCGGGGCGTGATTCCCATCGTCGCCATCGATGACATCCCTGTTGGAACCGGTACGCCCGGCCCGCTAACCCGGCGGATCAGCGCCGCCTATGACGCCTGGGCGGAGGAACACATCGAGCCGATCTAAGAGTACACTGGCGACCTGTCCCGTCTGCCTGCGCGGACTTTCCCGGCGATCTGTTTCGCCAACAGGCATGGCAGCAGACTGTCCACCGCATCATGCATACGCTTCTGGAGGGACTGATGTTCAAGCGTGAGACGTTCAATGATCCCCGCACGCTGGCCCTGACCGGCGTCATGACCGCGATCATCTTCATCCTGACCCGCGCCGTGCAGATTCCAACGCCCATCAGCGGCTATGTTCACCTCGGCGACGCTGGCGTGCTGTTCACCGGTTTTGCCTTCGGCCCGGTCGTTGGCGCCATTGCCGGGGCGCTGGGCACAGCGCTGGCCGACCTGACTTCACCGTATGCGCAGTGGGCGCCATTCACCCTGCTCATTCACGGACTGATGGGCCTGGCCGCCGGGATGATCGTGCGCGGTGAAGGAGACTTCTGGCGGTTGATCCTGGGTTGCGAGGTCGCCGGGGTAATTCTGATCGTGGGCTACTTCATCGCCGGTTTGATCCTGGCGGGGATGCAGGCCGCCCTGGAAATCGCCCCCAACCTTGCCCAGATTGTCGCCGGCTCAATCGTCAGCGTGCCGCTCTACTACGCTGTGCGCCGCGCTTACCCGCCGCTGATCTGGCACAACACCAGGGACTAGCCGGGCGAGTCTTTGATAGCGACACTACTTTGAAGCATTCTCCCGGCTTCGGTCAGCCCCGCGAACCCATGCTTCGAATTCGCGCAGGCGCTCAACCTGCGCCGGTTTGGGCATGATGAACGGACGCCGGGCTTTGATCGTGGCCAGGGCCTGATCGACGGTCATGCCCATGTGCGCGATCAGGTAGGCTGCGCCCATGCTGGGTGCGCGCCCGGAACCAGCCGCACAGTGCACGTACACCGCCCCACCCCGCGCGATTTGATCGGCGATCCAGTCCGCCCCGCGCCGCAGGTCTTCCAGGGAAACGGGGGTGTCATCCTCCGTTGGCAGATGCAGGTAGTTCTCCGGCGGTACAGGGATGCCCGCCGCCCGGTCGTCGTGTTCGCGGCGCATGTTGACGATCGCCGTCACCCCAGCGGCTTGCAAGCGCCGCCAACCCTCGCGGCCAATTTGCCCGTCGACATAGAGCGTAGGCGTGATCCGGGCATAGCGCTCAGTAGAAACGCCGGTCAGGGCCAGCCGCAGACGCACGAATGCCCAGATCAGCGTGTTGCGCGGCCCTTGCCGGGCAAACCGCCAGACCGGCACCAGCACAGCAAATTTGAGCTTGCGCAGCGAGTTGCGAACCAGGGATGAGTCAGGAGCTTGCTGATACATAAGAGCACCAGGACTATCGGTCAAACACCGAGAAACCACGGTCACTAAACGCGCAGGACAGCCAAACCTACCGGCTACGCCGCCCCGCCTCCGCTGCCTCCGTCAGCGCCGCCAGGACCGCTTCAGCGGCGCGATCCCAGGTGAAACGCGCCGCCTGCACCCTCCCTGCAGCGATCAGCCGGGCGCGCAGCGCCCGATCCGACGTCAGACGGAGCATCGTCGCTGCCATTGCTGTGACATCAAGCGGATCAACCAGCAGGGCTGCTTCGCCGGTTAGCTCCGGCAGGCTGGACGTGTTGCTGGCCATCACCGGCGTCCCGCAGCGCATCGCCTCCACCACCGGGAACCCGAAGCCTTCATACAGCGAAGGGAATACCAGCCCCTCCGCCCCGCTGTACAGCGCCGGCAGGTCCTCGTCCGCCACGTAGCCGGTTTCCACCACACCGGGCACCCCGGCCGTCCAGGCCGGATTGTACAGCCAGCCCCGGCCTCCAACCAGCGCCAACCCGATCCCACGCCGGTGCAGCTCAGCAGCAGCATAAGCCTGCACCAGCCGCTGGATATTCTTGCGCGGCTGGAGCGTTCCCACAAAGAGCAGGTAGCGATCGGGCAGCCCGTAGCGTGTCCGCACCGCCGCCAGCGCCGCCCCATCCGTCACCGGAGCCAGGCGCTCGTCCACACCGGGGTAAACCACCCGCACTTTTTCCACCGGAATCCCATACAGCGCAACCAGATCGCGGCGGGTGGCCTCTGAATCGGCCAGGACGATGGTTGCCCGCCGCGCGCTGTGACGTGTGGACCACTCCAGGTAGCGCCGCGACCAGGCCGTATGGGCTTCTGGAAAGAATCGATAGCCCAGATCGTGGATCGTCACGACTGCAGGCCCCGGAAAGACGAGTGGCAGCGTGTGCGCCGGCACAAACATGACATCCGGGCGGCTGGCCCAGAGTGCCGCTGCGAAGCGCGTGTGTGTCCACAGGCGTGGCCACGGGATTACGCGGGCCGTGATCTGCGGCCCGGCAGGCAGCATATCCGCTGGCGGTGCATCGCGGAAATACAGGCGATAGCGGTTGACCGTGTCCCGCGCCAGCAGCGCCCGCAGCAATTCCAGCGCATAACGTTCTGTGCCGGTTCGCCGGGCAGCGGTTATCCGGCTGGCGTCAACAGCAACATCCACCGTGTAGCTCCGGATACTCTCCTGATGCCATCGAGTAATACTCGATAATTTATATTCAAAATGTGACCTTTATCCTATGGGCGTCCTGCCAAGCCAGCCCGATAATACCGCACGGTTGCGCACCTGACCCGGAAATCACGAGATTTGACGTTAGACTGACTTATAGGGTTAATTGCTAGCAGGCGGCGCAACCATGCCGGCTAACGGGCCTTCTCCGCGCAAGGCCCGTTGCGTTTTCCTTCACAGGAGCGGGCGCGGTTGCGGCAGAACATCCAGCGCCTTCAGGTCAACCACACAGACCACGCCCCCCAGTGCAAAGCCGATTACCCCTTTGTCTGAGATGTCCACCGCCGATATCCCCACCTTGCGCCCCGGCAGGGAAGCGATGAGCTGCACCTGCCTGGCGCTGGCGATCAGATCGATGGCGTGCTTCTGGTGAGTCGGTCGCAGCGTGCTGTCATAGACCCGGATCAGGTTGTCATCGACATCTCCCAGGGCGATGTACTGGCCGTTAGGCGAGACAGCCAGCGTCCCCACGGCGAAATGCGCTTCAAACTGGTGCAGGATGCGCCCGGCGGAATCCACCGTCATCACCCGGCGACCATCGCTGATCAGCAGCCAGCCAAGCCCATCAGGCATCGCCAGGCTCAGACGCGCTTCCATCCCCAGCGTCAGGTCGAGCGCCACCCTGGTAATCCGGATGTGCTGCTGGAAGATGTGCAGCCCTCCCCGCTCGCTGAGCGCCGCACACAGCCCCAGCGAACGATCCAGCCCCACAGCCAGAAAGCGGCCGTCTCCATCCCGATCCAGAGTAATATGTCGGCCTTCCACCTCCAGGACGAGATCGCCATCGTGAAAATGGTAAAGCCGCAGCCGCCCATCCCGGCTCTGGTAGATGCTCAACCCGCTCATGAAAATCGTCGGCAGGTACTGCCCGTTGGGCGCCTGCAGACTGGCTGTGAATTCCTGCCAGAAGTCTGTCGCCAGATCGTCCGGCAGGGGCGCCCGGTCAAACGGCTGCTCGCCGGACGGGGTCGCGTCCGCCTGGGTATAGTAATGGACGGTATGCCGGCTATCCCAGACTGCCACCAGGGGCTTGTCAGAGGGGATGAGCTGCACCGCCGCTACCGGCTGCGTTGAAAGATGAAGCCGCCACCTCACGGCCCGCCTCATTTCTGGTAGACCCGGCGTTCACCCACACTTCAGACGCCGGTTCAGGGTCTCTTTGCCCTAGTATAGAACACCGAAGCGGTACAGCCCAACCGGCTGATTGCGCCCACCGGGCATACAACGCCGGGACGGTCATCGCGGATCGCCCCGGCGTAATCGACAGAGGGTTTTCCCCGGCCCCGGCTAATCGGCCTTCCTGGGGATGATCAACTGCTGGCCAATGGACAGAATCGCATTGGCGCTGCCCAGGTTGTTGGCGTCCACAATCTCCTGGACGGTAACGCCGTAGCGCAGGGAAATCCTGAACAGGTTCTGGCCCGGTTCAACCACGTGAATGATCTGGCCATCGGCAGTAGTCTGCGGGATCGGGCTGGTCGGCGTCGGCCCAGGCGGGGGAATGTTGGGCGTAGGCAGGCCGGATTGCGTCGGTTCCACGCGCACGCCGCAATTCGGGATTTTCAACTCCTGGCCCTCATACAGATAGTTGGCGTTCTCCAGCTTGTTGTATTCGATCAGTTCGGCCAGGGTGATGTTGTACTTTGAGGCGATATAGAACGCTGTATCGCCCGCCTCCACCGCATAAATACAGTCGGCAGGCTGACTCGAGGTCGACGACGTAGTCTGGCTGCCAGCCGGCAGGTTAGGATTGAGATTCACCGGCGGCGCACCGGGCACTGGCGTATAAGTCGGCCCGGCGGCAAACGGGATCGTGCCGGTAGGCGCAGGACCTACCGCCGCCTCGCTGCCGGGAGTTGCGGTCGGTTCAACAGCGCCGGGCTGGATCAGGGCCAGCGTCGGCTCCGGCCCGGCCAGCGTGGGCATCGCTGTCAGTTCTGGCCCGGCGCCAGGCACAAATGGCGTGACAAACGGCGTGATCTCCACCAGGCTGGTCGGCAGGGGTGTCGGTGACGCCGTGCTGATCGGCGTATCCAGATTCGGCCCGGCCTGCCGGAAGCAGCCCGTTAACGCCAGCGCCAGCAGCAGCCAGGGGATGCTACGACTCAACGTCGCTTTGACCATTGCTCTACTCCAAACCCATCCCTCATCAACCTGTGACGCGTTCCATTATGCGCCGGAGATGGCGGCATCGCAAGCGCGTGACAAATCCTGTGACCGTCAGTCCATGGCCGCTGTATAATTACCTCCTGGCCGAACCTACAACCGATGAGGTGACCATGGCGACCGTCGCGCTGATTCAGAGTCTTTTCCGGGTACTGACCGCCCCTTCCCGCGATGGACTGCACGGGCTGCAGGCGCAGATTTACGACAATTTCTACGAAGCGCTGGAGGACGCATACAACCACCGGCTTTACGTGGCTCGCACTCTTGAGGAATACCGCGCCCGTGGCTACCCTGCACCGGAGGTGATCCTGTGCGCCCCCTTTCCGGAAGAAGGCAACCCCGCCCCCGGCGTGGAGGCTATTCAGGAGTTACAGGCAGCCTTCCCGGCCACGCCCGTGATCGTCTGGAGCACGCGCCGCGAGGACAGCTTGCGCAAGACATGTCTTGACGACCTCGGCTGTGCCGCCTATTACACCGGCACCCTGCTCGATGCGCCGGAAGAGTTGCCGGCCATCATCGCCGCCGCCCTGCAACGCTGATCGGATAGAAAGCGCCATGTCGGAATACATCACCATCGACGTTGAGCCAACCGAAGACCCGCGGGTAATCATCATTCACACCAACCAGAACCTTGCCCCGGCAGGAGACGAACACTACCCGGACCCGGCCAGTGGCGAGACCGGCTCACCGCTGGCGCAGGCGCTGTTCGCTGTCGATGGCATCGTTGCCCTGACCATCACAGGCAACGATCTGATCGTCTCTCACCACCCGGATGTTGAGCTGTTTGCCCTGATCGATGAGATTGACACAGCGCTGAAAGACTTCTTTCTGTAGGCAAACGCAACAGCGCTCATCGGCCTGCGTACAGAGACACAGAAAGCTGCCTGCCCGCGCCCTGACCGTCGGAAAGACTGAAACGATGAAAGCCTGGTTTGCGCTGCTGGCTATCCCGTTACTCTGCGCCGCCTGCGCTCCCGCCGCTGGCGAGCCGCCCGATCCGCTTGAACTGGTCACCGAAGCCGGGCGACACATCCAGGAGGCGGAGAGCTTCGCCGTTAACATTGTTCGCAGCGGCGCACCGGTCTTCATCGACTCCGCGGGTTTGATCGAGTTCGTCCGCGCCAGCGGCCACTACGTGGCTCCCGACCGTGTCCAGGCCCGGGTGCGTGTGCTGGTCAGCGGCATCGCCGGGGATATTGACGTGATTGCCATTGGGAATGACCAGTTCTACCGCCATACCGTCCTGACCGGCGGGCGCTGGATCAACGCGGAATTCTCGCCCGGTTTCAACGCTGAGGCCCTGGTGCGGTCAGAAAGCGGCCTCGCCCGTGCCATGGCGGCCATCAAGGACCTGCGCCTGCTGGGGGTGGAAAATCTTGATGGCGTCGACGTCTGGCACCTGACCGGCACAGCAGCGGGCAGTGAGGTTGCCGCGCTAACCATCGGTCTGATTCCGGCGCGGGCTGATGTGCAGGTGGATCTGTACATCCGTGTTGCCGATCACTACCCAGAACGGATGGTTATCGTCCAGCCTGACACCGTCAGCGCCACACAGCCCGAACCCAGCACCTGGACGGTGGAAGTCTTCGATTACAATGGCGGCCACCGCATCGAGCGTCCGGAGTAGACATCCCTATGCGTCAGTCCCTGCGTTCGGTCGCCCGATCCGCCCCACCCCGGTTTGGGCAGCCATCACCCTGGCTGGTGCTGACCCTGGTGAGCCTGCCCGTCTTCATCGGCGCCCTCGACCTGACGATCATCTCCGCCATCCTGCCGGAAGTAATCGTCGAACTACAGATTCCGCTGGAAAGCGGTCTTGATGACGCCGCCTGGCTGGTCAGCGGTTACTTGCTGGCCTACACAATCTCGATGACCTTCATGGGGCGCGTCTCCGACCTGATCGGACGCCGCCGGGTCTACCTGATCTGCCTGGCGATCTTTATTGCCGGATCAATCTGGGTCGCTGCAGCGGATGGCCTGCCCGCCGATCTGTTGTACAGTCTGGCCCGCCGGCTGGGACAGCGCCCTGATCCGACCGCTATCGCCCTGCTATCCCTGGTGATCGGACGGGTGATTCAGGCTTTTGGGGGTGGGGCGCTGGTACCCATCAGCATGGCGCTGGTCGGAGACCTGTTTCCGCCGCAGCGCCGCGCCCAGCCGCTGGGCCTGATCGGCGCGATTGACATGGCTGGCTGGGTCGTCGGCCATCTGTACGGCGGTGTGATGGTGCAGTTTGTCGACTGGCGGCTGTTGTTCTGGCTGAATGTCCCCATTGGCTTGCTGATCTTCGGGCTGATACTCCGGCTGTTGCACGGCGTTGAGCAGCCGCTTGCCAGCGGCGGCTTTGACCTTCCGGGCGCGTTCTTGCTTGCGCTGACTTTGCTCTGCTTCAGCATCGGGCTGGGAGCCAATACGGATGTGACGGTCGGCTCCTCCACCTTCACCGAACTGGCGGCCTTCCCGCCCTACGCCGGGCCAGTACTACTGGCAGGCGTGGCGGCCTTACTGGGCTTCCTCTGGATCGAGCGCCGCCATCCTCACCCGCTCATCGACCTCGGTCTATTCCGTCGCGGCAACTTCGCCGCCGGTAATCTCACCAGCCTGATCGTGGGCTTCGCGCTGATGATCGGCCTGGTGATCGTACCGATCCTGATCAACATTCGGGCGGAAAGCCTGGACACGCTGACGCAAACCGCCCTGTCTGTCGGCCTTGTGATGAGCGCCCTGACCATCCCGATGGCCCTCAGCGCCATACCCGGCGGCTGGCTCAGCGATCGATTTGGCTACCGCATCCCCACCGCCGCGGGCCTGATCATGGCCGCCATCGGCTTCACTCTGGCCGGTCTGCGCTGGACAGAAGCAGTCAGCCACGAGGAGATGGCCGCTCACATGATCCTGGCCGGGATTGGCCTGGGGCTGACCATGTCGCCCACCAGCGCCGCTGTACTCAATGCCGCCCCGGATGACCGGCGCGGCATTGCCGCCGCCATCGACGACATGCTGCGCCTGATGGGGATGACCCTGGCCGCCTCCGCCCTGACGACCATCGCCCTGCGCCGGATTTCCACGCTTGCCGCTGCCGCCATCGGCGAAACTATCGCCATGACCCAGGAAGCCGTCAACATCTATGTCATGCTGACCGCCCAGGTCATCCGCGAACTGGCGCTGCTGGGAGCGTTGCTATGCCTCCTGGCGCTGATCCCGGCCCTGCTGCTACATGGCGGGCGGGCTGATGCCCGGCCCTGAGACAAAGGAGATTGACCATGAGCGCCCTGGAGCCTGGCCTGACCGGGCATGCTTCCTGGCAGGTCACCGAAGCGATGACTGCTGCGCGTATTGGCAGCGGTCTGGTGGCCGTTTTCTCCACCCCGATGCTGGTCGGCCTGATGGAAACCGCCGCCGTAGATGCACTGCAGGGGCGTCTAGAAGCCGGGATGACGTCGGTCGGCACGCGGATCGATGTACAGCATCTGGCTGCCACACCTGTCGGCGCTACCGTCCGGGCTGTCGCCACACTGACCGGCGTTGACGGACGCCGGCTGATCTTTGCCATTGAAGCATGGGATGACCACGAGATGATCGGACGCGCCACCCATGAGCGCGTGATCGTCGACCAGGCTCGTTTTGAGGCAAAAGCGGCGCAAAAACGTTAGACTCTATTGCCAGACATCGTTGGGCAAAGGAAACCGGATCGTGCTTTACATCGCCTACACACGGGAAGATGCGCTGTTCGCCGTCCAGCTTGCTGAAGACCTGAACGACCTCGGCGTTGAGGTCTGGCTGGACCTGCAGGAGATCAGCGCCACTGCCGACTGGGAAGCCGCCCAGCGGGCTGCCATCGAGGCCAGCGAAGGGCTGATCGCCGTGCTATCGCCGGAAGCCTTGCGCCGGGACCATATGCGACGCGAAGTCCAGCAGGCTTTCACAGCGGGCAAGCAGGTTTATCTGGCGGTGACGCGCCGCGTCCCCTGGCGCGACTGGATGGCCGGTCTTTCTGTCGCCGATTTCACGACCAGCTACGAGGCGGGGCTTGACGCGCTGATGTTGCACATCACCGGCGTAGCACGCGCGGATTCTCCCACCGACGAAGCCGAGCAGTGGCTCCGCCAGCAGGAGAAGGCTAGACCACCGAAGACTCAAGGGAAGCAACCGCGCCGCTCGATCCTGGGCAAACTGTTACGGCGCTAGCGCGACTCAGCAGCCGTAGGGAATGCTGATGTTGGGCACGATCCCCAGGTCGAAGACATCGTAGCGGATGTACAGCTGTCCGCTAACCGCCTCTGTGCTGTCCAGCAGGCGTACCCCGGCCACATCCGCGTTGGCATAGTAACGCACGACCACTCCCGGCTGCGGCGCAACCCACATCTCCCCGACCATCCCGAACAGATTGCTCGCTCCCTGATGGATCGCGGGCAGGTTGGCCGTGGCCGCACTGACCTCATAGCGGTAGGCTTGCTCGCCATTCAGGATCGCTTTCACGCCAGCATACGGCGCCGCCGTCACGCCGCCGATCAACGCGCCGGCGTCCAGGTCGGCCACCGCACGCATCGCCTCGTCCGGGTTGACCAGGCATCGCCCTGCTCCATCCAGCACATAGTAGTCATCAACGATACGTACCGCTTCCACCCGACTCGCTTCGGCAGCGAATGCTGCACCTTCAACTGCCAGCACGACCCGCCGGGCCGGTGCGTTGCCATCCCACCACACTTCAGCCCGGATCGTACCGCCGACCGGCTGCAGATTGCGGTCATATGTCCCCTCAAAGCGCAGTTCCAGCACGTATCGGTAGCCGGGCAGGTCCTTCAACCCCCGGTCAACCTGCGGGAAGGACGCGGCCTCAAGGCCCGGCGCAGGTGCATTCTCCGTAAGCGCCAGGGCCGTCGCCAGCGACTCCGGGTTGAATGGTGGCGGTGGCGGCGTCTGCCCCAATCCCCGGCAGGCAGTCAGCAACAGGAGGAATACCAGCAGCAACACACCCTGTTTCTGGTTCATCGTCCTGCTCCCAGCGGAATCACCGCGGCGGTCTTCCACGGCTGCGAGAAGCGCTGATCCCCGTACATAAAGCACAGGCGGTCCACCAGAAAAGCCAGCGGTTCCAGCGTCAGGCGCCCGGCAATGGCCGCCACATCCTCCGGCGCGAAGATTCCCAGGGTCATGTGGGGCACCAGTTCCCCGTATTCGCCGCCATACGGCGGATACTCAGGAAACTGCGCCAGGATATGGCCATGCAGGGCGATGATCGGGGCCGGGTCATGGGGCGCCAGGTAAAGTACGCCGCCAGGGAATGTCCCGTAACGATCGAGAGTCACTGTGAACGGGGAGATTGAGCGGCAAATCTGGCGCAGGCGGTCAGCCGTCTGGCGCAACAAGGTTTCATCCGGCCCATCGTCCAGCGTTCCCGGAGAGATGAACGGCCACATCACCGTGATATGCGGTGGGAGCGCATACAACTCCTGACCGGGGTGTTCCCTGCGGAACGCCGTCACAAATTCAGCGACAGGCGGCGGCGCCGGGATGACGATGGCCGAAGCCAGTGTTCTATCATCGCTCGCTTCCATCAGCACTCGCGCCTGCTTTCAGAACATCTCCACCGGCACATTCAACGGCTGCACCACGCGCAGTGGATCAGGGACAAACACCAGCAGGAACACCAGCAATGCCAGGACGGCAACCCATCGGCGGCGACTATCCAGCGGGGTGATGGTATCCAGCGTCGTGGCGTAACTCCGCCCGAAGATTGTCAGGAGCAGCAGCCACAGAAACCAGGCATCCGAAACGGCCAGCGCCAGACCGGCCATGATCAGGATCGCCGGGAAGTACAGCAACCGCGCCCGCTCCCCCAGCAGGGTATAGGCCACATGCCCACCGTCCAGTTGCCCCACCGGGATCAGGTTCAGGCCGGTGATGAACAGCCCTGTCCAGCCAGCTTGAGCCAGCTGATTCATGAACACATCCAGATGTCCATCCGGCAGGAAGCGGCCAAAAGTCAGTCGCTTGGCCAGCGCGTACAGGATCGAGTTGCCTTCCAGCACAAACGGGATGTCCGTCGGCAAGGGCCGGACCTCCGCTGCCGCCAAGCCGATCAACAGGATCGGCACGGCAAAGAGCATCCCCGCCAGTGGACCAGCCGCCCCGACATCCAGCAGCACCTTGCGGTTGCGCAGCGGCGCGCGAAGCTGGATGAAAGCGCCCAGAGTTCCAAAGAAACCAAACGGCAGCGGGATGAAGTAAGGCAATGTCACCGGGACACCATGATGACGCGCTGCAAAGTAATGCCCCAGTTCATGCGCCCCCAGAATGAGCACCATCCCCAGCGCATACGGCCAGCCACGCCACAACTCGGCAAGCTGGCGTTCCGGGTTCTCCAGCAGCGCCTCGCCCAGGGCAATGGCTGTGCCTGTATAGAGCAGGCTGAGCACCGTCAGGGCAAACAGAATGGCGTTAGGCCACCAGGCGCGCGGGCGCGAATTGAAGCGCCCCGGCACCACCCGTATTACATGTACCCCACCGCTCTCCCGGAACAGGGGCAACTGGTTCAGAGGAGCCAGCCGGCGATCAACTTCCTCATAGGCTTCCTCGGAGTCGTAGCGCAGCCTGCCGCTGAAGATGGCGGTCAGATGTGGGGCGAGGGGGTATTCCTCCGTCTCGATCACCAGGACAGCGGCCACCGCCTCGCGGATAGGCGCTACCTGTGGCGACCAGCCGGCAATGCTGGCTTCCCTGGCCTCAACCTCCTCATAGGGAGACATCTCTTCAAGCATCAGACTTCCGCCCCTGGTTCGCGCCGCCGATCATAGCCACTTGCCGAAAATCGCTTCCGCCGATTGTCGCCGGCTTGCCTTAGCCGCGCAAGACCACATGATGCTCCCGGCAACGCGCTTCGTAGACCTCTGCGGCGCCCACCATGATCACCGGATCATCATAGCGCGCCGGTTGGCCGTTCACCAGCCGCTGGGTACGGCTGGCTTCCTCGCCACAGATCACACAAATGGCGTGCAGCTTGACCACTTCCTCAGCGCGAGCCATAAGCAGCGGCATCACCCCGAACGGCTCACCCCGAAAGTCCATGTCCAGCCCGGCCAGGATCACCCGAATGCCACGGCTGGCCAGACTGTCCACAATCGCGGGCAACTCAGCATCGAAAAACTGGGCTTCGTCGATGCCCACAACGGTTGTGTCCGGCTCAACCGCCTGCATAATCCCGGACGCTGTCTCCACCGGGACGGCGGCCAACCCCTGCCCGTCATGGGACATCACCTTCTGTTCAGCGTAGCGGTTGTCCAGAACCGGCTTGAAGACCTGGACCTTCTGCCTGGCGATGCGGGCGCGGCGCAGGCGGCGGATCAATTCCTCCGTCTTACCGCTGAACATGCTGCCACAGATGACTTCGACACGACCGCTGTGATGCTTCATCAGACCACCCCCATAGAAGCAAAACAGGGCAGTCCTGTTGTCTGGCTGCCCTGTTAACTGTACTGCGCAGGGATTACTCCGCGATTTCCGCTTCCGGCAGTTGGTAACCGCGCTCGCGGAGACGCTTCTTCAGGTCAATCAGCGCCTTGCGTCCAAAGCCGGAAATATCCAGCAAGCCGTCATCGCCGCGCGCAGCCAGGCGCTCCAGCACCTGACCGACGATCGTCACACCGTTTTCAGCCAGTACATTGACGTAGCGCGTGGCCAGGCCGATCTCGGCCAGCGGCACTTCCGGAGAGGTGCGGGCCTCTTCGCGATCCTTGGCTTCCTGCTGGATCAGGTCGCGTACCTGGAGACGCTTGTAGAAGCGATCGACCTGCCCTTCGGTGTCGACGATACGCCGCTCACCGGTGAAGAACGGGTGGCAATTGGAGCAAATGTCCACGCGAATTTCCGGGACCGTTGCGCCGGTCGTCCACGTGTTGCCACAGGCGCAGGTCACGACCGCTGCCGGGTACCACTTGGGATGAATATTGGCTTTCATTCTTTCCGTATTTCCTTCCGCGCCACGGACCGCACAGGGTTGGCGTGGCGCATGCAAACGGGATTGGCTGCTAAGAGAACGCCGCAAACCCCTCGAAGCGTCCGGGGGAGGTATTCACTCCCCCACCCGGCCGGTTTGCGGGCAAACGCAAAGACCATGACCCGGCTTACGCCTTGGCCTTGGGGTCCTCAGGGTAAACGCTGATGCGCCGGCGACCGCCCCGGACATGCTCAAAATAGACATAGCCGGGCTGTACGGCGAAGATGGTGTAATCCTTGCCCATGGCCACATTCACGCCAGGATGGAACTTGGTGCCCCGCTGGCGGATGATGATGTTGCCAGGAATCACATACTCGCCGCCAAACTTCTTGACGCCAAGGCGCTTGGATTCGCTGTCGCGACCGTTGCGGGTGGAACCGCCACCTTTCTTGTGAGCCATCTCCGTCTCCTTTAACTCCTAGGCCGGGATAATCTTCTCAATCCGCAAGCGGGTATATTGCTGACGATGGCCCTTCAGCCGGCGATAACGCTTCTTGGGGCGATACTTCCAGACCAGGATCTTGCGTGCCCGAAGCTGGTCCACCACCGTGGCCTGAACCCGGGCGCCGGCAACAAGCGGATGCCCGATCGTCGCCTTTTCACCGTCGGCGACCAGCAGCACCTCATCCAGATCGACCGTCTGGCCAACCTCGTAGGGCAGTTTCTCAACATCGATGACGGCGCCTTCTTCTACACGGTACTGGCGACCGCCGCTCCGAACGACTGCGTACATAGCCAAAACTCCAATCTTCGCTTCACCGCCGTGAATGATGCCACTGGGCCGCACGCACGGGGAAAATTGGGAGGTACGAGAAAGCGCCCCAGCTTTGCCGGGGCGCTATGATTATAGCGGACTTCGCCGCAAAACGTCAATGCTCGATTTTGGCCCCGCCTACCCCGTCCAACGACGCACGAATTCCGTCAGCAGGCGTACGCCATAACCCGTCGCCCCCTCAGGGATGTACGGGTTGTCCTTGGCGTTAGTAGCCAAGCCAGCCATGTCAATGTGCGCCCATGCCGGATAGCTGACGAAATGCTTGAGAAACATCGCAGAAGCGCCTACGCCGCTGGTGCGACCGCCCGTGTTCTGAATATCCGCCACTTTGGACTCGATAGCTTTTTCGTACTCCGGATAAAGCGGCAGCGGCCATAGCTTCTCATTGGTAGCCTCGGCTGCCGCCAGCAGAACATCGCGTAGCGCGTCGCTGGTGCTGAACAGGCCGGCGGCCACCGCGCCCAGCGCTACCAGACAGGCCCCGGTCAGGGTGGCGATATCCACAACCGCTGAAGGCTTGAAGCGGTCGGCAAACACCAGCGCATCGGCCAGCAACATACGCCCTTCCGCGTCAGTGTTGCTGATTTCGATCGTCACACCGTTGCTGGCCCGGATCACTTCCTGTGGCCGGTAAGCGCGTCCGCTGATCATGTTATCGGCAGCAGGAATCAGTCCAACAACGTGCAGCGGCACTTTGAGC
>JAIOAT010000065.1 GCA_019873685.1 Chloroflexota bacterium
AACGAAGAGTCAAGCGAGTTCAGCCAGCCACCGAGTAGTAAATTATTCCTAAAAACAACGCCGCGCTGTTGACGTTCCGGGGGAGTTGTGTTACCTTACGAGTAGCCTGGTAACGGGTTATCCGGTCCAATCATCTTCAGGAGGTATTTTCCCATGTTGTACCTGCCACGTGAAGAAGGTCAGGGTCTCGTCGAGTACGCGCTGATTCTCGTCCTTGTCGCCATCGTCGTCATCGTCATCCTGGCCCTGCTCGGCCCGGCCATCGGCAACATCTTCTCCAACATCGTCCGCGCTCTGTAACTTTTGCCCACGCCGGAGGCGCCCTTTACGGGTTGCTTCCTTAGTGAAGTCAGTAACCTAGAGAAGCCCACCCGCATGCGGGTGGGCTTTTTGCTTGTCCGGATTGAACCTTCGGGTAGGGGATCAAAGCATAATGTTCTGAACTTAAAGCTAAGAACTCTGCATTTTGCTACAATATCCCGCTATGCATTCATTCAAGTGTCACAATTCGTTTGTAGCACAATGCCAGAGGCGCTACAGCGCGTTTTGCCCTTCAGGAGGTGAGCACTTCAATGAGTATTAGCCAGCTAGCCCGATCCATTGCGCCATCGCCAACCCTCGCCCTGAACGAAGAGGCGCGGCTCCTGCGCCAGCGGGGTGAGCCGGTCATCAACCTGGGCATCGGTGAGCCAAAGAACAAGGCCCCCATCACGGCGATTCTGTCTTCAGCAGCCCAGCTCAAGAGCGGCGAGATCAAGTACGCGCCGACTGATGGCACGCCTTCCCTCAAGAAAGCCATCATCCGCTACACCGAGGAAAACTACAACCGGCTGGTCGCCCCGGAGAATGTGATTGTCTCCACCGGTGCCAAGCACGCCATCTATAACGTGATGCTGTCCATCCTCAACCCACAGGACGAGGTGATCATCCTCGCCCCCTACTGGGTGAGCTACCCCGAAATCGTCAAGATGTGCTACGGCGTGCCGGTGATTGTCACCCCGGAAGACGGCACTTTCCACCCGCGAATGGCCGATATTGAGCGCGCCGTCAGTCCTTACACCAAAGCCATCATTGTCAATAGCCCCAATAACCCGTCGGGCCTGGTGTTCTCGCCGGAGTTTATGGCCGAAATCGTGGACTTCTGCGAACGCCGTGACATTTACCTGATCTCCGATGACATCTACCACAAGCTGGTCTTTGATGGTCGGCAGGCGCCCCCGGTCTATCAATTCACCCAGCGCGATGTCGATTCCTCCAAGATCATTGTCATCAACGGCGTCTCCAAGCTCTATGGGCTAACCGGACTGCGCATCGGCTGGACAATCGCCAACCGCACCCTAGTTGAAGTGATGACCAACATCCAGGCTCAGACGACATCCTGCCCGCCGATTATCTCCCAGGCAGCGGCGGAAGGCGCCCTGACCGGTATCCAGAGCGTAGTGGAAAGCTTGCGCCTGACTATCCAGAACAACCGCGATGTGATCATGCAGGAGTTACGGATGTTCACCGGCATCCGGACAGTGCCCCCGCAGGGCACGTTCTACTGCCTGCCGGACTTCCGGGCTTACAGCAACAACTCACTGGAGCTGGCGCAATTCCTGCTGAAGAAAGCCCTGGTAGTAACGGTGCCGGGCAGCACTTTCGGCATGGAAGGCTACCTGCGACTGAGCTTCTCCGGGTCGGTCAAGGACCTGACGGAGGGGATTGCGCGCATGCGCTGGGCGCTTGATCCAAACGCGCCCAACGAGATCTATATCGGGGACCGCAAGATGGTCCGTGACTGGATGTAGGGGACTGCCGAGATGAATAATCTGCTAAACATCAAGACCCCGGCGCAGGATGAAGCTGGCGTACTGAAAAGCGATTACGGGCTGGCTAACCATGGCCTGGGTAACTTGAACACGGTGTACTGGAATCTGCCAGCGGAGGCCCTCTACGAAGAAGCGATTTTTCGGCGGGAAGCGCGGATCGCCCGCACTGGCCCGCTGGTCGTGAATTCCGGCAAGCACACCGCCCGTGCTGCCCAGGACAAGTACATCGTCCGCGAACCCGCCACGGAGGAACACATCTGGTGGGGCGAATACAACCGCCCGATGAACCCGGACAAGTTCAACGAACTGTTCAGCCGCCTGCAGGGCTACTTACAGGGCCGGGATGTCTTCGTGCAGGATTGTTACGCGGGCGCTGATCCGGCGCATCGCTTGCCCATCCGCGTGATTTCGGAACTGGCCTGGCATTCCCTCTTTGTGCGCAATATGTTCATTCTTCCCCGCAACCGTGAGGAATACCGGCAACACGTTCCGGAATTCACCGTCATCGCTGTACCCTCCTTCAAAGCTTTTGAGTCGATCGACAGCACGCGCACCAGCACCTTCATTGCCATCAACTTTGCCCAGCAGCTTTGCATCATCGGCGATTCGGGTTACGGCGGCGAGATCAAGAAGGCGATCTTCACCGTCATGAACTACCTCCTGCCGCTCGACGGCGTGATGACCATGCATTGCTCGGCCAACCAGGGAGCGTCAAAGGATGATGTTGCCCTGTTCTTCGGTCTCTCCGGCACCGGTAAGACCACCCTCTCCGCCGATCCCAGACGCGGTCTGATTGGTGATGATGAGCACGGCTGGAACGACGAGGGCATCTTCAACTTTGAAAACGGATGCTATGCGAAAGTGATCCAGCTTTCAGCTACCGCCGAACCCCAGATTTACAGCGCAATTCATCGTTTCGGCGCGGTGCTGGAAAATGTGGTCTACGACCCGGTCACCCGCATCATCGATCTCAACGACGACAGCATCACGGAAAACACCCGCGCCTCCTACCCGCTGGACTACATCAGCAACGCTATCCCTGAGAAGCGCGGCGGCCACCCCAGAAACATCATCCTGCTAACCTGCGACGCGCAGGGCGTGATGCCGCCCATTGCCCGCCTGACCACAGAACAGGCGCTTTACCATTTCATCTCCGGTTACACTTCCAAGATCGCCGGTACTGAGGTCGGCCTTGGGGCAGAGCCGGAGATCACGTTCAGCGCGTGCTTCGGTGCGCCGTTCATGGTCCACCATCCCATGTTCTACGCTGATCTGCTCAGGCGCAAGATCGAGCGCTACGGCGTAAACTGCTGGCTGATCAACACCGGCTGGGTTGGCGGGCCGTACGGGATCGGTAAGCGGATCAGCATCCACCACACCCGCGCCCTGTTAAGCGCCGCACTGAATGGTGATCTGCTCAACGTCGACTACTACACCGATCCAGTCTTCGGTTTCCAGGTCCCCACGCAATGCCCTGGCGTACCGGAAAACGTGCTCTACCCAGCCCGGGCCTGGCCGAGCCAGCAGGATTACGACCAGCGGTACCGTCAGCTTGCTGCCCGGTACGTGGAGAATTTCAAGAAGTTCCTACCCGGCGTCCCGCCGGAAGTCGTTGCTGCTGGCCCCAGATTGTAGACACCAGGGCGCTACAGGTCTGAGGCAACAAGTACCGCCCGCGTCTTGCCGTGAGCCAGGCGCGGGTGGTACTTTGCTGGGTAGAGCTTGGCCGCAGACCTGCACCAGCACCAACTGCCGGATGGCGCACCAATCTACCGAAAAACAGCCTTGACAGCCCTGATCCTGCCTAGTAAGGTGATACCGTGTGAGCGTAACCGTATCGACCGACAGGAACGAACCATGAGCCGCGTTATCCATACCGACAGCACTGGCAAAGAGCGCAACCGTCTGATGCGCTCCTGCGCCGAGTTACTGCGCCACCTGAGCGCCAAGCAGAGCATCGACGCTGAAGCCAAAGATATGATGGCCTGCCTGATCCTCAGCCTGCGCGAGATTGACCGGGGCATCGACGAATCAGCTGCCGTCTGGGAGAAACGCGATTACTGGCTGAAAGCAGAGCAACTCCGCCAGCGCTGGGGCTGGGTCTCCTACACCGCCGACCAGCTTGAAGCGCTGGTCCGCCAGGAAGCCTGGCATCGCCTGCCAGAACTGATGGTCAGGCTCCTGCCTCACTTCGCCGAGATCAAGATCACCCGCTTCACCCGCGAATCTGACCTGTGGGATGGCTGCTACGAACGCCTGCTCAGCACACTGCAATAAGCGGTCAACGCAGGTTGGCGCTGAGCCAGCCATCCAGGGCGGCATAGTTGGGGATGGCGTAGCCCTCCGGTGAACGCTGGATCAGGTCCCGGTCGATGACCAGGCGGTCAATCGAGCCAACAGCGCCATCCAGTACCAGCGTTGGGGCCAGCGCCAGCAGATCCAGCGGCGTCAGGTCAGTATCAACCGATTGAAAGAAGGCGGCAGCGGCAGCCGGCAGGCGCGGCCAGTTCTCCGGCTTGACCACAGCCTGAGCCAGCGCAACCATCACCTGCTGCTGACGGGCAGCGCGACGGTAGTCATCATCGGCGTGGCGGGTCCGAGCGTATGCCAGGGCCTGCCAGCCGTCCATATGTTGCCAGCCAGGCTCAAACTGAACGGTCATGGTGCCGAAATCGTCAGTGGGATAGGCATAGTCGATCAGCAGGGAAGGCACCTCTATGTCGATCCCCCCCAGTGCATCAACCAGAGCGATGAAACCGTCGAAGTTGACGCGCAGGTAACGATCGACCGGGATGTGGAAGCTCTGGGCCACCGCCTGAGCAGCCAACCGCGCCCCGCTGCCTGGCTGATCCTGCTCCCCAAGGACGTTGACCGTATTGATCCGCTGCAAGCCATAACCCGGCGTTTCCACAAACAGATCGCGCGGGATGGACAGCAGGCTGACATCCAGCCGTGCTGGCTGCACCCCCATGACCATGACGCTGTCGGTGCGGGTAACAAAGCCCTCCCCGGCGCGTGCGTCCAGCCCCAGCACCAGCACATTCAGCGCAGGCGGCGGAAACAACAGATACAGCGAGATGTAGAGACCGGACAGAAAAACCGGCAGCAGCGCTACCAGCACACCGCCCAGCAACAACCACAGGCATCCCCGCCTTGCTGTGGGGCGCGGATGCGCGGGGGGATTCGGCCTGGCCCCCAGAGCCGGATTCGGACGGGTATCTTCGTTGACAGTCGTTGGCATACTCATGTTACCTTCCTTAAAGCCGGCTCTATTGTCCACGTTTCCGCCAAAGTGACCAGCCCGGTTTCCTGTCAACTGCGCCCGGATTCAAGCTGTCATCACAGGAGCACACGACCGGGCACCCGCGCGCCGCGTACTATCCTTGACGAACGCCAGCCAATCCACTACAATCGCCCCGTGCCCACAAGGGATATCAGCCATGTTTGAGAACCTGACTGAGAAACTTCAGGACATCTTCGACCAACTGGGACGGCAGGGCAGGCTCAGCGAGGATGATGTCGACAAGGCCATGCGCGAAGTCCGCCTGGCCCTGCTGGAAGCTGACGTCAACCTCAAGGTCGCCAAGGATTTCATCAAGCGCGTCAAAGAACGCGCTGTTGGCGCTGAGGTCACCCGCAACCTGAACCCTGCCCAGCAGGTCATCAAGATCGTCCATGAAGAGCTGATCGACACCCTCGGCGAGGCTGGCCGGTTGAATCTCAGCGGCCCCTCCCCGCGGGTGATCATGCTGGTCGGGTTGCAGGGTTCCGGCAAAACCACCACTGGCGCCAAGCTGGCCCTCATGCTTCGGCGCGAGGGGAAGCGTCCCTTTCTGATCGCCGCTGACACCTACCGTCCGGCAGCGGTCGACCAGCTGGTGACGCTGGCCAAACAGATCGATATCCCGTACTGGGAAGAAGGCATCACCGTCTCCCCGCCGGAGATCGTCCGTCATGGCTTGCAAAAAGCGCGGGAGGCCAACGCGACAGTCGTCATCGTGGATACCGCTGGCCGCCTGCAAATCGATGAGGAGATGATGGCCGAGCTGGAGGCGATCAAGGCCCTCAGCAACCCGGCGGAAATCCTGCTGGTGGCGGATGCCATGACCGGCCAGGAAGCGGTGCGCATCGCCGAAGGCTTCAACAACCGCCTGAACATCACCGGCCTGATCCTGACCAAGGTTGATGGCGATGCCCGTGGCGGCGCAGCGATCTCCATGCGCGCTGTCACCGGCGTGCCGATCAAGTTCCTGGCCACCGGCGAGAAACTGGATGCCCTGGAGGTCTTCTACCCGGATCGTCTGGCCTCGCGCATCCTGGGCATGGGCGATGTGCTCAGCCTGATCGAAAAAGCGGAGGCCGCCTTTGACCAGCGCGAAGCTGAACGCCTGCAGCGTAAGATGCTTCGCAACGAATTCACACTGGAAGACTTCCTGCAGCAGATGCAGCAGGTCAAGCGGATCGGCCCACTCGGTCAGATTCTGGATATGCTACCGGGCATGAGCAGGTTGACCAAAGACCTGGACATGTCCAAGGCGGATCAGGAATTCCGGAAGATCGAGGCGATCATCCGCTCAATGACCCCTCAGGAACGCCGTAACCCACGGGTGCTCAATGCCAGCCGCAAGCGGCGCATCGCCGCCGGCAGCGGGACGCAGGTCCAGGACATAAACGCGCTGCTCAAGCAGTTTCGTCAGATGCAGCGCCTGATGCAGCAAATCGGTAAAGGACGGCTGCCGCGGTTCCCCGGTTTACTGAACTGAGGGCAGTCGCTTATCCCAAGGAGCAAGTCACACAACTATGGTTCGCATTCGTCTACGCCGTGTAGGTTCCAAAGGCCAGCCCAGCTATCGCATCGTGGTCGCCGATTCGCGCAGCCCGCGTGATGGGCGCAATATCGAGGTCATCGGCTTCTACAATCCGCGCACCGAGCCAGCAACGATGGAAATCAAGGAAGACCGCGCCCTTTACTGGCTCAACACGGGTGCGCAGCCCAGCGAGACAGTCGCCTATATCCTGAAGACCCTGGGCACGCTGGACCGCCTGGCCCGCCTGAAGAAGGGCGAAGCGCTGGAAGCGCTGGTCGCCGAGGCTGAGGCTGCAGCAGCAGCCCGCGGCAAGGTCAACCCCAAGACCAGCCGTCCGGCCAAGCCCAAGAAGCAGGCTGCGCCCGCCGCAACAGAAGAGTAGAATCAGGCGGATCACACCAATATAGCTGCGCCTGCCCGGTCTGATCCCGCCCGGCGGGTGCGCTGGTAAGCGGCGCTGGTTAGCAGCGCCAGCAAACGGCCAGGAGGCAAGCCCGCTGTGAAAGAGCTGGTCGAATACGTAGCGAAATCGCTGGTTGACGATCCTTCCCAGGTGACCGTCACTGAAACCACCTCCGGGAATTCCGTCGTCCTGGAGTTGCATGTGGCGCCGGAAGACATGGGGCGCGTCATCGGTCGCAATGGCCGGGTGGCCAACGCGTTGCGCCTGCTCCTGCGCGTGCAGTCGGCCAAACTGGGCAAGCGCGTCACCCTCGAGATCGTCTGATTCCTGCGGTGACCCATGATGTCTGATCCACGTCAGCCTGCAAATCGTCCGGAGGCGGGCCGCCAGCCCGCCTCTCAGCCTGCCTTCCTGGTGCTGGGCCGGCTCCTACGCCCGCATGGCGTGCGCGGTGAGATGCTCCTGCAGGTGATCACCCACTACCCGGAGCGGATCGGCGACCTGGAGACCGTCTTCATCGGCCCCGATCCTTACGATCGGCAGACGGCGATCGGCTTCTCACTGGTGCGGACGCGCCGCCATCGCGGTCAGTTGCTGATCACGCTGAAGGGGATCGACACGCGCGAGGACGCGGACACCTACCGCAACCAGTACCTGATGGTGGCCCTGGACGACGCCGTGCCCCTGGAAGAAGACGAGTACTACCTCTTTCAGGTTCTGGGCGCGCGCGTCTTTACCACAGCCGGCGAAGACCTGGGTCGTGTCACTGATGTCCTGGAAACAGGAGCCAACGACGTCTTCGTGGTGACCGGCGGGCCGCGCGGTGAAGTGCTCATCCCCGATATTGCCGATGTCGTGCTTGAGGTCGATGTGGAGCACGGTCGGATCACCGTCGCCCTTCTCCCCGGTCTGTTGCCAGACTGATCCCCCTGCTTCGTCGCCAGCTTGACAGCCTATGCCCGGCCTGCTATCCTGTCTGCCCGGCAATCGCTGTGCGCCGGAGCGCGCCCGGTCATCCGACCAGCGCCCCGGCGGAGGAAGACGTTTGAGCGCGCGCAAGTACTGGATCGGGTTCAATCATGTCGCGGGTATCGGGCCAGCACGCCTGAAAATGCTGGCCGCGTTCTTCCCCTCTCTGGAAGCCGCCTGGCATGCTGACGAACACAGCCTGGCGCGGGCCGGTCTGGACCAACGCACTATCGCCAGCCTGGTCGAAACGCGCCGCAAGCTTGACCTGGATGCCATCCAGCGCCGGCTGGACGACCTGGGAGCCTCGGCTCTCACCCTTGAAGATGCCGACTATCCGCCGCTTCTGAAGGAACTCCCGGACGCCCCGCCCGTGCTGTATGTCCAGGGTACGCTCAGTGAGCGTGATCGCTGGGCGATTGCGCTGGTTGGCACCCGCAAAGCCAGCCATTATGGTCGGGATACCGCATTCCAGCTGGCCTTTGACCTGGCCAGGGAGGGGCTGACGGTCGTCAGCGGGCTGGCGCTGGGCATCGATGCTGCGGCCCATCAGGGGGCGCTTGAGGCTGGTGGGCGCACCATCGCCGTGCTCCCCTGTGGGATTGACACGATCTACCCGCCGGAGCACCGCCAGCTGGCCCGCCAGGTAGCCGATCGGGGCGCACTGGTGACAGAATTCCCGCCCGGCACAGGCGCGGAAAGCAAGAACTTCCCGCCGCGTAACCGCCTGATCAGCGGGCTATCGCTGGGTGTGGTCGTGGTGGAAGCGCCGGAAAAGAGCGGGGCGCTGCTGACCGCGGAAAGCGCCGCTGAGCAGGGACGCGAGGTCTTCGCCGTCCCCGGCCCGGCAACCAGCGCCAGCAGCAGAGGCAGCAACCGCCTGATCCAGGATGGCGCCAAGCTGGTCATGAGCATCGACGACATCCTGACCGAGCTGAACCTGACCAGGGAAGCCGCCCAGACCCGCGTTGAGGTCGCCCAGATCGCCCCTTCCAGCGATCAGGAGCGCCAGATTCTGCAGCAACTGGGCACAGAGCCGGTGCACATCGATGAACTGTGTCGCCAGCTCAATCTGCCTGTGGCCGCGGTCAGTGGTACGCTGGCCCTGATGGAACTCAAGGGCATGGTTCGGCAGGTGGGCAATATGCAGTACATCCTTGCCGCCGGCCCCAAAGCGCCCTATATATTGGACTGATAACCTTACGCAACCACAGACTGCCATCTGGCAGTGGCTGGGAGCGAGATGAGCGATACGACCATGACTGATCTTCATAACCATTACTACGCCCTGATCATGGCTGGCGGCGGCGGAACCCGCTTGTGGCCGCTCAGCCGCAAATCCCATCCCAAGCAGATGCTGCCGCTCATCGACGACCAGCAGAGCATGTTCCAGCTCACGGTGCGCCGTTTGCAGCCGCTCCTGCCTCCTGAACGAATCTACGTAGTCACCGGCCCGGAGATGGCTCCCAAGCTCCAGGCGGATGTTCCGGAGATTCCGCTGGAGAATTACGTGATCGAGCCATTCGGTCGCAATAGCGGCCCTGCCGCTGCCCTGGGCACAATGGTGATCACCGAACGCGATCCGGATGCCGTGATCGCTGCTCTGTCAGCCGATCACCATATCGCTAACACGGAACGCTTCCGCGAAGTGCTGGCCGCCGCAGCGGAGCTTGCCGCCAGCAAGACGATGATCGTTACCCTGGGCGTCTCGCCCTCTCGTCCGGCTATTGAGTTTGGGTACATCAAGCGTGGGCAGCTGCTTGGCCGGATTGGCGGATTTGACTGCTACCGGGCAGATGGTTTCAGCGAAAAACCCGGTATCGAAACCGCTCTCCGGTTCGTCAGTTCCGGCCTCTATAGCTGGAACAGCGGCATGTTCATCTGGACTGGCCGCTATATCATGGAGGAATTCGCCCGGCAGCGTCCGGATATCTACAACCTGATCGAACAGGCGCGGCAACACCTGGGTTCCGAGGATTTCACCGCTCGCCTCACTCCCCTCTGGGAGCAAATGCCCAATATCTCGCTTGACTATGCGATCATGGAGAAGGCATCGGCCATCGCCGTGATCCCGGTTGACATTGGCTGGAGCGATGTCGGAAGCTGGGAACTCCTGTATGAGGTACTGGCGGCAGATCGGAATGGCAATGTCGCTCGCGGACAGGGCAAGGGGCACATTCAGATCGATACCTCCAACACCCTGATCATCAGCAATCGCTTGGTGGTGACTATCGGCGTGGAAGATCTGGTTGTTGTGGATACCGACGATGCAGTCCTGATCTGCCACCGCAATCGCGCCCAGGATGTGCGGGAAGTGGTGCAGCAGCTACGGGACAAAGGCGCTGATGCGTATCTTTAGAGGAAACACGGGGGATAACCGGGGTTAGTGATGACTGAAGCAATGCAGGCCTATTGTGTGAAATGTAAGACCAAGCGCGAGCTTGCCGGGGCGGAAGCTGTGTACACAGCGGCTGGCCAGCCCGGCACGCGAGGAAAGTGCCCCGTCTGCGGGACCACGCTCTTCCGCATGGGCAGGACTGAAGCTCACGCGCATCTTCCGAAGCCAGAGCCAACCGCCACTCGCAGCCGGAAAAAACCTGCCGGACGCAAGAGCGCCCGGTCCGCTGGTGATCCGGCTGCGCCTCATGGCCGGTTGGTAATCGTGGAATCGCCGGCCAAGGCGCGCACCATCCAGCGTTTCCTGGGCAAGAAATACACGGTCAAAGCCTCCGTGGGCCATGTGCGCGATCTGTTGCGGTCGCGCCTGTCAGTCGACGTGGAGAACGATTTTGCGCCGGAATACCGCGTCCCCAATGAAAAGCGCCAGGTGGTCAAAGAGTTGAAAGAAGCGGCGGCCAGGGCAAAAGAGATCTACCTGGCCACCGACCCTGACCGCGAAGGCGAAGCCATCGCCTGGCACCTGATGGCGGCAGCAGACATCGATGAAAGCCGCGCCCATCGTGTGGTCTTCCACGAAATCACTGAGCGGGCCATCGCGGAGGCGTTTGCCCACCCGCACAAAATCAACATCAACCTGGTGAACGCCCAGCAGGCACGACGCATTCTGGATCGACTGGTCGGCTACAACATCACCGAACTGCTGTGGCAAAAGGTGCGTAACCGTCTTTCCGCCGGGCGGGTACAGAGCATTGCCTCCCGGCTGGTGGTCGACCGCGAGCGGGAGATCCGGAACTTTGTCCCGGAAGAATACTGGACGCTGGATGTCGAACTGGCCAAGCAGGAAGCCGGCAATGGCGCCCGCAACAAACCCCAGAGCTTCGTGGCGCGGCTGGTCAAGATCAACGATCAGGATGCATCCTTCCGGGTTGAGGAAGAGGTCAAACCCCACCTGGAGGTGCTGCAGCAGAGCGCCTATGTGGTACACGAAGTCGTCCATGGTACGCGCCAGCGCCGCCCTGCCCCACCCTTCACCACCAGCACCCTGCAACAGGAAGCGTCCCGCCGCCTGAACTTCAACGCCCGCCGAACGATGAGCGTCGCCCAGCAGCTTTACGAGGGTATCGATCTCGGCACACTGCAGGTCGGGTTGATCACGTATATGCGCACGGATAGCACCACCATTGCCGCTGAAGCGCAACAGGAAGCCCGTGCCTACATCGTGGCGAACTTCGGCGAATCCTTCGCGCCCAAGCACCCGCCCGTCTACCGCACCAGGGCCAAAAGTGCCCAGGAAGCGCATGAAGCCATCCGCCCGACCAGCGTCGAACGGACGCCGGATAGCCTCAAAGCGCATCTCAGCCGGGATCAATACCAGCTCTATAACCTGATCTGGCAGCGGTTCGTGGCCAGCCAGATGGCCAACGCCGTCTACACAACCCAGCGCGTTGACATCCTGGCCGGCCCGGCAGATCAAGCGGATCGACCGTACCTGTTCCGGGCTTCAGGCAGCCAGCTCAAATTCCCCGGCTTCCTGCGCGTCTATGAGGAAGCCTCCGATCAGGAGGCTGATCCTGACGATGACACCGGCAAGGTGCTGCCGGAGCTTGCCGCCGGGGAGTTGCTGCGGCTGCTGCGCCTGCTCCCGGCTCAGCACTTCACTCAGCCGCCTCCACGCTACACTGAGGCCACGCTGGTCAAGGCGCTGGAGGAAAACGGCATCGGGCGGCCCAGCACCTACGCCCCGACAGTCGCTGTCATCCAGAACCGCGATTATGTTACCCGTGACGGTCGCTACCTGGTGCCGACGGAGACCGGCGAGCTGGTCAATGATCTGCTGGTCAAGCACTTCCCGGAGATCATGGACATTAACTTCACCGCAAAGCTGGAAAGCCAGCTCGACCACATCGCCGCCGGGAAAGAAGAGTGGGTTCCCTTCCTGCGGAAGTTCTACGGCCCGTTTGCCCACGAACTGGAGCAGGCGCGGCAGCGCATCCCCAACCAGGTTCAGGAGAAGGCGATTGGCCGCAACTGCCCCAAGTGTGGCAGCCCGCTGGTGCTGCGACACGGACGCTATGGCAAATTCATTGGCTGCTCGGCCTATCCTGAATGCCGCTATACCGAGCCGTGGCTGGAGAAGATCGGCGTCTCCTGCCCGGTAGATGGTGGAGACCTGGTCGAAAAGAAGACGCGCGGCGGACGCACGTTTTACGGTTGCGCCAACTACCCCGCCTGCAACTTCACCACCTGGAAACGCCCCCTGCCTTCCGCCTGCCCCAGTTGCGGTGGTCTGCTTGTTGAGCAGAACAAGAATCATGCCCTGTGTACCGCCTGCGGGCAGCAGTACAGGCGTGATGACCTGCCAGAGCAGGCTACCGAGGGCATCGCCGCCTCCCAGGAATAATGCCTCCTCCCTTATCAACGGGGCTGAGTTGCCGTGTGGCTCAGCCCCGTTTTTGCTTGCATTCACAGGCGTTTTGTATATAGTGTGAAGCAGCCTGTCCGTGTGGTTGTGCTGGCCTCCGCCAGCCAGTAGAATAAGCATATTCCAGAGTCATCCAACCTGGTGAAACACCAGTCCGCTGTTGCAGACTGCTCACTTGCCGAGAAAGGTCAAGGACTATGTCAGCTACCGAACAGGGCGTCACGCCGCCTGCTCAACCCAAAGGGGCAAATCCCGCGCTGGAACAATGGCGCGTGACCATCCAGCGTGTTCGGCCACAGCTCATTGGAGTGCTGGTCTTCACGCTGGGGCTGGTCGCCGGCCTGGTCTGGGCTTATGGCATTGCGCCGACCATCTGGACAGACGCGGAGCCGATCCACCTGCATCAGAGTTACAAAGAAGAATGGGTCAAGATGGTGGCCGATCAGTACAGCATCTTTGGCCGCCAGGGGCAAAGTCACGCCCAGGCGATGCTGGCCCGCGTCGGCAATGCCCAGGCGATCATCGATACCCTGATCGCCCAGAACAGCAACGACCCCGCCCTGGTTGGACGGCTGAGCGCGATCCGCAGTTTTGCCCCCGGCGCGGATAACCCGGAACTGCAGAAGCTCGAGTATGGCGTGCTGCAGACGCTTAACCCGATTGTGCTGGTGCTGGTTGTGCTGATCGTGGGCGCGCTCGGCGTGATCCTGTGGGGGATGTACGGCCTGGCTGCCGGTATGATTGTTCGCGGCCTGCTGCCCTCCCGCCGCCGCGCTGCCCCCGGCGATAGCGTCATCAGCGAGGTCGGGCGCGTCGAACATGAGCGTCGCCGCATCGTTCAGGAAGCCACCCAGCAGCGGCAGACTCAGGCGGCGATGCAGCCGCAGGTCGGCGCGCCGCCCATCCGCCAGTTTGTCTCCACCTACCTGCACGGGGATGACTACTACGACGAATCGTTCAGCATCGAGGACGACTCGGGCGGCTTCCTGGGGGAAACCGGCGCGGGCATCTCCGAAACCGTCGGGATCGGCACACCCAAGAAAGTTGCGGCAGTGGAAGTCTGGCTGTTTGACAAGAACGATATCCGCACCGTGACCAAGGTGCTGATGAGCGAGCACGCTTTCCGCGATGACGCCATGCGCTCCAAGCTAGCCGCCAAGGGCGAGGCGGTGCTGGCGCAGCCGGGCGTCCCGGTCGTGCTGGAAACTCAGACGCTGCGCGTCGTCGCCACCATCCGCGCCCTCAAGTATGGCGCCGATCCCACGCCAGCGCCCAACAGCTACTTTGAGAATCTGACCCTGGATATCGCCGCCTACGCCAAGGAAGGCGCCACATCCGCCCCCGGGACGGCCATTGGCGACCGCTACGGCGCGATGTAAGGCTGGCGCCGCCCGCGAACAACAGAAAGCCCTGCCACAGCGCAGGGCTTTACCGTTGATCTGATCAGAAAGAGTTCCAGCTGGGGATTACTGATGGATTTCCAGCACGTGGTACTTCATCACGCCTGCCGGAGCATGGAAGGTGATCTTCTGCCCTACTCTAGCCCCCAGCAGCGCGGCCCCCAGCGGGCTTTCATGGGAAATCTTCCCGTCACGGGGGCTGGCCTCAGCCGCGCCGACGATGGTGTAGGTCTCCGGTGATTCGCCCGGAGTCTGGATCGTCACCGTGGAACCGATGCGCACCACATCAGCAGCCGCCTTGTCCTCAGAGACAATGACCGCCGTGCGCAGCACATGCTCGATGTAACGGATGCGGCCCTCCAGGAAACCCTGCTGTTCCTTGGCATCGATGTAGTCGGCATTCTCGGAGAGGTCTCCCATTTCTTTGGCCTCTCTGAGCCGGCGGGCCAGCTCCGGACGTTTGACATTGATCAGTTCTTCCAGCTCCATCCGCAGCTTAGCCGCACCTTCTTCAGTCAGGTACATTTCCTCTACCATATCCGTTCCCTCTGCAGCACCGTGATAATGATGGGATAGGGTACATCCTTTGGACAGGCAGGTCAAGATGCACAAAACTGCCCCGCCGCCCCTGATAATCCGGGTATAATACCTGCTATCTGGCTATCTTGTCCATACTAACCAAACCCGGCAGTGAGGCCGCGCATGCCCAGACCTTACCAGGAATACCTGCAGGAAATTCTGATTGACGAAGCAACGCTGCAAAAACGCATCGCCGAACTTGGCCAGCAAATCTCCCGCGACTACGCCGGGAAAACCGACCTGCTGCTGATCTGCATCCTCAAAGGCGGTGTGCTGTTTCTCACGGATTTGATGCGCCACATTGACATACCGCATCACATTGACTTCATGGCCGTCTCCAGCTACGGCGCCCAGGCACGGCAATCTTCCGGCGCCGTGCGCATCGAGATGGATCTTCACACGGATATCGCCAACCGCCACCTGCTGATCGTCGAAGACATCATCGACAGCGGCCACACCCTCAGCTACATCCTGCGCACGCTGGAAGCGCGCCAGCCGGCGGATGTGAAGATTTGCACCCTGCTCAGCAAACGCGAACGCCGCGAGATCGATATCAAGGTGGATTACATCGGCTTCGAGATTCCCAACAAATTCGTGTTCGGCTACGGCCTGGACCTTGACGAATACTACCGCAACCTGCCCTTCATCGGCGTCGTCCGGGCGGAAGCGTACGCGACCAAATCGGAAGATGCATGAGCGATTCGCCTCTGGCGCCGCGGCCATCTCCGCGCCCTCTCCACTGGCCCGCCATCGTGTATACCCTGCAACACATCCTCGCTGATGACCCGCAGGAGATCTACCTGGTCGGCGGCGTTGTCCGTGATGCCTTCTGGGGGTTGCCGGCGCACGACATCGATCTGGTGGTCGCACAGGATGCCTTCCGCATTGCCCGCCGCGTTGCCAATGCTCTCAACGGCGCGTTCTACCGCCTTGACCCGGAACGCGAAACCGGGCGAGCGCTCGTCCAGGCTGAGGGACAACAGATCATCGTCGATGTTGCCAACTTCCGCGGCAGCAGTCTGCTGGATGATCTGACCGGGCGCGACTTCACCCTGAATGCCGCAGCCGCTCCACTGCGTACCGTTGGCAATGACGTGATTGATCCGCTGCAGGGCTTGCAGGATGCCCAGAATCGCCTGTTGCGCCGTTGCAGCCCGCATGCGATTGCCAGCGATCCCGTACGGGCATTGCGGGCTGTCCGCCTGAGCGTCCGCTTCAGGCTGCATATTGAGCCGGAAACCCTGGCCGATATCCGCCGGGAAGGGCCGGGCCTGACCCGCGTTTCCCCGGAACGGGTGCGCGACGAATTCATGGCCCTGCTCGGCGGGCTGCGCCCGGCTGCCGCCCTGCGGACGCTGGACGCCCTGGGCCTGTTGAGACTGGTGGTCCCGGAAGTGGAAGCACTTTGCGGCGCGCCCGACCCATCAGCCCTCTCGACCGATGTCTGGACCCACACCCTTCAGATCATTGAGCGACTGGAGGCTATCCTGCAAACGATCAGCCCGGCCCGGACGGATAGCACGGCTGCTCAGGTCGGCCTGGGGATGATCGTCTACTACCTGGATCGCTTCCGCGCTGCGCTGCAGGAACATCTCAGCCAGCCATGGCCCAACGAGCGTCCCCATGCCGCGCTGCTGATGCTGGCTGCCCTGTTGCTGGCCTCTACGGCGGAAGCCGCCGCCAGGCGTGGCGAGGCCCTGCGCCTGAGCCGTCATGAGATCGAACGGTTACAGGCGGTGGTTCGTTGCGCCCGCTGGCCAGATCGCCTGGCGGCTCGGCCAGCGATCACGCGGCGGGAGATCTACCGCTTCTGGCGGGACTCTGGCCCGGCAGGGGTAGACGCCTGCCTGCTGGGTTTGGCTAGCTATCTGGCCGCCGCAGGCCCAACACTGGCCACTGCCGACTGGAGCCACTATCTGGAAAGCATCAGTGTGCTGCTGGAAGGGTACTTCCCCACCGGCGGAACTCCGCGCATCACCGACCTGCCAGCGCTCGTCACAGGCCGCGAACTGATGCGACGGCTGGGCCTTCAGGCCGGACCGGAAGTCGGCGACCTGCTGGAGCAAATCCGGGAAGCGCAGGCGGCAGGCGAGATTGCTACGACCGCCGAGGCGCTGGCGCTGGCCAGTCAACTCCGGGCAAAAAAACAGCCCCGCGCCTAGCGGAGCTGTCGCAAGTGCTGCGCTCTGCTGCCACTAACCTGGATGCTCGAAGAACCACAGCAACGTCTGGCCGTAGCGGCGCTCATCGTAAGCTTCCAGCGTCCTGAGGGTGACGGCTTCCTGCTCGCGTGGGTCGATCTGCACCACGACAATCGCTTCCGGATTCAGCCAGTCCGGGCGCTCATCCAGCTTGAGCAGCGCCTTCTGCCATAGCCCCTGGTACTGTGGCGGAGCGATGTAGACCACATCAAACTGCTGAGCAGCCGGACGGCTCAGGTAACTGAAGGCATCGGCCTGAATCACCTGGGCGCCCTCCGCCAGCCCTGTGCGAGCCAGATTCTCCTGGATTGTCCGGATGGCCAGCCCCGCGCTGTCGACAAAGACCACGCTGGCGGCCCCGCGGCTGAGCGCCTCGATGCCCACTGCGCCGGTCCCGGCAAAGAGGTCCAGCCAGGCGCTGCCGGGTACTTCGGCCCACAGGATGTTGAACAGCGCCTCTTTGACCCGATCCATGATCGGGCGCGTCCCCGTACCGGGCACCATTTTCAGCGAACGCCCTTTGGCTTTCCCAGCAATCACCCGCATGGACACGATCGGCTTCCTTCAGGCAGAGACTTCAACAGATTCCCGGATGGCGCGGATGTTCGACCACGGTGTGGTGATCATCATCACACAGCCGGTTGAGAGGATAAAGCGCCGCCGGCCGGTTTGCTCCAGCGCCCTGAGCACCTGCTCGCGGATTTCAGCCGGTGTGCCATTGTGGACAGGATTCCAGTGCGACAACCCGCCGCATACCGCGCCGGGGAATTTTGCCTTGCCAGTAGCCAGGTCAGGCCCGGCGTCGCAATCATGCCAGTTGATCGCCTGCACCGGGTAATCCATAAACAGGTCGAACATCGGCAGTTCGTCGCCGTGCAAATGGAGCATGTTGAACCACCATTTACTGCTCAGCGCTTCCAGGATGCGCAGATCGTACGGGCGACCAAAGGTGCGATATTCCTCTTCGGTCAGGAAGGCGTAGTTTGCCAGCTGCACTGCGTAGTAGATCCCCGCCAGCCGCGTGCGTCCCAGTTCACTGAGGAAGCGCAACGTGCTTTCCGTGATGATGTTCAGGCCAGTGTGCACCCGTTCCGGCGCGGTGCGGATGTGCTCAATCAACGTCTCCTGCCCGCCCACCAGATGCCGCGCCTGGGCTAGCGGGCTGAAGATCGTGTGGATGGCCGGGACATCTTCCGGCAAGCCATCCAGGATCAGCCGCGTTGCCTCCAGTTGCCGGCCCAGCGCCCCCCGCCGCGGATCCAGCACACGCAGCGCCGTCCAGTCCAACGTGCGGTTCACCACATGCCGGGTGTATTCGCGGGTCCCTTCCAGGTTGCCGACCCAGCGATCCTGCACGCCGTAATCTGTCAGGCAGAAGCTGCTGGCCGGAGAGATTTTGACAAAGTCCCAGTCATAGCGCCGCTGGAACTCCAGCGTCGAAGCCGCCAGGTCAGCTGCTCGCTGGTCGTCACCGGGCCAGTGCCGCCATAAGGCCACCGGCACGCGGTCAGTCTCTTCTCCGGCGATGGTTCTTTCCAGCCTTTCGCGCTTGGAAAGCATTACCCTATCAGCCTTTGATCAGGGAAAGTTGCTGCTGAGTCATCCGGCGCAGCATCTGAAGCCGGTTTGCGTCATCGTCAGTACTGGCTTCCTGATTGGAAAGCAGCGCCAGCACCTTATTGAAAATCTCGCGGGCTTCCTGCCCTTGCCCGGCGCTGCGCAACGCCATGCCCAACCCGTACAGCGCATCGATGTCATCCGGTGCGGCGGCGACCAGCTTGCGAAATTCCTCGATCGCGGTGTCGTCGCGGCCTACCGAATGCGAACGCCAGGCGCGGCCCATGGGACTGTTCCCTCTGTCTGACATGGACAACCTCCATGAAAACATGCCCTAAGGACACAAGGCAGCACTGGCAGGATTATAGCCTGCCAGCAACACCCTGCCAAAGCCACCCTATGTAGCACACTTCGCACGCCCGACTCCGCAACGTATACCGCTGCAGGAATCTGGCGAGAGTACAGCCTTTCGCCTGCTATCAGGCATACACCAGGTCAGCGATCTGATCCGGCGTCTCCGCTACCGGCACCCCGACTTCGTTGAAGCGGGCGATCTTCTCCGCTGCCGTCCCAACCCCGCCTTCCACAATCGCCCCGGCATGGCCCATCGTCCGGCCTTCAGGCGCTTTGCGGCCGGCGATGAATGCCACAACCGGCTTGGTCATGTGCTGGGCGATGAAAGCCGCAGCCTTCTGCTCATCCGTGCCGCCGATCTCGCCGATCAGCACGACCTTATCCGTGTCGGGATCATCTTCAAACATCTGGAGCACATCGATAAAATTCGTGCCGTTAATCGGATCGCCGCCGATCCCGACGCAGGTGCTCTGCCCGATGCCGCGCCGGGTCAGGGCATAGATCGCTTCATACGTCAGGGTGCCGCTGCGCGACACCACGCCCACAGACCCGGGCATGGCAATATGGCCCGGCATGATGCCAACCTTCGACTGGCCGGGGGTGAGCAGGCCGGGACAATTAGGGCCGACCAAACGCGACGACGACTGCTCCAGCACCCGGCGCACCATCATCATATCCTGGATAGGAATCCCCTCCGTGATGGCTACAATCAACTCGATCCCGGCATCAATCGCTTCCAGGATGGCGTCCGCTGCGGCGGGAGCAGG
>JAIOAT010000066.1 GCA_019873685.1 Chloroflexota bacterium
GCTTGGCGGCGCCGGTTCATTCGGCGGCGCGGGAGTGCCCGGCGGCATCGGTTCACCCGGCGATACCACCTCAGCCGGAGCAATCATCGCCAGCACACGGGCGATGACCTGCGCGTTGTCCAGCGCGGCCTGCTCCGCCATGAAGGAGTCTTTGTCCATCTCGCTGGAAAGCAGGCGCTGACCCGCGCCGGGCAGACGCTCGCCGAGTATGGTCAGACGGTCCAGTTCTGCGCGGACCTGCTCAGCGTCGCCTTCGGCGCGTAGCCGGATCAGGCGATTCATGCGCATCATCAGACGGCGCAGGTTGTCTACCGCCTCGTCCAGCATCTCCGGGGCAGCCTGTTCAGCCGCCTGCCGGGCCAGCCGGCCAATCTGGGCGGCTCCCCACTGGAGCAGAGGCTCGGCTTCTGCGTCGGTCAATTCTTCGCGCAGGCCAGGATCGCTGAGCAACGATGCCCTGGCTCGTGACGCCAGTTCCTCAGGATCGAATTGTGCTTCCGGCATGAGCGCTTTCCTCCTGCTCGCCAGCAGTCCGCCCTGATTGTAGCACGACCTGCCCGCAGGAGCCGGAATGTCCGTTCTATTGGGTGCAGGCAAAGATTGACAGGCAATTTAAGCCACACGGGCGCAGAGCGTATCCCAGTGACCGCTGAGATAGGCGGCACGCGCTTTGGCGACAAGACGTCCCCCTTGCTGGTCCCAGCCCATGACCCGCTGGCCCATGTGCTGCGTCGCCCGGTGAATGCTGTTGGGACTCACCCCCACTGGCCCCACCCGCGCCAACAGGTCGCTGGCCCGCACAAAGGACAGGTTGGCCCCCAGCAAGCCCGCCACTTGCTGCACTTCCTCACTCATCTGCCCCGGCTCAATCCCCAGCGCTTCATCCAGCGGACAATGGCCTTGTCCACACTGCGGACACCCATAGTACGGACGCCGATACGTCACCCGCCCTAGCAGGGTGATGCTCGTCGCCTCGCGCCAGCGCACATAGTGCGCCGGGGCGCCACAGTGCGGACAACGCGCTTCGTCCGCCGGATAGCGGGGTGTCTGCGCCTGCAACCAGTGCCCCAGCGCCGCCTCCCCCACTTCCTGCAGCGCCGCTTTCAGACCCCTTTCCATCGCCGACAGACTCTCCGCCTGCAACTCACCTTCATAGGCGGCCATGACTTCCGGCAAATACGCCCTCAACCGCTCTTTCAGAAACGTGGTAAACTCCATCTGAGCCTCTCGTGGTGGTGGGATTGGCTTTGGCAACCTCTTCCCTACCTCACTTGAGGCTTTTTGTCTACCTTTTCCCTGTCGACCTCTGCGTACCTCCAGGCAAAAAGGCAGAAAAAAGCGCCAGGCGGGGGCAAGGGACGCACCAGGAACAAAGGAACAACCCTATGGGATACCTCAACGGACGGGTGGCGCTGGTGATCGGCGCTGGAAATGGGCCGGGGCGGGCCATCGCGCTGAGCCTGGCCGGGAGCGGCGCGGCGGTCATGGCCGCCCACATCAACCCGACGCTGGCTGAAGACACAGCGGAAGCGATCCGAGTAGTCGGGGGGCAGGCGCTAAGCTGGACGGTGGATATCGGCAGTCGCTTTCAGGTAGCAGCCATGATCGAGCGGCTGCGGGACGCCTTTGGCGGGCTGCACATCGTCGTCAACGCCTGGTGGGTCAACAAACGCCAGCCGTTCCTGACGCTGGATGAATATGACTGGCGACGGGTGATCGAAATCAACCTGACCGGCGCGTTTCTGGTCGGCCAGCTGGCCGGGCGGGTGATGGCCGATGAAGGCGGCGGGGCGATTGTCCAGCTGCTGCCGCCGGTCGCCCCCGGCGCAGCGGAGCAGGCGCCGTACGCCGCCAGCGCGGGGGGCCTGGCAGCCCTGTGCACGGCCATGGCTGTCGAACTGGAGCCGCTGGGCGTGCGCGTCCTGGCCATCCCCGCGCTTGACTCCGCCGATGCAACTGCCTCAGCCGTCCTCGCAGCGCTGCAACAGCCGCCGGAATAACGGCCGCCGGCGCGTTGCATCCTCCCCTGAACTGCGCTATGGTAACACCAGAAAGGCGACAGAATCAGCGGCAACCAGGGGCAGGCTATGACGGACACGGTGCAGGTAGCAATCGATGATCGGATGAGGTTGCTGGCCGCGCTGCTGGCGGTCACATCCTGGCCGGAAGACGAGCAGCGGCGCAAAGCGCACGGCACCCATATCCACGCCCGCAATACGCGGCGGCGGCTCCAGACCTATGACAAGCATCCCGCTGTGGTCATTCTGCAGGGGTTGCTGGATCGCGGCGTGCCGCTGGAGGAGCTATTCGGGTATGTCCTGCAGTTGGAATGGCCGGCCTTGACTGGCGGCGAACAGCCAACCTGGGCGCCGCCAGCCTGGCCGCGCCACCTGGTCGCCTTCTATCAGGAGACCGGCCTGGCCCAGTGGTGGCAGGAGGAAGCGCACCACTGGGAAGAAGCCCGTCAGCAGGTGGAAAAGCTGTTCGCCACGGCGCGGCTACACACCTTTCTGGAGCCATTCGTCGGCCCCATCCCCGACACGCTGATATTCCTGCCCAACCTGTGCTACCCGACCGATACCTCGTTAGGCGCGGCAGTTGATGGCCGCCTGTATTGCATCACGCCGCCGCGTGTGGCCGTCGGCAGCAACCCACCCTGGCCCTTTGATGACGATCCGGCCCATCTCTACCGCGCCGCCCTGATGCAATATGGGCGATTGCTGCTGCGCCGTTACCTGCGGGCGCACGCCGACGCGCTGAGCGAAGCCAGCGCCCAGCCCCTGCCGGTCACGCCCGCCTTCGCCGCGCTGTATCCCACATGGGAAGCTCAACTCCTGGCGCTGGTCGGGCTGAGTCTGGTGGTGATCTACCTGCAGGATTGCGTCAGCGAGCAGGAGGCTCAGGCTTATGTGCTGATGGAGCGCAAAGTGCACGGCCTGACCGAGTTGCCCGGCGCGGTCAGCGTGATGCGCCGGTACCTGCGCGGACGGCAGGAAGGCACCTACCGCGAATTCGCCGACTTTTTGCCGCACTTTGGCAAGCATCTGCGCGTCGCCCGCACCATTATGGCGCTGTAGCGCTGCAGCGGGCGCGCTACACCCTGCCCGCCAGAATCGGGTATCATCACGCCCGTATGCGCCGGAAACAGGATGAGACCCGGCCCATCACGCCGGTGAGGACCAGGAGATAGCGATGAGCTTCGATCCGCAAACATTCGTCGCCCGGCTGCGCCAGCCGGAGGCTGCGCCGGGCTGGTCGGCCACGCTGGCGGCGATGTTGGTGCTGGCCTACCTGGCGGCACGTGTGGTTGCCCTGGCTATCCTGTCCGTCCTGCTGGATGCTGAGGCGGCGGCGCGGGGAGTGTTCAGCCCGCTGGCGGCCAACCTGGCCGGGATTGCCGCCGCGCTGACGGCGCTGGGGCTGGCCGCGCTAATGGTACGGCGGCGGGTGGGTGGGCCACTGGCGGCGGCCCTGGGCCTGCAGCGCTGGCCCGGTTCAACCCTGCTGCTGATGATTTTCGCCCTGGGCATGGCCATCCTGATCGATTTCGTCCCGCTGCTGTTCCAGACAATCGGCCTGCCGGCCACGCTGCAGGGCCTTGGCGCTGGCGGGCTGGCGGACTGGCTGGCGGCGGCCCTGTACGTGGTGGTGGCCGCGCCTCTGGCGGAAATGACGCTGCTGGCCGGGATGCTCTTCCCGGCGCTGGCTGCGGGGAGCAGCCGCCTGCTGGCCATCGGTCTGACGACCCTGATCTATGCCGCTGTGCAAACCTTTGATAACCCGGCCAATCCCGTCGCCTGGATCGAGGCGTTGCTCACCGGCGCATTCCTGATCATCCTGCGGGCCTACCAGCGTTCGACGCGCCCGACCGTCATCGCCGCCTCTATGTTCGGTCTGTTCGCCCTGTTCAAGGCCCTGCGCCTGTTCCTGTAGGGAAACAGGCGAGACGTCACCGCTTATGGTCTGTGGTATGATTGCGCCGGGACATTCGCAGGAAGCCGTGACGGGGACACGACTTCCATCACATCGTCCAGCCTGGCCTCATGGATATTGATGGCTGCCACTGAGATCACCCTGCTCTATACTGCCTGTCTGGCCGGGAGGTTGGATCTGCTGCCGCGGCTATTCGGGTCGATCCAGGCAGCGCGGGCCGCTTCCGCCGGGCCGGTCATCCTGCTGGACCTGGGCGGGTCCTGCCATCCGGCGGCCTGGGAATGCGCCGCGACGGAGGGACGGGCTGCCCTGTTCGTTCTGGAAGCAATGGGCTATGATCTGGCCTGTCTGTCTGTGGACGACTGCCAGCGGATGAGCCGGGACGCCGCCCGGCGCTTGCAGGAGAACATCCGCCTGCCGATCTGCGGGGCCGCAGAACTGGGCCTGCCGCCGGTTGTCTCCGTCGAAGTGGGCGGCCAGCGCATCGCCTGCCAGTCGCCAGCAGCGCCGCAGGCCGCCATCCCGCCGGAGATCAGCCTGCTGATCCGGCCAGACGAAGGTGGCCACGCGCCACGCCTGGAATCAGCAGCACGTACGCTCTGGCTGCCGCCGCCGGATGGGGCGCTGGGTGCGGTCGCGGTGAGCCTGGCGCAGGATGATGCGGATCGCTGGAGACCGGCAGCCATCGCGCCATCAGCCGTTGCGGCGCCGGGGCGGGCCGATCCGGTCATCGCTGCCACCGTCGCTTTTGTGCGGGACGAAGCGCAGCTCTACCGGCGGCGGCTTGGGCAACCACAGCATACAGGGCAAGGGGGGCGCTCATGAATCAATCAGAGTTGGTTCAGAACCTGGACTCGTTTTTCAACAGCGCGGCCTTCAACGAGGAGCCTCACTGGCGGCCCCGCCTTTCCGACCGGGACTTCCACATCCTGGAACGATTCGCCCTGCCGGAGTTCCGTAACGGTTCCTGGAACGGTCTACTGCTGGACAATACCGAGCGCATCGACCGGGTGTACACCATCGTCTTCCCCGCCCAGGACGTGATCGACACGATCATCGCCCGTGAGGTAGCCCGTGGCGCACCGGGGGCGCTGATCTTCGCCCACCACCTGCTGACCATGGATCAGGAACGGCGGCGCTTCCTGCTGATCTCCGAGGATCAGCTGGAAGAGCTGAAGGAGCACCACATCAGCTTCTACCTGTGTCACGCGCCGCTGGATCACCACCCGGAGATTTCAACAGCGTCCGCGCTGGCCAACACGCTTGGCCTGCGGGAACAGGCGCGCTTTGCCCAGCGGGAAGGCGGGCCGTTCGCCATTCACGGCGTAGTCGGCAAGCCGATCAGCTTCCAGGCATTCGCCCAGCGGTTGGCCAAGCTGACTGATGTTGACCGCCTGCGTTACGACCAGATTCGCCACAATGGGCTGCCGGTGCAGCATGTCGCCGCCGTGCCCGGCAACGGCGCCGATCCGGAACTGCTGGAACAGGCCATCACCCTGGGCTGCGACACCTACGTGACCGGCCAGTGGTGGTTCTACGGCGAAACAGACTACGCTGAAACCCAGCGTACCCGCATGCGCGACCTGCTGCTGAGCGGGTTACGGCTGAATCTGCTGGGCGTTTCCCGTTACGCCACCGAGATGGTGGTCATGCGGGAGCAGATGCTCGGCTGGTTCCGCGCCCAGGGCGTGGACGCTGAATTCATCCCCCAGGGCGATCCCTGGGCGTAGCCGGGCTGGCGGTTCGCCCGCCCCTCACGCGAATTGCGGCAGGTAAGCCGCGTGCGTCCGCAGCAGGTCATCCAGTACGGCGGGGGCGCGGTCAGCGTCCGGGCCAAGCGGATGCGTCAGCAGGGCCAGCAATGCCGCGTCACGGTCGCCGGTCACGGCGGCCTTCGCCGTCAGCAGCTCGTAGCTCTTGATCTGATGGATCATCCCCGCCATCGGCTCCGGCAGCGGTTCCGCCGGGAGCGGATGCGGCCCCTCCCTGTCGACACGGCACGGCAGTTCCAGCACCCAGTCCTCCGGCCAGCCGGGGATGGCCCCCGCATGGGGCACATTGACGACATGCGTCATGCCGTCGCCGCTGTGCAGGGAACGCAGCAGCAACACCGCCGCCGTCGAGTAGTAGGCCCCGCCGCGCTTTTCCAGCTCCGGCGGCGGCTCGGTCAGCGCGGGATCGGCGTATTTCGCCAGCAGCGCTTCCTCGATAGCCATGACCTGTTCGGCGCGGCTGGGCGGCCACTGTTCTTGCTGCTGGCGGATGACATGCGGCGCACGATAGAAGTATCTGAGATAGTAGCTGGGCACCATCCCCTGAGCGCGCATGATATACGGCGGGATGCTGGGATCACTGCTGGCTTCCTGCTCGTTCAGGTACTGCTGAAAGACGGCCGGCCAGACATCCTCGCCGTCGACTTTCGCCCCCCGGAACCAGGTCAGGTGGTTGAGGCCGAGCATGTCGATCTCGACGCGCTCCGGCGCGACACCATACTGGCGGGCGACGCGCATCCGGTAGCCGATCGGGATGTTACAGAGGCCGATGCTGACGATATCCGGCGCGTAGGTGCGCAGGGCCTGGGTCACCAGGCCGGAAGGGTTGGTGAAGTTGATCAACGGCGCGCCCGGCGCAACGGCGCGCATCTCCTCCGCCAGGGCCAGCAGAACCGGGATCGTGCGCAGGGCCTTGGCGAAGCCGCCGATGCCAGTCGTTTCTTGCCCGACCAGCCCCCAGCGGCGGCCCAGATATTCATCCTCACGGCGAGCAGCCATGTGCCCGACGCGCAGCTGGGTGGTCACATAGGCCGCGCCGGCTACTGCCTCCCGGCGGTCAGTGTGCAGGGTAACGGCGAACGGTTCCCCTTTAGCGGCGACCATCCGCCGGGCAAAGCCGCCGACCACTTCCAGCCGTTCGGCGTCGATGTCCATCAGCGCCAGTTCCGTGATCGGAAACGAGTCGTGATAGCGGATGAAGCCGGAGACCAGCTCCGGTGTGTAGGTGCTGCCCCCGCCGATAACCGTGACTTTCATTGGCCCTCTCCCCGGCGACCGCCGCGCTACTACTACTGCACATCCCGGTGCACCCCAACTATACCCGATCTCCCATGGCTGGAGCAGACAAGCTTCCAGAACGGCAAAATGTACCCGATCCACGTCCGTAAGGATTATGCCGCGCACTGAGCGGCTGTTACACGGTGCTGTACAGGGGCGGCTTTAAGGCATAGAATGAGGTTAGCGCCGCAACAAGTGCCCTGTTCTTGTGCCTTTCACCCATCCTGGAGGAGTGCAAAATGCGAAAAATGCTTGAGGAGTTCAAAGCGTTTGCCATGCGCGGCAACGTGCTCGACCTGGCCGTCGGCGTGATCATCGGCGCGGCCTTCGGCAAGATCGTCAGCTCGCTGGTCAACGACATCATCATGCCGCCCATCGGCCTGCTGCTCGGCGGGATTGATTTCTCCAACCTGTTCATCAACCTCTCCAGCACGCCCTACTCCTCGCTGGCTGCCGCCCAGGAAGCCGGAGCGCCGACGATCAACTACGGCCTGTTCATCAACAACGTGATCGACTTCCTGATCGTCGCCTTTGTGATCTTCCTGGTTGTGCGCTGGTTCAACAGCCTCACCAGGAAGCCAGAAGCGCCCGCCGCCCCGACCACCAAGGAATGCCCGTATTGCTTCACCCAGATCGCGATCAAGGCTACGCGCTGCCCTAACTGCACTTCGCAACTGGAGAAAACCTCCTGAATGGACGGCAATCCAGCCGGCGAATCTTCACGTATAGATTAACAGAAAGCGGCGGCGCACTGGCGACCGCCGCAGCCTGGTACACCTGTGGTCGTCGCTTACCTGCGACCGCTGCTTGACAGAAACATCTAAACAGATGACCATGTGAAGATGAAGCCGCTGCCTGTTCTTGCCAGGCGCAAAGGAGGAGGAGTGCAGATGGAAGGGTTCTTCAAGTTCATGGCCAGCACCAATGGCCGCGTTGTGCGCGTCATCGCCGGGCTGATCCTGATTGCGATCGGCTGGCTGGCGGTCACCGGGGCCGCTTCGTGGATCCTCGCCATCATCGGCCTGGTGCCGCTGCTGGCGGGCATCTTCGACTTCTGCGTGTTCGCCCCGCTGGCCGGACTGTCCTTCAAGGGGGCAGAAATCCGCGCCAAGAAGTAACGCCGCAGCCTTGCACCACACGGGGAGGGATTTGCCTTGCCGGGCATGGCCCTCCCCGTGTTGCTTTGTCGGGCGCGTCCACGCCTTAACCGGCGGAGGATGGCGGCAGGGCGTCCGGCGTAGAACCGCCAGCTTCCTCGTAGACCTCGGAGAAGAAAATCTCAGCCAGTTGGGCGGCGTGGGCCATCAGGTGCCGCCCGGCCTGCACACCTGCTTCCGAGCGCATGCCCTGGTCCAATGCGTCCCGGTCAGGGAAGTACAGTTCCAGCGCCCGGTAGAAGACCGGCTGGCCATCCGGCGCGCCGTAGATGTGGTTCACCTGACGGCGGATGACGCCGGGGATGCGCTCCATCAGGGCCAGGTTTGCCGTGTAGAACGCCTCAAACGCTTCCGGGTCCGCCGGTTCGCGGTAGAGGATGGTGAGCTTGATCATGGGTCAGCCTTTCATTGCCGCGCGTCACGCGGGGAGATTCGGCTCCCCCCGACCGGTCAACCATACCACGTCCCGCCCCGTCGGCCCAAGCAAAAAGGCGGCGCGCCAGCTGCGCACGCCGCCTGACAGCCTGATCGCGCGGACCTAACGGCGGCGCATCCCGCCGATCAACAGCCCCAGCACCAGCCCCAGCAGGAAGGCGATGCCCAGCGATTGCCAGACATTGGCCTGGGCGGCCTGGGTCACTTCCTTGCTGATGTCCTCAAACGTGTGATCTTCCAGGTACGCGGCTGTCCGCTCCAGTTCTGCCGCCAGTTCGTCGGCCCGCTGCTTGGCGCGCGGATCCTCCACGCCCTCCACTTCGCGGCGGATGCGATCTGCCGCCCGCTGCAACTCCTCGACTACCTTATCCTTCGCCAGGAGCGCCCGGTTGACCAGGTCGCGGCGCAGTTCGCGCATCTGGGCCTGTACGTCGGCCAGGTCGGCGCGGGCCTGCTCCGCCGCCTGATCCACCCGTGCGCGCACGTCCTCGGCGATTTCCTCGACGCGCTCCTCGATCGGCGTTCCGTTGTCGGCCATAGGCTCCTCCCTGTACGACTTTCACCGTGCTGAACCTGATTTGATTATACCCGAAAACCGTACCGGCGTTTCGCCCACGCCGACCGGCGTCCTCCCCCGCGCTGCCACGGCTGTGCCGGGCGCGGGCGTGGTATAATTCCCCGCCATGAGTGCACACCCGTCTTCTGATCGTCTGGCCGCCCTGCGGCGGCGCTGGCGGCTGCTGGCCGTTCTGGCGGCACTGGCCGCCGCCCTTGCCGCGGCCCTGGGGGCCGATCTCGCCGCGCATGGGCTGGTCTGGCAGGCCCTGTGGAGCGTCACCGGCGAGGAGCAACCCGCCGGGCAAATCCGCGGCTTCTTCGAATACCTGGGCAACTTCACCCGCCGCCAGCCAGATACCCGCCCGGAGATCGTCCCGGCGCTGGCGCAGGTCAACCCTTACGGCGTCAACACCTTCCTGCAACAGGAAGTCGAACCAGCCAAGCGCGAGCGCCAGGTGCAGATGATCGCCGAGGCTGGCTTCCACTGGATCCGCCAGGAATTCCCCTGGGAAGATATCGAGATTCACGGGCGCGGCGACTTTGAGGACCGGCGCAACGATCCGCCGCGCAGCGCTTGGGAAAAGTACGATCACATCGTGGCTCTGGCGGAGCAATACGGGCTGGAGATCCAGGCCCGGTTGAGCAACCCGCCCGCCTGGAGCCGCGCTGATGGCAATGCACGCGGCACCTTTGCCCCGCCAGATGACATCCAGGACTTTGTGAACTACGCGGTGACGGTGGCCGAACGTTATCGGGGGCGCATCCGCGCCTACCAGGTCTGGAATGAGCCGAACATCTACCCCGAATGGGGCGAGCAGAACGTCGACGCCGCGGCCTACACCGACCTGCTCTGTCGTACCTACGAAGCCCTGAAAGCCGTCGACCCGACGATCATCGTCATCAGCGGGGCGCTGGCGCCCACCGCTGCGCTCGACGGCCGCAACCTGACCGATGTCGCCTTCCTGCAGCAGATGTACGACGCCGGAGCAGGTGCGTGCTTTGACGTACTGGCGGTTAACGGCTACGGGCTGCGCAGCGGCCCCACCGACCGGCGTATGCGCCCGATGATCATGAACTACGGGCGCAACCAGTGGATCCGCGACATCATGGTCGCCAACGGCGACGCCGAAAAACCGATCTGGATCAGCGAGATGAACTGGAACCCGGTGCCAGGACCGGAGGAAGTTCCCGATATCGCCGGACGTTACAACTACGGGCAGGTGACCGAAGAGCAACAGGCTCGCTGGGTGCCGCTGGCCTACGAACGCGCCCGCCTGGAATGGCCCTGGGTCGGCGTGATCAACTACTGGTACTTCAAACCGGCCAGCGACTACGAGCGCAACCAGAGTTTCTACTACTTCCGTATGGTGGAGCCGGACTTCACCCCGCTGCCGGTCTACGAGGCCATGCGGGCGTACATTGCTGCCCATCCCTACCCGTGACGGTGGCTCCCTGGTGGAGGTAGACCGCCCGCGCCAGCCCGGTCAGATCGGGGCCTGGCGGTGGAAGCGCTCCAGGGCGATGCGCAGGCGGTGCTGCTCGTTATCGCGGAAGTAATGGAGCAACTCGATCTCCGGTGGCTGAACGCCCATCTGCAGCAATGTGACTGCTGCCCGCGCCCGGTAGTCCGTCCCTCGCTGGAAGAGGTAGGCCAGAATCTCCCAGCGGGCGTTGCGTTGCGGCTCCCCCCAGGTCGTGGTGTAGGCGATGATTTCGCCCAGTTGCGAATCGCGGACGTTCCTGACATAGTCGCGCAGGTCAGCTTCTACAGCGTCCCAACGCTTGCGGAGCGCGTCGCGGTCAGGCAGCATGGCAACCGTCAGGTGGTGCGTCGGCGATGTGCCGCGCAGCCGCGCCGTCCACAGCCATTCCGCGCTGGCCATGTTGACCATTTGCTCATGCACGGAAAGCCCCAGGACATTCTCCTTGCTGGCGAATTGCTCCCCGCTGAGCTGCAACGCGCAATCCCAGAGCTGGTGGTGCGCCCAGTAGTTGTAGTCGCACAGGATTTGAAAATGTTCGGCGATCATTGGCGCTTTCCTCAAGACCGGGTACAACAACCGGCAGCAGCTTTCACCCTCATTGTACTGGAAGGCCCCGCCCGGCGATACCGGCACCGCTGGGCGGGGACCGGCGGAGAGACGCGCTGATGATCCCGCAGTGCCCGACAACGCCTCGCCCATATGTACGGCGCAGCCTGTGGCTGGCCGTGGCTGTGATCCTCCTGCTGCTGGCCGCCGGGCTGCGGCTACACCGCCTGGGCGTGCAGTCGCTCTGGAATGATGAAGGCGCCAGCTTCGCCATGACTCAGCGGTCGCCAGAGGCCATCATCATCAACGCCGCCGCTGATATCCACCCGCCCGGCTACTACCTGCTGCTGGCAGGCTGGACGCGCCTGGCCGGGACAAGCGAATTTGCCCTGCGTTTCCCTTCCACGCTGGCCGGCGTGCTCACCGTGGCTCTGACTTACACGCTGGGTCGGCGGCTGTTCGGTCGGGGGGCAGGCTTTGCTGCTGCCCTGCTGCTGGCGGTCAACACGTTCGCCATCTACTACGCCCAGGAAGCACGGATGTACGCCCTGCTGGGCCTGTGGGCAGCAGCAGGCATGGCGGCGCTGGTCGCCTGGCTGGAGCGCGATGGGGCTTCCCGCGCCCCGCTGATCGCCCTGGCGCTGATCAACGCCGCCGGGCTGTATACCCAGTACGCCTACCCGCTGAGCATGCTGGCTCAGGGTATGCTGTTCCTCCTGTGGTGGGCGTGGCGCGCCCGCCGATGGCAGCCGCTGCTGCGCTACGCCGCCGCCAACCTCCTGACGCTGGCGCTCTTTGCCCCCTGGGCCGGGGAAGCGGTGCGCCAGGTGACTACCTGGCCGAATAGCGGCGCGGGCACGCTGCTGGAGACGCTGCTGAGCACCGTCACGTTCGGGCTGGCGGCAGGATCGCCGCCGTGGTGGGCGGTATTCGCTGCGCTCACCTGCGCCGCGACCGGCCTGTGGCTCCACCGCGCCCGCCCGCTGCTGGCCCTGCCCGCAATCTGGGCTGCGGTGACGCTGGGCGCATTCGCCCTGCTACGGCTCCAGCCGGATGACGCCAAACAACTCACGCCCGCCGCCAGCGCGATCGCCCTGTGGCTGGGGGCGGGACTGGCCGCTCTCTGGCGTGAGCGCTGCGCTGCCCCGCGCATCGCCGCGCTGGCGGTCACCGCCGCTTTCAGCGCGATTCTGCTGGGCGCACTGCCCGTGCTCTACAGCGATCCCGCCCTGCAGCGCGATGACTATCGGGCCATAGCCGCCGCCGTCCGCGCTGAAGCCGGGCCAGACGACGCCGTGATCCTGACCGGCCCCGGTCAGGGAGAAGTCTGGGCCTACTACTACGATGGCCCGCTGCCGGTCTACCCGCTGCCGCGTGGCCTGGGCGGCGACGATGCCGCCACGCGGGCCGAGCTGGAGACCATCCTGCGCAACCACCGGCGTATCTTCGCCCTGTTCTGGGGGGAACGAGAGCGCGATCCGAACGGCATTGTGACCGGGACACTGGCCAGTCAGGCTTTCGAGGTCAGGTCAGCCTGGGTAGGGCGGGTGCGCTTCGTGGTCTACGCCGTCCCGGAGCAAGCCGCATCTGCGCCTACAGCGTTGCTCGATCTGCGCTTCGCCGCCGCAGACGGCGATGCCAGTGGCCCCGCCAGTGGCGACGCGCTGGTGCTGGAAGGCTACGCGCTTGACCGGGCGGAATCTTACACCCCCGGCGACGTGCTCACCCTGACCCTGTTCTGGCGGGCCGATGCGCCGCTGCAGAACCGCTACAAGGTCTTCGTCCATCTCTACACCGACCCGGACGCGCCCCCGCCCGCCCAGCACGACAGCGAGCCGGGCGGCGGACTGGCCCCGACCACCGGCTGGACGCCAGGCGCGACCGTGATCGACCGCCACGGCATCCTGATCCCCGCCGATCTGCTGCCGGGGGAATACACGCTGGCGGTGGGAGTGTATGACGCGGGCGACCCAACGGCGCGCCTGACCAGCCCGCAGGGGGAACGGGTGGCGATCGGACAGGTGCGCGTGGACTAAACCAGCGCGAGCATGGCCGCGGCTACGTCCGGCGACGGATCGCCGGGCACCTCGATGTGTGCTCGACTTACCCCTTTTCCGCGTCAGCGGTGTACACTGGGGCACGTCCGGGTGCCAGAGGCGCATAGCGCTCCCTGGCCGACGGCGAGCAAGGAAGTGCTACCGATCAGAGGCGAAGCGATGCCTGACCAGTTGCCTGAACACCTGACCGAGGTGCCGGGAGTGCTTTCCCCGCTGGCCCTGCGTGCCGCCTGGGAGATGCCCTGGAAGGCCCGTAATGAGATCGCCCGCCTGGTCATCCTGCCCTGGGTGCGGCTGCAGTTCGCCCTGGCCGGGGTCCGCTGGGGACGCGGCTGGAAGCTGTACGGCGCGCCAATCCTGCAGATTCACCGCCGGGCGCGCCTGACCATCGGCGACCGGCTCAACCTGCGCTCCACGGTACGCAGCAACCCGCTCGGCCCGTCCCACCCGGTGATCCTCAGCGCCCGCCGCGCCGGGGCGCAGATCACCATTGGCGACGACTTCGGCATGACCGGCGGCGTGATCGTGGCCGAGGAGCGAATCACTATCGGCTCGCGGGTGATCGTCGGGGCCAATAGCGCCATTGTCGATACCGATTTCCATCCCCTGGATGCCCACCGGCGCCGGATCGATCCCAGTGCCGGGGCCACCGCGCCGATCGTCATCGAGGATGACGTGTTCATCGGGATGGAGTGCCTGATCCTCAAGGGGGCGCACATCGGCGCGGGCAGTGTGATCGGCGCGGGCAGCGTGGTGACCGGCGTCATCCCGCCGGGCGTGATCGCCGCTGGCAATCCGGCCCGTGTCCTGCGTCGCCTGACTGATGGCGATCCTGTCGTGCGTGAGGTGTAAGCTATGCTGCCGCTGCTCCTCCAGGGCATCAGTTTTGGTTATGCCGCCGGGGTGACGCCCGGCCCGTTGCAGATCTTCCTGGTGACGCAAACGCTGCAACATGGCTGGCGGCACGCCATCTGGCTGATCCTTTCCCCTCTGCTGAGCGACGGCCCGATCGTCGCCCTGATCCTGCTGGTGCTGCAACAGGCTAGCGCTGACCTGCTACGGGCGGTCGGACTGGCCGGCGGGGCCTTCGTGCTCTACCTGGCCTGGGGCCTGTGGAAACAATTGCGCCGCGGCGACTTCAACCCCGTTCCCGATGGCACGGCATCCGCCGCCACGCCGACCAGCCCCTGGGCGGCGCTACGCAAAGCGGTGACCATCAACATGCTCGGCCCCGGCCCCTGGCTATTCTGGGGCACGGCCATGGGGCCGGTGGTCATCGCCGCCTGGCGGGAGTCACAGATCTCGGCAATCCTGTTCGTGGCCGGGTTCTATAGCACATTCCTGCTGGTGATGGCCGCCCAGGTGCTGCTTGTGCAACAGGCGCGGCGGCTGGGCGCGGGCGTGGTACGCATCGCACTCTGGATCGGGCTGGGGGCGATGATCCTCTTCGCCGGTCGGCTGTGGTGGAATGCCCTGCTGCCTTAAAAGGCAGACAAGGTTACGGCAGCCACTCGTTGACCATGTCGTATACGTTGTTGACCGTCACCTGGTACACGGCGAAACTGGCAATCTCTACAATGAAAATCTCAAAATCGCCATCCTGGTCGGAGGAATAGGCCAGGAAACGACCGTCAGGCGACCAGCGCGGGCGCACCGCCCGGCCCGGTGTATCCACGATCAACAGCGGCTGCCCGCCGATCAGCGACTGGATGTAGATGTCGATGTCATCCGGGTTAGCCGGCGAATAGGCGTCATAGGCGACCTGCTGGCCGTTGGGCGAGATGTCCGGGTTGCCCTCTATCAACAGGTTGCCATCGGCTGTCAGGAAGTCGCTCTGGCCGCTGAGGTCGATCAGTTTGAGATCGACGGTGCCACCGGCAGGCCGCGCATCATGGACGTAGACCAGGCGCGTTGAATCGCCCCAGGTCGGCGCAACGCTGTTGACCGTCCCACTGGTCAGACGGACAAGGGCGGGTTGCGCCGGCTGGCCATCGGGCGGTGGCGGGGCATCCAGCAGATTCAGCGACAGAATGTAGATGTCGTTGTTGGTGCGGCCCGGTTCGCGAGCCGTGAAGGCGATCCGCGTACCATCCGGGGAGAAGCTGCCGTAGTCCTGCTTCTGCAGGATGGCGCTACCGATCAGCTGGGAAAGGAGCTGCGGCGGGCGCGAGCCATCCAGATAGGCGATCTCCAGACCCTGCTCACGCGTCCCGACGGAGAAGCGGGTGTAGATCAGCCGGTCGCCCAGCGGAGACATATCCGGGGAACCACCCCGGTCGTCGTACAGGGTGCGCGGCGGGTTGCCATCCAGCGGAATCTCCACCACCGGCACGAAGCCTTCTCCGACAAAATCCGGGCCGGAGACGGCCAATAGCCGCCCGCTCACCAGGCCGGAACCGATCACTGTCGGCAGGGGCGTGGCTCCCGGGCCAGAAGCCGGGGTCGGGGAAGCCACCGGCGTCCAGGTGGGTGGCAGGGTCGGGCGGCCAGGAATCGGCGTCGGCGTTGGCGGGTTAGCGGTGGCAGCGGCGAAAGTCGCCTCGTTATCGCGGGCGATCTGGTCACGGGTCGCCTGCATGGCGGCCAGCGTGGCCTGGGTCTGCTGGGCGGCCAGGGCATTGTTGCTGATGATGATCGCTGCCAGGACGATGATGGCCAGAACCAGCACGCCCAGACCGCCGGCGATCAGGATCAGGGCGCGGCGGCTGAGGCCCGGTATCAGTTCCTGGCGGTCGTTTTCTCCTTCATCGTCGCCAAATAGGTCGTCAACATGGGTTTGCAGCCGCTTCAGAATCTCGCGGGCGCGCTCATTGTGGGGGTTAATCGCCAGTACCTTTTTGAGCGCCCGGATGCGTTCCTGATCGGTCTCCATGACCGCGGCCAGCCAGTACCAGGCTTTCTCGTGATTGGGATCGCGGGCGATAACCTGTTCAAACAGCGCGCGGGCGCGCGCCCGATCGCCTTCGCGGGCGGCGCTCATCCCATCGCGCAGGAGCTGCTCAAGGCTGGGCTGTTCGCTCATGGATTGCCCCCTTCTCCGGTCGATCTCGACCTACCCCCAGGAATCGCCTGTATTGTAATCCTGCCTTCAGGGCGGGCAAGCCAGATCCGTCCGGCTTCAACGCCGGAAGGCTCCCGGCAGCCAGGCCGCCTCAATCGCGTCCTCCATGCCGGAGGTCACCGGCAGGGTAGCGCCGCTGTACGGGTCAATCAGGTACAGGCGGAAGTTGGCGCTGGCGCGGTTGGAGCTAAAGACAATCCAGCGCCCATCAGGACTCCAGGCGGGGTCACGGTCCTCGGCGCTGTCATTGCGGGTCAACAACCGTTCGTTGGAGCCATCGGCGTTCATCAGGTACAGATCGGCGTCGCGATCGCGGTCGGAGACAAACACGATCTGCTGCCCATCCGGCGACCAGGCCGGTGCATAACTGCCGCCCTGCGAATCGGTCAGCCGGACGACATCAGTCCCATCAGGGCGCATCCGGTAAAGCTCAGTCTGGCCGCGACCATCGCGGTCGGAGACGAACACGATCGTCTGCCCATCGGGCGACCACACCGGGTCGCGATCGATAATCCCGCTGTTGTCCGTCAGGCGGGCCAGGCTGGTGCCCTCCACATTGGTCAGGTAAACATCTTCCTCGCCATTCACCCTGGCGCTGAAGACAATGCGATAGCCGTCCGGCGACCATGAGGGCGAACTAACGCGTTCGGCGTCGCGCAGGTCGGTGAGCGCCACCGGCGTAGTTGCTGCGCTTACGCTCTGCCCCGGCTCAGGGGTCGGCGTAGCCGTCCGGCGACCCTCTGGCGGCCCCGGCAGCAGCAGGACAGCGATCTGGCGCTCCCCCTCAACAGTGGTGACATACACCAGTTGGCGGCCACCCGGCCCCGGCGCCGGGGCGCGGTCATCGCCCGCCCCATCCGTCAGGGCGGCCAGGTCGGCGCCATCGCCCCGCACGGTAGCCAGCCGGTAAGTCGCCGCGCCGGGGACACGCTGGCTGAAAACCAGGCTGTAGCTGCCCGGCGCAGGCGGCAAAGGCGAGGGCGTGGCGCTGGGGGGCGGGCTGGGCGTGTGGGAGGGCGTCCAGGTGACCGGCAGGAACGTTGGCCGGGGCGGGCCGGTGACGATGACAATCGGGGCGTAAGTGGGCGTCGCCGTAGCCAGCAGGGCCAGGCGGGTGGCAAAGGCAGGCGTCGGCGTGGCAGCGCTCAGCCAGGCTGCCAGGTCGCCGGGCAGGCCGCTCACCAGGGTGATCCCCAGCGCCGCCGCCAGCAGGATCGCCGCGCCGACCAGCCATGGCCAGCGCCGGGCGCGCCGCGCCTCAGCCGGGACATAGTAACGTACCAGTTCCGGCACAGCGGCCTCTTCTTCCGGCGCTGCTTCCTCAACGGGGACAACCTCTTCCAGAAAAGGCGCTGTGGGAATGGCCTCAGTTGCAACCTGTTCAGCCCGCGCGGCGGCGATCAGATCGCGGATCAGGGCGGCGTTCTGCTCCTCCTGCGAGAGTTCCGGCTCAGGCTCCGGTTCCGCCGGGCGCTCCAGAACCGGCTGAAAATCGGCCTCGGTGATCGCCTCGTCAGAGCCGATGCGCCGGGCAATATCCTGCGCTTCTTCCGCTTTGCGCCGGGCGCGTGGCCCGCCCAGCCGGTTGAGCGCCTCACGGGCTTCGCGGTTAGCGGGGTTGATCTCCAGGGCGATCTCCAGCGCCTCGCGCCGCTCAGCATTGGTGGCGACTACAGCCGCCATCCACAGCCAGGCGGTTTCATTGTACGGATCAGCGGTGACGATCTCCTCCAGGATAGCCCGCGCCGCGGCGCGCTGGCCGGTGCGGGCCAGCGCGATGCCTTCCTGAAGCCGCTTTTCCAGTTCCGGGTTGCTGCTCACGGCCTGTCCTCATGGAGTGGCGGGCGATTCAGCGAGCCGGGTTGCCCGGCAGAATCGCGCCTGAGACGGGAATTGGGCATGGATGCTGGATCTACGCCACAGCGATGAGCAGCAGCACCGCGGCAACCACCACCAGCACGACAATGACAATGGCCAGCACGCCGAAAAACAGCGTCCGCCTGGCGCGGGCCTGTTCCATCCGGGCGATGCGCTCAAGCTCTTCGCGGGCGGCTTTGTTGCGAGGATTGATCTTCAGCACCCGCTGCAGGTACTGGCGACGTTCCCCTTTCTTTTTAGAAAGGGCCGCCATCCACAGCAGAGCGCGCTCATTGCGCGGGTCCTGAGCCAGAACCTGCTGGAACATCACCCGCGCGCCCTGGGGGTTCTGCTTGCTGGTCTGGATGGCCAGCTGCAACAACTCTTCGCGGTTTAGCCCGCGCGATTCCTCATCATCCGTCGCTCGTTTGACCATAACTTTATTCACCCATCTGGTACAGGACACTCCCTCGCAATACTGCCTTCGATTATATAGCGAGTCAGGCAGGCGGGGAAACCGCCCCGCCGGGGCGCCGGGAGCCAGACCGGGAGGCCGGGCAGCCAGAAGACCAGGGCAGGACGAGCGATTCCCGCGCTAAGCTCCCGGTTTCATGGCCTCCTGCCCCGTTTTCTGCTGGCTTGTTTTGCCCGCATTCTGGTCAAATGGCTCTTTGGAGCCATCCGAGTATAATGAGCAATAGTCCGCGTGCCCTCAGGCTTTCTGTGGAGTATAAGGAGCCGACGCCGTGCGCCGCTTGTCGCCATACCTGATCATAGCGCTGCTGGTCAGCGCGCCGTTCATCACGGCGACGCTGGCTGACGTCCATGCCGGCCCGCCCCGGCAGGGCGAGGGGGAACAGCCGATCACGCCGGAAACCGACTTCGGCGCGTTTGTGCTGAACATCCGGCTGGACCTGGAGCTACTGGCTGACGAAGTCAACGGCCCGCGCGTACGCCCGGCTGGCTGGAATGGCAATGCCGACCCGGCCAGCGCCTCCATCCTCAGCGATATCTGGGTGGATCTGGAAGCGCAGGCCGATGAGGTGTTTGAGAAGCCCGGAGTCCGCCCGCCGGACTGGGCTGGCGTGGCGACCACCACGCCGGTACGCATCGCCCGCAACCTGCGCCACGACCTGGAACTGCTGGCCGATACCGCCTTTGG
>JAIOAT010000067.1 GCA_019873685.1 Chloroflexota bacterium
GATGACTACGATGCAACCCGCGATCGGGATGAAGCTCGCACTTTGCCTGAAGTCGAGATCGGCGGTGATGGTGCGGGCTGACAGCGTGATGAGGTAGCTGAATCCCACGATACTGAGATCAATGATTACCCAGCCAAGAATCCTCCATACACGCTTCCAATAAGGAAATGATGGCAACATCCTTGATAACTTCCTTGATTACTAAATGAAAGCGAACGATGCTCATGATTGTGTTCCTGATAACGGCAAGTATGGCCAGGGCCGGAGGCGGCAATATGTTTGCCTCCCAGTCTCAGGCTTTAGCCACCTCGGCAGTCTCCGCCGTGCGGTAATACACCCAGAGTTGTAGCTCTCCCAGACGAACGCAGTCTCCGTTTGCCAGGCGATACGATCGATGAGGCCGCAGTGCGCGTTCATTCAGCCAGGTACCATTGGTGCTGCCGAGATCTTCGACGTAAAACCGGCCACCACGCTGGTGAATGGCTGCATGTGAGCGCGACACACCTAGCCGGAATGCTTCATAGGCCTCCAATCCCACATGTTCGCGGCCAAGGGTGACCTTTTCAGTCACGTTCAACACCAGTGGTGGTTTATCGCCTTCAGTCATCAGCATGATTTCATTTGTGGCCAGGGCTGCGATCTCGCTGGCTTCTACAAGGGGGAGCCTCCTCAACTGACCAGTCTTGAACTGTTTCTGGGTCAGCTTTCCGTTATTCGGGCTTGTCTCTTCCGAGCGCACGACATCGACAGTGGTTCGGGTCGGAATTGTCTTGTCCCTGACGCCGTAATAGTAGTTGTAGTATCCCCGGTCATAGGGCAGGTCGGTATGCTTGACGCCATTGAGCACTACACCACGCAGTTTCAACCCCAGCTGGGCTAACTGCGCCTTCGATTCCACTACAGCTGCCCGGCGAGTCTTGCCCGCGCGCAGCACCAGCACAATGGGCAACCCGGTTGAGGCGGCCAGTACCGAGGCATCGGTCACGGCCATCACCGGCGGTGTATCAACCAGGATCACATCGATCTCCGGCGACTCCCTGAACACCTCCAGCCAGCGCTGCAAATGATGCGAACCCAGTGCCTCGGTGGGGTTGGTCGGCAGTATGCCACTGGTGATCAGCCGGAGGCCAGGAACGTCCGTCTGCTGGATGCAACCTTCAAATTCCTTGTGAAACTTCAGCTGGTCCAGGTTTTGCAGGGCTTTTTCCGGGGGGAGTTCAAGCAGTGTGGTCAGGCCGAGCTGATTGTCCAGGCTGAACAACTGGTGCTGAGAGGGTCGGCGCAGGTCAGCATCGATCAGCAATACCTGGTAATGCGCCAGAGCCAGCGTCACCGCCAGGTTGGCTACGGTCACACTCTTGCCCTCATCCGGTGCCGTGCTGGTGAAGATGGTGTGGAGGTCGCGGCTCTCGCCGCCAGCGGCGTACAACAACTGGGTGCGCAGGGCGCGATATTCCTCAGCAACAAAATGGTCAGGATCCGTTTTCGTGATCAGGTGACCATTCGCTGGCCCAAAGCCCCGTCCGTAGTTGGTGATCTTTCCCAGCACAGGGAGCTGCAGGTGCTGAACGACCGCCTCAGGGGTCTTGATCGTGTCGTCCAGATAGTCCAGCAGGAGTATCCCGCCGGCGGCAAGACAGGCGCTGGTGATACTGCCCAGGGCGACAAAGGTCAGCAACCCCGGCCCAACAGGCTCTTCAGGGATGCGGGCTTCCTGCACAATGTCCAGTGAATTCACCCGGGCCTGTAGCTCGGCAATCGTGCTGGTGAACTGGGCCAGCGTCGCTGAGGTCTCATTGACCTCGGTCACTGCGACGCTGCGCTGGGCGCGGAGATCGGCAATGAGGCCGGCATCTGTTGCGGTACGCAACTGCGCATCGATATCCTCCAGGCGTTGCCGGGCTGCTTCCAGTTGTGTGGAGAGCCTGGCAATCTCGGCAGTGATGAGCGCTACCTGTTGTTGCTGATCTGTGGTCAGGTGGGTGGGGCTTTTGAGGATAAGTTGCTGGGCGACAGCATTAGCGATGTCGGCGGTGAGGATCGGCTCTGTATAGGTGGCGGTGATTTTCAGCAGTGATGTGCCCGTGATGGTGCGTGCATCAATGATCTTCTCCAGTTCCTGAGCGGTAAGCGGGAAGTCCCCCGCATCAATGCTGGCCTGGAGAACGTTGTGGGTTTTCGCCAGCACCACGTAGGTCTGGGCAAGTTCAACGCCTGTCCGGATCTCGCTGGACTCCGGATTAGGGGACTGCATGAAGCCACCCACTTCGATCAACACGGTGGCTTCGTAGAGTGCAGGCTGTCTGCTACGGATGAGGTAACTGACTCCGCCGCCCAGAATAGCTGCCAGCACAAGCAGCCACAGCCATTTGCGGAAGATGCGGATGTACTCGATGAGTTCCATGACCTGCCTGAGCGCCAAGCTTGTGTACTCAGCAGGCAGCAGCGCAGGGGGACAATGGCTGAGAATGGTGTAGGGTGAGGATAAGGAACACTTTCTTGATCTATTATAAGAGCACTTGCATTGCCGGAGGGTAAAATTTGGTAAAATTCACCAATTCTTCACGCGGCGCTTGCTTACCGAAGATATCTGCTGTAATGTAGTTATAGGTCTACAAGACCACGGGCAATACTAGGCGGTAGGTGTCCTCATCAGCGCGTCTTCGCCTGTACATCGTGCGATTTACCTCTCCACCATCCTTGAAGCCTGCGGCATTCCAGCAACCAACGATCGGGCTTCCCCGGCCAGACAGAATTATCAGGGAGTCTCTCCAATGAAGACACGTTATATCATTCTTGGCCTGCTTTTGTTCGGGTTGCTGTTGCTTGCAGGGCCGGCGTTTACCCAGGGGCCGGGGAATCCGTGTGTGATTAATCCTTCCGGCGTGGGGAACCCGCGGGTCTGGGATCGCAGTTCGCTAAACTTCACCAGCGGGTGCAGCGGCAACTGCAGCCAGATCAGCGCCACTGTCTGTAACGGTGGGTCAGGGCGCATGTTGTGCGGCTCAAGGTGGGAACTCTACTACGCGCCTCGTGGCAACCCCAAAGACGGCACTGTGGTGGCGTCGGGCACTATCCCTGCCCTTGCTCCTCGCCAATGCTACACAATGAGCGCTGCTCCTACCGCCGGCTCCGGCAACTACATGTTCAAGGCCTACCAGGCGGTAGGGCACCCTGGAACCGGGGTTTTGTGGAGCAATTCCTGCCGGGTTAGTTGCCGCTAGGCATTTCCTAGATGGGGCATGTTGACGGACGCCAGGGCAGCCTATCAGGTTGCCCTGGCGCCTGTTATTTGAACAGCGCGTTCCTTTCTTCCTCGCATTTCACGATAATTCAGACCATTAAATGCATGTGACATTTGTCACAAGTTTTCTGTGAAATTCCTCACACGGCAGCGCTGTGAAAGTATTCGACAATCCGAATATCCGATTATGTGAACAAAAACCAGGGTGCGGCCTATGGATTCCCAGCTGGTGCAGGAAGTGGAGCTGCTTTACAGGCAGGTGTGCCATGCCATGGGCGACCCCAAGCGCCTGATGATCCTGTATGCACTGGCTGGCGGGCAGCGCCGCTATGTCAGCGAACTGGCCGAGGAGCTGGGCATGCCTCAGCCGACCGTCTCCCGTCACCTCAAAATCCTGCGTGACCGTTGCCTGGTCACGCCTACCCGCGACGGCGCAGCAGTGTATTACACCCTCAAGGACGAACGTATCATCCAGGCGCTGGATCTGTTGCGGGCGATGCTGCGCGACCGGCTGGCCGAGCAGGCTCAGCTGGCCCGTTTCGACGCCCTCAGCGCCGGGCTGGACAACACCTGAGTTGTCGCTTTTTTTCAGGGGCATAGATAAGGAGTCATCTTATGGGAAGAGCGAAGCCGTTGACGTGGCTCCTGCTCTTGACGGGGGGGATGGCGCTGATCGCGCTGGCGCTGCTGGTCACAGCGGCCCCGGCTGCAGCGCAGTGTGGCTCCTCGGCAACCTCATGCAAGAACTGCCATGAGGTCAATGCTGAATACCCCGTCAATGGGTCAGGAGAGTGGCACATCAGTCACGCTTTCGGCGACTTTTGCGCCTTTTGCCACGCGGGCAACATCCAGGCGACAGACATGGACGCGGCCCACGAAGGCATGGTCTACCCGCTGGCCGATCCCCAGGCTTCCTGCCAGGCCTGCCATCCCGCAGACTACATGGATCAGGCCGCGATCTATGCTGTCGCGCTGGGGGTGGACCTTGGTGCAGGGGTTACAGGCGGCGATAGCGGCGGAAGCGGCGGCGGTGCGGCAGCCAACCCCGCTGATGTACCGCCGCAGCCGATCGCGCCGCCGGGCGAGCGGCATGCCAGCGGCGCGCTGATCGATTTCAACCGCCGTTATGAGATTGAAGTGCTGGGCAAGCTTGATACATCGCAGGTCGGCAACCTGATTCTGGCGGTGATGGCTGTGCTGCTGCTGGGTGTTGCCGCGGCGCTGGTCTGGCGCTTTGAGGGGCTGGGGGAGGCCTGGCGCAGGGCGCGCGCCGTCCCGCCGGAGTCAGATTGGCGGCGGTTGGCGGCAAGCGGCGCCTACACCGGGCGCTTGCCCCTGACGGCCCAGGCGCGTTCCGCGAGCGTTCAGGCGCCGGTGGTGGCTGCGCCGATCGCCCCGACTTCGGCCGCTCCGCGGCCCGCACCTGTTGCTCCGACCGCCGGGGTGGTTGATCTGGATCGGCTTGACGCGCCGACCCGCCGGGCGCTGGAGGCACTGCTGGCCGACCCGCAGCGCGGCGGCGCGATCCTGCGGGCGCTCAGCCGCCTGGACCCGGCCCTGATCAACAGCCTGAGCGGTCTTAATCGCCAGGATCGCATGTTGCTGCTGGCCGTGGTTGAGCAGCTAGGGGGAGAGTCTGAGGCATGAAGTGGCTGCTAAGGCAATTACGCAAGGATTTGTGGTCGCCGGAAGTCGCCGGGGTGGGGCTGGGGCTGGTGTACGTCTTTGCCCTGTGGCTCTCGCACCGCGCTCCCGGCGCGTCCGGTACGTTCTTCAACGCGGCGGCGATCGTCGGCAAGCCGCTGACAGCTTCCGACCCGGCCAATCAGTTCTTTGTGGTGACCTTTCCGCCGCTGACCGAGGGGCTGGGCTGGCAGTTCTGGATGCTGGTCGGCATCTTCCTGGGGGCGCTGGCTTCGGTGCTGATCGCCGGGAAGTTCAAATGGACGCTGGTGCCCATTGAGCAGTGGAAAGATGTCTTCGGGCCGTCGGTGCGCAAGCGCTGGATCGTGGCGTTTGTCGGCGGCATCTTCCTGCAGATCGGGGCGGGGATCGCTGGCGGTTGCACCAGCGGCCTGGCCCTGGCGGGCGGCGTCCAGCTTAGCCCGGCGGCATTTCTGTTCATCCCCGGCATCTTCATCAGCGGGGCGCTTGTACAGCTGCTTGTTTACCGGGAACGGTATTAGACAGGGGGCGCATACACTATGTCTGTCGGCGATATTCTGCTCGCACTGGCGCTTGGCTTTGTTTTTGGTTGGGTGTTGGACAAAGGCGGCCTGAACCGCTACTACAAGATCGCCAATGTCTTCCGTTTCACCGACCTGACCGTCCTGCGCTTCATGATGATGGGCATGGCGGTCGGGATGGTCGGCATCTATACCCTCAAGTATTTCGGGCTGGTCGACCTGACCGCCGTCTCGGCGACGGTGCTGGCCGGCAACCTGATCGGCGGCGCCATCTTCGGCGTGGGGATGTCCCTTTCCGGGTTCTGACCGGGCACCTGCATCGCGGGCGGTGCTCGCGGCCAACTGGATTACCTTATTCCGGGTTTGCTCGGTTTCCTCACTGGCGGCCTGATCTTCGGCCTGATTTACCGTACGGATCTGATTCAGTGGCTCCTGACGGCGGGGCGGCCTGAGCTGGCCTATGCCAAGCTGCCGGACCTGCTCGGCGTGGATCCGCTGCTGCTCACCTTCGTGTTCGCCGAAGCCATCCTGATCTTCCTGTACGTGCTGGGCAAGACCCGGGCGCGGCGGCGGGACGTGCTGGAAGCGGCGGTCGAGCGGGAACGGCTTGAAGCCGGCCTGATCGACGCTGCTGAGGCGCAGACCCAGGGTACGGGCGACTAGGGGAGAGGACCGCATGACCGATCAAGAACGCAAGAGGCGACACCTGCCGCTGACCCGGCGGCAGTTCATCAAAGGGGCGACGCTGGCCGGGACGGGCGCAGCGATGGCCAAGGCCGGAGTCTTTGACCTGGGCACGGCTCACGCGCAGGGAGTGGGCACGACGCACTTCCTGCCAGGCCCGACGGCCGATTATCAGGTGCCGACGCTGTGCGAGATGTGCGTCTGGCGCTGCGGTGTGATCGCCAAGGTGCGCAACGGCGTCATCGAGAAGCTGGACGGCAACCCTGACCACCCGCATTCGCTGGGCAACCTGTGTACGCGCGGGCAGAGCGGCCTGATGATGACCTACGACCCCGACCGGGTGCTGTACCCGCTGATGCGTGTTGGGGAACGGGGCAGCGGGCGCTTTCGCCGTGCTACCTGGGACGAGGCGCTGGATTTCACCGCCGAGCAGATGTTGCGCATCCGCGACACCTACGGCCCGGAGGCGATGATCTTCTCCAGCACGCACAACCTGAGCCAGCCGCTGTTTGAGAATCTGCTCAACGCCTATGGCAGCCCCAATTACGGCACGCAGCGTAGCCTGTGCTTCAATGCCATGATCACCGCCCACCTGTTGACGCTGGGCATTCAGGAACCGGCCCGCCGCTACGACGGCATGAACTACATCATTCTGGTGGGTCGTAACCTGTTCGAGGGCATCAGCACCAGCGAGAGCAGACAGCTCATGGAGCGCATTGCGGCAGGCGCGCATGTGGTCGCCCTGGACCCGCGCTTCACCAAGACAGCGGCTCATGCCAGCGAGTGGCTGCCGATCAAGCCGGGCACCGACCTGGCCTTCCTGCTGGCGCTGATCAACGTGATCATCAGCGAAAGGCTGTACGACAGCTGGTTTGTGGAGCGGTATACCGTTGGCTTTGAGGAACTGGCGGCGGAGACCGCGCAGTACACACCACGCTGGGCCGCTGCCATCTGCGAAATCCCGGAGGCGACGATCTACCGCATTGCCCACGAGTTCGCGGCGGCTAAACCGTATGCCTTTGTTCATCCCGGCTGGCGCACGAGCAACTTCATCAACAGCTTCCAGACGGAACGGGCCATCGCCGTGCTCAACGCCCTGATCGGCATCTGCCCGGAACAGGGCGATTGCATCTTCGCCGACGAGACGGCGGTGACGGTTGGCGTCCCGCCGCAGCCGCCCTACCCGCGGATCACCGCCCTGCGGCTGGATGGCGTGCCGTGGAAGTACCCGCTGGTGCCGCTCAAGCTGGGCGTGTTCCAGGAAATCCGCGACGCTGTGCTCAGCGGGGAGCCGTACCAGGCGCGCGGGTGGTTCTTCTCCCGCCAGAACCCGATCATGAGCATCCCTGACCGCGCCCGGACAATCGAGGCCTTCAAGAAGCTGGAGTTCATCGTCTCCATCGACATCATCCTCAATGACTCGTCCTGGTACGCGGATGTCATCCTGCCGGAAGCGACGTATCTGGAACGGTACGATCCGGTGCATCCGGTGGGTAACCGTGTTTACATCCGCCAGCCAGTGGTGGAGCCGCTGGGCGAGGCCCGTTCCGCGCTGTGGATCTACCGCGAACTGGGGAAGCGCCTGGGGCTGGGGGACTACTTCCAGTACGTCGACGAGGAAGACTACATCCGCCAGCAGATCGCACCGTTCAATGTCTCGCTGGAGCAGTTCAAACAGGTTGGCTACTTCGAGGTGGAACTGCCAGAAGAGGGCGGCGAGCGCCGCTGGAACACGCCCAGCGGCAAAGTGGAACTGGCTTCGGAGACGCTGCGCAATGCCGGGTTCCCCGCCGTGCCCGTCTGGGAAGCGCCGCCGGAGCCGCCTGCCGGGCGCTTTTACCTGCTGACCGGCAAGGTCGGCCAGCATACCCAGTTTGCCACGCAGAACAACGCCTACCTGACTCAGGTGGACTACCACACTCAGGACCTGTGGTTGCATCCCGCCGCCGCAGCCGAGCGCGGGATCGCTGACGGCGACCTGGTGCGCGTCACCAGCGATGTGGGCCAGGTGGAAGTGCGCGTGTGGCTGACGGAGGGCATCCGGCGTGACTGCGTGTACCTGGCGCCGGGCTTTGGTCACCGCAGCCGCGGCCTGAAGATCGCCTACGACCGGGGCGTTAGCTCCAGCGATCTGCATGTGACCTATACTGACCCGATCAGCGGCAGCCAGGCGCTCACGCAGACGTTTGTCACGGTAGAAAGGGCCTAAGCCATGGCAGAAAAGAAGCGCTATGCCTTTGTGATCGACCCGGCCCGCTGCATCGATTGCCGGGCCTGCCTGGTGGCCTGCCGCGCCGAATGGAACACGCCGCCTGGCCAGACGCGTATCTGGGTGCACAGCGATGGCCCGCGCGGCACCTTCCCGAACCTGACCCAGACCTATGTCCCTGCCCAGTGCCACCACTGCGCTGATCCCTGGTGCGTGGAGGCCTGCCCGACGGGGGCGACCTTCAAGCGGGAAGAGGATGGTCTTGTCCTGATTGACGAGGAAGCCTGCATTGGCTGCGGGCTGTGTGTCAACGCCTGCCCGTACCAGGCCCGCTTCCGCAATGTCCAAACGGGCAAGGCGGACAAATGCTCGGCCTGCTTCCACCGCCTGGCGGCGGGCGAACAGCCGGCCTGTGTGGCGACCTGCATCGGCGGGGCGCGGATGTTCGGCGATCTCAACGATCCGGAGAGCACGGTCAGCAAGGCCATCGCCGGCCGGGCCGTCTACCGCCCGATCACGGACGAGGTCAACACCCAGCCGATGACGCTCTACCTGACCCCGCCGGACGCCAGCGCCGTACAGGTCAACCCGACCCGTCGCGATCCGGTGCCAGCGGAGACGTTCTGGCACACCATCGGGCTGCCAGTAGTCAAGCTGGCCATCGCGGCCACGTTTGCCGGGCAGGCAGCGGCGTTCATCATCCAGCTACTGAAGGGCGAAAACGAGTACGAAGATGCGTGATGGCGCGGAGGACGAGTCCATGAGCCACGAGAAACTGACGCTTGAAGAACGTGAAGCCCTGCGCCAGCAGACGCTGGTCAAGCACTATACGGCCAACATCCTGACCCACTGGTTCAACGCTTTTAGCTGGTTGTTGCTCCTGCCGACCGGTTTTGCCATCCTGCTGGGCAAGGCCTATCCGTTTGTCCCGCAGGCCTGGAACGACCTGGTGCGCAATGTGTTCGGCGGGCTGGCTCCGCTGATCAAATGGCATGCCATCTGGGGGCAAATCTGGCTGTTCGTGCTGGTCTTCAATGTGTTGTTTGGCTTCCGCAAGTACTTCATCCCCTTCGCCGCCACGCGCATGTGGATGGACAAAGACGACTGGCGCTGGCTGATGATCCGCCCGCTGCAGATGTTCGGGCTGATGAAAGACAAACCCCTACCGCCACAGGACGCCTACAACGGCGGGCAGAAGCTGTACAGCTACCTGGTGCTGATCGGCACGTTTTTCATCGGCGTGACGGGCATGATCATGACCTACAGCGAGCTGATCCCGACCAGTCTGCAGTGGCTCATCCAGTGGTCGATGCCGATCCACTTCATCGCGGTGGGCGGGGTGTTCGCCGGGGTGATCATCCACGTCTACATGGGCGCGATCATGCCGGAGGAGCGCCAGGCGTTCTTCAGCATGTTCAGCGGCAAGGTGAACGGTCTCTACGCTTATCTGCATCATCGCAAGTGGTATGAGCGCAAGATGGCCGAGCAGGCCGCCTGGGAAGATCACTACCAGCGCCAGCTTACCGCCGCGGAAGCTGCTGGCGGGGAAAGCCCTGCCGCGCCGGAGCCAGCTCCGACAGGAGGCGATCGATGAGCCGTCTGCGCGTGCTGGTGATCCTTGCCGGGCTGATCGCCCTGCTGGCCGGTTGTGCTGAGGCGGCGCCCACGCCACGCCCGACCGAGCTTGTGCCGACGCCCGCGCCGGGTCCGACGCTCAATCCCGCGGGCGACGCCGCGCACGGGGCAGCCCTGTTCGTCCGCTGGCAATGCGCCAGCTGCCATGGCGGGAATGCCGGGGGTGGGATCGGCCCGTCGCTGGCCGGGACGACGATCAGCCAGGCGGCCTTCACGGCGGCAGTGCGCCAGACTCGCCCACCCAAGCCCGCTTTCTCCGAGGCGGAGTTGAGCGAATCTGACGTGCGGGATATCTATGTGTGGCTGCAGGGCCTGGAACCGGCGGCTCAAACAATCACGCTGGAAGAAGGGCAATTGCTGGGCATCCAGGTTTATACCAGCAGCGGCTGTGATAGTTGCCATGGGGCGTTTGCCCAGGGCGGCACAGCGCCGGCGCTGGCCGGATACTCCGCCGATGTTGACGCCTTCCTTGAAGCGATGCGCTCCACCACCGCCGATGTGCCGGAGCATGATCTGGAGGCGCTGGGAATCGACCTGATGCGGCGCCTGTACACCTGGCTGAAGGAAGGCGCTAACCTGGCCAGCGGTTGCTGATCGCCTGGCCGCCCCGGCGGAAAGACCTTATGATCAGGAAGGGCGCGGCGGCGCTGCTGCGCCCTTTCGTTGCCGGTGCAAGTGTGAGGAAAAGCTATGGAGGGTGCACCCTCTGGGCATCAATTCCGGCGACGCCTGCTCCGATTGCTGGCGCTACTGCTGTTGTTGGCCCTGCTGGTGCTGCTGTCACAGGTGCGTGTGCTGTTGCCGCGGGATATCGTCGAGATTGTGCCGACCAACACCGGTCAGCCGGAGCGCTGCCTGACCTGTCACCAGGGCATCGAGGCTATGAGCGCCTCCCACCCGACGGAAGCCTTTGGCTGCGTGTCCTGTCATGGCGGCGTGGCCCTGGCGACGGGCGCTGATCAGGCCCACGCCGGGATAGTGGTCAACCCCGGCGCGCTGGAATACGCCGAACAATTCTGCGGCAAGTGCCATGCCCGCCAGATCGTCACGGTGCCGCGCAGCATCCAGGCCACCTATGCCGGGGCGATCGGCTACGTACGGCGGGCATTTGGCCTGCAGCCGGACGACACGGCTCACTACGCCGTGGTCGCCATTGATCACCTGGAGGAGTTCCGCGTTACGGCGGAGGATCCGCTGCCGCTGCAGCGCTTTGCCACTGACTGTCTGACCTGCCACCTGCACGCGGAAGCGATCCAGGCCGATTACTTCTACCGCAGCGAGGGATGTTCCGCCTGCCACGTGCTTTACAGGGATGATGGTCTGTATCGCGGCGGCGACCCGACCATCCCCGCTGATCAGCCGGGGCACCCCGTCCGTCACGAGTTCACCCTGGCGATTTCCTATACACAGTGCAATCACTGCCACAACCGGGGCAATTTTGACCTGCGCACGATGACGTATCTGGAACGCGACGATCTGCCCGCCCCGGCGGGTCTCTCCGAGCGGGCGCGGCAGCTGCACGAGTACTACCAGCCGATCGGCCAGTTCACGTTGTGCGAGTGGGAACTGGACTGCATCGATTGCCATACCGGGCGGGAGATCATGGGCGACGCCGTGCTCTACAACAACCGCACCGCCGCCCAGTACATCCAGTGCCGGACGTGCCACGGCACGCTCGATTCCCCGCCGCTGGAGACCGTGATCAGCAGCGAGGAAGACCTGGGTTACATCCGGGCCAGTCTCAACCCCAATGTTGACCTGACGCTCGGTACGACGGTGATCGACACCGGGCGGGGGGAGACCTTCTGGCACGTCCAGAAGGAAGGGGATGCCTGGGTCCTGACCGGCAAGGCCAGCGGGGAACGGTATGAGATGCCGCTGGTGATGGGATCGGGCTGCCAGCAGCAGCCTGACCAGCAGGCGAGCCACTACTGCCACGCCTGCCACGCTTATGACCGGGAGCAACCGCTGGAATGAACCGCCGCGATTTCTTCAAGCGCAGCGCCCGGGACATCCAGCGCATCGCCGCGAATGCTCAGCCGGAAGCCCGACCGCCCGCAAACCCTCCGGCGGCGCGGCGGACTGCGCAGTCCGCCGGGTCGCCGGATGGATACCAGCCAGGCGACCTGGTGCTGATCTGGGAGGCGCGGGCCTGGCTGGGGCGCGACCGGCTGGGCTTTTACGCCTTCGATGCTATCTGCCCGCACCTGGGTTGCCTGACCACCCGCGAGGAGGAGGCGCTGGTCTGCCCCTGCCACGGTAGCCGCTTCGCCCCGGATGGGCGGCGGCTTTCCGGCCCGGCCCGCGCGGACCTGCCGCACTTCGAGGTCGATCTGGACGAAGCCGGGCGGCTGGTCATCCGGCGCGGTACGATCGTCGACCCCGGCGAGCGCTTCATCGCCTGAGCAAATAGCCCGGAAAACAAAAGGCCGGCCCTCCCGGGAACCGGCCCTTCGACTAACCATACGCAGTTCAGGCGCCGACGACGGCGGCAATAGCTTTGAATTCTCCGGCCAGCGCCGGGTACAGGGCGCGGTAACGCTCGTAGTAGGGCGGATAGACGGCGGCATCCGCGCCGGGGGCGGCCCGCCCGGTGATCTGGATGGTGGCGCGGCAGGCCGTGTCGACATCCGGGTACAGGCCCGCGCCGACGCCAGCCAGCAGCGCCGCGCCGAAGGCCGCGCCCTCCGTCGTATTCACCGTCACCAGCTCGGCGTTCAGCACGTCGGCCATGATCTGCCGCCACAGGCGGCTCCTGGCCCCGCCGCCGGAGATGCGCACCTGGCGGATTTCCCCCAGCCCGGCCCCCTGAATCAGCGCGAACATGTCCTTGAAGCCGAAGGCCACGCCTTCCAGCACGGCGCGGGTCATATGAGCGCGGGTGTGGCGGACGGTCAGCCCGATCCACGCCCCGCGCGCCAGCGGGTCGGGGTAAGGCGTGCGTTCGCCGGTCAGGTAGGGCAGGAAGAACAGCCCTTCGCTCCCGGCTGGGACGCCCTCCGCTTCGCTCACCAGCGTATCGAAGTCCGTGCCGGGGGCCAGGGTGTCGCGGTGCCATTGCAGGCTGCCCGCCGCGCTGAGCATCACGCCCATGAAGTGCCAGCGCCCCGGTACGGCGTGGCAGAAGGCGTGCAGGCGGCCCTCCGGCTCCACCAGCGGCGCTTCGGTGGCGGCGAAGACGACGCCCGATGTGCCCAGCGTTACGGCGACGATGCCTGGTTCCACCGCGCCGACGCCGACCGCCTGTGCGGACTGGTCGCCGCCGCCGCCGACGATCGGCGTGCCGGCCAGCAGGCCGGTTTCCGCCGCTGCTTCTGCGGAGACGCGGCTGGTGATCTGCGGGCCTTCGTAGGTCGGCGGCAGCCATTCGGCAGGGATGCCCAGCGCGGAGAGCACCTCCGGCGACCAGGTGCGTGTCTTGAGGTCGAAGAGGATCGTGCCGGAGCCGTCGGCGCAGTCCATGGCCGGTTCGCCTGCCAGGCGGTAACGGATGTAATCCTTGGGCAGCAGGATGTGGCGGCAGCGGGCGTAGACTTCCGGCTCGTTTTGCTGCACCCACAGGATTTTGGGCGCGGTGAAGCCGGTCAGGGCGTCATTGCCCGTGATCTGGATCAGGCGCTGACGACCCAGCCGCCGCCGGATTTCGTCGCATTGCGGGCCGGTGCGCTGGTCGTTCCACAGGATGGCCGGGCGCAGCACGCGCCCGCCGCTGTCGAGCATGACCAGCCCGTGCATCTGCCCGGTCAGGCCGATGGCGGCGACCCGGCGACCGTCCGCGCCGGCCCCGGCCAGCGCCTGGCGGATGCTGCTGACCATGCCGCGCCACCAGTCCTCAGGATTTTGTTCCGACCACAGCGGGCGCGGCGTGGAAAGCGTCAGCGGGGTGGAGGCGCTGCTGACCACCCGCCCGGCGGGATCGATCAGCAGGGCTTTGGCCCCGGTGGTGGAGATGTCCAGTCCCAGCAACAGCGGTTGATCGGTCATCAGGTTTATCCCCCCGGTATGGCAGGAAGCTCGCTTTCTTTGTACCCCAGCCGCCGCCGGAATACCAGAGCAAGGCCCGGCCAATTCGCTGAGAATCTGGGGGTAACCTGCATCCATGCCCGGTTCCGATCGCTCCCGGCAGGGCGGGATGGTGGCGTTTTTGCCCTCCATTGCCGGATCAGTGTAGAATCTATTGTGTATTAATTGATTAGGAAGTTTTTCCCCCTTAGCCCTGGTTCGGGACGATCATGAGCTATCCTGCCATCCATATTGAAGGCGGGCTGATCCCCGCTGATGTGCTGGACAAGATCGGCGCTGGCGAGATTCAGGGGCAGGCCCCCGCGGACTTCAAGCTACCCAGGGCCGCCCACCTGAGCGATGAGATTGCTGACGCCTGGGCCGATGCCCGCGCTTACTGGGCCGCCTTCCAGCGGCGGCTGCTACGCCTGAGCGAAGACGACCCCGCCGTCACCGATACCCGCCAGCAGTGGGTCATCCCGCTGCTGGAATCGCTGGGCTACGAGCAGGTGACGTACACCCCTACCGCTGCCATCGTCGACGGGCGTTCCTACGCCATCTCGCACCGCGCCGGGAAAGACGAAAACGCCCCGCCCGTGCATATTGAAGGTTGCCGGACTCCCCTCGACCGGCGTCCGCCCTCCGGCAGGCCGCGCCTTTCCGCCCACGCCCTGATGCAGGAGTACCTCAACCATACCGAGCACCTGTGGGGGATTGTCACCAACGGCTACCGGCTGCGGCTCGTCCGCAACAGCGCCCTGATGAGCCGCCAGTCGTACGTGGAATTCGACCTGCAGACCATGCTGGAAGGCGAGCACTACGCCGACTTCGCCGTGATGTACCGCCTGCTGCACCGCACCCGCCTGCCGGCTACCAGCGATGACGCCGCCCGCTGCTGGCTGGAGCGCTACTACCAGGAGGGGGTGCAACAGGGCGGGCGTGTCCGTGATCAGTTGCGGGATGGCGTGGAGCAGGCGCTGGTCATCCTGGGCAATGGCTTCCTGGCGCACCCCAGGAGCACCGCCCTGCGCGCCCGTGTCTCCGCTGGCGAGTTGACCCCCCTTGACTACTACCGCCAGTTGCTCCGCCTGATTTACCGCTTTCTCTTCCTGCTCGTGGCGGAGGAGCGCCACCTGATCGGCCCGCAGGACCCCGCCATGGCCGCCATCTACCGCGAGTCCTATAGCCTGTCCCGGCTGCGCCCGCTGGTGGAGGAGCGCCTGACTGTCAGCGAGCGCTACCACGACCTCTGGCTGGGCCTGACGAAGACGACCTTCCCGCTCTTCCAGGAGCAGGAGTACGCCCGCCGCCTGGGCATGAACGCCCTGGACGGCTTCCTCTTTGGCCCGCACGCGATCCCGGACCTCACCGACGCTTACATCCTGAACGGCGACCTGCTACGCGCCCTGCGCTACCTGATGCGGTGGCGGGACGGCCAGGTGACCCGCCGGGTCAATTACGCCGCCCTGGACGTGGAGGAGCTGGGCAGCGTCTACGAGAGCCTGCTGGACTTCCACCCCGTCATTGATACGCACCAGTCGCCGCCCCGCTTTGAGCTGGTGCCCGGCTCCGAGCGCAAGAGCACCGGCTCCTATTACACCCGCCCGGAACTGGTGCAGGAGCTGATCAAGAGCGCGCTGGAGCCGGTGCTGGACGACCGCCTGAAAGCCGCCGGGAACGACCCCCGGGCGCGGGAGCAGGCCCTGCTGGCGATCAACGTCTGCGACCCGGCCGCCGGATCGGGGCACTTCCTGCTGGCAGCGGCGCGGCGGATGGGCCTGGAACTGGCCCGTATCCGCACCGGCGAGCAGCACCCCGGCCCGGAAGCGCTCCGCCCGGCCATCCGCGATGTCATCCGCCAGTGCATCTACGGCGTGGACAAAAACCCGCTGGCTGTGGAACTGTGCAAGGTGGCCCTGTGGCTGGAGGGCCACGACCGCGACAGGCCGCTGACCTTCCTTGACCACCATATCAAGTGCGGCGATTCGCTGGTGGGCGTCTTTGACCTGAAGGTGCTGGCGGATGGCATCCCCGACGGCGCGTACAACCCCGTCACCGGGGACGACAAAGCCGTCGCCAGCGCCCTCAAGAAGCGCAATAAGCAGGAACGCGGGCAACTGACCCTGTGGGAGCGGCCCCTCAAGCCAGCCACCGAACGGCTGGCCGAGCTATCGCAGCAGATCGAAGAGGCCAGCGACGACACCGTTGATGCGGTGCGGCGCAAGGAGCAGGCGTACCTGCAGGCGCGCCGGAACGAAGCGTGGGATACCCTGCAGAGAGCCTGCCACCTGTGGACGGCGGCGTTCTTCCTGCCATTAACCGCGGCCAACCGGGAACTGGTCCCCACCTCAGCGACTGTCCGCCAGTATCTGGAGCGGCCAAAGGCGGGCCACGGGCAGCAGATCGGCCTGGCGGTGGACGCCGCCGAGAAAGGCCGCTTCTTCCACTGGCCGCTGGAATTCCCGAATGTGTTCGCCCGTGGCGGCTTCGATGTCGTGCTGGGCAACCCGCCCTGGGAGCGCATCAAGCTGCAGGAGCAGGAGTTCTTTGCCGCCCGTGACCCGCAGATCGCCCGCGCGCCGAACAAGGCCGCCCGCGACCGGCTGATCAAAGCCCTGGCGCACACCAACCCCGCCCTGGCGGAAGCCTTCCAGGCAGCCAAACACCAGTCGGAAGCGGAAGCGAATTTCCTGCGGGAAAGCGGGCGCTTCCCCCTGACTTCGCGCGGGGACATCAACACCTATTCAGTATTCGCTGAACTTACCCGCAGGCTGATCCGCCCGCAGGGCCGGGCGGGGATCATCGTCCCGACCGGCATCGCGACCGACGACACCAACCGTTTCTACTTCGCCGATCTGGTGCAAGCTGGCAGCCTGGCGAGCCTCTTTGATTTTGAAAACCGGGAGGCGCTCTTTCCCGGTGTTCACCGGAGCTACAAGTTCTCGTTGCTGACCCTGCAGGGCGCGGACGAAAACCGGCGCAGCGCCGCCGATTTTGTCTTCTTCGCCACGAGTACCGATCACCTGGCCGAAGCGGAGCGCCGCTTCCAGCTCATGCCGGAAGACTTCGCCCGGCTCAACCCCAACACGCGCACCTGCCCGATCTTCCGCACCCGCGCCGACGCCGACCTGACCCGCCGGATCTACGCCCGCGTCCCCGTCCTGATCAACGAGGAGACCGGGGAAAATCCGTGGGGGGTTCGTTTCAGCACCATGTTCCATATGTCCAACGACTCCCACCTGTTCCGCACGCGGGAGGAGTTGCTGGCGCAGGGCTACCGGCTGGAGGGGAACAGGTTTGTAGGGAGTGGGGAGGGGGGAGCAGGGAATGAGGGGAGTGGGGAGCAGGGAGTGGGGAGTAGTTCCCGACTGCCCGCCTCTCTTTCCCAACTGCCGACTGCCCATTCCCCGCTCCCCGTTTACCTGCCGCTCTACGAGGCCAAGCTGCTGCACCAGTACGATCACCGCTGGGCGACCTACGAACCCGCCACATCCGGCGGCAGGGGGGAGGCCACCCGCGACCTGACGCCGGAGGAGAAGGCCGATCCGGAACTGGTGGCGCTGCCGCGCTACTGGGTCAGCGAGGAGGAGGTGGAGAAGCAGCTTAAGGGCTGGCCAAAACGTTGGTTGCTGGCATTCAGAAAGACCACGAACGCAACGAATGAAAGAACGGTCATTAGTTCCATACTGGCGCGTGTGGCTGTCGGTGACAAAGCGCCATTACTGTTTCTGGCAGATAACATGGTTGGTCTGACACCATTGCTGATCGCAAACCTCAATACGCTGGTGTTTGACTATGTGGCTCGTCAGAAACTGGGTGGAACTGATATCAGCCATTTCTTCATGAAGCAGTTCCCTGTTCTGCCGCCCACCGCCTACACCCCCGCCGATATCGCCTTCATCGCCCCGCGCGTGCTGGAGCTGGTCTATACGGCGTGGGACATGCGGCCCTTCGCAGAAGACCTGTGGCGGGAATGGGGAGCAGGGAACAGGGAGTGGGGAGCAGGCAGTGGGGAGTGGGGGACGACTGCCGACCCCCGACTGCCCATTCCCCATTCCCTTCGCTTGTCCATCATCCGGGCCTGGGAGGCCAACCATGGGCGATCCATCCATTCAGTCCTACCGGGACTTGCGAGT
>JAIOAT010000068.1 GCA_019873685.1 Chloroflexota bacterium
ATCGTGGTGGACAAGCCGGACCGCAAGGGCAGGCGCGCCATCCTGGAAGTCCATACCCGGAACATTGTCCTGGATGAGCGCGTCGACCTGGACGTGATTGCCGCCCGCACGCCGGGCTTTGCCGGCGCGGAGCTGGAGAACCTGGTCAATGAAGCGGCCCTGCTGGCGGCGCGGCGGGGCGCCGACAAGGTGGAGATGATTGATTTCGAAAACGCCGCCGACCGGGTCATGATGGGTCTGGAGCGTCAGAACCGCGCCCTTAGCGACCGCGAACGCCGCATTGTAGCCTACCACGAAATGGGACACGCCCTGGTAGCCAGCCTGCTGCCCAGCGCTGATCCTGTTCACCGCGTGTCAATTGTGCCGCGCGGGGTCGCTGCCCTCGGCGTCACCATGCAGCTGCCCGCTGAAGATCGCTACCTGCTCAGCGAGGCTGAGCTGCATGACCGGATTGCGGTAATGCTCGGCGGTCGGGCGGCGGAGGCAGTTGTGTTTGGGGAGGTCTCAACAGGCGCGGCGGACGACCTGCAGCGCGTCTCCGATCTGGCCCGGCGGATGGTTTCCGAATTCGGCATGAGCAAGCAGGTCGGCCCGCTGGCTGTCGTCAGGCGGGAGGCGGGGGCGTTCCTGCCCGGCTTCGGCGAGCAGGCGCTGACCGGCCCCGATGTGCAGCGGGTAGTTGACCAGGAAGTCAAGCGCATCGTCGAAGAGAATTACACCCGCGCGCTCCGGATCCTGGAAGCCAATCGTCATGTGCTGGAGACTCTGGCGCAGGAATTGCTGGAAACCGAAGACATGGACGGCGCATACCTCCAGCAGCGCCTGAAGGAGCTTGGGGCTACGTTGCCTGAGCAAGCAACCGTCTCCCGACCTGAAGCTGCGTAGCAGCGGCGTCCGGTTTACGACATCGAAAGGAGGGTGATCGGTCCAGCTGTTCGGGTTGCCGCCGGTTGTGGGAACTGGCCCTCGTTGCGAGTCAGTTCACAGACCTTTCATCAGATTTTAGGGTGGCTTTCAACTTGCCTTAATCGGTCGGCATTATAACCATTGCCGGTCGGGCGGTAAGCCCGGAGAGAGTTCATTTCAGTCCTGGTTTTGGCGTTTAAAGGAGTATTACGATGCAGGTGCGGAATGTGTTGTCCAGTTACGAATACACCAGCGCCGACCCCAGCCAGTTCCGTTACTGGTCGCCATCCCAGCGGTACGCCAGCGGCGATCAGCTCGCCCGCTGCCTGCAGGAAGGCTGGGGGCTGGGGGAAGAGGTGCTGGTGGAAACACACTGGTTCGGCGAGGCGCGTTTCATCAACATCTACCGCGTCACGCTGATCCGGGGCGACCAGCAGGTGACCATGCGCGTGATGAGCAACCCGTTCGTCCGCCAGTTGCTGCGCGATCCGCGCCTGGGCTTGAAGCTGACGACCGTCCGCCACGCGGACAAGTACACGCTCAAGGTCGTCGGCGTCAACTGACGGTTACTCCGGCTGCCCTTCGCCTATTCGCCGGGGATGCTCTCTGCCGCGGTGGGGCTGGCCTGTTGCCGCTGACCGGGCAGCAAAGGGCGTAGCTGCGCCCGCTCCCCGGCGTCAAACGGCGGCAGCGCGATCAGCATCATGGCGTAGACCCCGACTCCTGCCGCCAGCGCCAGCGGGCCGTTCACGCCCCACAGCGCCCCCATCACGCCGAACATCAGCGCCGCCGCCAGCGCCGGACGACCGAGTAGACGCGGCAGCGCCACCGCCCGCGCCTCGGCGTCAGCGGGGATGCGCTCCCGCAGCGCCGGGCGCAGCATCCCCAGGAACAGCGCCAGCAGCAATCCTTCACTGATAATGTGGATCACGGCTGCTGCCCGGTAGCTGTAGAGCGGCAGCAGGATCAGGTTGGCGGCGATATTCACTGCTACCGCGACGGCGAAGGCCCGTGTCAGCAGCCGCTGGCGATCGAGTGCGATCAGCACGTATTGCGTCACACTGTTGATCCAGCCCAGGGGGATGCTCCACACCATGATCTGGAGCGCTACCGCCCCGTCGGGCAGATACTCCTCCCCACCCAGGAACAGCACCAGCGCCCCCGCTACAAAGGTCGTGGCCACCGCCACCGGCAGGGCGACCAGCACCAGCAGCTTGACCGCCAGCCGGTAGCTGCGCACCAGCGCGGGCGGGTCTTCCTGCGCCTGGCGGCTCAGCACCGGCAGCAGCGCCGCCGAGAGGAAGGCCGGGATGACCTGCAGGGCGTCCAGCCATTTGTAGGCCGTGCTGTACCAGCCAACGACTGTCGCCCCGTTGATCGCTTCCATCAGGATCACGTCGATCTTGTAGAAGATCGTCGCCAGCAGGTGATTGATCATCAGCGGCCAGGATTCGCCGAGCATGTGGCGGATCAGGCTGCGCTCCACCGACAGGCCGGTCATTTCCCGGCGCGGGCCAAGCAATGGCCGGGCCAGCCACAGCATCAGCCCCAGCGTGATCAGGTTGGTGATGATGCTCACCCCGGCCAGACCCATCACGCCCCAGCCGACTACCAGCGCCAGCAGCCCCAGCACGGCCTTGGAGAAGGTGCTGATGGTAGCGATAGCCGCCGGGTATTCGGCCTTCTCAAAGGCGTAGAACAGCGCGCTCAGGCCGGTGCTCAGGCTGTTGGGCAGCAGACCGATGTACAGCAGGACGATCGCGCCGACGGCGACCGGCGTCAGCGGCGGCGTGACCGTCGCCTGGCGGGTTGCCAGGAAGCCGATCAGCAGCGGCACGCCCAGCGCGGCCAGCCCGATCCGCAGCAGGCTGGTGTTGAGCAGGTAGCGCCCGGCCTGGTCGCGGCGGCGGGCGACTTCCCGCGTCAGGAAGGTGTTCAGGCCGAAGTTGGTCAGGATGTCGAACCATCCGAAGACGACCACCGCGTAGTAGTAAATGCCCGCGTTCTCCGGCCCCAGCACGCGCAGCATGATGAAGGCAAAGGCGAAATCGATGCCCTTGTTGAACAGGTTCATCAGGATGGGCACGGCGCTGTTCTTGGCCAGTCGCTGCACTGTACCGGCTTCCTCATCGCTGCCCCGGTAGAACGTCCGCCACAGCCAGACTCCCGCTGCGAAGGCGATCGCCGCCCCGGTGATGAAGCTGAGAAACGCGCCGATCTGGAACGAGGCCGGGCTGTAGCGGAAGCGCACTGTCCACGTATCGGAGAGCGTCACCGCGCCGGAGGCCGCCGCCTCTGCATAGCGTTCCGCCAGCGCCGCCGGATCGATCTGCACAGCGCGGAAGTTGCCGTTGACCAGCGCCACCGGCAGCTCCTGCTCGTAGTCGTCATCCGCCCCGCCGGGGCGGATGAAGGCCCGCCAGCCCTCGAAGTAGCTGTCGGCCAGCACCAGCCACGACGGCTCGCTGACCGTCGCATCGATCACGACGGTCAGGCCCCGGTAGGCGGTGATCGTCTGGGGGATTGGATCGGCGTCCAGCAAGGCGCCCGCAGCGGAAGTCGGCTGCGTCGGGTCGTAGCGCAGCACGGCGCGATGCAGGTCGATGCCCGGCGTGTTCAGCAGGTCCTGAAAGCCCGCCGGCGAGTCATAGGTCAGCGTCGCCCGCACGGGCAGGGTGTAGGCGCGGGGCATGACGTGCGTGTTCTCGTAGATGCGCACGGCCTCATCTTCGTAGACCAGGCGGTAGATCGGGTTCTCGATCGTGCCCTCGGTCATGATGTAGCGCACGTTGAGCGCGTCCAGCAGCGAGGAGCCGAGCGCCGGAAGGTAGTCGGTGGTCAGCGGGGCGACGCGGTTGTACTCCAGCTGAAACTGCGGCGAGATCAGGCGCATGTAGTCCGTGTACTGGCGGGGGATGATGCTGTCATAGCCGCGCACATCCTCCAGCCCGAACATCCAGGGGATGTTGGCGTTGGCGGTGTTGGCCCCCGGTGCGTCCAGCGTGGTGATCCGGAACGGCCCTTCCTCCGCATATTTGCCCCGCAGCCACTGGAAGGCAGGCGGCGTGAAGTCCAGCAGGGCGGGGTCCGCCGCCGGGTTGAAGCCCGCCGAGGCGATCAACAGGTCGAGGGCGACGACGATCACCGCCAGCGCCGCCCAGAGCGGCAATCTTCCCCCACGCGGCAGCACCCATGCTCGCTGGCTGAGCAGGAACACCCCGCCTGCCAGCAGCAGAAAGATGCCCAGCAGCAGGATGTTGGTGAACTGGTAGCTGTAGAACATCCGCGCATCGGCGAAGGCGTTTTCCGCCAGGGCCAGTGAGCGCAACGCCCGGTCGATCAGCGGCTCAAGCTGGGGATAGAAGACATAGCTGCCCGCCAGCCCCAGCAGGGTTAGCCCGCCCGCGCCGATCAGCCCCTGCCCGAACCGGCGCGCCAGACGGCCATCCACCCGCCGCGCCAGCGCGTCTGCCCCGAAGCCGGCCAGCGCAGCGACGGCCAGCGTCAGCGGGAACACCCAGCGGAAGGGACTATGCAGCTGGTTGATGCCCGGCAGCAAGTAGTACAGCACGGCGTAGGTCGGCAGGCCGAAGACGAAGGTCAGGGCAATTGTCCCCAGCGCAGCGAAGATCGCCCGGTAGGGCCGCCCGGCGGGTAGATCGCGATCAGCGCCGCGCCGCCAGGCGCTCGTCAGCGCGTAGGCGGCCAGCGCCAGCGGCAGGATGCCCAGGTACGCCCCGCCCTCGACATAGTTCTTGATTCCCCAGTCGATGACCGTGATCGGCTGGCCCAGGGCGTTGACGCTGGCCGGGACCAGCTGGCGGCTGAACACATCAAAATAGGCGTGGTGGGACGGGTTGCCGAAGAAGTTGGGCATCAGAAAGGCCAGCAGCCGCCGCTTGGGGTAGGCCCAGCCGAGGATTTGCTCCAGCGTGGCCGAGCCTTCGCGGAAGTTCCGGCTGACCAGTTCGACCAGGGGGACGATCTGCGCCGCGCCAAGCAGCAATCCCGCCCCGACCATGGCCACCAGCCAGACCCCGCGCCGCAGCAGCCAGCCGGTCGCCCCACTTTCTCGCCGGGCTGCCCACCATCCGGCCAGCAGCCGCCATGCCGTGTAAAAGGCCATCACCAGCAGCGTGTAGTACGTGATCTCCACATGTCCGGCGTAGATGACCAGGGCCAGCGTCACGGCTCCGGCGGCGGCCCAGGGCAGCGTGGCCGGTCGGCTGAATAGCGGCTGGCTGCGAATCACATACTCGATCATCAAGATGAGCAGGGGCAGCCAGGCCGCCGCGCTCTGGATCATCGGGAAGACGGTGCTGATCAGAAAGAAGCCGCTGAGCTGCCAGCTCACCGCTGCTACGGTTGCGCCGATCCGTCCCTGGCCCAATCCGCGCGCCAGCGCCAGCATGGTCAGCCCGGCGATCCACAGCTGGATCACGGCGTACCACCCATATGACGATTCCAGCGGCAGGACGTAATGCAGCAGGCTGAGGGGGTAGAGTGCGCTATGCTGCCCCGCCGCCAGGAAGGGCACGCCAGCGAACAGGTGTGGGTTCCAGAGCGGCAATTCGCGGTTGGCGATGCTTTCCCGGATGAACTGCTTCCAGACGTAGTTTTCCAGGATCAGGTCGGAGAGCAGGGCGTTATGGGGCACTTCGGGAGCGCGGACGACCTCCCGGTAAGCGCGGAAAGGCTGCCACTGGTAGAGGTTGTCGGCGGGCAGCAGGGTGCGGTCGCCCAGCGTGACCGGTGCATAGTAGATCAGCGGCAGCAGCAGGAGCAGCAGGATAATCAGCAGGTCAGGCGCACGGCGGCGCATAAAACACACCTCATCGGCGGGTGGCAGGTGGCGCAAGCGCCGGGATTATACCCTACCGGCGGCGGCAGTGGGCGGCCCGCGACGGACACAAAAAGAGGCCAGCGGCATAAGTCCGGGCAGCAGGTGGATCACTGCGCTACACGGCAAAGGAATTTGCCGCCGGGATTGTTTTTGGATTCTTCGTATCGTGTTATCATGGAGGCGGCTTGAGTATGGAGCAGGGCGGTGAACCGTTTACAGGTATTCTTGCGCCATAGCGTGATTGTCCTGGCTGTCCTGTTGCTGGCGGTGTCATCCGCTGCAGCGCAGGGCGGCAACAGCAGCCTGCAGACGCTGCGCACTCTGCAGGAGGTCAGCATCCCCGTCCGGGACGCGCCTGACCTGGCCGAACGGCTCGGTGGGCTGATCGGCGCGGCGCAGATCGCGGTTCCGCCTGCTCCTGTCTATACCCCCGGCGACCGCGAAACCTTCTTTGTCGGCAATAACGATACGTTTGTCATCACTCCTGTCGAAGCGGAACTGGCCGCCGCCACCCCCGGAGTCTACCTGTGGGTGGAAGTGGGCGTGCCCTATGACGCTGATTTGCTGGCCGATGTGGTTGCCTTTCTGGACGATCGTCTGTTCCCGGCGGTGCGCGCCCTCTTTGGCAATGAAGATTCGCCGGGCATCGATGGCGATCCGCACATCTACATCCTGCACGCTACCGATATCGGCGAGACGGTTGGCGGCTACTTCAACGATACCAGCGTCTACCCGCAGCAGATTTTTGCCTCCAGCAACGAGCATGAGATGTTCGTGATTGCTGCGGATAACGTACCCTTCGATTCATCGTCTTACCTGTACGTGCTGGCCCACGAATTCGTCCACATGATCCAGAAGAATCAGGATGAAAACGAGCAAACCTGGGTCACCGAGGGAACCGCCGAACTGGGCGCTTTCCTGACGGTCGGGCCGCGCACGCAGGCCATCCAGCGCTATCTGGCTGCTCCCGGCGTTCAGCTAAACGCCTGGGACATCGACCAGCCCTCCCCCTACTACGGCGCGGCGGCGCTGTTCTTCGCCTACCTGGAGGAACGCTTTGGGCCGGACTTTGTCCGCCTGCATGCCGGGGAACCGGCGGACGGCATCGCCGGGATTGACCGCACGCTGGCCGCGCTGGGCGCCGCCGACCCGCAGACGGGCGGGGTGATCACCTTCGCCGAGGTCTTCGCCGACTGGCTGGTGGCTAACCTGCTGAATAACCCGACTCTGCTGGACGGGCGCTTTGGCTATCGCCGCATGGACCTGGCCGGGGGCCGCGCTGCGCTGACCGGACGGGTGAACGTTTACCCGGCCCTCGTGCAGGATCGCCCGGTCAACCAGCATGGGGCGGACTACTTCTTGCTGGAAAGCGCTTCCCCGCAGACGTTGCGCCTGAGCTTCAGCGGCAACCGGACGGTCAGCGTCGTCCCGACGACCGCCCACAGCGGCGAGTACATGTACTGGGCCAACCGCTCCGACCAGAGCAACCCGCGGCTGACCCGCGCCTTTGACCTCAGCGGTCTGGATAAGGCCACGCTGACGTACTGGACCTGGTACGAGATGGAGCCGTTCTGGGACTACGGGTATGTCAGCGCCTCAACGGATGGCGGGCGCACCTGGACGCCGTTGGCCACTTCCGCCACCACGCGGGAAGACCCCAATCATCGCGCCTTTGCCCCCGGTATCACCGGCTACAGCGCCGGCGGGACGGAAACGCGCCCCGCGCCGTTCCTTGGTATCACGCTTGACACCGCTACCGGCCTGGTAACCGGCCTGCTGCCCGGCGGCGGCGCAGCAGCCGCGGGAATGCAACCCGGCGATCAGTTGCTGGCTATCGGCGGCGAGTCGCTGGCCTCCGCCGATCTGGTGACGCTGCTCAACCGCTACCACCCGGCGGAAACTGTACCGGTTACCGTCCGGCGCGGCGGCCAGGAGATCGTCCTGCAGGTCACGCTGGGGGAGCACCCGGAACGGCGAATCCGCCCGGAAGCCGCCTGGGTGCAGGAAACGATCGACCTGACGCCGTTCACCGGCGGGGAAGTCCTGGTCCGCTTCGAGTATGTGACCGATCAGGCTTTCACCCGCAATGGCTGGCTGCTGGACGACATCGCCATCCCGGAACTGGGCTACTTTGACGATGCCGAACTGGTTGGGGACTGGCTGGCCGAGGGCTGGTCGCGCATTACCAATGCCTTGCCGCAGGAGTTTCTGGTCGAACTGGTGACCGGTCGCCCACTGCGCGTGCAGCGGCTGCTGATGCCCGGCGGCGGGCAGACCGGCGAGTGGACGGTTGAGGTGGCCCCGGATAACCCGGCGGTGGTCATCATCAGCGGCATGACCGACTACACGCTCCAGCCGGCGACGTATACCCTGCGGCTGGACGCGCTCAACTGACCGCCGCGCCTTTCTCGTTGTTTTTTCGCCGCATGGGCACTACAGTAGGACTGGCGGGCGTGCATCCGCCTGTAACAGCGCATGTGTCGGAGGAGAACGCGATGAACCTGATCACGGTGACCATTGAGAAACCGGAGGAACTGAACTTTATCCTGGGTCAGAGCCACTTCATCAAGACCGTCGAGGATGTGCATGAGGCGCTGGTCTGCAGCGTGCCGGGGATCAAGTTTGGCCTCGCTTTCTGTGAAGCGTCGGGCGCGTGCCTGGTGCGCTGGACAGGCACAGACGAGGCGCTGATCGACCTGGCGCGGCGCAACGCCCTGGCGCTTTCCGCCGGGCACAGCTTCATCCTGTTCCTGGGGGAGGGCTTTTACCCGATCAACGTGATCCCCGCTTTGAATCGCGTGCCGGAGATCGTCCGCCTGTTCTGCGCCACAGCCAACCCGACCCAGGTCATCCTGGCCGAAACCGAGCAGGGCCGCGGCATCCTGGGCGTGATCGACGGTTTCCGCAGCCAGGGCATCGAAGGCGAGGCCGACATCGCTTGGCGCAAGGGCTTCCTGCGCAAGATCGGCTATAAACTGGGCTGAGCCGCCCGCTCAGTCCAGCACTTCGATGTCCGCTACAAGCGGATCGTGATCGGAAAGGAACGGTGGGCGCGCCCGCGGGCGGGGAATCTGGACTTCCAGCAGCTTGACGCCGCGCAGCAGAATGTAATCCAGCTCGGCGATTCCTTTGCCGGTGAAATCGTGGAAGGTGCGCCGGTCAACCCAGGGCGGCAATGCATCCGCCGCCGAACTGTAGCCAGCCTGCCGGAACACTGCGATCGGCGCTGAGTCTGGCGTGCAGTTGAGATCGCCCACCACCACCGCCGCGGGTCTCTCCCTGAGCACTTCCACCAGCAGGCGGGCGCTTTCCAGCCGCGCCCGCTCGCAGTTCCAGGCGTCAAAGTGGGCGTTGACCAGCGTCCAGTTCTGGAAGTGCAGCAGATGGGCCAGGCGCGGCTCGCGGCCATCCCAGCTTAACTGTCCGATCACGCCTGTTTCATTGAGCGCCAGCGCGCCCTCCGCGCGGGGCAGGATACACGGCTGGCAGACGAAGAACGGGTTGCGCAGCGACCGGCCATCGGCAAGCATGGTATCCGGGCCGGGGTAGGCGAAGTAGCCCGCCAGGTCGCCGGTGATGTTCACCATCTGATCGGGCATGCACTCCTGCGCGGCAAAGATATCCGGGCGCAGGGTGTTGAGCAGCGCCTTGAGGTACGGCCAGCGCAGCGGCCAGGCGTTCGGCCCATCATCCGCGCTGGAAACGCGCAGGTTGAGCGTCATCAGCCGCAGCACGGCCATCGGCCTTATCCCCCGTTGGCCAGGCGGAACAACAGCAGCGCCACGCTGAACGCCGCGCCCGCCAGCAGCCACAGTCCGACCGTGCTCAGAAACCAGTGCAGCAGCCGCCCGGCGCGCGCCCGCATGAATACGAACAGGAAGGCCAGGATCACCCAGCCGCCCAGCCACAGCACCGGCAGTAGCCAGCCAAAAATATCGAGCTGCGTCCCGAGTGTAGACAGGCGGGCGATGATAGCGTCACCGGTCTGGGCCGGGTAGCCCAGCGACGCCCACAGGGTGCTCAACGCGCCGCCGAAGATCTGGGCGGGATCGGGCAGGTTGGCCGGGTTCAGCCCGGGGATGATGGCGCTGAAATCGATGGGCAGCAGGACGGGGCCGGTGCGCAAGAAGGCCAGCAGCGCCGTCAGCACGACCGCCGGGACCAGGTTCAGCGGCAGCGACTGCCCGGCAGCCAACGCCCCCACGCTCTGCAGAGCCAGGCTGACTGACTCCCCGATCATCAGTACGGCCAGGACGCTGCCGGCAAGGATGGTCAGCAGCAGCGAAAAACACCCGCTGACGCACCCACCATTGACCACCAGAAACGGCTGGATCTGCACTGGCTGGCGGGGTGTTGGGTGACGCTCCGGTTCAGGCTCCATCTCCCAGTCGGATTCAGGGCGGCGGCGGGTCCGGCCCGGTGGCGGGAGCGGCTCGCCTGGCTCCAGTGGCGGGACGGGCGCCGGACGGCTCTCCGCCGGGTGGCTGACGTAATCCGGGGCGGGCGGCGGCGCGGAGACTTCGTAGGCCGGGGTCTCGTCGTAAGGCGGATAGCTCTGCTCAGGGTAGGCGGGTGGCGGCGCGGGCACGTCCCCGGCTGGCGTCGCGGGATGGCTGCGGTAATCCGGCGCAGGCGGCGGCGCGGAAGGCGGGGCGGCGGCTTGACCTGCGGACGGCAGCGTGGGTTTATCCAGGTAGCCGTAGCGGGCGGCCAGCTGGCGGGCCGGGGCGAAGGTCGGATCGATCTGCAACACGCGGCGCAGGGCTTCCACCCGCTGGTGGGTGTGTGGCGTCACCTGTGTGATCAGCCACCAGGCGTCGCGGTGATCGGGCGCGATGGCCACAATGCCATAGAGGATGGCCAACGCCCCCTCGCGGTCGCCATCCCTGGCCAGCCGGTACGCCTGCTGGATATCCGGGCCAAAGGGATCGGGTGCGCTCATGGGTTCCCACTTTTCTCCGGAAATCAACCGTTCTGGCTTCCAGTATGGCACGTCCGCCGCCTGCCTGGCAAACCGGGCGTGGACGATACAGCTGACTGATGAACTGGCCTGCGTGCTTGGACGCGCTTCTCCGGTATACTGGGCAGGTCGTACGCGTTGCTGAAGGAGTCTGCCCGATGCACTTTCCCCCCATCCGACCCGACCGCTGCCTGCTATGGATCACGCTGCGCCAGGACGAAACCGTCCGCGAACGCTACGCGGTGCTGCGTGCTGTGCTCCGGGAATGCCGCCTGCACCCGCTGGATACCACCGCCGGGGCGGAACTGGTGATCGTGGAGGAAGCCGCCCTGGAGGCGCGCCTGGAAGCCGTCCGCGCCGCGCTGGGCGCAGGGGACATGATTCACCGCATTGCCAGCCGCGATGGACGGCTACTGGTGAGCGTGATCGCCTCGCCGGAGGTTGACGCTGATCCGCTCCCGACCCGCCCGCCGGAGCGCCGTCCCCCCTGGCTGTGTTAGGCCGCCTTCAGGGCCGCACGAAAGGATCGAACAGGCGCTGGTGCTCCTCCAGCGCGTAACGGTCGGTCATCCCGGCGATGTAGTCGCAGACGGTGCGATGCAGGCTGCGCTCCTTAAGCTGCGCCTGAACGGTATCCGGCAGTTCATCCGGATGGGCAACGTATTCGTTGAACAGGTCGGTGATGAAGCGTTCCGCTTTGGCCGCCATGCGCTTGACCCGGTAGTGGCTGTAAAGCTTGCTGTAGAGCAAATCCTTCAATTCGCGGTTCATCCGCACGTAAGCTGGCGTGTGGCCGACGACGTTGAAGGGCAGGTGTTGCAGCTCCTCCAGCGAGCGCGGGTTGGCTTCCTGCAGGCGGGCGGCAGTGTAGGCGATCGCATCGTCGATTTCCAGGCCGATCATCCGCCGGATCAGGCGGTAGCGGATCATGTCGTTGAAGTCGCGCCCGTCCCAGCCGATGCTCTCGCAGAGCATCCGCCACAGTTCCAGGTCACGCACCTGTTCCACGCGCAGCATCCCGGAGCGCAGGCCGTCGTCCAGGTCGTGGGCGTTGTAGGCCAGTTCGTCGGCGATGTTGCAGATCTGGGCTTCCAGGCTGCCACGCCGGTCGGGGGCGTAATCGGCGGCGTCAGCGATGTCATACTCCGACTCGTGTTTGACGATGCCCTCCAGCACCTCAAAAGTCAGGTTGAGGCCGGGCCAGTGCGGATAGCGCCGTTCCAGCTTGGTGACGATGCGCAATGACTGCTTGTTGTGGTCAAAGCCGCCGTAGTCAGCCATCAGCTCGTTGAGCACGCGCTCCCCGGAATGGCCGAAGGGCGAGTGGCCGATGTCGTGCACCAGGCAGATCGCCTCCACCAGGTCCTCGTTGGCGCCCAGGGCGCGGGCGATGCTGCGCCCGATCTGGGCGACTTCCAGCGTGTGGGTCAGGCGGGTGCGGTAGTAGTCGCCCTCGTAGTTGACGAATACCTGCGTTTTGTACTCCAGGCGGCGGAACGCGGTGGTATGGATGATACGGTCGCGATCGCGCTGGAAGGCAGTGCGGTAATCCTGCTCTTCCTCCGGGTACTGGCGGCCCCGGCTATCCCGGGCCAGCGTGGCATAGGGAGCCAGCGTCCGGGCCTCAATTTCCTCGTACTGTGTACGCTTGATTTGCATGACACCTCCTCGCAGGGCTGACGGCGCCCAGGGCTGTATCCCTACTATACAACGAGGCACCCTCCGGCGGGTACGCTCAGAGCGGCCAACCGGTCTCAACTGCCTGCCGGGGGGAGGCTCAGCCGGTGATGCTGATCTCCAACCGGTAGCCGATGCCCGTTGCGCCGCCCGCTGCCGCTACCCGCAGCAGGTAATCCTGCGTCAGCGGCAGGACGCCGCTAAAGGACGGCTGGTAGCGGGCCAGCGGGGAGCCATCCGCGCCGACCACGGTGACGTACACGCGGTCGCCGGGGGTCACGCTGTAGGTTAGCGTCTGCCCGGCCCGCGCTTCCAGGACGTACTCCACCCCTTCTGGCAGGACGATCGTGCCCTCCAGCACGGTTGACGTGCTGCCCGGCGTGAAGGAAATCCGCCGGGCGATGGACACCTGCAGCGTGTAGGCCGCCGGGTTGCCGTCACCCTGTACTGTCAGGGTGTAGACCTGCGAGGCAGGCAGGCGACCCATCCAGATCGTTTGCAGCGCCTCCGGGCGCAGCAGGACGGTACCGTCTGCGCCGCTGATGGTCAGCCAGACGTTGTTGCCGGTAGAGGGCGCGGACACGCTGACGCTCATGATCTGGCCCGTGCTGGCCTCCAGCGTGTAGAGGTGCGGGTCGCGCCCGGCCAGGTTGCCCGTGATCGTCGCCGAGGTTGCCCCGGTGGCAAAGACGATGCGCTTCGGCAGGGTGATCTGCAGTGTGTATTCGGCTGTTCCCGCCGCCCCGCCGACGCTGATCAGGTAGTCCTGGGCAGCGGGGACGGCTCCCGCCCAGTCCATCCGGCCCTGTTCCGGGCCGAGCAGCACTGTGCCATCCAGCCCGCGCACCGCCAGCCAGATATTGCCGCCCGGCGTGCTGGAATCGACCATCAACATCTGCCCGGCGGCGACGCCCACCAGGTAGGTGTTGACGTTGGGCGCAGTCACGCTGCCGCCCAGGAATACGGTCGTCTCCCCTGCCGGGATCGTCACGCGGCGCGGGATGGTCACCGTCAGGTTGAAAGCCACCGGTGCGCCGACGTTAGTGACCTCAATCACATAATCGCCATTGGCGGGCAACGCCCCCGTCCAGGAGAGCACGCCCGGCGCGGTCCGGCCCAGCAGCGCCCCGCCAGGGCTGTAGACGGCCAGCGATAGGGCACTGGCGGCTGTCAGCGGGGCGATCTCCGCCAGTAGCGCCTGGCCGCTCATGGCTCCCAGCACATAGCGCAGCACGCCGCCGGCGGCAATCGCCTGGCTGGGCAGCGTGGCAGCGGTTGCGCCGGTGGCGAAGCGGATGCGCGTTGGCTCTGGCGTGGGGGTGGCCGGGATGGCGGTTGGGAGCGGTGGGATAGCCGTCGGCAGGATCACCGGCGGCAGCACCACCGGCGTGAAGGTGGGCAGCGGAACCGCCGTGGCCGTTGGCAGGGCAGTTGGCGTCAGCGTCGGCGTGGGCGTCAGGTTCATCAATGTGGATGTCCCGATCAGGTTACAGCCCAGCGTTGAGAGGATCGCCATCATTGCGATGAGTATCCGGGCGTGTCTCATCTTCCTGCTCCTTCCGGGCCGGGATGTGCTCTGCTGCCCCGGCCCATCACCGGAATATCCCTCCGATCAACGGCCACCCGACTGCTGCTATACCCCCAGCAGCGGTTTCAGGCTGGCGGCCCAGGCGTGGATGGCCTCCCGGTTGCGGTGATCGCCCCCGGGGAATAGCCCCTCGCTTACCGGAGAACCAGCACCGATTCAGCGCGTTCTGCCCCTTTACAGCCGCCGCGCCATGAAATCAGCCAGCAGGGTATAGGCGCGGATCTTCTGGCTGATGTCGGTCGAGCCGTGCCCTTCCTCGCTCAACTCCACATATTCGAAGTCTTCGCCCTCTACGCGGCCCAGTTCCAGCAGCCGGTCGCGGAAGGTCGTGGCCTGGTTCAGCGGGCAGCGTGGATCGTTGACGCCATGCACGATCAGTAACTTGCCGCGCAGCCGGTCGGCGAAGTGAATCGCGCTGCGGTCTCGCCATAGCTCGGCGTCGGCCACCGGGTCGCCCATTTGCTGGCGCAGGTAGTACTTGAAGTGCTCCATGCTGTTCTCGTAGAGCAGCAGCAGATCGGTAATGCCCACCCAGGCCACGCCCGCTTTCCACAGGTCGGGCTTCTTGGTCATGGCCATGTAGGTCATGTAGCCGCCATAGCTGCCGCCGAAGACGCCGATCCGCTCCGGGTCAACATCCGGCTGGCTGCGCAGGTAGCGGACCGCGCCTTCAATATCCTCCAGGTCCTTGCCGGCCCAGTCCTTGAGGCAGGCGTCGCGGAAGTCGACGCCGTAGCCGGTGCTGCCGCGCGGATTTGGCTCGATGACTACATAGCCCCGGTCGGCCAGGAACTGAGCGAACACGTCAAAGCCGCGGAAGAACTGCCCGGTTGGCCCACCATGGATGTGCACGATGGCCGGGTAACGTTCGCCGGGCTGCCGGTCGCGCGGGCGGTAGACAATAGCCGGGATCGGCGTGCCGTCAGTGGAGGGGTACCAGATGTATTCATGCCCGACGAACAGCTCCGGATCGATTGAGCCATACTGGGCTGGCAGCAGGACCGTGCGCTGGCCGTCGCTCAGGCGGTAGATCCAGAGTTCCGGACGGGTGCGGTCAGTCTGGATGTTGACGATAAAGCGGTCATTGTCCAGCCAGTCGGCGTCATAGGCCAGGCCCGGCGGCAGGTCCAACGGGATCGCCGCGCCGCTGCGGAGGTCGTAGACCACCACATCGACCGCCGAATCGGCGTTCCGATACGCGATCAGCTTGGCGCCATCCGGGGAAAACTTGCCGGGCAGGGTGTTCTGGCCGTCCGGGCTGAGCCAGCGCAGCGCCCCGGTTGCCAGCTCCAGCACGCCGACCCGCGCCCATCCGCTGGCATCGGAGCCGACGGCCAGGTGGCGCCCGTCTGCGCTCCAGTCGGCGACGTTGTCTTTGGCTCCAATGCGCGTGCGCAGGACACAGCGGGGATCACTGCCGTCGGCGTTCATCACGTAAACATCGGTGTTCTGCAGGTCATCCGTGTCGTTGGCGGTGTAGGCGATCTGCCGCCCGTCATCGCTCAGGATCAGGTTCCAGACCGGGAAGCGGTAAAAGGTCAGGCGGGTATGGACGCGCGTCTCCACATCAAAGGCGTAGATGTTCATCTGGTCGTCTTTGTTGCTGCGGATGTAAATCGTGCGCCCATCCGGGCTGGCGGCCTCCGGGTATTCCTGGGCAGTCGGAGTATTGCTGAGTTGCTCAGCGCGGCCAGTGACCAGGTCAATGCGCCACAGGTTATGCTGCTCATCGCCGTCGTTGTCTTTGGCGAAGTAAATCGTGCGGCCATCTCTGGCCCACACATACCCGGCGTGGATCGCTCGCGGCAGCTCGCCATGGCTGACCTGGCGCGGTTCAGCGCCTGCTTCCGGCGCCATGACGTACAGCTCCAGAGTCCCTGACTGGTCGCTGTAAAAGGCGATCTGGCGGCGGTCATGGGCGACCGTCGGCAGGTAAAACGAGGGCAGGCTGGCCAGCTCCTCCAGCGGGATGCGGCCAGCAGTGGATCGGGATGGCATATGGACTTCCCCCTCTATCGTGGTATGGATCGCTGGCCACTAAGTTAACCACAGATCGGGGCAAACCAAAAGGCGGCGGGCCACAGGCAGGGCAGGCAGGGGGTTCGATGATCGGGTGTATTTCGGGGGAACAGTGCCCCGCAACCTGCTTGTCCGGCCTTACGGATGGCTGTACAATGCGATAGGGATCATCATGGCTGTAGCGGGCGCCGGGCGCGCCTGCGGCTCAGGCATGGGAGATAGCCAAAGCGCATGACCAACGAACTGGTTGAACTCCTCAAAGGCGTCGAACTCTTTGCCGGGTTAACCCAGGAACAACTGGAGCGCCTGGCCCGCATCAGCCGGCTGATTGAGGTCCATGATGGCGAGACGATCTTCTCCCAGGGCGAAGCCGGCCACACGCTTTACATCATTCGCGATGGACAGGTGGAGGTGATCCTGGAGGATCCGCAGGCGGGCGGCCAGACGGCGGTCTACCTGGGCCGGGGCCAGATCTTCGGCGAAATGGCTCTGATCGACTATGGCGAGCGCTCCGCGACCATCCGCTGCGCCAGCAGGAAAGCGGTGCTGGCCGTCATCGAGCGGGAAGCATTCGAACGGCTGTGTGCGGAGGATACCGCGATCGGCTACGTGGTCATGCGTAACATGGCCAGCGATCTCTCGTTCAAGCTCCGCCACCGCAACCTGGAAGCCTGATCCGTTCAAGATCGCCGGTACGCAGGGCCTGAGAATTCTGAGGAAAGGAGGGCGCGCCCTCCCCTGATGTCGCTTCTGACACGCACCGGGCGCCAGCAAGATCATGATTTATAAAGTCAGTTATGTGGTCATAGGCGGTAAGCATCCCGGCGGTATTATGAACCACATCGAGCCGCCCAAAGTGGGCGACCGGGTGGAAATCGGCAAGATGACCTTCGAAATCATCGAAGTGCAGGAGATCATGCCCCCACGCGGCGACTTCCAGTTTCTCCATGCGACGGTGCGTCCGGTTGAGCCTGCCGCC
>JAIOAT010000069.1 GCA_019873685.1 Chloroflexota bacterium
GCCAGCTTACAGGCTTACTATGACCGGAATCAGGTCTGGCTTGAACTGGACGAGCGTGAGCCATCACCGGAGTTCCGGGCGGCGGTTGCGGCCCTGCCCGGCCTGACTGGCGCGGCCTACGCCTGGGATCGCTACAACGCTATCCAGCGCGATCCGCTGGCGAACGCGGTGACGGGGATGCTATTTGCCGCGTTCTGGGTGTCGTTGCTGCTCAGTGTGCTGGATTTTGGCTTCTATCTGGCGGTGACAGCCCGGCGGCGGGCGCTCTCTTTCGCTGTGCTGCAGGCGATGGGCTGGCCAGCACGCAGCATCTGGAGCGTGCTGGCGGCGGAACAGACAGCGCTGGTGACGCCTGCGCTGCTGGTTGGAGTCGGCCTGGGCACGGCGCTGGCCTACCTGCTGTTGCCCTTCCTGGAACTGGTCGGTGGGCAGGCGCTGCGCTTTCCGGCGAGTGGTGTGATCGGGTTGCTGGCGGCGTTGATTGCTGTCTTTGCGGTTCTGCTGGGTGTGACGGCGCTGATGGTGCGACGGCAGAGCGTTCATCAGATGTTGCGGCTGGGTGAGGAGTGAAAGCGATGATCATCTTTGGTACACGGGCCAAGACGCAGGTGCTGGATGAAGGGGAATTCACCTGTCCACAGTGCCGGATGCGGCGGCGTTACCAGCGCAAACAGGCCCGCCCGTACTTTGCCCTGTATTTCATCCCGATCTTTCCGGTGGGGAAGGGCCTGGAGTACATCGAGTGCCAGACCTGTGGCCGGGCTTTTGAGCCGGGAGTGCTTAACCTGAAATTGCCGGAGCCAAAGCCCGACCTGGCCTTTGTGCTGAACACGATCGGGGAGCGGCTGGCGGATGGCGCGCCGATCGAATTCGTGATCCGCGATCTGACCGCCGCCGGGCTGGACTTTGACGTGGCTCGTTCCATCGTGGAGGCGCAGGCCGGGGCAGGCCGTCAGCATTGCCCGGCGTGCGGCCTGACCTTTACGGCTGCTCCCCGCGCCTGTACCTCGTGCGGCGGCACGCTGCAGGATGGCGCGGCCCGCAGCTAAAAGGATGGCCTATGAGCGAGCGCTTTATCGTCTGCGAGAATCTGGTCAAGATTTACCGGGTGGCCGACCTGGAAGTGGTAGCCCTGCAGGGGCTGGACCTGGAGATCGCCAGGGGGGAGATGATGGCCCTGGTGGGGCCATCGGGGTCCGGCAAATCCACGCTGATGAACATCCTCGGCGGGCTGGACACGCCGACTGCCGGACGCGTGTTCGTGGGTCAGCACAACCTGCTGGCTCTGAACCGTCGCCAGCAGGTGCTTTACCGCCGCCAGGTTGTCGGTTTTGTCTGGCAGCAGACAGCGCGCAATCTGCTCCCCTACCTGACTGCGCTGGAGAATGTCGAGTTGCCGATGGCGCTCAACCATGTTCCGGCGCGGGAACGCCGCGCCCGCGCCGTGGAGTTGTTGACCAGCGTGGGTCTGGGCGACCGCCTGAATCATCTGCCCGATCGTCTGAGCGGTGGGGAGCAGCAGCGGGTGGCGATTGCGGTGGCCATGGCTAACCGGCCTGCGCTCCTCCTGGCCGACGAACCGACTGGCGAGGTCGACAGCGAAGCATCCACCGCGATTTTCCAGGTGCTGCGGGCGCTGAACGAGCAGTTCGGGGTGACCGTGGTGATCGTGACCCATGACTACAACGTGGCCAGCCGGGTTGACCGTGTGGTGGGCTTCCGCGATGGCCGGACGAGTATCGAAGTATTGCGCCGCCGGGGGGCGGATGGCGCGCCGCTGACCGAGGAGGAATTCGCCATCCTCGATCGAGCCGGGCGGTTGCAGTTGCCGCAGGCGTATATTGAGGCGCTGGAGATGCGCGATCGGGTCAAGCTACGCCTGCGTGAGGATCATGTGGGCGTTTACCCGGATCGCAACGGCGAACCGCCGGGCGTGGGCGAAGGGGAGGGCAGGACATGAGCCAACCTGAGATCGCGCCGATCATCCGGACGGAGCATCTGAGCCGGGTCTACCATCTGGCCGGTGAAGACATCCATGCCCTGACCGATGTCTCGCTGGCGATCTATCCGGGGCAGATGACGGCCATTGTCGGGCGTTCTGGCTCCGGCAAGACGACACTGCTCAACCTGATCGCTGGCCTGGACGAACCAACGAACGGGGTCATCTGGTTCGAGGGGCAGAAGCTGGCGGAACTGGATGGAGAAGCGCGGCTGCAATTGCGCCGCGAGCGGATTGGCTTTGTGTTTCAGTCGTTCGGCCTGTTGCCGCTGCTCAGCGCGGCGGAGAACGTCGGCGTGCCCCTGCGGATGCGCCGCCTGCCCCGTCAGGAGCGCGAGGCGCGGGTGGCCGGGGCGCTGGCCTGGGTCGGCCTGACCGATCGGCAGCGGCACCGGCCCTATGAATTGAGCGGCGGTGAGCAGCAGCGTGTGGCTCTGGCCCGCGCGCTGGCTGCCCGCCCGCATGTCATCCTGGCGGACGAGCCGACCGGCCAGCTGGACAGCCAGACCGGGCGCAAGATCATCGGCCTGCTGCGGCGGCTGGTGGCCGAACAGGGTATCACCGTGGTGATCGTGTCCCATGATCCGCTGGTGATGGAGGAGGCTGATGTAGTCCACGAGCTGCGCGACGGTCGTCTGATCGCCACCCGCCAGAAGGAAACCAGCAGATCCTGACCGGCAACGCTGCAAGGAAGGCCAACCGCGCCCGGTGGTGGATGGGCGCGGTTGTTTTTGCGGTGATGGTGGTCTATTCCCGCCGGGCTTCGATGGCCACCCAGTCGACCATGGTGTGGCGTTTGTAGGGAATCAGGCCGGTGCGGCGCAGCGCCGCCTCAACCTCTGCCGCCTGTTCGTCGATGATGCCGCTGAAGATGCCGATGCCGCCCGGTCGGACGAGCGTCCCCAGGCCACTATCGCACATGGGGATGATCGTCTTGGCCAGGATGTTGACCAGGATCAGGTCAAAGTAGGCAGGCCGGTCGAGCAGGTTTTCCAGGCTGCCCTGAGCGATCTGGAAGCGATCGGCGACGCCGTTGAGGCTGGCGTTTTCCGTGGTGGACTTGACCGCCAGCGGGTCCGTGTCGACCGCGACAACCTCAGCGGCCCCCAGCCGCGCCGCAGCAATCCCCAGGATGCCGGAGCCACAGCCCAGGTCGAGGACACGCGCCCCGGCTACCGGCTGGCTTTCCAGGGCGATCAGGCAGAGCTGGGTGCTGGGATGTGTGCCGGTGCCAAAGGCCATGCCGGGATCGAGCACGATCTCGATGTCTCCCTCGCCTGGCTGGACATCCGTCCATTCCGGGCGGATGAAGAAGTTCTCGCCCACGCGCAGCGGGCGGTAATGCACCTTCCAGGCCTCAGCCCAGTCTTCCTCGTGCACGGTGGTGTAGCGGGGTTGCACCGGCACGCCAGGCGAAATGGTGTGCAGGTAGCGCAGGCCGGTTTCCAGCTTCTCGATCAATCCGGCGGCTTCGTCGTCAGCGGGCAGGTAGGCGCGCACAATCACATTCGGGGAGAGCAGCCTGACCGTTTCTTCCCACGATTCCCCATCGATGCCGGTCTGCTCGATGGCGACGCCCTGATAGCCATACTGGTGCAGCAGGTCGGCGATGGCTTCGGCAAGCTCGCCGTCCGTTTCAAGCGACACTTCGATCCAGTCCATCAGCAGTGCATTTCCTTGTGTAGAATCGCGCGGTTACCCCGGCGGGGCCGCTAGCGGATGACCACAAAAAGGCAGGCCAGCGCCTGCGCCGCCTGCCTGCCGGGTATGGTTCCGCCCGCTCACTGGCGTTCGGAGTACGAGACCTTGACCACGTTGGTGTATGGGATGCAGTCCACGTTGGTCGTCCGGCTGAAGCGCCGGGCGACGCAGAAGTAGTCTTCTCCTGCTTCCTGCAGGCGCAACGTGTCCAACCCCTGGCCGAAAGTGACGCTGTTACCCAGGCCGGAGATGGACGTGTTGAAGGCCACCGTGAACACAAAATTCGACGATGTGTTGTTGGTCTGCTCCTGCAGGACACGCTCCCAGAGTTGCTCCATCAGTTCGGCGATGCCGCCGGGCGCGGGCTGAGCGACGGCGCGAGAGTTGAGCAGGCCGGGGGCGATCACCGCCAGGGCAGCCGCCAGCAGGAGAAGACCGACAAGAATCACTATTGTGCGCATAATCCTGTTCCTCAAAGCTATTCAGGCGGGCGATGGCGGCGAAGTCCTCCCTCAGGAGGTTGGCTCGCCGCTCAGGAAATCCATGACACGGTCAAAGAAGCCTTTGCTCTGCGGGCGGATGACCTGTGTGTCCAGCGTCTTGGCCAGTTCCTCAAAGAGCGCCCGCTGCTTTTCGGTCAGGTTGCGCGGAATGGCCACCTGTACGATCACCCACTGATCGCCGCGGCCTGCGCTGGAGCCATCCCGCCGCAGGCGCGGGAAGCCCTTGCCCCGCATACGGAAGGATTCGCCGGTCTGGGTGCCGGGTGGGATGCGCAACTGGGCATCGCCGTCGACAGTCGGGACGGTGATCGTGTCTCCCAGGGCGGCCTGGGCGACGTTGATGGTGATCTCCAGCAGGATGTCATCGTTGCGCCGCTTGAAGTATTCGTGTTCCCTGACGCGGATGATCACATACAGGTTGCCGGGCGGGCCGCCGTACTCACCCGGTTCGCCTTCCCCCTGAATACGGATCTTCATCCCGTCGTCCACGCCGGCGGGGATGGCGACGCTCAGGCGGCGGGTAACGCGCATCCTGCCCGTGCCCGCGCATTTCTCGCACGGCGTGGTGATGACCTCGCCACGCCCCTGGCAGCGCGGACAGGTGTTGACGCTGATCATGGAGCCGAGGAAGGTCTGGCGGACGGTGCGCACCTCGCCGCTGCCATTGCATTCCGGGCAGCGTACAGGCGATGTGCCCGGCTGGGAGCCATCCCCCCGGCAGAGATCGCAGACTTCCTGGCGGGTGATTTCGATCTCTTTCTCGCTGCCGGTGACCGCTTCCACAAAGTCGATAGCGAGTTCGTAGGAAAGGTCGCGTCCCTGGCGCGGTGTCCGCCGCTGGGAGGCGCGCCGTGTGCCGGTGAAACCGGCAAACAAGTCCTCGAAAATGTCGAAGCCACTGAAATCGCTGAAGCCACCAAAGCCGGTATCACCGTCGACGCCAGCATGGCCAAAGCGGTCATAGCGCGACCGCCGGTCGGGATCGCTCAGCACCTGATAGGCGGTGTTGATCTCCTTGAAGCGCTCTTCGGCGTCCGGCTCTTTGCTGACATCCGGGTGGTAGCGCTGCGCCAGCTGGCGGAACGCCTTTTTGATCTGCTGGGCGGATGCGTTGCGCGGCACCCCCAGAATGTCGTAGTAGTCCTTGGGTGTCATGCTGCGATCTGGCCTTTTTCGCCTGAGTCGTCGGTCTGCTCTTAGATTGTTTTAGCGCGAAGCGGCGAATTTCGCTACGGCTGACGGACAGGTGACGCCCCCGCCAACCCGCGCCTGGCGGATTGACGGGGGCAACACGGGTAGAAGCTGTGGCGCTACGATCAGGCCTCAGTGAATTCGCCGTCGATCACGTCTTCGCCGGCACCATCGCCGCCGGTCTGGGCCGGGCCGCTGCCGCCGGGCTGCTGCTGGTACATGCTGGCACCAACGGTCTGCAGTTGCTGGGCCAGCGCCTCCGCCTCCCGGCGGATGGCGTCAGTGTTGTTGCCTTCCAGAGCCTTGCGGACGGCTTCGATCCGTTCCTGCGTGCGGGCCTTGACATCCGCCGGAATACGGTCGGCGAAGTCGCGCAGGGTCTTCTCAGCGGCGTGGATGCCCGCTTCCGCCTGGTTGCGGATCTCGACCGCCTCGCGGCGCTTGGCGTCCTCCGAGGCGTGTTCCTGCGCCTCGCGGATCATGCGCTGGATCTCCTGCTCGCTCAGGCCGCTGGAGGCCGTGATGGTGATGCTCTGCTCGCGGCCGGTAGCCTTGTCCTTGGCGCTGACGTTCAGGATGCCGTTGGCGTCGATGTCAAAGGTGACTTCGATCTGCGGCACACCACGCGGCGCAGGAGGGATACCGTCCAGGATGAAGCGGCCCAGCGTCTTGTTGTCAGCGGCCATGGGACGCTCGCCCTGCAGGACATGGATTTCGACCTGTGTCTGGCCGTCAGCGGCGGTGGAGAAGATCTGGCTCTTGCGGGCCGGGATCGTGGTGTTGCGCTCAATGAGCGGGGTAGCCACGCCGCCCAGCGTTTCAATACTCAGCGTCAGCGGCGTCACGTCCAGCAACAGGACATCCTTGACATCGCCGCGCAGCACGCCGCCCTGGATGGCCGCGCCGATGGCCACGACCTCATCGGGGTTCACGCCCTTGTGCGGTTCCTTGCCAAAGAAGCGGCGCACCGCTTCCTGAACCGCCGGCATGCGCGTCATACCGCCGACCAGCACGACTTCGTCAATGTCGGAGGGCTTGAGGCCAGCGTCGCGCAGGGCCGCCTCGCAGGGCTTGATCGTGCGCTCGATCAGGTCTTCCACCAGCGCTTCCAGCTTGGCGCGGGTCAGCGTCATGTTGAGGTGCTTGGGGCCGCTGGCGTCGGCGGTGATGAAGGGCAGGTTGATGTCGGTGCTCATCGTGCTCGACAGCTCAATCTTGGCCTTCTCCGCCGCTTCCTTCAGGCGCTGGAGCGCCTGGCGATCCTCGCGCAGATCGATGCCGTGCTCTTTCTTGAATTCGTTGGCCACGTAATCGATGATGCGCTGGTCGAAGTCGTCGCCGCCCAGGAAGGTATCGCCGTTGGTGCTGCGCACCTCAAACACGCCATCGCCCACATCCAGGATCGAGATATCGAAGGTGCCGCCGCCAAGGTCGTAGACGGCGATCGTCTCATCCTTCTTCTCGCCCAGGCCGTAAGCCAGGCTGGAAGCCGTCGGCTCGTTGATGATACGCTTGACATCCAGGCCAGCGATGCGACCGGCGTCCTTGGTAGCGTTGCGCTGGGCGTCATTGAAATAGGCCGGGACGGTGATCACGGCTTCGGTCACTGGCTCGCCCAGGTAAGCTTCGGCGTCCGCCTTGATCTTCTGCAGGATCATGGCGGAGATTTCCGGTGGGCTATAGGCCTTGCCGCCCATGTGCACGCGGACGTCGCCGTTTGGCGCGGCGGAAACCTTGTACGGCACCAGGCTGATGGCCTTCTGCACCTCAGGGTCGGTGAACTTGCGGCCCATGAAGCGCTTGATCGAAAAGATGGTGTTCTCCGGGTTGACCACCGCCTGGTTGCGGGCGATCTTGCCGACCAGGCGTTCACCCTTGTTGCTGATCGCCACGACAGAAGGGATCAGACGCCCGCCTTCCGCCGACGGGATGACCGTGGCTTCGCCGCCTTCCATCACGGCAACCACAGAGTTGGTAGTGCCCAGATCAATGCCGATGATTTTTCCCATAGTTAGTGTGTCTCCTGCTGTGTTTGCTTGCCAGGTCTAGTGGCAGTCTCCCGAAAATGCGCAAACCAACACTGCTCAGTTGGCCACCCGGACCAGCGCGGGGCGGAGCACCTTGTCTCCACAGGCGTAGCCCTTTTGCACGACGGCGGTTATCTGACCGCTGTTGCCGCCTTCAGGGCTGTTGTCCGTACCGACCGCCTGGTGGCGGGTAGGGTCAAAGGTTTCGCCGAGCGGGTTGATTACCTGCAGGCCATGAGCGTCCAGAATGGCGTTGAATTTGTCCTCGATGAGCCGGATGCCGTGCACCCAGGGGTGATCGGCCAGTTCAGCAGGAACGTTGGCCATGGCCCGTTCCAGGTCGTCGATCACCGGCAACAGCTTGATCAGCATGTTGTTGCGGGCATCCTGAAAGCTCTCCTCACGCTCGCGCTCGACGCGCTTGCGGTAGTTGGCAAATTCCGCCCTGGCCCGCTGCCAGCCGTCCAGGTACTCAGCGGCTTTGGCGCGCGCCTTTTCCAGCTCAGCCGCCAGATCGGGCGCTGGCGCTTCTGCGGCAGCGCCGCCTTCGCCCGGGGCTGCCTGCTCGCCCTGCGGCTGGGATGCCCCGGCGGCCTGTTCTGCTTGGGGGGTGGGTTCCTCTACTGATTTGCGTTTACTCACGGTTCTGCTCCATCAGGCAAGTAGTTTTCGGCAGCCTTGCGCTGCCGACTGAAGTGTAGACTGCCTGCAATAGAATCACATTAGCGAAACGCCAGAAAAGCGTAAGACTTATGGCGCTCTAAGCTACCGGATCACGCGCCGGAGGACTCGGCATCGCCGCCATAGATGCCGACCATCAGGGTGCTCATCAGGTCGGACATGTAACGCACGGCGCTGATCGCCCGCCCGTAGCTCATGCGTGTTGGGCCAAGGACGCCCAGCGTGCCGGTTGCCTGCCCGGCGACACCGTAGCGGCCCAGCACGATGCTGAGCAGGCTGATGTTGTCCCAGCGGCCCTCGCCGGCGATCAGAACACGGATGTTGCCGATCGAGGGGTTGGCCTCGTTGATCAGGTCTTCCAGCAGCGTCTGTTCCTCCAGGACACGCAGGGCCTGTTGTGCGCCTTCGCTTTCGCCGAACCGGCTGAGCAATTCAGCCAGTCCATCGCGGTAAACCAGCTGCGGGCGGTCCGATTCCTGCTCGATCAGGGTGATGACCAGGGAGAGGACTTCCTCCTCAAGCGCGTTCAGACCGTGCAGCTTGGCGCGGAGCTGCTGGGCGGTTAGCCCCAGGGCCATCTGGGTCAGGCGGGCGGCGGTTTCGCTCAGGCGTTCCTGGCTGATCGGCTCGGCCAGGGTCAGCATCCGCTGGCGCACTTCGCCGTTGTGCAGCACCAGCACCATCAACACCATCCGGCCCTGTGTGGCGATCAGTTCCAGGTGCTTGAAGCGGTTGATCTTGCTGTAGGGCGCGGTCACCAGGGAGGCGCTGCGCGCCGTCCGGGAGAGCACGGCTGCCGCCAGCCGCATCCACTGCTCAAGGTCCAGCGGCGCCTGGTGGAACTGGTGGGCGATCGTGCGCCGTTCTACGGCGGTGAGCTGATCGTCATCCAGCAGGTGTTGTACGAAGTAGCGGTAGCCCTTCTCGGTAGGGACACGGCCAGCAGAGGTATGCGGCGAGCTAATGTAGCCGGTTTCCTCCAGCACGCCCATATCGTTGCGGATGGTGGCCGAGCTGACGCCGAGCAGGCTGACCAGCGACTTCGAGCTTACCGGGTGGCCGGTTTCGATGTAGTGCTTGATGATCAGCTCCAGCGTGTGCTTCTGGCGTTCAGTGAGTTCCGAAGGGGAAAGGACTTCCGCTTCCATACTATCTCACCGGAAACTCGTTAGCACTCTCGATATGCGAGTGCTATTCGTGCGGTTGTCTCATCATACCATGCGCATTGCCCGGCGTCAAAGGCGGTGCGCGGAGAATCTCATTAGCGATTCCTGCGGCGCAGCAGATTGCCCTGGCAATCGGGTTGCTGCCGCCCTTGACGCCGCCTGCCATCCTGTTTACTCTATAGCCACGGTTGATTCTTGATGAGGAGTGTTTCCCTGATGGCTGGCTCCAAGACGTTTGATGTGACCGAAGCGACTTTTAAGCAGGAAGTGCTGGAATCGGATCTGCCGGTGCTGGTGGATTTCTGGGCGGAATGGTGCGGCCCGTGCAAGATGATCGAGCCGCATGTGATGGCCCTGGCGGAGGAATACGAGGGACGGATGCGCGTTGGCCGGATGGACGCGGACGCCAACCCCAATGTGCTGATGGATCTGGGCATCATGGGCATCCCCACGCTGATCCTGTTCAAGAATGGCCAGCCGGTTGAGCGGCTGACGGGGTATATGCCCAAGGAACGGATCATCGGCAAGCTGGAACCGCACCTGGACTGATGCGATCTGGCTCTCGCAGGCTCTTGCTGGCAAACGCAGCGCAGCCCGGTTGACCGGGGGCTGCGCTGTTTTATTATCGGCTGGCGGTCTGTTGCAACGATGGCGCTTCGTTTTGAGCGGGAAGGGGACTGCCGCCTGCTGCCGGGCACAGTGGCTGCGCCTTGTGCAGATTAGCCTAAGAAATTCATCCGAACAAGCCGCGCCAGGGCGCTTGGAGTTTTAGGAGGATTCCTTTACACTGATAAATGTCAGGCTGTCAGTTCCGCCGACGCCACCGGCCTGGCAGGATCGTATTCGCGCAGCAGGAGGAGAGGGAAGCACAGATGGCACGCAGAACTGCAGTGGTCCTGATTGTGGCGGCCGCCATGCTGCTGGCTGCAACGGGCGGCTTTGCCCAGGATGAGGAGTTCGTCTTCGGTATGGTTCTTGTCGGGCCGCGCAACGATCATGGCTGGAGCGAGGCCCACTATACCGCCGGGCAATATGTTGAGCAGCAGGTGCCCGGTGCGCGGATGGTCTTCTTTGAGAGCCTGAACCCCGCTGATGCGCCAGAAACCACCCTCGAGCAGGTGGTGGAGGAGATGCTGGCCGAAGGGGCCAAGGTGATCTTCACCACATCCGACGAATTCGAGGAAGATACCCTGTTTGTGGCTCAGAAGTACCCGGACACCATCTTCATTAATGTCTCCGGCGATGACGCCCTGACCGGGGAAGCGCCCGCCAACCTGAGCAATATCATGGGCAACATGGAGCTGGGCAAGCAGATCGCGGGCTGCGCTGCGGCGCTGGCCACCGAGACCGGCAAGCTCGGTTACCTTGGCCCGCTGATCAACTTCGAAACCCGCCGCCTGGCCGCCAGTGTTTACCTGGGCGCACGCTATTGCTACGAGCATTATCGTGGCGGCAATCCCGACGACCTGAGCATGACGGTCACCTGGATCGGCTTCTGGTTCAACATCCCCGGTGTGACGCTGGACCCGACCGAGGAAACGCAGCGCTTCTTTGATGGCGGGGCGGATGTCGTGATCAGCGGCATCGACACCACCGAGGCGCTGGTGGTCGCCGGTCAGCGGGCTGCGGAAGGCGCCAAGGTGTGGGCCATCCCCTACGACTATGAAGGCGCCTGTGCAGGCGCGCCGGCGGTCTGCCTAGGCGTCCCGTACTTCAACTGGGGGCCGGCTTACGTCCAGGTAGTTGAGGCCGTCAAGAACGGTACTTACGAGCAGTTCTGGCACTGGAATCCGCCGTACTTTGAGGACATCAGCGATAACGACAAGACGGCGGTCGGCTGGGTCAATGGCGACGCCCTGACGGAAGAGCAGGCCGCGCAGCTTGATGAGTTCATCGCCATGCTGGCGGAGACCGATCCCGGTGTCCTGACGGCCGACAACATCGACGACGAAGGCAAGCAGATCGGCCTGTGGGTGGGGCCGCTGGCGCTGCAGGATGGCACGGTGCTGGCTGAGGAAGGGGAGATCGTGCCGCCGCGCTCGGTCTGGTACCTGGAGCAGCTCCTGCAGGGCATGACGGGCGATAGCTCCGCCCAGTAGCGATTGCAGAGTCTGAGAGGAGGGCGACCACCTTTGCGGGTGGTCGCCCTGTTTAGGCGGAGCGCGCCCCCGCCCGGCTGGCGGCGCATGTTCCACCAGGAGTCGCGATGAGCGTTGAGGTACGCCATATTCACAAGACCTTCGGAGCAGTCCACGCTAACGACGACATTTCCCTCACTTTTGCCGACGGGCGCATCTACGGCATTCTTGGCGAAAACGGCGCCGGCAAATCCACATTGATGAAGATTCTCTCCGGCTTTTATCTGGCCGATAGCGGACAGATACTGATCGATGGCCGACTTGTCCACTACGATACACCGCGCGGCGCCATCGAAGTCGGTATCGGGATGCTGGCCCAGGACCCGCTGGATGTCGGCCCGCTGACTGTGCTGGAGAATTTCGTCTACGGGCAGCCGGTTGGCCCGCTGCCAGACTGGCAGGCGGCCCGCCGTCGCTTTGCTGAACTGGCTGAGCGGCTGGGCTTCCGGCTGGAACCCGATATGCCGGTGGAGCGCCTGAGCATCGGCCAGCGGCAGGAACTGGAGATCATCCGCCTGCTGGCGCTGGGCGTGCGCGTGCTGATTCTGGACGAGCCGACCACCGGCATTTCTGCCGAGCAAAAAAGCGTCCTGTTTGCCTCCCTGCAGCGGCTGGCGCGGGAAGACGGCCTGACCATTTTGTTTGTCTCCCACAAGCTGGAAGACGTGCTGGAATTGTGCGATGAGGTGGCTGTGCTGCGGCTGGGACGGTTGGTCGGGACAGCGGTCATGCCGGTGACCACCGGTGAACTGGTGGCCATGATGTTCGGCCAGGCGCTGGCCCCGCCTTCCCGACGGGCGGCAACGCCTGGCGATACCGTTCTGGAAGTGCAGGACCTGTTCATGGCCAGCGAGCGGGTGGTCATGCGCGATTGCCAGGTTTGTGTGCGGGCCGGTGAAGTCGTCGGGTTGGCCGGGCTGGACGGCAGCGGCCAGCAGCTGCTAACCCGGGCCTGTGTCGGCCTGGCCCGTCCGCTGGGCGGGCGGGTGCTCATCAACGGCGTGGACATGACCGGCCGCCCGTACCGCGATTTTCTGGCGGCGGGGGTGAGCTTTGGTGCGGCGGGCCGTCTGGAAGAAGGGCTGGTTGCCGGGCTGACCCTGGCTGAGCACTTCATCCTCACCGACGCGGGACAGGGCTGGTGGATCGATCGTGAGCGCGGGCGGCAGATCGCCGAGGAACGAATCGCCCATTACCGGATCATGGGGCGGCCCGACAGCCCGATTGAGACGCTTTCCGGCGGTAACCAGCAACGGGTGCTGATGGCCCTGATCCCGCCCGCGCCGCGCCTGCTGGTGCTGGAACATCCGACGCGCGGCCTGGACGTGGAATCGGCGCGCTGGATCTGGGAGCAGATTCTGGCCCGTTGCGCCGCTGGCACTGCTGTGATGTTCACCTCCGCCGACCTGGATGAACTGGTGACCTACAGCGACCGGATTCTGGTCTTCTACGCCGGGCAGGTCACTGAAGTGCCCGATGCCCGCTCGGTTACTGTGGACGAACTGGGGCACCTGATCGGCGGCCAGCGGGTGGGGGAGGAGGCAGGGCGATGACGAGAAGTTCGTTGCTGGGACAACGGGCGCTGGCGCTGGGCATCGGCATGGCCTCGATTGCCGTTTCGCTGCTGCTCACCGCGCTGATCATCCTGGCGGTGGGCGCTTCCCCGCTGGAAGTCTTCAACAAGGTCACGGAAGGCATTGGTCTAACCCCGACCGGCCTGGATATGGTGCGCTTCTCCGGTGTGGTCAACTTCTGGATTCCGCTGATGTTTGTCTGCACCGGCCTGCTGGTGACCTTTACCGCCGGACTGTGGAATATCGGCGTGGAAGGCCAGATGATGTTCGGCGCGGTGTGCGCGACCTGGGTGGCGCAGGAAGTCTTCCTGCCGACGGTGGTTCAGGTGCCGCTGGAGATGCTGGCGGCGGCGCTGGGTGGGGCCTTCTGGGCTGCGCTGACCGGCCTGCTCAAGACGCGGGGCGGCGTGCATGAGATTTTCGGCGGCGTGGCCATGAACAACCTGGCGAACATTTTCAGCATTTACCTGATTTCTGGCCCCTGGGGCAACCAGGGCGGGCAGGCGACGCCGCCTTTCCGCCAGGAGACGTTGCTGCTACCGATGAGCAGCGAGTTCCGGGTCAGCGCGGTGGCGCTGATTCTGATGGCGGTCGTCTTTGGCGGGATCTTCCTGGCGCTCTCCGGGACGCGCTGGGGGCTGGAACTGAAGGCGCAGGGGCACAGCCAGCGGTCGGCTTTGCTGCTGGGCGTACCGGTAGAGCGCAACGTGCTGCTGGCGATGGCGCTATGCGGCTTCATGGCCGGGCTGGCCGGGTCAGTGCGTGTGCTGTTCACGTACGGCAACCTGCGACCGCTGGTCAGCGGTGGGATCGGCTTCCTGGGGCTGCTGGTAGTGCTGCTGACGGGGACACGGGCGCTGTGGGCGCCGCCGATCGCTTTCTTCTTTGCAGCCATTCTGGGCGGCAGCACGCGCCTGAAGATCGCCCTGCAGCTTGATCAGAGCCTGGCCGGGGTGGTGCAGGGCATCCTGGTGTTGATGGTCATCCTGGCCAACGGCGTACGCGGGCGGCTGCGCGGCAGGCATCCGGCCCAGGCCCCTGAACCAAGCGCAAGTCTGGAAGCGGAGGAGGCGGCGATTCATGGATAGCGAACTGGCCCGTGTGCTGGGGTCTGTGGTGGCCAATGCCACGCCGCTGGTGATCGCCAGCCTGGGCGAAACTATCACCGAACGGGTCGGCGTGATCAACCTGTCGCTGGATGGCAGCCTGCAACTGGCGGCGATGGTGGCTTTTGTGACCGCTTATGCTTCCGGCAATGCCATGCTGGGGCTGGCGGCAGGGCTGATCGCCGGGCTGCTGGTGGCACTGCTCATCCTGTTCTCGAATATCGCATTGCGGCAGGATCAGGTGGCGGTAGGCTTCGTCCTGACCCTGCTGGCCGCCGATCTGGCGCAGTTCCTCGGCCAGAACTATACCCGTATTCCCGGCCCGACCTTCCCAACCATCCCCATTCCGCTGCTCCGCGATATTCCCTTCCTGGGGACGGTGTTCTTCAACCACAACGCGCTGGTGTACTTCAGCTTCATTCTGCTGGCCGCTACCTGGTTTGTGATGTACCGGACGCGCTGGGGGCTGGCGTTGCGTGCCGTTGGGGAGCGCCCGGCGGCGGCCTTCGCCCGCGGCACGAACGTGACGCGGACACGCTACCTGTATACCGCTATCGGGGGAGCGCTGGTGGGTGTGGCCGGAGCCAGCTATTCCCTGGCGATCAAGGCTGGCTGGGCTAACCCGGCGGTGATGCGCGGTGATGGCTGGATCGCCCTGGCGATTGTGATCTTTGGCGGCTGGCATCCGCTGCGTGTCGCCTTCGGCGCGTACCTGTTCACCGGCCTGCGTGCGCTGGCCAGCACCATTCAGCAAACGACTGAATTCCCGCTGGTGCTGGTTAACGCGGTGCCCTGGGTGCTGATGATCCTGACCCTGTTGCTGGTCTCCAGCGGCCTGGTGGAACGCTTGATGCTGCTCTCGCCGCCCTGGGCGCAACGGCTGCTGCGTAACTTTCTGCGCTCGGCTCCGCCGGTGGCGCTGGGCACGCAGTTCACACGGGAGTGATTCCTGCGGCGCTGCCTCGCTTGAGCGGTGCTCACAGAATTACCGGGCGCGGCGGCCAGAGAAATCTGCTGGCCGCCGTGTTTTTGCGTGCGGGCAGATCAGGCTATAATAACCTGTACATTTGTTCTGATCGTGCGGGGAGAGGGGTGGGTGGCATGTTGACCCTGGAAGGCGACTGGATTGCCGCCGAGCGCGATCACCGTTACCGGCGCACCCCGGAACGCCGGATGAGAACCATCGACGACGCCGAGGCGTTCATTAACGAGGTTGGCTTTGCCTTCCTGTGGCCAATCAAAGGAGTGGAGGCGCCCAACCTGTTTCAGGCGATCGCCGGGCGCGAGCGCGATGTGCCGATGGCCCACGACGACCCGGACAATAACCTGTGCTGGGGATGGAAAGATCAATCGCTGGGCGGGCGGCGCTGGTACTATGCCAAACTGTTGCGCCGTAAGGCCACGCTGATCGCGCCGCGTCTGTGGGCGGCCTTCTACGCGCTGACCCGCAACTACGGCGATCTGCACGATTACCTGGAGCAGGTGCGCGACGGCGTGATGACCCATGAAGCCCGTCTGATCTACGAGGCATTGCTTGACCTGGGGCCGCTGGGGACGGTGGCGCTGCGTAAGGCGACCGGCATGGCCGCCGAGGCCAGCAAGACCCGCTTTGAGCGCGGGCTGGTGGAGCTACAGATCGATATGAAGGTGCTGCCGGTTGGCGTAGCGGAAGAAGGCGCGTGGCGCTATAGCTTTATCTACGACATCCCGATGCGCCGTTACCCTGAACTGCCGTTGCAGGCCCGCCAGATCGGGAGCGCGGAGGCGTGGCGGCTACTTGTTGGCGCGTATGTCGATGCCGTGATCGCGACCACGACCCGCCAGATCGCCCAGATCTTCCACATTTTCGAGCCGACCACCCGTGAACTGGAGCGCGCGCTGGACGCCCTGGCGGCTGCCGGGCGAATTGAGCCGGCCCGCCTGCCCGGGGGGAAGGCAAGCGGCCCAACCGGTTGGGTCTCGACTGCGGCGATCAGGGTTAGCTGAAGCCCGGCTATTGCCTTGTAAGGCGTGGCGCTCGTCGGTGGCGGCTATTCGTCGAACAGTGCGCCGACGCT
>JAIOAT010000070.1 GCA_019873685.1 Chloroflexota bacterium
TTGCCCTGGTTGCCCGTTCGCCATTTACCTACCTCCCTGATGCTCAACGCTTCTTTGCTGCTCGACTGTCTTCCGCCTTGGATTTCTTCTTCTGACTTTGCAACAGCCCTGACTGGCACATCGACGCCCTGACCAGCGCCGCGCCGGTAGCGGGCGTCTGGGCGGTTGCTGCGCCGGAACGGCTGGAATGCGCCTGGGCGGCGGCGTTACGCGCTCTGCCCGGCGTGTTGCTGCCCGCAGCGGGCTTTGGCGCCTCGGATTGCGCCTGCCCGGCGCATCTGCTCCAGGTGCCCGATCCGGCGGCGGTGGCCGCCGCCCTGAACGCTACCCTCCCCGCCGGACACCTGTTATACTTGCCGGTGACGCGCGGCTCGGGCTGATCTGCGCCTGCTGGCGCGCCTATCCTCAGACGATTCAGAGGCCATCATCCAGCGACAAAGCAACGCAAGGAGCGTGGCGGCGATCGCGCTCTGCGCCTGTTGTGGAGCCAGACCACCAGTCAGTACACCGTTATGCTCATCCACGAAGCACGCCAGATCATCAGCCGCTACCTGCTTGACGACTCCAGTATCGTCGACGCGCCAACGGCCTACTATGCCCTGTACCATGACGCCCGGCGCTCCGAGCTGCGGGTGAAGCTGCGCCCTTCGGGTCGGGCGGATGGCTTCGCTGGCCGCTTTCAAACCGGCTATGACCTGTTCCGCCCGCTGGTGACCATGCGCTGCCGCACCGCCGATACCGCCGCTGACCTGCTGGCCGAACTGCTGACTCCAGGCCGCCCGTACCTGTTCTTTGCCAGCAGCCACCAGCTCCCTTACCTGGGTGGCAGCTTTGCCCTGCAAACCCAGCGGCTGATGCGCATCTACTACCTGGAAAGCAAGCGCTTCCGGCCCGGTATCAACGTCATGGTGGTGGAAAAGCCGACTCCGGGCGGCCTGCCGCGCTTTGAGATTCAGTCCGGCGGCCTGGCGGCGGTGGCCGGGATCAACTGGCAATCGCCGGGTTTCGCCGAAGTGTATGTCCACACCGATCCGGGGGTGCGCAAGCGTGGCTGGGGGCAGGCCGTGGTGACCGCCTGCACGGAGTACATCCTGCGCCGGGGACGGCTGCCGTTGTACCTGGTGGAGGCGGATAACGAGGAATCGCTGGCGCTGGCGGAAGCGGTCGGCTATGTGGACAGCGGCGCGCAGCAGGTGTACGCCGAGGGCGTCTACCTGGGTCACCCGGCCCGGCGGCCCATCTCCATTAAGGAAGAGGACACTGCCGGGCCATGATTCAGCCAACATATCCCCAACCAGCCTTGGGTTAATAAGGGATAACCGGCGCGTACTTGGGATTTCCGCCCGGATCAGGAGGCAGCGATGAGCGAAGCGCCGCAAAAAACCGTGCGCGATGTGGCCGCCGCCGTGATCCAGCGGGCCGATGGGCGCGTGTTGCTTGTCCAGCGCGGGCCAACCGCCCCGAGTTTCCCCGGCTGCTGGGGAGTGATCACCGGCTATGTTGAACCGGGGGAAACCCCGGCAGCGGCGGCGCTCCGCGAGATCGCCGAGGAACTGGGTGTGCGGGGGCGTGTGCTGCGCAGCGGGGAACCGTTCCCGGTCGATATCGGGCCGTCTATCGTGCGGGTCTGGCCGTTGCTATGCGCCATTGATGCGCCGGAGGCGATCGTGCTTGAGGCGGAAAACCAGCGTTACGAGTGGGTGGCGCTGGATGAAGTGCTGGCCCGCCCGACCGTCCCCCGGCTTGAGCAGGACTTCCGCGCCCTGGGTCTGCTGTAGAGAATCGTCTTGCAGTGAGGATGGGCGCCTGTTGACTTTCCGCCTCACGGCCTCCTTCCCCTCTGTTTCCGCCTGCCGCCAAAAACTGGTGCTTGACAGGATAGAAATTTTGTTCTATTCTGAATATGAGCAATTTACTCATCTTTTTGCGACAATGAGAGGGGAGACTGGGTGATGAGCGGAAGAAGGGTGGTACACCTGGAGCTAACGGGGAGCGACCGGCTGGCCAGCGCCCGCTTTTACGCTGAGCTGTTTGGCTGGGAAATGAAGGATTACCCGGATATGCAGTACACCACGCTGAACACCGGCAACCAGGAGATCGGCATCGGGATCGGCCCGGCGAGCAACGGGCAGGCTTCCCCGCCGACGTTCTACATCGAAAGCGCCGACCTGGAAGCTGACCTGCAGGCCATCCGGGCCGCTGGCGGCGAGGTGGTCGAGGAGGTTCTTCACGTGCCCGGCGTCGGCTCCATGGCCTACTTCAAAGACCCGGCGGGCAACCTGATCGCCCTCGGCAAGTTTGATGGGATGCAGTCGTCAGTCTAACGGAGGTGGCTTAGCGTATCTGGCAGGGCCGAAAAATCTAAAATGCAAGCTGTTGGACGATGCGCCGCCGGGGCCAGACAGCCCCGACAGCTCCCGGCGCAAAAAGAAAACGAGCCACCTGCGCGGGTGGCTCGTCCTCGTTCAACGGCCCGTTGACGAATAGCTGGATTTGCCCAGCGACATCAGGAATTCCTCGTTGCTGTCGGTCATGCGCAACTGCTGAAGCAGCTGCTCGGTGGCCACCACCAGACCGTTTTCGCTGTTGCCCTGCTCGTCCATCAGGTGGGCCAGCATCCGGCGCATCGTCCAGACGCGCTGCAGGACATCCGGGCCGAGCAGCAATTCCTCGCGGCGGGTGCTGCTGCGGTCGATGTTGAAGGCCGGGAAGATCCGGCGCTCCTGCAGCACGCGGCTGAGGTGCAGCTCCATGTTGCCGGTGCCCTTGAATTCCTCGTAAATGACATCGTCCATGCGGGAACCGGTGTCGATCAGGCAGGTGGCGACGATGGTCAGACTGCCGCCTTCTTCCACATTACGCGCCGCGCCAAAGAAGCGCTTGGGCGGGTAGAGGGCGGAGGGATCGATACCGCCGGTCAGCGTGCGGCCACTGGGCGGCACGACCAGGTTGTAGGCGCGAGCCAGGCGTGTGATGCTATCCAGCATGATCACCACATCCTGGCCGCCTTCCACCAGGCGCTTGGCCCGTTCCAGCGCCATTTCCGCCACCCGTACATGATGCTGAACCGGCTCGTCAAAGGTGGAGCTAATCACCTCCGCTTCCACCGAGCGATCCATGTCGGTCACTTCTTCCGGGCGCTCGCCGATCAGGACGACCATCAGGTGAACTTCCGGGTAATTCTGGCTGATCGCGTTGGCGATGTCCTTGAGGACGGTGGTCTTGCCGGCTTTGGGCGGGCTGACGATCAGGCCGCGCTGCCCCTTGCCGATCGGCGCGATCAGGTTCAGCAGCCGGGTGCTCAGGATGCGCGGCGAAGTTTCCAGGTCAAAGCGTTTATCGGGGAAGATGGCGGTCAGGTTTTCAAAATTGGGGCGGCGCTTGGCCAGTTCCGGGCTTTTACCACTGATGGCTTCCACCCGCAGCAACCCGTAGTATTTTTCAGAATCCTTGGGCGGGCGCACCTGACCGATGACAAAGTCGCCCGTGCGCAGCCCGAAGCGCTTGATCTGCGTCTGGGAGACATAGATGTCTTCCGGGCCGGGCAGGTAGTTGTTGGAGCGCAGGAAGCCAATCCCATCGTCGATGATTTCCAGCACGCCGCCGCGCAGTTCATACCCCTTCTTTTCGGCCTTGTCGCGCAGCAACCGCAGGATCAGGTCCCACTTTTTCAGGCGGCTGTAGCCGGCGATGTTAGCTTCCTGGGCCAGGCGGCGTAGTTCAGTCAGGGTTTTCTTTTCAAGCTCAGCAACGTCCATTGAGAAGCTCCACAGTGGAGGGGGGCTTTCGCCCACACCAGGGGGTGAACAACGGCAGGGAGGCCGGTCAGTACGAATATGCCAGGGGAGTTTACCTGTTACAGCCAGGTAAACGCGGTTTCAAGCCCACAGGTGGTCACCGTCCGCTGGTCAGTTAACAGTCAGCACAAAAATGGGCGTGGGTCGTGGGATAACGCAATTACCGTGACGTACCGGGGAACCGCGTCGCCATCACTATAGCACACCTTCAGGGCAGAATCAAGACAGACTGGATACAGAGGGTAATGTATCACAGTTGGCAAAAATCGCGCTGACGCTGACCCGGCCCTCGGCCAATCAGTGGCGCCAGCGGGTCTTGCTGGCGACTGGCGCAAAAACACGGTTGACCGCGCGATCCCGATCGGTTATACTGAAGCGCCGTGTTTTGCTCGCAATCCGTCCGATCCGGGCGGTTTTTCGGTATCAGTAGGCTCGAGAAGGGTTCACAACGACTATGCCCAAGCGTACCTGGCAACCCAAGAAGCGTCGCCGTCTGCGCGTTCATGGTTTCCGCATGCGGATGCGCACCCGCACCGGTCGCGCCGTACTCAAGGCGCGTCGGGCCAAGGGGCGGCATCGCCTGACCGTGCAGGTGGCGCACGTCAAGAAGACGAACTGGAACGCCTCCTGAGGAGATGCGGCGACGTCTGCGGCTCCGGCGTGATGAGGATTTCCTGCGTGTACGCAGGGAAGGGCGCACCTATGCCCACCCGCTGCTGGTCCTGGCCCTGGTTCCCAATCACCTGCCTCACAACCGCTACGGCATCATCACGACGCGCCGGCTGGGTAGCGCGGTGGCGCGAAACCGGGTCAAGCGCCGCATCCGCGAGGCCGCCCGGCACTGGCATCCCCGGATCGCCCAGGGGTACGACGTGATCGTCATCCCACGCCCACCGGCGCTGACCTGTCCTTACCCGGAACTGCTGGAAGCCATGGCAGTTGGGCTGCGCCGGGCTAATCTGCTATAACTGATAGCAACGGCGCAGCAGGCGGCTGGCCCGGCCATGGCGCATTCGCCGCCTGCACAACCGCACAACCATGATGATGTATTGGCGCCTTGAGAGAAGCAGATGTTAAAGCGGCCTGTCCTGCTGTTGATCCGGCTGTACCAGTTGACATTATCCCGCGTACTGCCGCCCAGCTGTCGTTTTACACCCAGTTGTTCGGTCTACACCTACCAGGCGATTGACAAGTACGGCCTCTTCAAAGGAGGCTGGCTGGGGATCAAGCGCATTGCCCGCTGTCACCCCCTCAATCCCGGTGGGTATGATCCCGTTCCTTAAGGAGCAACATTGAAGACGATGATCTCTCCGTTCGTGGGGCGGCAGAACGCTCACCAGCCGGTCGCATTCCTGCGGCGCGGCCTGTGGTTGATTCTGGCGCTGGTGCTGCTGGCGGCGGGCTGTGGGCCTGCCTCAGTAGCCGGAAGCTGGGCCGGCGTGACCGCCGGCGACGATGGCCTGATCGTGGCCTACCTGGACCGCGTGACGCGCTTTAACAGCAGCGGGGTTGCCCGCTGGGAATTCCCTGCGCCGGGCGACGCACTGCGGGGCCACACCCAGTTTTACGCCACCCCCGCCGTCACCGAGGATGTGGTCTACGCGGGCGGCTATGACCACAAGGTCTACGCCATCAACCGCGATAATGGCCAGATGCTATGGGTGAATGAGGACGCCACTTCCCGGATCATCGCCGGGCTAACGGTCGCCTCCGGCAAGGTGCTGGTGGGCATCGGCGATCATGGCGTCATGGCGCTCAACCAGCGCACCGGTCAGAAGGAATGGTTCTTTGACACAGGCCAGGGCGTCTGGGCGACGCCGCTGGTGGTGGATGACGTCGTCTACGTCGCCTCGCTGGACAAGCACCTGTATGCGCTGACCCTGGCTACCGGCCAGGAATTATGGCGGCAGGACCTGGGTGGGGCCATCGCTGGCTCCCCCGCTTACGCTGATGGCGTGCTGTATGTCGGCACATTCATGCGCACGATCGTCGCCGTCAACGCTGCTGATGGGGCCATCCTCAATACCTTCCAGGCGGAAAACTGGGTCTGGGACACGCCGACGGTGACCGACGGCGTGCTTTATGCCGGGGATATGAGCGGCAATGTCTACGCGCTGGAAACCGGGACCTTCACCCCGGTCTGGCAGCGCAAAGTCGCCCGCGAAGGCATCCGCACCAGCCCGCTGGCCGTCGGCGACCTGCTGCTCATTGGCTCCCGCGACGATACCCTTTACGCGGTCAACCGCGCCAGCGGGACGCCCGTCTGGCAGCAGCCAGTCGGCGGGGATATCCTCAGCAACCTGATCCTGCTGAATGACGACCTGGTGGTCGTCAGCACGATGTCTCAGGATCGGCAGCTTGTGGCCTTCGACCTGGAAGGCAAGGTCGTCTGGACTTACCCGCCGGTCGCCGCCAGCCAACAAAGCCAATAACCAGGGAAAAAACACCATGTGGGATCTCATCCTCAACCCGTTCATCACCGTGCTGGTCTTTCTGTACCAGCTCCTGGGGCAAAACACCGTCCTGGCGATCGTGGCCTTCACCATCCTGATCCGCCTGCTCACCCACCCGCTGACCGTTCAGCAGCAGCGCTCGCTGAAGGCCCAGCAGGAACTGCAGCCCAAGCTCAAGAAGCTTCAGGAAAAGTACAAGGGCGACCGCGAAAAACTGGCCCAGGCGCAGATGGAACTGTATCGCGAGGCGGGGATCAATCCCGCTGGCGGCTGCCTGCCGCTGCTGATCCAGTTCCCCATCCTGATCGGTCTCTACCAGGCGATCATCCAGGTGCTGGGGGCCACCCCGCTCCAGCTCCTCGATCTCTCCGGGCGCATCCTGGTGCCCCAGTTGAACCAGCTTATCCCGCTCAGCAACCAGTTTCTGTGGATGAACCTGGCTGAGCCGGATCCGTTTTACGTGCTGCCGGTGCTCGTGTTGATCACGACCTGGGCCCAGCAGCGCCTGCTCACCCCGCCGGCCGCCGATGACGGCGGCCAGGCTGCCGCGATGACGCGCTCGATGAACACCGTCATGCCGATCATGTTCTTCTTCTTCTCGCTGTCCTTTGCCTCCGGCCTCTCGGTGTACTTCGTCGTGTCGAACCTGATCGGGATCGTCCAGTACGCTATGATGGGGAAGGCCAACCTGGGCAACCTGCTCCCCTTCAAGCGCGGCCAGAATGCCAATCCGCCGGCTGGTGAGCCATCGCCACGCAAGTCGACACCAGCAAAGTGAAATGATAGAGGGGCTTGACCATGAACGAACCACGGTTCGTCGAGGCGACCGGGCCAGACGTTGAGACGGCGATCAAAAACGGCCTGGCCAAACTGGGCGCCGACAGCAAAAACGTGATCGTTGAAGTTCTTGAAGAATCCAGCCGGGGGCTGTTCGGCATCGGCGGACGCCCGGCCAAAGTTCGCCTGACCCTCCTGGCGCCAAGCACGCCCGCCCCCGCCCGCGCCGAAAAAGCCTCCCGCCAGCAGCAAACTACCGCCGAGGGCCAGCCTGCGCCCCGGTCGCGCCGCCGCCGTCGCCGGTCGAAGAGTCGGACGGCCACTGGCGGGGCGGAACGGCCTACCGCTGTCGAGGCAGCCGATCTCCCAATTCAGGGGGAACTGACCGACGATGATGAACCGGACAGTGACTTTCCACTGCCCACCCGCATCGCTGCTGCCCCTGATGACGAGGAAGCACGCACCGCCGTGGAGACCCTGCAGGAGCTGCTGGGCAAGATGGGCATCAGCGCCAGTGTGGAAGCCAGCTACGCCGAGCCTGCCGACGAAAACGAGAGCGGCCCGCTGGTCCTGCAGATTACCGGCAAGGACCTGGGTGTCCTGATCGGGCGGCGCGGCGAGACGCTGGCCGCGCTCCAGTATATCACCCGCCTGATCGTCAGCCGCGAATTGCAGCGCCGCACCGATCTGGTGGTGGATGTGGAGCATTACAAAGCCCGCCGTGAGCAGCGCCTGCAGAGCCTGGCCCTGCGTATGGCCAAGCAGGCCACCCTGCGGGGTCGCACCATCAACCTGGAACCGATGCCGGCGTATGAGCGGCGGATCATCCACCTTTCGCTGCGCGACCGCACGGACGTTTATACCGAAAGCGTGGGCGAAGGCGAAAACCGCAAAGTCACCATCGTGCCGGTCAAGAATCGTTAGCCTGTCATTCATTCAGATTACCTGTTCACACGCCTGAGGCTGCCGGTTGCCTCAGGCGTGTTGCTTTTCTTGGGGGGGATGGGGAACAGGCAGCAGGCAGTCATGCAGCTTCCTGGCCTCCGGTGGCCTCCGGTCTCCTGGCCTCTTTCTCTTGCCTCCTGTCACTTGTCCCCCTGTCTTGTCTCCCTTGTCTCCCGACCTCCCGATCTCAGGGCCTGGCTGCATCCCACGGCCCTTGCCGGGGGAATCTCCGCAGGCTCCTGTGCTACAATCGGGATCGATCCACCGGGTATGCTTGTGCCACGAAAGGACGAATCGTCATGAGCCGTGTGATTCGGGCGCCGCGCGGGACGCAGATCACCTGCAAGGGCTGGCTGCAGGAAGCCGCCATGCGCATGTTGATGAACAACCTCGACCCCGACGTGGCCCGTGACCCTGACAACCTGATCGTCTACGGCGGGCGCGGACGGGCAGCCCGTAACTGGGAAGCCTTCGATGCGATCATCGCCACGCTCAAGGAGCTGGAAAACGACGAGACGCTGCTTGTGCAGAGTGGCAAGCCGGTGGTCGTCTTCAAGACTCATCCCGATGCGCCGCGCGTCCTGCTCGCCAACAGCAACCTCGTCCCCCACTGGGCCACGCAGGAGCACTTCGACGAACTGGAGCGCCGCGGCCTGATCATGTACGGGCAGATGACCGCCGGATCGTGGATTTACATTGGCACACAGGGCATCCTGCAGGGCACCTACGAGACCTTCGGCAGCCTGGCCCGCCAGCAGGGCTGGGGATCGCTCCGCGGTAAGTTTGTCCTGACCGCCGGGCTGGGCGAGATGGGCGGGGCGCAGCCGCGTGCGGTGACCATGAACGAGGGCGTGGCCCTGATCGTGGAGATTGACCCGGCCATGATCGAGCGGCGGCTGCGTACCCGCTATCTGGATGAATCGACGGATGATCTGGAGGACGCCCTGCAGCGGGTGGAAGACGCGCTGCGCACCGGCACGCCGAAGTCGATCGGGCTGCTGGGCAACGCCGCCGATGTGCTGCCGCGCCTGGTGCGCATGGGCATCACGCCCGATGTCGTCACCGACCAGACTCCGGCGCATGACCCGTTCTCCTATGTCCCGCATGGTATGAGCCTGGCGGAAGCCGCCGCGCTACGCGAGCGCGACCGGGCTGGCTACGAACGGCGCAGTATGGCGAGTATGGCCGCCCATTGCCGGGCCATGCTGGATATGCAGGCGGCGGGTGCGGTGGTTTTCGATTACGGCAATAACCTCCGCCAGCGGGCCTATGACGCGGGCGTGACGGACGCCTTCAACTACCCCGGCTTTGTCCCGGCTTACATCCGCCCGCTGTTCTGCGAGGGCAAGGGGCCGTTCCGCTGGGTAGCCCTTTCCGGCGACCCGCAGGACATCTACACCACCGACGCCAAAATCCTGGAGCTGTTCCCGGAGGACGATCACCTCCGCCGCTGGATCACCATGGCCCAGAAGAGCTTCGAATTCCAGGGCCTACCGGCGCGCATCTGCTGGCTGGGTTATGGGGAACGGGCCAGGGCCGGGCTGGCCTTCAACGAACTGGTCGCCAGCGGGGCGGTCAAAGCGCCCATTGTGATCGGGCGCGATCATCTGGACGCCGGATCGGTGGCCAGCCCCAACCGCGAGACGGAAGGAATGCTGGATGGCACGGACGCTGTCAGCGACTGGGCGATCCTCAACGCGCTGATCAACGCCGTAGGCGGCGCGACCTGGGTCAGCTTCCATCATGGCGGTGGGGTGGGCATCGGCTATAGCCAGCACGCCGGGCAGGTGATCGTGGCCGATGGCACGCCGGAAGCCGCCCGCCGGCTGGAGCGTGTCCTGACCACCGATCCCGGCCTGGGCGTGGTGCGCCACGCCGACGCCGGCTATCCGCAGGCCATTGCGGCGGCCAAGCGACACGGGATCAAGATGCCCATGCTAAAGTAGGGTTCTAGCAGGGGGTCTGCCGGCTGGCCGGGAGTCAGCTCCCCCTCAGCCCAGGCCCAGCCCTTCGGCTCGCGCCTGGCCGGTCTGCGCCCGGCGGGTGGCCAGCGGCAATGCGCCGCGCAACAGGGTTTCGATCATCAGTTGCCGGTATTCGGCGGTGGCCCGGTACTTGCTGGCGCGGGGACGCAGCGAGGCATGGGCGGCGCGGATGGCCGCCTCCAGCGCGGTGTCATCGCATGGCTGCCCGCGTAGCGCGTCCTGGACGGCGGTTGCCAGGATCGGCGTCGGCGCGACCGGGCCAATACACACCCGCGCATCGACGTAGCGTGTCTTGTTCTCGTCCAGCTTCACCCATATGGCGCAGCCCAGCACCGGCAGGGCTACCCCCTGCGGGCGCATCACCCGCTTGAAGGCGCTGCCTTCCCCCGCCCCGGCCAGCCGGAAGCGGAAGCGCACCAGCACATCGCGCCGCGAATCCAGGGCGGATTGCCCCGCGCCCCGGTAGAGCGCCGCCAGCGGCAGCCATTCCCGCCGTCCATCGCCCCAGGCGACTTCCGCCTCGGCGTCCAGCGCCATCAGCGAGGTGGCGCCGTCGCCAGCGGGCAGGGCGTGGGCGACATTACCGCCAAGCGTGCCTACGTTGCGCACCTGTGGCCCGCCAATCACGCCGCAGCTTTCCACCAGGCAGGTAGCGCGGGCCTCCAGCAGGGCGGAACGGGTGATGGCAGTATGTGTCACTGCCGCGCCCAGCAGAACGAGGTCATCCACCTCGTTGATGGCCGTCATCTCCGGGATGCGGGTGACATCGACCAGCGCCGTGCGGGGAGGCTCCCCGCCGTACTGGAGATCGATCAGCAGGTCGGTGCCGCCGGCGATCACCTGAGCCGCGCCATTGTAGCGGGCCAGGATCGCCAGCGCTTCTTCCACGGTTTGCGGAGTATGGTAGTACTGCCAGTAGGGCATGGGCATCATCCTGAGCGGGTACGCGGCAGTGCTGTGCTTGTGGCTTTACTGTAACATAATTTCCCCGCCGGGGTTGAATCGCGGCCTGTTCCCCGGCTGGTGGGCTTCGCCCCCGCCAGCCGCCAAACACAAAACGAGGGCGCCAGCGGGGAGGGGATCAGCTGGCGCCCCCAGGGGGAAGGGAGATAGCTTGCGTTAAGAAGCAGGCGCTACCCGGCGCGCGCCCGGCGGGCCGGGGGCTGGCTGCGATTCTGCCACAGGCTGTAGGCCAGCACAGCCAGGATAACGATGATGGCCGCCACTGCCGCGCCGCCAACCAGCGTCGAACGCTCCCACTGGGCGATGACGATCCCTGCCACTGCCCAGATGGTCGTCAGCGCGTAGGCAATATTGCCCCGCCCGGTATAAACGACCGCGCTGATGATCACCGTGCCGATGCCGATCATGATCGCCGCCCAGGTCGGGCCGCCCAGCCCCAGCTCGGTGTAGCCATTGGCGTACAGCGTCTGGGAGATGTTGGCGATGGTCGCGATGGTGATCCAGCCCAGGTAGATGCTAAAGGGTACCTGGACCAGCCAGTACGTGGCGCGGGAGACCCGCTGGCCGATGCCCAGTTGCCGGTAGATCGTGATCAACAGGCCCAGGATGAGCAGCATCACCGGCACACTCAGCAGGAACTGCTCGCTCTGGAAGAGGATCAGCCACAGGGTATTGGCCAGATTGCTGAACACAAAGGGCCAGGCGATGCGCTTGAGCAGCGGATTTTCTCGCTGGGCGGGCAACGCCTGGTAGACGGCAAAAGCCGTCAGGCCCAGGTAGATCGCTCCCCAGATGGCGAAGGTCAGGTTGGCCGGGACGAAGTAGATCGGGTAGGCGTTGCTGATCTCCGCCGTCGGCGTGCCGCCCAGCGCGCCGCTGGAGGCCATGCTGTTGATCACCAGGGTGATCGCGTAAGTGACGAGCACGATGATTTGTCTTGCCAGACCGCTCATGTTGGTTTCTCCATCAGTTGCAGCAGGGTGCTGCGTAACGGCTTGCCAGCCGTAAGATAAGCGAAAAATCTCTACCGTTAATGTCTATTTAATGAACAGGTTTTGACTGGAAATATTGTACATTACTTGTCGGGAAAGTCAATAAGCATTTGCTGAGAAACCGGCGCAGACATTGAGGGGCGCGGATCGCCGGGGAAGGAGCAACAGAAAACCCTGCTCCTGGTGTGGAGCAGGGCGCGCAAAGGCTGGTTCGCCGGGCTTCACAGGCGCTAAGCGCCTGCCCTGGTCGTTCAGCTGTTTTCGGCCATGTAGTTGAGCAGCAGCGCCGCGATAGCCCCCGGCACCCACCCGGCCAGCGTCAGCGCAAAGACGATCAACACCGTCCCGCAGCCGCGATCCAGCACCGCCAGCGGCGGCAGGATGATGCACAGAATAGCGCGTCCACAACCCATGTCCCTCTACTCCTCTGTGTAAGCCGTTACCGCACCACTCTGCAGGGTTATACGCAAAAAGCGCTGGCGTGTTGCGGTAGGTTCCTCTCACCTTTAGTAACCAGGCCATTCTCGCGCCAGGGGGCCGGACATCTGCTATACTCCATCGCATGGACCAACGGGGGCCGCCGGGCCATTGCTGAGGCGGCGGGTCTTCGCCCTCTGGCTTGACGCACCATCCAAGCACCATCATTGCCCTTGCCGCGATCGCCGGAAGTCGGGGGCTGTTGCCTGCTCGCATCGCCCTGCTGGCGGCAATTGCTTGTTGTTGTAAGGAGATATTTCATGTCTGTGCTCACCAGTGACACTGATCTGCGCGATTTGCTCCAGAACGCCCGCGTGATCGCGGTCGTCGGCCATTCCGACAACCCGGAACGCACCAGCTACCAGATCGCGGCTTACCTGCGACGGGCCGGTTACCGCGTCATCCCGGTCAATCCGACGGTGAGCGAGATTGACGGCGAGACCAGCTACCCCTCCCTCGCTGCTGTGCCGGAGAAGATCGACATCGTCAACGTCTTTCGCCGCGCCGAGCACCTGGCCGATGTGGTGGAGGCAGCGGCGGCGGTTGGGGCGGGGGCGGTGTGGGGCCAGCTTGGCGTAGCCAGCCCGGAAGCCGCCGCCGTTGCGGAAACCGTTGGCATGCCGCTGGTCATGGATCGCTGCATCAAGACCGACCACCTGCGCCTGCTGGGCCAGAAGTAGCCGACCGCGTGGTTTGTCCGGCAACAGGCGTCCTGCCCACCGCTAGCAGGCGGCCGACATATCTCCCCTGAGCATAGCCAAGTCCCGGCGCTGCCATCTCCGGCGCACGGCGGGATTCCCGTCTCCGGTTGCCCCCCTCCGCCCCTTGCCAGGCGTCGCTGATTGATATACGATATTCCCATAATTGAACGACATGTATAATCATTAGCAGGACGATCAGAGTCGCGCTGCCCGGCGCGGGGAAGGCACAGCCGCATGAAGACACAACCCACCCGGCACGAGCGCCGCAAATTGCATACCCGCCGCAAGCTGCTCGACGCCGCCCGCCAGGAAATCGCCCGGCGCGGCTACGAGGCCACCGGCGTGCTGGACATCACCGAAGCTGCGGATGTCAGCAAGGGCACCTTTTACCTGCACTTCCGCGACAAAGAAGACCTGACGCGCACCCTGATCCTGGAAGGGTTTGCGGCCCTGCGCACCCGCCTGACCGAGGCGCTGGGCGCCAGCCCTCGCCCGGCGGACAGCATGGAAGAGGCGCTGCGCGTCGTGTTTCGCCACGCGGCGGAGAACCGCGACCTGTTCCGGATCATGCTTGGCCGCCAGGCCTCCGCCGAACTACAGATGACGGCGCTGGAATACTTCTCCAATGCTGTGGAGGAGATCATTCGCGGCCAGATCGTCCCTGACCGTCCGCTGCCCCTCCCGCCAGATTTGCTGGCCCGCTTCATCACCGGGGCCGGGGTGCAGGTCGGCCTGTGGTGGATCGAGGATGATCACGGCCTTTCCCCGGAGGCCATAGCCGCCATCCTGTATCGTCTGCTGACGCGGGGCGTCCTGCCCGATTCCCTGCCAGTCTCGCCCGCCTGATCCTCACGCTATTCATCAGGAGAAGCCCAGGCATGTTTGAATTCATTGGACGTCTTGCTGCCCGTTACCGCTGGCCGATCATCGCTGGCTGGATTGCCCTGGCTGCGCTGGTTACGCTGCTCGCCCCACCGCTGGAGCAGGTCGCCAGCAGCAGCACCACGGACTTTCTCCCGGCCAGCGCCCCATTCATGCGCGCCTATGCCCTGGCCCACGAGCACTTTCCCGACCAGGATATGGGCGGCAGCGCCGTGATTGCCGTTGAGACGCCGGAAGGCAGCAGCGTTCGCGAGGGGGCGGCCTGGAACTACATCGTCGAACTGACTGACTGGCTGATGCAGCTGGACGGGCCGGCGGGGATCACGGGTGTGACTTCCCCGGCGCAGGGCATTCCCCTGCTGGCCGATAGCCTGATTGCGCCCGATGACCGCCTGGCGATCCTCATGGTCGATTTTCAGTCAGGCGTGCTGGAAAGCGAGACCAGGGAACTGCTGGAGCGCATCAAGGCGCATATGGCTACCCTGGAGACCACCGGCTTTGAGGTTTACCTGACCGGCAATTCGCCGATCTTCTCCGGCTATGCCACCGGCGCGCTGGAAAGCGTCGACCGCACGCTGGGCGTGACGATTGTTCTGGTGGTCTTGCTCCTGTTGCTGGTCTACCGCTCGCCGGTCAGCCCGCTGTTGCCGCTGCTGACGGTGACCATCGCCTACCTGATCAGCCGCGGGATCGTCGGCTGGCTGGGAGCCAATGTCCTCACCATCACTATCTATGCCAACGTGATGATGATCGTCGTTCTGTTCGGCGCAGGGACGGATTACTGCCTGTTCCTAATCAGCCGCTTCCGCGAGGAGATGGCCGATGACGGCCAGGCCGCCGAAGCCACCCTCCGCACGGTGCACCGCGTAGGCGAAACCATCGCCAGCAGCGCCGGGACGGTGATCGTGGGCTTTGTGGCGATGATCTTCGCGGAAATGGGGCTGTTCAATACGACCGGCCCGGCGCTGGCCATCAGCGTGGTGGTTATGCTGCTGGCCGGGTTGACGCTCACGCCTGCCCTGTTGGCCACACTCGGCGCGCGCGCCTTCTGGCCGGGCAAGGCCCATCATCGCGGGGATAGCCGCCTGTACGAATGGGTCTCCCTGCGCGTCTCGGAGCATCCGGTACAGGCGATTCTGCTGCTGGTAGCTGTGCTCGGCCCGCTGGCGCTCTACGCCACCGGCCAGCGCACGACGTATAACATGCTCTCCGATCTTGTCGCCACGAATGAAGCGCGGCGGGGCTTTGAGGCGCTGGAACGGCATATGGGTGGCGGAACCATCCAGCCGCTCACGGTGGTTGTCGCCGGACTTGATCCCGATTCCGCGCTGGCCGAGATCGATCGCTGGACGCAGACCCTGCTGGCGCTGGATGGCGTCGCCGATGTACGCAGCCTGTCCGCGCCGCTGGGCCGCGACAGTGGGCTGCTGACGAACATCACGTCGGTTAGCGCCCAGTTTGGCGCGGCGGCGACACTGCTGGCGCAGGCCGGGGAAGGCGGGCTACCCGCCGACGCCCTGACACCGCAGAATGTGCAGTTGGCCCTTAGCCTCCTGCCGACTGCTGCCGCCTATCTGGATGCCGTGCAGGAACGCGCCCCCGCCCTGGCCGAGAACCCGAACATGCAGGGCCTGCGCCAGACGCTTGCCGGGCTGCCGGTAGCGGCGCTCACCGGCCGGATCGGCCCGGCGCTGGAGACGATGCAGGCGCATCTGGCCGCGCTAGCCGCCTCGCCGGACCTGGAGGGTGTCTACTACCTGCCGGAGGAACTGCCGGCGGAACTGAGCGCGGCGATCGCCGGGGCCAGCGCCGGCCTGGATACCGAAGGGCTGCTTGCTGGCTTCCTGGGGCGCTATCTATCCGCCGATCGCACAGCGGCCCGCTTTGAGGTCATCCCGCGGGATAACCCTTATGGCGACGAAGTGACCGCCCTGGTGCATACCCTGCGTGAACTGCTTCCGGGCGGGGAAGCCGCTGTCTCCGGCGTGCCGGTGGTGACTACGGATCTGCGCGACACCATGGAGCGCGACATGCTGCGCTCGTTCTCGCTGGTGCTGC
>JAIOAT010000071.1 GCA_019873685.1 Chloroflexota bacterium
ACCGGTTTCACTATTATGTGACCGGCAATACGATTGCGGAGCTTGCTGGCGAACTGGCAGCGCAGGGAATCGGCAAGGGCGCCGTCAGCGCTTATGTCTCTGCAATGGGCAGCGCCGGAACCATTGCCGCCGGTGACCGGCTCAAGCAGCTCTGGCCTGAACACAAGATTGTCGGTCTGGAGCCGATCCAGTGCCCGACCCTGTACAACAATGGCTATGGCGGGCATGACATCCAGGGTATTGGCGACAAGCACGTGACGTGGATCCACAATGTGATGAACATGGACGCGATCATGTGCATTGACGATATTGAGACCAAGCGTGTGCTGCAGGTTTTTGCTGAGGAAGCCGGGCGAGAAACGCTGGTCAAGCGGTTCGGACTGGATGAAGGTCTGGTTGAAAAACTCGGGCGTATCCTGGGCATCAGCAGTATCTGCAACATCATTGGTGCGATCAAGACGGCTAAGTACTATGAGATGGGCGCGGATGATGTCATCGTGACTATCGCCACCGATGGCATGGATCGCTACCACAGCGTCATGGCTGATATGGCTCGCAGGTACGGGCCGATGGATGAGGCAGAAGCTACCGCGGCCATCCGGGGCCTTCTGCAGTGGCAGAAGACCGACTGGATCAAGCGCGGCACGCCGGAAAATCGCCGCCAGTGGCATAACCTCAAGTATTACACCTGGGTAGAGCAGCAGGGCAAGACCGTCGAGGAACTCAACGCTCAGCTGAGTCAGCAGTGGTGGATCGACCACCAGCAGCTTGTTGGCGAGATTGACTCGCGTCTGCTGGCGTGGCGGAAAGAGCATCCAGTCGCATAGGGCCAGCCGCATGTATCCTGAAGATCGTGTCCTGGTTGGCGTGATCAATCGCGTCAGGGATCTGGATCATGTGCGGTATGATCACTGGTACCGCATCCCCCAGGGGCGAATCAGCAGCGGGATACATGCGGAGTATCTGGCGTTCTTTCTGAGCCGCGCTTTTGGCGAGCGTAACGGCGGGATTCATTTTTACGCGCGGCGTACCGGCCATGAGCTGGTACGCCGGCGCGATCTCCTGCCGGATGAGGCAGACCATCCTCGCGCCGGGCATCTTTACTACAAAGTTCAGCTTGGCGAACTGCGCGAAAGGATTCCCCCCATCTCGAATCCAACGCGGCGACCAATTGCGTTCATCTACACGACCTGGGACCGCTTCATGGCCGCCAAGCAGATCAGCGATCTGTATAGCACTGCGGATTGTTTTGTGGATCGGGTGTACTATGCCCTGCGTAATGCCGGTATCCCCGCCGAGCGAATCTGGGAGGCGGAGCGGATTTCCGATGATGGGGGCGCACAGTTGAAGGTATCCTGCCGGGAAGGGGATCTGGTTGCCACCACGGCCCGTGTGATCTCGAACGACAGAGTCCAGTTGCCTGTTGAGAACAGCCCGGAAGTCATCGCGCAGGTTGTCGCCGATGTGCGCGCCAGAGCGCAGGCGATGGGCGGTTCTCTGCCGGCGACTGGGCCGCTTGAAGCTGAATGAGGCTGCCATGCTGATCACCCATGGAACACTGGTGACCTGGGGAGAAGCGCCGCGCATCATCACCGATGGCGCACTGCGGATCGTCAGTGGTGCCATTGCGGATATCGGTGTCACTCGCGATCTGGTTGCGCGATATCCAGATGATGAACGGTTCGATGCCGGGGGACAGCTCGTGATGCCCGGCAACATTTGCGCCCATACGCACTTTTATGGGGCTTACGCGCGCGGACTGGCCATCCCCGGCCCGGCCCCGAAGAACTTCCCGGAGATTCTGGAGCGGTTGTGGTGGCCGCTGGACAAAGCACTGGACCGCGAGGCGGTGCGCCTGAGCGCTCTGGTGAGCCTGATCGATGCCATCAAACATGGCACGACTACCCTTATCGATCATCACGCCAGCCCGAACTGCATCGATGGCAGCCTGGATGTGATTGCTGATGCGGTGGAAGAAGCAGGACTGCGGGCCGTTCTGTGTTACGAGGTAACCGACCGGGATGGCCTGGAGAAGGCTCAAGCTGGGATCGCTGAGAACGTGCGGTTTCTGAAGACCTGTCAGGCACGGCCACTGGTTAGAGCGACATTTGGCCTGCATGCAGGGCTGACGGTGAGCGATGAGACACTGGCAAAATGCACGGCGGCTGCAGCGGGCCTGGAAACGGGTTTCCATATTCATGTCGCCGAACACGAGGCTGATCAGGATCACAGCTTGCAGCGGTATGGGCTGCGCGTGGTGGATCGGCTTGACCGGGCAGGAATCCTCGGGCCGCGGACAATCGTGGCGCATTGCGTGCACACGGATGCCTGGGAGCTGGAGACTCTTCGCCGGACGGGTACGTGGGTCTCCCATCAGCCGCGCTCCAACATGAACAATGGCGTGGGGGCGGCGCCTCTGGATACGCTGCTGCGTGGCCAGATGCGGGTTGTGCTGGGTAACGATGGCTTCTCCAATAACATGTGGGCGGAGTGGAAGGCGGCTTACCTGTTGCACAAGGTGGCTAACCGGGACCCGCGGCGTGCACCGGGTGACGGGATTGCCCGGATGGCCGTCCATAATAACGCCCGCCTGGTGGAGACCTTCTTTCCGGAGCAGCGGTTCGGTGTGCTTGAGGCGGGCGCTGTGGCTGACCTGATTCTGGTGGATTACCACCCCTATACGCCGCTTACTGAAGGGAATCTGCCCTGGCACATCATATTCGGCTTTGAAGCCTCCATGGTGACGGCGACAATGGTAGCGGGGCGTTGGCTGATGCGTGATCGCCAGTTGCTGACACTTGATGAGGCGACAATTGCCGAGGCTGCGCTGGCGCTGGCGCCGGCGGTGTGGCAGCGTTATGAGCGGAATGTCCGTGCTGTGCTCGGCCAGTAGGATCGGCTGGCAGCGGGTCAGTGTATTTGCGGTTGTATTTGAGCCTGTGCGGTACAAAGGACAAGTGTTCCGTGCCAGAACCAAAGACTGTCTTGACCATCGCTGTACTGGGAGGAACCGGCAACGAAGGCTCCGGGCTGGCTGTGCGCTGGGCGGCCAGTGGATACAAAGTCATCATCGGTTCCAGAAGTCCGGAACGGGCCGAGACGCGGGCCAAGGAACTGAATGCCCTGATTGGCGCTGAGGTGATCTCCGGGATGGGTAACCTTGACGCAGCGACTCAGGCCGATCTGGTGGTGCTGAGTGTTCCCTATAGCGCCCACAAGGATACGCTGGAAGCGGTGCGGGACGCTCTGCAGGGCAAAATTCTGATTGATGTGACCGTTCCCTTGCAGCCGCCCAAAGTGCGAACAGTGCACCTTCCGCCAGGACAATCGGCGGCGCTGGAGGCGCAGGCGCTGCTAGGCGACGAAGTTCGGGTTGTGGCGGCTTTCCAGAATGTGAGCGCCGAACACCTGGCTGATCCGGAGGGAGCCATCGATTGTGATGTGCTGGTTTGCGGCAATGATCGGGAGGCCAAGGAACAGGTGTTGAGGCTGGTGGAAGCCGCCGGTATGCGCGGCTATGACGCCGGGGTACTCCAGAACGCTATTGCAGTGGAGTCGCTAACGCCGGTATTGATCAGCCTCAACAGCCGCTACAAGAGCAAACGCGCGGGCATTCGGATTACAGGATTGGATGCGTGAACACTGGCGACCGCTTGATGCTGGTGGCTTTGCCGGGGATACCCCTGGTCAAGCCGGGCGATGATCTGGTTGGCTTCATTATTGACGGTCTACAGGCAGCCGGTCTGGAGCTCCGACCGCATGACATTGTCGTGGTGACCTCCAAGATTGTCGCCAAGGCTGAGAATCGCTGGTTGGACTTGCGGACGATTACACCGTCGGCTGAGGCTCTCCGGCTGGCTGAACTCACTGGCAAAGAACCGCGATTGGTGGAAGCGATCCTGCAAGAGTCGCAGGCAGTGTCGCGTTACCGCCAGGGCGTATTGATCGTGCGGCATCGTCTGGGATTTGTCTCGGCCAACGCTGGGATTGACCGATCCAATATCGGCACTGAAGATGAGAATCGGGTGCTGCTTTTGCCTCAGGACCCGGATCAGTCTGCCCGGCGTATCCGCGAGGGCTTGCTGGCGCGGACGGGGGTGGCGGTGGGGGTGATTCTGAGCGATACCCACGGACGGCCCTTCCGGGTTGGCAACGTTGGCGCAGCGATCGGCATTGCCGGGATACCCGCGTTGCTGGACCTGCGCGGTCACCAGGACCTTTTTGGCCGTGAACTGAAATCGACCATTGTGGCTGTAGCGGACGCCATTGCGGCAGCGGCATGCCTGGTCAGTGGGGAGGCCGATGAGGGTCGGCCGGTGGTCCTGGTGCGTGGCCTGGAGTTACCGGAAGCTCAGGGTTGCAGCGCCGAATTGAACCGCGATCCGGAGTTTGATCTGTATCAGTAGCTCCTTCACTGGTTTGTAGCGTGTGAAGCGGCCATGGCCAGGGCTTATGCGCTACAATTGAAGTAACTGCAGGACGGTAGGCATGCTGCATTGGAAGGGTAGGGTGGAGGGCGACTTTTCGTGAGTGTCTGGGCGATCGTTCCGGTCAAGCCGCTGAACCGGGCCAAAAGCCGACTGGCGCCAGTGCTGGCCGCTGACGTACGCGAGCAACTGGCGACCGAGATGTTGAGCCATACGGTGGCGGTGCTGGAACGTAGCGCGGCGGTGAGCGGCATTCTGGTGATCAGCCGGGATAGCCGCGCACTAGTCGTAGCCCGCAAGCACGGCGCGCGAACGGTGCAGGAAAGCGGCACACCAGCCCTGAGTGCTTCGCTGGAACGGGCCACGCAGATGATTGCGAGCTGGAATGCCCAAGCGGTGCTCATCCTGCCGGCGGACCTGCCTTTGCTGGCAGAAGAGGACCTACGGACGCTGGTTGATCTGGGTCGTTACCACCAGTCACTTGTTATCACCCCGGATCGCCATGAGTACGGAACAAACGCCGTGCTGATGCGTCCACCGAGTTTGTTACCTGCACAGCTGGGCAACGGTAGCTTTCATCAGTATGTTTCCAGCGGAGAGGCGCTGAAAGCTACCGTGCACATCTTTCGCTCTGAACGGCTGATGCTCGACCTGGATACTCCCGATGATCTGCAGTTATACCTGAATCTATGCCTGCGGTACGGGGTTGAGCCGCTGGCGGGCATCACTTCTGACACAGTGCAGTCGATCCTGGCGGTGTCACAAAAGGAGAAACCCTGATGGCTGACCGAGTAGCCCTCTATTTGCAGGACGCTCATGAACTCAGCGCGGCAATCGAGTATGTTCGTTACGCGGAAAGCAAGGGCTTTGAAGCAGTCTGGCAGGCGGAGAGCCGGCTGGTGCGGGATGCCATTGTGCCGATGGCAGCCTTTGCCGCCACAACCACCAGGATCAAGATCGGGTCCGGCGTAATCAACAACTGGACGCGCAACGCAGCGCTGATTGCCTCGACATTTCTGACACTGGACGACCTGGCTCCGAACCGGATCATTCTGGGGATTGGCGCCTGGTGGGATCCGTTGGCCAAAAATGTGGGTATTGACCGCCAGAAGCCGCTCAAGGCGATGCGCGAGACGGTTGAGGTGGTGCGCGCCCTGCTGGCCATGAAGAATGTGACGTATGAAGGTGAGTTCGTCAGGATGCACGGGGTGGAGCTGGACGTGGTCCATGGCCGCCGGGAACCGCGTAACGTGCCCATCTATATCGGGGCGACCGGCCCGAACATGCTGGCGTTGACCGGCGAAATTGCTGACGGGGTGTTGCTCAACTACCTTGTATCGCCAAAGTACAACGAAGAAGCCCTGGCGCAGCTTGAAAAAGGCCTGAAGCTCAGCGGAAGGCGGATTGACGACATCGACCGGCCACAACTGGTCGTCGCCTCGGTGGACCGCGACCGCAAGAAGGCGCTTGACGCGGCGCGGAAACTGGTCACCCAGTATCTGGGGCAGCAGCCGCACATCATGAAGGCGAGCGGAGTCAGCCAGGAATTGCTCGATGAGATTCACCGCGTGTTGACCTGGCCAGCTACCGAAGAGCAGATCGAGAACGCTATGGTACTGGTGCCGGATGACGTGGTACAGCAGGTGACCGCCTCCGGGACGCCGGAAGAAGTGCGCGCCAAGGTGCGGGAATACGTTGCTGCTGGTTGTACCTGCCCGGTGCTTTACCCCCTTGGCGAAGACGTGCGATTGATGATTGACACGTTCGCAGACGGCTATTCAGCTTAGGTTAGGCAGCCTGAACTGCCTTGCGGCACTGGAACACCGCTGAAAGCCATGAATGATTACGACCTGTTTAAGCTGTTGCAGCAGGCGCAGGAACAAGGCGAGGACGTAGCCTTAGCGACAGTGGTACGTACTCAAGGATCAGTGCCGCGCCATGCCGGGAGCAAGATGATCGTGTGGCCGGATGGTCGCATTGCCGGGACAGTGGGCGGCGGCATGCTGGAATCGAAGGTCATCGAGGCGGCGCAGCAGATCATTGCGACTGCGCGGCCTGAGTTGTTGACCTACCGTATGAATGACATGGCTGCTGGTGACGTAGGTGTTTGTGGAGGAACGGTGGAGGTGTTCATCGAGCCGATGCTGCCGCCGCCAACAGTGCTGGTCATCGGTTGCGGGCATGTGGGCAAGGAAGTGGCTGCCCTGGCGAAGTGGGTGGGATTCAGGGTGCTGGTTAGCGATGACCGGGCCGATCTGTGTACGCCATCGCACATACCGGATATGGATGGCTATTACGTCACGCCTGCCGCGGAACTGGCCAGCCACGTCCCGATTACCAGCCAGACCTACGTGGCGGCCATGACCCGCGGGCAGACCGTTGATGTAGATTTGTTGCCTGTGCTTCTGGCGTCTCCTGCGCGTTACATTGGTCTGATTGGCAGCCGCCGACGCTGGGCATTGACGGCTGAGGCCATGCGCCAGGCAGGGTTCAGCGATGAGCAACTCGCCCGCGTTCATGCGCCGGTGGGGCTTGAGTTGCGAGCGGAGACTCCGCGCGAGATCGCGGTGAGCGTCGTCGCTGAGATTATCATGGTTCAGCATGGCGGTGATGGGCGACCGATGCGCTGGCTCGATACCGAGGAGCTTGCTGCCGGGCAGGATCGGGGATCGTGAATGGTATGCGCGGGCAGGGAGCGGTGAGGATCCTGGCGATCAGTGATACAGAACTGCCGCACATGCAGAATGTTCCTTACCTGCGCCGCAAGTATCATGACGTCGATGTTCTCATCAGTTGTGGCGATCTGTCGGCAGGGTATATTGAATTTGTTGCCAGTGTACTCAATGTGCCGGTTTACTATGTCAAAGGCAATCATGATACAGGTTACGCTGTACGTCCACCTGGCGGTGACGATCTGCATGGGCGGATAGTCAGGTTTCGCCATCTGTGGATAGCTGGCCTGGAGGGCTGCCGGCGGTACAACATGGGGCCGATTCAATACGACGAAACCCAGATGCTGGCGAATGTGCTCAAGCTGGCTCCGCGAATGTTGTGGCGGCGGATGCGCTGGCACAACGGCGTGGATCTGATGGTGACGCACGCCGCCCCGTATGGCATACATGATCGCGACGATCTGCCGCATCAGGGATTTCGGTCCTTTCTGCTCTTGATCCGGTGGTACCGGCCACGCTATTTTATTCATGGTCATGTGGATGTCTGGGATCGCCGGGATGTGACGTCAACGACCTATCTGGGTACCCAGATCATCAACATCAATCCGGTTTATCTGTTGACGCTTGACGAATCGTCGCAGACTGAGCACCCAAAGACTGTGCGGCCCTGACAGGGGATGGTGCAACGATGTGGCAGGATTACTACAGCGTGACTTCTGTCCGCGAGGCGCTGGAACTGTTGAGTCAGTACGGGGAGCGGGCGCGGCTGATCGCCGGTGGAACCGATCTCATCCTCGAAATGGAACGCGGACAAAGGCCCGGTGTTGAGGCGCTGATTGACATCTCACGCCTGCCGGACCTGGATTCCATCACAGTGGCCGGCCATGAGGCAGTTCTGGGAGCACTAGTGACGCATAACCAGGTGGTTGCGTCATCGTTGCTCTGGGAGCGTGCGTTGCCGCTAGCCCAGGCATGCTGGTCGGTTGGTGCGCCTCAGATCCGTAATCGCGGCACGATCGCGGGCAACCTGATCACCGCCAGCCCGGCCAATGATACGATCACACCGCTGTGGGCAATGGGCGCTGCGGTGAGGCTGGTCTCGTTGCATGGCGAGCGCGTGGTGCCATTGAGTGAGTTCTACCAGGGTGTGCGGCGGACGGTCTTGCGCCCGGATGAGATGCTGCTGGATATCCGTGTGCCGTTGTTGCAACCGCATGAACGCGGCATCTTTCTGAAGCTGGGGTTACGGCGGGCGCAGGCCATTGCCGTAGTCAATGTCGCCGTTGTCGCTGGCTTTGACGGGGAGGTGGTGACCGACGCCCGGATTACGCTTGGCAGCGTGGCTCCGACCATTATCGCCGTGCCGGAGGCCCAGGCATATTTGCGTGGAAAGCGACTCAATCCTGAAACGATCCGGGCGGCGGCGGAGATGGCCATGCAGGCGGCGAGGCCGATTGATGATGTCCGAGGGAGCGCCGCCTATCGTCGCGAGATGGTCGGCGTGCTCACCCGGCGGGCGTTACGCGCCCTGGCAGCAGGGACTGAGCGTAGCGATCAGCCGGTACATCCGCCGTTGCTGTGGGGGAAGTCGGATGGACGGGTGAGCTACGCACTACCTGCCAGTATCCGTCACCGTCGGGGAGACACGCCCATTGAGACGATCGTCAATGGCAGACGGTATACCGTGCCGGTTGGCCAGGACAAGACACTGCTGCGATTCCTGAGGGAAGATGTCGGTCTGACGGGTACGAAAGAAGGCTGCGCGGAAGGTGAGTGCGGGGCGTGTGAAGTATTTCTGGATGGCATGGCGGTCATGGCCTGCCTGGTACCCGCGCCGCGCGCACATGGCGCCCAGATCGTGACCGTTGAAGGGCTGGCCGAGGATGGCAAGCTTCACCCGGTGCAACAGGCATTCGTGGAAAAAGGCGCTGTGCAGTGCGGTTACTGCACACCGGGCTTCCTGATGTCTGGCGTCAAACTGCTGGAAGAGAATCCACAACCTACCGACGAGCAGATCAGACAGGGTCTGACCGGCAACCTGTGCCGGTGCACAGGCTACTACAAGATCGTTGAGGCCGTTCACCGTGCGGTTGAAATCGCACGGGAAGCAGAGTCATAGGAGCGTGTTCTCATGGTCAAACGCGCAGAGCACAAGCGTAGAAGTAATCCCTTGCTGCCGATTTTCGGCGCTATCCTGGCGCTCGCCTTCGGCGTGATCGCTTATGTGCTTCTTCCCTATGTACAGCGGTATCTCCGCACACAGGGTATTTCCTTTGGGACACTCAGCCCGCTGGTAAGCGACTTGCTGGTCGGAGCAGTGCTCTGGCTGGTGATGTTTGGCGTGTCAATGTTTATTGTGGCCATTCTGACTGGCAGAGATTACGACGAAAACATAGCACTCTCGTTCACCAAAGAGTCTGCCAAGTATCGTGAGTGGCAACGGGCGGAAAAAGAGCGCAAGCAACAGCTTAAGCGCAAGTTGCAGCGGGAAAGCCGCGAGCACTCAAGACGCCTGTGAATGTCCCCGTACTATGGTCAGGTGAGGCGGCATGGATCGGACAGTGCCCAAGACCGGCAGCGAAGAGATCGAACTGTACATACGGACGTACTATTCGCTGCTGCGCTCAACGCATCCCATACAGATTCTGACCCTGACCGAGGCGCACATGGGTATGGATTCATCTCTCCATACCAAGGCGCGCGATCCGGAGCCGGATGTTTCCGCCCTGATCTATGCCAGCCTGCGTCTGCCGCTGTGTATTGATCGGGTTTCGCTGGTCGTACTGGGTCAGTCCGAAGAGGTGTTTATCAACGCCGGCTACACCGATGTTGAGGCGTGGCCGCGAGTGAGCGCCAGGGGACGGCGGCGGCGCACGCATTTCAACGGACAGGATGTTCTGGCGATGTACATCGCCAGCCGGTCGGACATCGACGACCTGATCCCCACTCTGACAGCTTACCAGATCGAGTGGAACAAGATACACAACCTGCTACAGGGGAGCAATCTTCGCCGTCTGATAGCGCGGTATAGCGGCGAACCGGAAATGTCTGAGGCTGATGTGGTCCAGCTGGCGGCGGGATTGCGGATGTCATTGGAAGATCTGCAGCGCCTGCAGGCAGTCTGGGGGGCGGACTTCTTGCCGACTCTGGCGGCGATGGCTGAACGCCCAAAGAACATCCGCCTGCAACTGCTCTCCGGTTCGCTGGCGCATTACCGCAAGGCCACCAACCGCTGGTGGGCCAATCTGGCGGGCCGCGCACGCGATCATGGCATTGAGCTTGGGCGCCGGCCGGTATACTTCGTGTCCAGCAATCCTCATGCCTTGCCTAATCTGCTGCATGGATATGCCTGGCGGCATGAGCAGGATTTGCTGGCCTACCTGCATGACTCCGATCAGCAGTATCTCCTGGCCGAATACCAGGCGATTCAGTCCCGGCAATCTCCTCAGAATCACAACAACCTGCTGTACTATGTTCTGAAGAAGTACCTGCAGGACTGCGGCGAAGAAGTGCGTCGGGCTGTACTGGAGGCGGAACAGGCCATCGGGTTGTTGCGCGTGCCCAGCGAGCGAGGGTTTGACGTTGAGGCGCAGGTCATGGAGTTGCGGCGTGTGCGCCCGGAGTATCTGGATCAGCGCGTCGCAGCGGTTGACGGGATCGAATTGCTGGCGGAAAGCGATGCCGTGCTGCTCAACATTGACTATCCGCTCGGTATGGCTGCGTACGAACTGCTGAATGAGGTGGCTTTCCAGGTTGGAGAACTGCTGGGCGTCTATGTGATGGGCAAGTCGGCAACACTCAACAGCCGAATCGGCGACGTGGTGCTGCCCAATGTCGTTCATGATGAGCATTCCCAGAATACCTATCTGCTGGTCAACTGCTTCAATGCTGACGACGTTGCGCCGTACATCACGTATGGCTCTGTGCTCGACAATCAGAAGGCGATCAGCGCACGGGGGACTTTCCTGCAGAACCCGCGCTACATGGATGTGTTCTACCGGGAAGGCTACACCGACATTGAGATGGAAGCCGGGCCATACCTTTCCGCAATCTACGAGGCTGTCCGCCCCAAGCGACATCCTTACAACGAGATCGTGACATTGTATGGCACCCCCTTTGACGTTGGCTTCTTACACTACGTCTCGGATACGCCGCTGACTAAAGGCAAGAACCTGGGGGCCGGCAGCCTGAGCTATGGCGGTGTGGAGCCGACATATGCTGCGGCAATCGCCATCCTCCGGCGCATCTTCCAGCAAGAGATCAGGCGGATCGGCGATGGAGATCGGTGACACTGTGGGAGGGTGAAGAGGCATGACCGAAAGCGAGAGGCTTGCGGTAGTCGGTCAGAGTGTGGTGCGCACTGACGCTCTCGGCAAAGTGACGGGTGATGCGCTGTACCCGGGCGACATCAATATGCCCGGTCAGCTGTACATGAAGATACGTTTTTCCGATCGCGCCCATGCCCGTATCACTCGCCTTGACACCTCGGCTGCTGAACAATATCCCGGCGTGGTGGCGGTTCTGACGGCCAAAGATGTGCCGGTCAATGAATATGGGCTGATCATGCCGGATCAGCCTGTGCTCTGCGGGCCAGGCGGGACACGGCCTGACGCGGATATCGTGCGCTGCTACATGGATAACATCGCCCTGGTGATTGCGGAGACCGAGGAGGCGGCGGCCAAAGCGCGCGATCTGATTGCGATCACCTATGAGGATTTGCCAGTTATCACCGATCCTTTTGCCGCCATGCGCGATGACGCGCCGCGTCTGCATGCCAATACGCCGAACAACATTCTGACCCATTATCGCATCCGCAAGGGGGATATGCAGGCCGGGTGGGCAGCTGCCGAGGTGATCGTTGAGGGAACCTACCGGACAAGCTGGCAGGAACACGCTTACCTGCAGCCGGAAGCGGGCCTGGGCTACATCGACGAGCAAGGGCGCGTGACCGTAGTGGTGGCGGGCCAGTGGACCCACGAGGATCGCGAGCAGATTGCCCACGCGCTTGGCCTGCCGGAGGAAGCGGTGCGCGTGATCTATCCGGCCATCGGCGGCGCTTTTGGCGGACGCGAAGATATGTCGGTTCAGATCGTGCTGGCGCTCGCGGCGTACAGGCTGCGCCGTCCGGTGAAAATCGTCTGGAGCCGTGAGGAGTCTATCCTGGGGCATCACAAGCGACACCCGGTTACTGTCAAGACGCGCTGGGGGGCAACCCGCGAGGGGAAAATCGTCGCGGTGGAGGCTGAGGTTGTAGGGGACGCCGGGGCGTATGCCTACACCTCGACCAAGGTGCTGGGAAACACCAATCTCATGGTCACCGGCCCTTATGAAATTCCCAATGCCCATATCGACACTTACGCTGTCTACACCAATAACATCCCGACAGGTGCTTTCCGCGGTTTTGGCGGGCCACAGGGCGCTTTTGCCGCTGAGATGCAGATGAACAAGCTGGCGGAAGCGCTCGGCATGGACCCGGTGACGTTGCGCCAGAAGAATGTCTTGCGGGAGGGAAGCCTGCTTACCGTCGGAACGCCAGTGCCTAAAGGGGTCTCCATTGAGGCCGTGCTCACCGCATGTGCGGAGCGCAGCTTCTGGCAGCAGGATGGCGCTCGGTGGCAGCGCCTGCCGGCGGAGCAGCCAGCTGATCCTGCTCGGAGGCGTGGGCGTGGCATTGCCTGCGCCTTCAAGAATGTGGGATTCAGCTTCGGGGCGCCGGAAGCGTGCTGGGCGATCATCGAACTTCGGGGCGATACTGAGATCGAGGAAGTTATCCTCTATCATGCAGCGGCGGAAGTCGGACAGGGTGTGCACACCGTCATGCAGCAGATGACCGCGGAGGCGGTCGGCGTGCCGCTGCAAAAGGTTCGCCTGGTGGCGTCAGACACCAGCTCCACCCGCAATTCAGGCAGCGTGTCGGCCTCGCGCATGACCTTCATGTCCGGCAATGCGATTCGCGGGGCAGCCGAAGAGGCACTCAAACAGTGGCAGGCGGAGGAGCGGCCAGCGGTTGGCACGTATGTCTACCGGCCACCCAGAACCACCCCATACGATCCACAGACTGGCCGGAGCGAACCCAATTTCGCCTACGGCTATGTCAGCGAGGCGGTCGAGGTGGAAGTCGACCTGGCAACCGGCCAGATTTCTCTGGTCAGTGTTCACTGCGCCGATGACGTCGGGCGTGCTGTGAACCCCGTACAGGTGCAGGGACAGATTGAGGGAGCCGTCGTGCAGGCGATGGGGTACGCCATCCTGGAGGAACTCGTGGTTAAGGATGGCCGTATTCTGAACCCGAATCTGTCCACTTATCTGATCCCGACGGTTCTAGATGTTCCGGGGCGCATAGAGTCAATTATTCTGGAACATCCGGATCCCCTTGGGCCATGGGGAGCGCGAGGGATGGGCGAGATGCCGTACCTGCCGCTGGCAGCGGCGGTGGCTGCGGCGGTGAAAGACGCTACTGGCGTCTGGTTCGATGAGATTCCGCTGACTCCTCAGCGAGTTGTTCAGCGCCTAAGGGAGCATGGCCTTGGCGCCGATCTTTAGCCAGGTGCGGATAGTTGTCCGCGGTGGCGGAGACCTCGGTTCCGGTGTGGTGTATCGATTGCACCGGGCCGGATTTCCGGTTGCGGTGCTGGAGCTGCCGCAACCGTTGTTTGTCCGGCGCGGGGTAGCCTATGGCGCGGCAGTCTACGAAGGCTCGATCACCGTGGACGGAGTCACAGCCCGGCTGGTTGAACGTGTGGAAGCAGCTGCGGATGTCTGGATGGCTGGCGAAGTGCCCGTCCTGATTGACCCGGCCGGGGCAACGCTGGCCGAGTGGCAGCCCACGGTGATCGTAGACGCCCGTATGGCGAAACATCCGCTTGATACGCGGCTGGATGATGCGCCGCTGGTCGTGGCGCTGGGGCCGGGCTTTGAGGCGGGCGTTCACTGCCATGCGGTTGTGGAGACAAACCGGGGGCATTACCTGGGCAGGGTCTACTGGCAGGGGCACGCAGAGCCGGATACTGGCATTCCCGGACAGATGAATGGTGTAGCGGCGCTGCGGGTGCTACGGGCGCCGGTAGGTGGGTTTGTGCGTCCGTTGCGGTCTATTGGCGACACAGTCCGGGCAGGCGATATTGTCGCCGAAGTAGACGGCCAGCCAGTCACGGCCCAGTTTGATGGCGTTGTGCGCGGCCTGATTCATCCAAGCGTGGCGGTATCCGCCGGATTGAAGATCGGCGATATCGATCCGCGGGCGAAGGTCGATCATTGCTTCACGATTTCGGAGAAATCGCTGGCGGTGGGCGGCGGCGTTCTGGAGGCTGTGCTCGCTTCGCCGGCTGTTCGCCACCGGTTGGGACTGCTGCCGGGAGCGGCAAATGCGACTTGAGACCGCACTACGGGTACAGCGGGGTGATGTCATCGCCTTTGTCGGGGCTGGCGGCAAGACCTCAGCCCTTTTTCGTCTGGCGAGTGAACTCACGGCAGAGGGCTGGCGGGTGCTGGCCACGACCACGACCCGCGTTGCTGTTGATGAACTGGCGCTGGCTCCAAGCGCTCTGTCGCTGGATCGCGTTGAGGGCAACCTGGCGGCGCTGACGGCTGCGCTCAGTCAAACGCGCTTTGTCTTTCTCTACAGCCATGTTCGTGATGGCAAAGTCAAAGGCATTCCTCCTGAGTATGTCCATGTCCTGCTCGATCGGGTTAGCAGCGATATTGTGCTGGTCGAAGCAGATGGCGCCCGCCGCCTGCCGTTTAAGGCCCCGTATGCCCATGAGCCGGTTGTGCCGTTTGAGACCACACGTATTGTGCTGAGCGCCGGTATGGATGTTCTCGGTCAGCCGCTCAATCACACGCATGTCTATAATCCGGAGGCGATGGTCCGACGCTTTGGCTATCCGGTTGGCGCTCCAGTAATCTGGCCATGGGTGGCGTCGGTTTTGCGTGATGAACAGCTTGGTTTGCTGAACCTGCCGATTTCCACACCTGTGACAGTGTTACTGAACAGGACACCTGCGACCGGTACGGCGCGGCGGCAGGCCCAGCTTGCGGCCAGCCTGCTGTTGCATTCCTCACGGATCGATAGTGTTATCATGGGCGATATGCAAAACCATGATGATCCGGTCTATGAGGTGCGCCGCCCAGTGGCAGCAATAGTGCTGGCCGCCGGGAAGTCCAGCCGGATGGGGCAGACGAAAGCTTTGCTGCCGTGGGGGCGCGAGACAGTTCTGGAAGCGATCATCCGGCAGCTCTATGCAGCGCGGTTAGAGCACATTGTGGTGGTCACCGGGCATGACGCCAACCGCATTGCGGCAATTGCCGAGCGGTACGGGGTTCAGGTGGTTCACAACCCCGACTACGAGCGCGGCGAGATGCTCTCTTCGTTACAGGCCGGGCTGCGTGTCCTGAGCGAGCGGTATGACGGTGCGCTGATCGTCCTTGGCGATCAACCGCAGTTGCAAAGCTACGTGATAACGCGGGTACTGGAGACCTATGCCCGCGGCAGCAAAGGGATCGTCATTCCAAGTTACGAACTGCGGAGAGGTCACCCGGTACTCTTTGG
>JAIOAT010000072.1 GCA_019873685.1 Chloroflexota bacterium
CATTCTTGCCCATAGTCCGTTGGCCGTGTTGTGCCGACCCTTCAACCCGGCGCTGGCTCGTAGTCACTGGCAAGCAGCGCTTGTTGGGCTTGCTTGGCGCCGAAACTCAGTCCTGGCAGGCCCTGTCGCCCAAAAAACATGAAAAAGGTTTTCCCAAGCACGCTGGTGATAGAGCGGGGTGGCCAAAGCAGTTCTGCGGCAACTACCGCTGACCTGGGAAGCTCGCTTGCGTCGCTGGATCTTGCGCCGGGATCGCTATCCGGATTGAAGGGCGCACAATCAGTGTCTTGCGATCTCCCGCCTCAGGCCGTCCACCACCTCCGCTACTGCCGCGCGGACGGGCGGGGTAAGCGGGGCGCTGAAGGCGTTGCTCCCTGGCTGGATGCCGATCACGGCCAGCATGCAGCCGGTTTCCGCCACCAGGTAGCGGGCCAGCAGGCTCGGCGGCAGGGTGTGGGTGCTGGCGCTCAGGCCATCGATCGCTGACCAGTCCAGCCAGCGCACCGCGCCCGGCGGCGCGTCCATCTGTGCCGCGTCGATCAGCAGCACCAGATCGGGGCGGAAACGGCGCAATGGCCCGGTGCAGTTCTCCGGCGCGGCTCCGCCGTCAATCACCAGGACATCTTCCCGCCCGGCCAGGTGCGGTATGAGCAAGCGGGCAGCAACGCTACCAGCGGCGTCGTCGCCGCCAGTAGCGTTGCCAATACCCAGGATAGCTACCCGGATGCTCCGGGCAGGCTCAGGGGCGCCTTCAGTCGAGGGCGACGGGCTGGACGGCAGGCCGCGGAGTTGCTGCAGGCTCTGCCGCAGTCTGGCTTGCCAGGTAGGTTTGGATGTCATTCTCGTTGCCGTAGTACAGCTGGTAGCCATCGCGGGAGAGCGCGGCCAGTTCCCACAGCTGGGGCTGCATGGACAGGCAGCCCTGGCGGCAGGAGTGCACGCACTGCGCGCAGAACAGGCAGTGATCGACGTTGTAGTGGAAGACGAACTGCTTGGCTTTGCGGTCAAGCACGATCACCTCGATCGCGTTGGCCGGGCAGTCCTTGGCGCACAGGCCGCAGCCAGTGCAGTTTTCGCGGTTCCATTGCAACTGCCCGCGAAACTGCGATGGCGTTTCCTTGCGTTCGAACGGGTAATGCTCCGTGACCGGGTGTTTGAAGATCGACTCGAAGATGTCGTTGATCATCGCCCCAAGTTTCATGCCGTTACAACCTCCCACAGGATGTAGAGTAACAACTGCACCAGCACCAGCAGGGCGCCCCAGCGCCACCACAGGCCGACCGTCTGCTCGATGCGCAGGCGGGTCATCAGGGCCTGGATGATCACGATGGCGATCAACAGCGCCCCGGTCTTGAGCAGGAAATCCAGCGGGCCGCCGATCCCGCCCAGGTAGAAGGCGGCCACCAGCGTCAGGCCGACAACCATCTCCACGCCCTTACCCAGCCGGAAGAGCGCCAGCCCGCGCCCGCTGTATTCGGTCATCGCCCCGGCTACGATCTCGGTTTCGGCCTCCGGCGCGTCAAAGGGCGGCAATTCCAGCTTGCCCATCAGACCGATCAACGCCACCAGGAAGCCGATCGGCTGGGTGACGATCAGCCAGTGCGTACTGGCGTAGCTGTTGATCGCGCTGATCTGCCAGGTCTGGGCGACAAAGGCGGGCGCCAGCAGGGCCAGCATGAACGGCGCTTCGTAGGAAAAGAGCTGGGTCAGCGTACGGGTCGCGCCGACCAGGGCGAAGCGGTTGAGCGTGTTCGCCCCGGCCAGGCCCATGCACAGCGTCAGCAGGCTGAGCAGGTAGACGGTGACGATCAGGTCGCCCTCGAAGCTGTAAGCGGGGGCCAGGCCGAAGATCGGGACATACAGGGCAGCGGTCAGCGCTCCGGCCAGTGCCGCTATGGGCAACCCGACGAACAGCAGCGGGTTGACATCGTTAGGGATGACCTCTTCCTTGGCCAGCAACTTGAATACGTCGGCCAGCGGCTGGAACCAGCGCGGGCCAACCCGGTTCTGGGCGCGGGCCAGCAGCTTGCGGTCAACCCATTCGTAGGCCAGACCGAGCGTCAGGACAAACAAACCGCCGGGGAAGATCAGCAAAGCGACAATCGGGTTCATCTCTGGTACGCCTTGATGCCATACTCGCGCAACTGGCCCCAGCTCCATGTCTCCGCCTCTCCATCCGACCGTCTGAGGGTGATCATGCGGTCGTTGCAGGAGAAGCAGGGATCAATCCCGACCAGGATCATGGGCATATCGGCCAGCTGGTGGCCTTTGGCCAGGGCCAGCACCGACCCCATATTGCAGATGGTCGGCGTGCGGACCTTGATCCGCTCCGGGATGTCGGAGCCGTTGCTCTTGATAAAGTAAAACGCCTCGCCGCGTGGAGCCTCCACCCGGCTGATCGTCTCGCCTTCCTTGATGCGGCGCGGCATACGCACGGTCAGGTCGCCGGAGGGCAGGTTATCCAACGCCTCGTTGATCAGGCGGCAGCTATCGGCGATCTCGCGCAGGCGGACAATGAAGCGCGCTTCCAGGTCGCCAGCGGTTTCCAGGATCAGCTTGGGCTTGAACGTGCGGTATGCGCCGTAAGGGGCGTCCAGCCGCACATCGCGGGCTACGCCGGAAGCACGGGCAGTCGGCCCGATCGCGCCCAGCTTTTCCGCCTGTTCGCGGGTCATCACACCCACGCCGCGGATACGGCCCAGCAGCAGCATGTCGTTCATCACCACGTCCAGGTAGTGGGTGTTGCGCTCCGCCAGGAAGGCCAGTCCCTGGCGGATTTTATCCGCCTGTTCCGGGGAGATGTCGAACTTGACGCCGCCGAGCAGGTTGGCCGAGTAGTTGACGCGGTTGCCGCTGAGCAGTTCCAGCAAATCCATGACCGTCTCGCGGTCGCGCCAGGTGTACATGAACAGCGTGTCAAAGCCGGCTTCGTGGGCGGCCACGCCCAGCCACAGCATATGGCTGTGGATGCGCTCCAGCTCGGCCATGATCAGGCGGATGACCTGCGCTCGCTCCGGCACCTCAACGGCGGCCAGCTTCTCCACGCCCAGGCAATAGGTCATGGCGTGGGTGTGGGAGCAAATGCCGCAGATGCGCTCCAGCATGTACAGGTTCTGAACCCAGTTGCGGCTTTCCACGCCCTTCTCGATGCCCCGGTGGACATAGCCCAGCCGCACGGTGGCGTCGGTCACCGTTTCGCCGTCTACGGCAAACTCAAAGTGACCCGGCTCCTTGAGGGCGGGGTGCTGCGGCCCGATGGGGATGATGAACCGCTCCCCTTTCTTGGTGATGACTTTCTGTGGTTCCTGCTTCATGTGCCGTATGCCCCTTGGTCAACCTGAAATCTGGAGGGAGGCCGGGTCAAAGTCTTTGCGCAGCGGGTAGACGCCGTCCGGCCAGTCGTCCGGCAGGTACAGGTGGTCGGTGTTGGGCGCGCCTTCCACAGTGATGCCGAACATCTCGCTCAGCTCGCGCTCGAAGAAACCGGCTGAAGGGATGATCGAGCACAGGGTGGGCACGCTGGGCGTCGCCCGCCCCAGCCGGACACGCAGCGTCAGCACCGCCGGACCGTTGCAGAAGTGGTACAGGGCTTCCATCTGTCCCGCTTCCGGGCCAAGGTCCAGGCCGGTCACCGCTGAGAGATAGCCCCAGCCGGCGTTGTGCAGGGCGCGGACGGCATGGGGCAGGTTGGTAGCGGCGATCCAGACATCCAGCCGGTCTTCCTCCGGCGTGTTATGCTCGGAGATGAAGGTATCCAGCAGCGCACGGGCGCTTGCCAGCAGTTCCTGAGCGCTCATATCGCTTCCCCTTCATAGACGGGCTGCGTGGCGCCCTGCTCACGGGCAGGGGCGGTTTCTGGAGCGGGCTGCTGCAGGCTGCTGAGCAGCTTGACCACGCCGTCGATGATCGCTTCCGGGCGTGGCGGGCAGCCGGGGACATACGCCGCCACCGGCAGTACCTGGTCGATGCCGCCCGCGACGTTGTACAGACCATCGAATACACCGCCGGAAAGCGCGCAGGAGCCGACGGCGATCACAAACTTCGGCTCAGGCATCTGCTCGTAGATGCGGATCAGGCGTTCGCGGGCCTGGCGGGTGACCGGGCCGGTGCAGATCAACACATCGGCATGGCGCGGGCTGCCCTGCAGCTTGATCCCGAAGCGCTCCAGGTCGTAGCGCGGGGTGATCGTGGCCAGGATCTCGATGTCGCAACCGTTGCAGGAACCGCTGTTGAAATGGATGACCCAGGGAGAATTGACGCGCGCCCAGGTCTTCAGCCCTTCGATGACGCTTTCCACTAAATTCGTGCTCATGACTATCGCTCCATTACCCCAGAATCAGGGCCAACAGGGCCAGCATCAGCCCGGCCAGGTAGACGCCCGTGATGGGCGTGGCGAGTCCGCTACCCAGGATCAGGATGCCCAGGTGCAGGATGGCGAAGAACAGCGCGATCACAAAGAACGGCCGGTAGCCGGGGGCGGCAGGCCGCGTTGGCGAAGCCTCGCCGCTGGCGTAGGTGCTGGCCTTGAGCGGGCTGATTTTGCCGCGCTCGGCCAGCCGCCGCCCCAGCAGGCTCAACGCGCCGGCCAGCAGCAGGTAAATCACGAAAGCCAGAGGTGGCGTGAGCAGCACTTCCACGCAGTGTCTCCTTCGCTAGTTCAACGTTGACCGGGTCTGGCGGGCCACAGCAGCACGCCTGAACTGGGCGACATGGTTGTTGATGCCGGTCGCCAGGGCCAGCACCCGGTCTTCTACCGTGCAGGGTCGCCCGCCCTGCTTGATCGGAAAGTCGATCGTCCAATCCGGCAGGCCCCTCAGCAGGGCGTCCAGTTCGCGCTGCTGATCGGCTAGCTGGTCTACCAACTCGGCCATGGTCATCGTACGGCGTTCGGCGCAGGCCGCGCGGTTGAGCGCCGGGCGCGTCCCGCTAAGCAGGTCGAGCGCCTGCCCGGCCAGCAGCATCCGCGCCACACGGACATGCTGGTAATGCCAGAAGACGAGCTGGGCCAGCACCTCGTGGGCGGTCTGATAGCCGTCATAGAGGTTGGCGTTGACCCTGGCGAAGTAAGCCGTCGCTTCGTCCACCGCATCCTGCAGGGCGACCAGCGCCCGTTCTTTCTTCTCGCTAACGCTGACCATGGTCAGCCTTTCTGCCTGTGCTACTGTCACCGGTCGATCTAACCTCCGCCGAAGGCGGCCAGCAGCGCGGCCCCTGCCGGGCCGGTCAAACCGGCCAGCAGCCCCGGCCAGAAACCGACGATCACTACGGCCAGCAACAGGATGATCAGCGGGAGGCGCATCGATGCCGGGACAGGCGCGCCGGCCAGCACCGCCTCGGATGGTTCCCGGCGGTACATGGCGTTAACCAGCGGCGCGTAGTAAGCCAGCGAGAGCACGCTGTTCAGCCCGGCGAAGATCACCACCAGCAGGAGCGCCGTCTCGTGCGCCGCCGCCCCGGCCTGGAAGATCTGCCACTTGGACATAAAACCGGCCAGCGGCGGCAGCCCGCCCAGCGCCAGCACGGCGGTGCTCAGCGCCAGCGCGATCAGCGGGTAGCGCCGCGCAGCGCCGCGCAGATCATCGATCGTCAGCGCGCCATGATCGCCACGGGCCAGGTGCAGCGCCCATAGCAGCGCGCCCGCCGCCAGGAAGGCCAGGCCCTTCATCAGGCCGTGCGTCAGCATATGGAACAGCCCGCCTTCCGCGCCGGCGGCTTCCCCGGCATAGACGGCCACGCCCAGGCCGATCAGCATATAGCCGATGTGGCTCAGGCTGGAGAAGGCCAGCAGGCGCTTGACCTGTTGCTGGCGCAGGGCCATCAGGTTGCCGACGAACATGTTCAACGCGCCAAAGGCCATCAGGAGCACGCCCCAGGGCAGGGCCAGCCCGGCCAGCGCGCTCAGAGCACGCAGCAGGGCGATCAGCCCGGCCTCGATCACAACGCCGGAAAGCATGGCGCTGATCCCGCTGGGGGCCTGAGCGTGGGCGTCCGGCAGCCAGGTATGCATGGGCGCAGCCGCCACCTTGACGCCGAAGCCGATCACAAACAGTGCGCCCGCCGCCAGATAACCTGGCGTCAACGTCGCCTGCGCCGCGATCTCCGCCAGCGTCAGCGTCCCGGTCTGGGCCAGTACCAGGGCAATGCCGAACAGCACAAAGACCGAGCCAACCGCGCTCTGCACCAGATACTTGACGCCCGCTTCCAGCGAGGCCGGTTGTGTCCGGTAGAAGGCGACCAGCAGGTAGGTCGAGATGGCCATCCCCTCGAACCACAGCCACAGGTTGAACAGATCGGTGGCGCAGCCCAGGCCGATCATGACCCCGACCAGCAGGACCAGCATGGCGTAATACTTGTCCTGCCCGTCGTCAGCAGCCATGTACGCCGCCGAATAGAGCGCCACCAGTGTGCCCAGCCCCAGCGCCAGCGCCGCCAGCAGCAGGCTGACGCCATCCAGGGCCAGCGTCTGCGTCCCCGCGGTCAGCGTCGCCGCGCCATCAGCGGCGAAGTTGCCCGCGGCCCGGATGAACGGAACCCACACCGCCAGCAGGGCGATCAGCCCTGCCCAGCGCGCCGCGCCCGGATGGCCGCGGCGGATACCCCACTGGCCGGTCAGGTACACCAGCGGCGACGCGGCCAGCGGCAGGATGATTAACCAGGCAAAAGCCGTCATAGCCTCAGGCTCCCCAGGCCAGCAGGAGAACGGCGAGCACGACGATCAGCCCGCCAACGATACCGGCCACATTCCAGCTCAGGAGGCCGGTCTGCGTCGTCCGCAGCGCTTCGGCGCTCCCGATAGTCGCGCCCGCGATCCGGGCGTTCAGCCACTCAAAACCGAAATCTTGCTCCGCAGCGCGGCCCAGCGGTTCCAGCATCGCCGCCAGCCAGCGGAAGCGCTCCCGCCACCACCACAGGGCCAGCCCTGCCGCTACGACTGCCAGCGCCAGCCATGTCCCTGGCGCGCCGATGATCTCGGCCACCAGTTCGCCGGTGCTCAGGACGTGCAGTTCATGGTGCGGCAGCGTGGCCTCAAAGAGATGGCCCAGCGGCCCGGCCAGCAGCCAGGTCAGCAGGGCGCCGATCGCCAGCGCACCAAGCGAGAAACGCATGGCGGGCGTCGCGTCATGAGCGTGCAGCGCCGCCCGTGGCTCCCCATAGAAGACCAGCCAGACCATGCGGAAGGTATAGAGCGCGGTCAGACCGGCGCCGACCAGCATCCCGGCAAAGGCCCATCCCGGCCCGCCGGCCAGCCCCGCTTCCAGCACCAGCTCCTTGCTCCAGAAGCCATTGAGCACGGGGATGCCGGCCAGGGCCAGCGCGCCAATCACGAAGGCATTACGCACAAACGGCATCCGGCGGCCCAGACCGCCCATCTGACGCATGTCGCGGGTGCCCACAGCGTGGATCACCGCGCCCGCGCCCAGGAAGAGCAGGGCCTTGAACACTGCATGGCTGAGCAGGTGGAACTGGCTGGCGAAGACCCCGCCAACGCCCACTGCATAAACCATGTATCCCAGCTGGCTGATGGTCGAATAAGCCAGGGCGCGCTTGAGGTCCTGTGCCACCAGGGCCATCGCCGCCGCCATCAGGGCTGAGATCAGCCCGACGGCGACCACCGCTGTCGTCCAGCCGGGCACCTCCGCGAAGGCCGGGTAGAAGCGGGCCAGCAGGTACACGCCCGCATTGACCATCGTTGCGGCATGGATCAGGGCGCTGATCGGCGTCGGGGCTTCCATCGCCCCCGGTAGCCAGCTGTGGAAAGGGAACTGGGCGGATTTCGCCGCCGCTGCCAGCAGGAAGCCGAAGGCGATCAGGCTCAGCACATCCGGCGGGATGGCTTCCGTCCCGGCCAGCAGATCGGCGATCTGGTAGCTGCCGGTATAGGCGTAAGCCACCAGCGCCCCGATCAGCAGGCCGACGCCGCCCAGCGACGTGATCAGCAGGGCCTTGATGCCGCCAGCGACCGCTTTGGGGTCGTCATTGTTGAAGGAGATCAGCGCGTAGGAGCACAGGGCGGTGATCTCCCAGAAGAAGAACATCGCCAGCAGGCTGCCGCTCAGCACCAGCCCGGCCATCGCCCCGATGAAGAACAGCACCAGCGCGTAGTAGCGGCCCAGCGCGGCTTCCCCGCGCATGTAATCCATGGAAAAGATCACGGCCAGCGAGCCGACTACCGTGGCAATCGCCGCCAGCAGCACGCCCAGCCCATCCGGGATGAACGTAAAATCGCCGAACAGCCCACCCAGCGCCAGCGTGAGGGCGGGGGAGTCGCCCGGCGCAGTCAGCAGGAGCAGCGCCGCCAGCGCCGCCGCCAGGCTGAAGCCCGCCGCCAGGCGGTGCTGCCTCTCCGGGCGTGTATCGCCCGTCCGCCAGACGATCAGCGCGCCCAGCCAGGGCAGGCCAATGACGAGCGCAATCAGAAATCCGTTTGCCATTGCGTCCCTCTACTTCTTCAGGCTGGAGAGCGCCCGGACATCCAGGGTGCCCACGTGTCGGCGCACCTGCACCGCCAGCGCCAGCCCTACTACCGCTACCACGGTATCCGCGACGATCACAGTCGCCGCCAGACTCTGACCCAGGTTAGGCTGTCCGGCGGCAGCGCCAGCCATGACCAGCGCCAGCAACGCCCCCTTGACCATGATCTGCAACGCCACGATCACTTTGATCAGGTTGCGGACGGCCAGCAGCCCATACAGCCCGACGCCGATCAGCGCCAGCGTGCCCAGCACCAGGATATGCAATGCGGATGCGCTCATGGGTGCACCTCCTGTTGGTGGGCGGCGCCGTCTTTCTCTGGCAGGGGTCCGGGTACGACCTGAGTGCGGGCGGCGCGGGCCTCCCCCAGCAGGCCCAGCACGCCGATCACCCCGGCGAAGATCAACACCACCTGGACGAGCACATCCAGGCCGCGTTCCTGCCAGAGCATCTGCGCGAACGAGCTTTCCGCCAGTGGGGGGGTGATTCCCAGGGCGGGCAGGGTCATCCAGCCAAGCAGCCCGGCGGAAAGGATCACCAGGGCGATGGCCAGCGGGCGCGGCACAGCAGCCGGCAGGGTCATGGCGTCTTCCCCGGCGATGCTGATAGCGAAGACAAAGAGCACTGTCACCAGCCCGGCGCCGACACTCAGCTCGATGACGGCCACCTGTGGCGCGCCAATCAGGTACAGGGCGATGGCGACCAGCGCACTGACGGCGGCCAGCCAGATCGCGGACGCCAGCAACCGCTGCGCCCGGATGGCCTGCAGCGCGCACAGAAGCGCCCCGCCCAGCAAAAGTACCAGCCAGACTTCCAAGATATTACTCCTTCACAGGCTCACAATCTGCCTTGCAGACCCACTGTACTATAGCAGTTCAGGCGACGGCCAGGCACTACAGGACGTCACACGGGATTGTGACATTTTTCTCAAATGGCCGTTTAATTAGGATTGATCGGAGGATTTACTTGCCCCGGCGGCGGTCAATATCCGCCAGCGCAAGCACCGTCGTGCCGTTACGCCCTGGCCCCACCGCAGCCTCTTCCTGCGCCTGGCGTCTGCCGCTTTCCCTCTGGTGGACGGGTGAAGGTATAATCACCATTAAGGGCTGGAGCCGGTTGAACGGCTGCCCGCCGGTATGGGACTTTTGTCGCAAGAATGTTGCTGTGTCCGCGGCCGGTCTGGCCGGAGTATTTGCGGAGGAAAATGATGATGTCTTCGCGATGGGCGGGAATCGCCCTGATTCTGGTGGGCCTGATTGTGGCGGTGGTTTTTATTCTGGCTGACGCCATCGGCATTGGCGACAGCAACGGCTTTGGCCCCAACCAGGTGCTGGGCCTGGTTGTCGGGCTGTTTCTCATTGCAGTGGGGGGCTTCCTGTACCTGCGCCGCCGTTCGGCAGGCAGCTGATCGCCCGGTACAACGAGCAGCTTCACGCCGCGACCATCGGCCCGGTCGGGAGTGAGGCTGCTCGTCTGTCGCGCTACTCGTAGCGCAGGCTGGTCGAATCGCCGACGTTGATGGAGCGGAACGCGCCTTTGACTTCCACGTTCTGCCCGACCAGGCTGCCGGAGATCAGGATATTTTCCAGCACGGTATCCGCGTCAACAATCGAGTCGCGGATGATGCAGTTTTCGACGCGGCAATTCTTGCCCAGCGTGACGTAGGGGCCGATCACGCTGTTGGTGATCCTGGCGGTAGGGTGGATGTACACCGGCGGGATGATCACGAAGCCCTCCGCGTTAATGGCGGCGATGTTATCCCGCCCGCGCTCCAGCAGCAGGCGGTTGGTCTCCAGCAGGGCCTGCGACGTGCCCGCGTCCAGCCATTCCTCCACTTCGGCTACACGGAACTTCGTGCCGCGATCGACCATGATCTGGAAGGCGTCGGCCAGGTAGTATTCGCCCTTGGTCTTGCGACCCTCTTCCAGCTGGGTGCGGATGGCATCCAGCATGGCTGCCGAATCACGGATATAGTACATGCCGATCACGGCCAGCCGGTTGTCCAGGGTATCCGGCTTCTCGATGAAACGCCGGACGATGCCTTCGTCGTTGACTGCCGCCACCCCGAAGCGGCGCGGATCGTCCACCTCCTTGACAAAGGCGTAGGCGTCGGCGTCGGTGGTGGCCAGGAAGCTGATGTCGCCCTCGAAGATCGTATCCACGAACAGGATGATCACCGGGCCGCTGATCGCCTCTCTGGCCAGGTAGATGGCCGGCGACTGGCCGTTCAGTTCCTTTTGTTCAAAGTAGCGGGCCGGGGTTTCACCGTAGTTCTGGGCGACATAAGCCTGAATCTGATCGCCCAGGTAGCCGGTGATGAAGATGTACTCCTCCACCGGCAACACCTTGAGCTTGTCCAGCAGATGGCCCAGGATGGGCTTGCCAGCGACATTAACCAGCGGCTTAGGACGGCTGTAGGTCAGGGGGCGCAGCCGGGTGCCAAAGCCGGCCAGGGGAATGATCACTTTCATGTAAACCGGTTATCCTTTCCAGCGTACGGGTTCTGACGGGTGGTCACAGGTCCTCAGGCCAGCATTGGGGCGCGAAGATGCCAGTCAGTGGCCTGCTGGTAGGCGTGGCCGACGCGCAGCAGGCGTGCTTCTTCAAAGGCTGGGCCGATGATCTGCAGACCAACGGGCAGCCCGTTGCCATCAAAGCCACAGGGCAACGACAGGCCCGGCAATCCGGCCAGGTTAACCGTCACGGTGTAGACATCTGAAAGGTACATCTGCAGCGGGTCATCCACCTTTTCGCCCAGCCGGAAGGCCGTCGTCGGCGAGGTCGGCGTGATGATCACATCGACCTGTTCAAAGGCGCGGTTGAAGTCGTCCCGGATCAGGGTGCGCACCTTCTGAGCGTTGCCGTAGTAGGCGTCATAGTATCCGGCGGAGAGCGCATAAGTGCCGAGCATGATCCGCCGCTTGACTTCCGGCCCGAACAGCGTGCCGCGGGTGGTTTTATAGTCCTGCCACATATCGCCGGTTTCCAGGCGTGGGCCGTAGCGCACCCCGTCGAAGCGGGCCAGGTTAGCCGAGCATTCGGCGGTAGCCACCAGGTAATAGACCGGCAGGCCATAGCGGGTGTGCGGCAGGCTGATCGCCATCACTTCCGCGCCCAGGCGGGCCAGCGTTTCCACCGCTGCCCGCACCGCCGCCTCGACTTCCGGCTGGATGCCGGCGGTGAAATACTCCTCTGGCAGGCCGATGCGCAGCCCGCGCACATCCGCGCCGTCCAGCGCGGCGGCGTAATCCGGTACGGGCAGGGGCATGGTCGTTGCGTCATGCGGGTCGTGCCCGGCCATCACGCCCAGCAACAGGGCGGCATCGCGCACGGTGCAGGTGAACGTCCCGGCCTGATCCAGCGAGGACGCATAGGCGATCAGGCCGTAGCGGGAGACACGCCCGTAGCTGGGCTTCAGGCCGACCGTCCCGCACAGAGCCGCCGGCTGGCGGACGCTGCCGCCGGTATCCGTTCCCAGCGCGCCGGGGGCCATCCGCGCGGCGACGGCCGCTGCGCTGCCGCCACTGCTGCCGCCGGGCACGCGGGCCAGGTCCCAGGGGTTGCGCGTGGCGAAATAGCCGGAATTTTCCGTGCTGGACCCCATAGCGAATTCGTCGGTGTTGGTCTTGCCGAGCAGGATCGCCCCGGCGTCCAGCAGGCGCTGAACGCAGGTGGCCGTGTATGGCGGCCTGAAGCCTTGCAGGATGCGGCTGCCGGCAGTGGTCTGGATGCCCTGTGTGGCGATGATGTCCTTGATCGCCAGCGGGATGCCCAGCAGCGGCGCGCGCTCCCCGGCGGTGCGGCGGCGGTCAGCGGCGGCAGCCTGTTCCAGGGCCAGTTCTTCAGTCACGGTGAGGAACGCCCGCACCTGCGGGTCAAGCCGGCGGATGCGTGCCAGGCAGGCTTCGGTCAGGGCCAGGGCGGTGATCTCCCCCCGGTCGAGTCGCTCCAGTGCTGCGGAGATCGTCAGATCGATCATGATCGGCCTTGCGTGCGTATCAATAGCGCATGTCGGTGGGGAGTATACCACGCCCGCCTGGATTGCGGAGAGACCGTCGCTCCTGAGAGGGGAGAGGGCTGACTTCCTGGCCTCCCGGCGATTCGGTCGTCTGCTTGCCCTCTGGCCGCTTTCAGAACTCTCATGCGATTCTTATGCGGCCCTGATAACCTTTTGACGACAAGATCGTATACCATCGTAGCATGATGACCATGCGGTAACGGTTGAGGAGGCGGTTATGTCGTACTACAACTGGCAAGAAGACTCCCTGCCTGCGTCAACGGTGCGGGTGGAGGCGCAGGATATCCTGCGCTGGGTGTACCTGTGGATGGGGTTTGGGTTGCTGGTAACGGCCGGCGTGGCCGTGGTGACGGTCAACACGCCGGCGCTGCTGGCGCTGCTGGCCAGCCCTGTTCTGTGGATAGCCCTGATCAGCGAGTTGATCCTGGTCTTTGCCCTCAGCGCGGCCCTGCCGCGGCTCTCACCGGCGGCGGCCAGCCTGATGTTCTTCGTCTATGCGGCGCTGAACGGCTTCACGCTGGCCGGGATTTTCCTCGTTTACACCGGCGCCTCGATCACGGCAGCGTTTGTGGCGACGGCGGCGATGTTCGGGGCCATGACCATTGTCGGTTTTACCACTCAGATCGACCTGACCCGCTTTGGCTCTTTCCTGTTCATGGGGCTGATCGGGCTGCTGATTGCCATGCTGGTCAACCTGTTCCTGGCCAGTTCCGGGCTGAACCTGATCATCAGCATCGTTGGCGTGCTGATCTTCACCGGCCTGGCCGCTTATGACACGCAGCGGATCCGGGCGATGGCCGCCCAACCCCAGTTGCAGGAGGATGGCAGCCTGGCGATGAAGTTGAGCATCATCGGGGCGCTGGCGCTGTACCTCGATTTCGTCAATATGTTCCTGTTCCTGCTGCGGTTGCTGGGCCACCGGGACTGAGGCGGCTAAGGGACAGGTCGATCGGTGGAAGCTGAGTCAGAAGGGAGACAGGCAATCGAGAGCAGGTCAGCAGGCAGCAGGGCGGCCTGCCGACTTGGTTGCTCCGCCCTCGGCCCGCCGGCCAATCCATTGACAAAAAACCGGAAAGGATTTACATTTTCCGGTGTAGGACGCAGGCCAGTAGTGTGCTGTGATGCAGACGACGCCCGGTGTTCCGGGCGTTTTTTGTACCGACGCTGCTCACGGCCTGCCGAACCCCATCAGGTTATCTATGTTTAAGGAGCAAGTTGCAATGGCGGAACGCATCAAAGGTGTCGTGAAGTGGTTCAACACCACCAAGGGTTACGGCTTCCTTCAGCAGCCGAATGGCCCTGATGTTTTCGTCCACTACTCGGCAGTCGTCGGTACCGGCTTCCGCAACCTGGAGGAAGGCGAACAGGTAGAGTTTAGCATTGTCGAAGGCCCCAAGGGTCTGCAGGCCGCTGACGTCGTCAAGCTGTAGCCCCGGACGGCCCACAATCCTATAGCTACTTCGCGCCCTCCCGCCGGGAGGGCGTTTTTTCTCTCCAGCGCGTGAAGCTAAATAAAGTATAAAATCGCCCGTCAGCGCCTGGCAGCGGCGGTATAATGACAGGTGAACAACGTTGTCGGCCCGGCGCTGTCCGCAACGGCACTCCTGGGACAAACAGGCGGAAAAGGGCACCTTCTACAGGTAGTGGGGACGTTACAGGCAACCGGCGGCGCTGCGACAACGACCGGTAATTCTCAGGACGTGGCGCCGGTCGCCATGACCGGGGCCGAACCGCAATTGTATTGACAGGACGGCAACCGCCATGTCTGGATGGGGCTGCCCGATCGGCAGCTGACGACCCGCACTATTCATCAGGAACCGGGGGCACACATGCCCCCGGTATTGATTCCCAGCGTAGAC
>JAIOAT010000073.1 GCA_019873685.1 Chloroflexota bacterium
CTGATCGCGGTCGAGGCCCAGCAGCCGGCCAGTCGGCCCGGCAGCCTCCAGCAGTACCGCCGCGTGGCCGCCCGCGCCCACTGTAGCGTCGATGATCGTCGCACCGGGCGGCACGGCCAGCATCGTCACCACGGCCTCCAGCAGTACCGGGGTATGTGCGTTGGCGTCAGTCTTCTTCCGCTCCACCGGCCCTTCCTCCCTGGCCGTCAATCATACCATCGCGCCTTCCGGGCGGCATCTACCCGCGAGCCAGTATAATAGATTCGGTTTCTGCACCTGCTGCAGAAGGGACACGCCCCATGCTTGCGACACGCCGTAATCTCACCGCCGCTCTGGCCGCGGCACTCATCCTGGCGGTCTGGGCTGCGCGTCTGGTGGCGCTGGACGCCTTCCCGCCCTTTGTGGACGAAGGGGTACACCTGCGCCTTGCCATGGAACAACGGACGATCTCCCCGCTGATCCATGCTGGAGAGGGTCGCCTGCTGACCACCGGCCTGTACGCGCTCGTTCAGGTGGATCGCGCCGGAGGATTCTGGCTGGCGCGGGCGGTCACGCTGCTGGCACTGCTGCCCGGAATCGCCGCCATCATGGGCAGCGCGCGGCTGGTAGCAGGCAGGCGCGAAGCACTGTTCGCCGGCCTGCTACTCCTGTTCAGTCCTTACCACCACTTCTTCAACCGGATGGCTATGGCTGATACACTGGCGGCGGCGGGTGTTGCCTTCGGGCTGTATTTCGCCTCGCGGCTGGCCCGGCGGGTAGCCCTGAGCGATGCTGTGCTCAGCGGCGTGGCGCTCTTCGCTGCCCTCGGCCTCGAGGTCACCGCCCTGCCCTATTACGGCATCCCACTGGCCGCCGCGCTGACGCTGGGCCGTGGTCGTCATACCCGGCGGGCCAGGGTGGTCTGGGTGCTCACCGCGCTGGGGACACTGCTTGGCCTGACTGCCGCCTTCGGGCTGGGACTGCGCGCCTTTGGCTACAACTACTTCGGTCTGTTCGGTCACCACAATCCCGATCCGCTGGTTGGCCTGTTGCCGACTCTGGCCGCCAACCTGAACCTGATGGTCGATGTCGCAGCCGCGTACACCGGGCCGGCCATGCTGATCCTCTGCGGGCTGAGCATGGTCTACCTGATCCTGCACCGGGAGTACTTCCTGCCGCTGTGTCTGCTGGCACCGGCTATCGTCCTGGCCATGAGCACCCGGCAGAGCACCCGCTTCTACGAAACACCCCTCACCCTGCTACTGTTGATCGGCGCAGTTGGCCTGGCCCGGATTGCCCGCGGACAGGGGCGCAGCGCGGCAGCGCTGATTGCCGCCGGGATCGTGGCCTGGGGGCTGATGGCCTGGCTTCCCTTCGCTGTCATCGCCGCCCGGCAGCCTGACCGCCTGCCGCTACATCCGGCAACCTACAGCGAATATGTCAGCGGAGATGGCTCCGGCTTTGGCCTGGCGGAAACCCGCTGGGCGCTGCTGGCGAGCGGCGCCACCCGCGTGATCGGCATCCTGGCCAATTGCCAGGGGTTGCGCTACCTGAGCTTGGGTGATTTCCAGGTCGAGTGTCCGCGCATCAACCCCAACGGCGAGGACATCCCGGCCCTGCAGGCGCTGATGGAATCCAGCCGCGCGCCGGGTGTATTCGTCGTCCTGGAAGATCTGCCTTACGCTCCTGATCACACGCCGGGGGTCATCAGCGCGACGATCCGCCACCCCTCCGGTCGCCCGCGGCTGACCATCTACGCCCTCGATCCCGACTACCGACCCTGTAACTACTGCGGCTGAAGGCCGCCGAACAATTGAGCCACCCGCCTGCGCACGCTACAATAACACACCGAGGTGCGGTGTGTTATTTGAGGCTCACGCCATGCAGCGGATCGTTGTCGTCGGCACTACAGGCAGCGGCAAAACCACAGTGGCGGCAGGACTGGCCAACCGGCTCGGCTGCCCCCATATTGAGCTGGACGCGCTGCACTGGGCACCCGGCTGGCAGGAAGTTCCTATGGAGACTTTCCGCGCCCGGCTGGCCGAGGCGATTGCCGCTGATCGCTGGGTGGTGGATGGCAATTACAGCAAGGTCGCCGACCTGACCTGGCAGCGGGCGGATACTATCGTGTGGCTGGATTACCCGTTCCTCACCATCTTCCGCCAGTTACTTGAGCGCACCTTACGGCGCATTGTCACCCGTGAAGTGCTCTGGGGAACCAACCGCGAATCGCTGCGCACGCTGTTCAGCCGCGACTCGATCATCCTATGGATGCTCAAGACCTACCACCGCCGCCGCAGGCAATACCCGATCCTGTTCGAACAGCCGGAGCACGCCCACCTGCGTGTGGTGCGGCTGCGCTCTCCGGCCCAGACCCGCGCCTGGCTGGCGCAACTTGCTGATCAACGCCACGGCTGACGCCGGGTGATGCCTATGGAGATTTCCGCTTACCTGCAGCGCATCCTGGATAACCTGCCGCACAAACCCGGCGTCTACCTGATGAAAGACGCCAGCGGGACGGTCGTTTATGTCGGCAAATCCAAAGAGCTGTACAACCGGGTGCGCAGCTACTTCCATCGCAGCGTCACCGATGAGAAGACCCGCCGCCTGCGCGACCAGATTGCCGATATCGAGTTCATCGTCACTGGCGACGATCCTCTGGACGAGGAAGGCGAACTGGAAGCGCTACGGCTGGAAAACACGCTGATCAAGCGTTACCGGCCCCACTACAACATCGCCCTCAAGGACGACAAGCAGTATCCCTACATCAAGGTCACCTGGGCCGCCCCCTTCCCCACGGTCGAATTCACCCGCCACATGGTGCAGGATGGCTCGCGTTACTTCGGGCCGTTCAACGCCCGCAGTATCCGCGATACGCTGGACGTGCTGCGCCGCATCTTCCCCTACCTGACCTGTGACCGGGAGATCACCGGCAAAGACCCACGCGCCTGCCTGTACTACGACATTAAGCTGTGCACCGGCCCGTGTATCGGCGCGGTCAACCAGGAAGAATACCGGGCTATGATCGGGCAGCTCATGCACTTCCTGGAAGGCCACTCGGATGAAGTGCTACGCGATCTGGAGCAACGGATGCACAGGGCAGCGGAAGCGCTGCAGTTCGAACGCGCCGCCCGCTACCGCGACCAGATCCGGGCGATCAGCAGCCTGATCGAGAGCCGCAAGGTGATCAACGTTGGCGGCCCAGACCAGGACGTGATCGGCTTTGCCTCCTCCAACGGCGATGCTCTGGTACAGGTCTTTTTCATCCGCCAGGGCAAGCTCATCGGGCGCGAGAGCTTCCCGATGGAGAACGTGCTGGAAGAAGATATGGCCGCCGTGATTGAGAGCTTCCTCCAGCAGTTCTACGACCGCGCTGCTTTTATCCCACCGGAGATCATGCTGCCGACCGAGATCGAAGGTCACGCCGTCCTGGAACGCTGGCTGAAGGGATTACGCGGGGGCAAGCGTGCCTGCCTGCATGTCCCCAAACGCGGCCAGAAACGTGAACTGGTGGAGATGGCCAACGCCAACGCCGCCGAAGCGCTGGGCATCCTCAAGGTACAATGGCAGGCCGATACCGTTCGTCAGGAGGGCGCGCTGCGCGAACTGCAGGAAGCGCTGGGCCTGCCGCAGATTCCCAACCGCATCGAATGCTACGACATCAGCACCACCCAGGGCACGGCTATCGTGGCCAGCCGGGTTGTGTTCGTCAAGGGTGTGCCGCGCAAGGGCGAATACCGCCGCTTCAACATCAACTCGGTCGCCCACCAGGGTTCGGATGACTACCAGTCCATGCGGGAGGCGCTGACCCGGCGCTTCCGGCGCTACCGCGAAGCGCAGGAGACGCCCTCAGTAACCCGGCCCGGCCAGAAGGATCAGGACGAAACCTGGCGGTTGCTGCCCGACCTGCTGATCGTCGATGGCGGCAAAGGCCAGCTGAACGTGGCCGTAGAAGTGCTGGGCGACTTTGGCCTGCTGGAACAGGTGCCGGTTGTCGGGCTGGCTAAGCAGAACGAAGAGCTATTCGTTCCGGGCCGACCTGAGTCGATCCTGCTCAACCGCCGGTCTCCGGCGCTGTTCCTGGTGCAGCGGGTACGGGATGAGGCCCACCGCTTCGCCATCACCAGTCACCGCCAGCGCCGCGCCAAAGAGAGCCTGGCCTCCCAGCTGGAAGCCATCCCCGGCATCGGCCCCCGGCGGCGCAAGCTGCTGCTGGATGCCTTCGGCAGGTCGATCAAGAAGCTGCGCGAGGCCAGCGTGGAAGAGATTGCCGCAGTGCCGGGCATTGGCCTGGAACTAGCGCAGGTGATCAAGGAACATCTCTAGCGCCCCGGCCAGCGCAACATGAGCGTTTGCTCAGACTCCCGACATAAACTTGAACAATAATTCGACATATGCTATACATAGCATAGCGAATAGGTCTTGTTGTCCCGGGGGAGCGATCCAGTATGACTTTTCTAGAGGTTTATCTCAGCGGCCTGCTGGCAGCCATGGTCCTGATGACCATTCTCTGGCTGATCAGCCTGGCCATCAAAGACTCCAGCATTGTGGATATTTTCTGGGGTTTCGGTTTTGTCGTCGTCGGAGCTACGTATTACGCCCTCACGCCGGATGGCTTTGGAACGCGCAAGCTGCTCCTGCTGGCGCTGGTCGCCATCTGGGGCCTGCGCCTTTCCCTGCACATCGGCTACCGCAACATCGGCAAAGGGGAAGACTTCCGCTACGCCAAATGGCGCCAGGAGCACGGCGCCAGCTGGTGGTGGATGAGCTTCTTCCGTGTCTTCCTGCTGCAGGGTGTGATCCTGTGGATCGTCTCGATTCCGCTGCTGGCTGCCCAGTGGAGCGCCACGCCCGCTGCCCTGGGTATCGTCGACTATCTGGGCGTGATCGTGTGGGTCATCGGCTTCGCCTTTGAGGCTGGCGGCGACTGGCAGCTCATGCAGTTCAAGCGCAACCCGGCCAACAAAGGCAAGGTGCTCAATACCGGCTTCTGGCGCTACACCCGCCACCCCAACTACTTCGGCGATGCCACCCAGTGGTGGGGCTTCTGGCTGATCGCGGCGGCAGCGGGTGGCTGGTGGACGGTCTACAGCCCGCTGATCATGACCTTCCTGCTCGTGCGCGTTTCCGGCGTGGCCCTGCTGGAGAAAACCCTCAAAGAAACCCGGCCTGCCTACCGCGAGTACATGGAAACTACGCCCGCCTTCTTCCCCTGGTTCCCCCGGAAGAAGTCATAAACGCGCTGTTCGCCACGCCAAACAGCAGGGCTGCGCCAGAGAAAAGCGCAGCCCTGTGTGGTTCTGTCACTGCCGGATGTGGTGCACAGCTCGCCACCCGGCACAGCCATCATCCCGCCGGGATCAGCTCTGCTCCTCCGGATCGCTGCACAGCGGCGTCAGCCGCACCAGCGCGTCATGCGCCATCGCCCACTCGCTGACCGTTGTCCGCAGCGCTTCCAGCGCCGCGTTGACCTGCAGAGCCGCCTCGTCGCCCAGGCGGTACGGCAGGTAGCGGTCGTATTCGTTCAGCAGCAACGCACCCAGGTCACGGGCGGCAAAACGCAATTCCAGTGGGCCAAAGAAACGCGCCTGCCGGAACGGATCAATGTTCAGCCGGGCATTCTCCCACATCGGACGGAAGAGGTTGGGTTTGGCCATGAACTCCGCCAGCGCGCTCATATCCGGCAGCGCCGGGCCGGCATAGGGCAGCAGCTCATCGGTGGCAGCACGACGGAAGTCGATTTGCAGGCGGTAGACCTCGCGTTCCCAGCGCCGGTAACGCGCCTGCTCCTCCGGCTCCAGCAGGTCCCAGATGCGGGCCATGATCTCGGCAGAAGCAGCATCCAGGTCACTGTTGCGGGTGCGGCGATCCCGGCTGGGCGGCACGGGGGGCATCAACTGGCCAAAGCGGAGCGTCAGCCGCGGCATGCGCCCGGTGAAGGCGTCGATTGTTTTGAGGTATGTCCCGCTGAGGCCAACGGGCAGGATCGGCGCTCCGGTGAGCTGGGAGAGGTAGGCGGCCCCTTCTTTGGCCACAAAGCGCCGCTTCTCCCACATCCCGCCATCGGGGAACATCAGCAGGTCGCGTCCGGAACGCAGGTGGTTGACCAGATTGCGCAGGCTAGCTGCATCCGCTCGCCCGCGGTTGATCGGTGTCACGCCGTAGGCGCGCAGCAGCCAATCCTTCAGCGTGATCATCTTGAAGTCGCCGGGGCCAACCATCTCGATCTGGCGCGGGTAATAGGCCAGCACCAGCATGCCGTCCAGGTTGGAGAGGTGATTGGGCAGAATCAGCACCGGGCCACGCGACGGGATGTTCTCCTGCCCGTAGACCTCCGTGCGGGTCATCAGGTCATGAAACGTATGCGCCAGGCCATGCAGGATACGGCGACGCAAGCGCAATGGATTGACCATCGGCAGCCGGACGCGCACTTTGCCCAGCGTGCCAAGATCAATGAGTTCCGTCCTGTAGTCGAAGATCGACGTAACCAGTGGTGAATCCGCCAAAATCCGTTCTCCCTCCTGCTGGCAGGCTATCCCCCGACAGCCTGACCCGCCGAATCACGCTCCCTCACGGCGGCAAGGTTTTAGATGCAGCCAGGCCTAACGGGGTTTCCTCTCCTCTGCACCAATCCATCTACCCCTCTACAACACCCTCAACGCCGGAAGGATGCAGGTCAGGCTGCACATCACATTCTTCGGGCAGGCGGATCACCGGCGTCAGACGCAGCCGCGCCCCGCGCTGCAGCGCCCATTCACAGATTTCATCCCGCAGGGCCTGCAGGGCCGCCAGCGCCGCCCCCGCCCGCGCGTTCCCCAGCCGGTATTGCAGGTAAACATCAAAGGCTCCAGCCGTCAGCGTCCTGACCAGATCGCGGGCGGCCAGCCGCACCTCCATCGCCGGGAAGAAACGGCCCTCCCGGAAGGGGTCAACCACCAGGCGGGCATTCTGCCACATCGGACGGAAGAGGTTCGGCTTGGCCAGAAACTCGCCCAGTGCACTCAGGTCGGGCAGCGGCGGGCCATTGTACACGATCGGCGTCCCATTTTCAGCGGCGAAATCCAGGCGCAGGTCGTAGATGGCTCGCCCCCAGGCGTCATAGCGGGCGCGATCTTCCGGCGGCAGCAGATCGTAGATGCGCCGCATGATGGCCAGCGAGGCAGCCCGCAGGTCAGCTTCGCGGCGGCGACGGTCGGCGCTGGGCGGCACCGGCGGCATGATCTCGCCGAAGGTGATCGTGATCCGCGGGCGGCTCAGTAAGGCCATGAGACCAGGCACCGGCACGCGGTACAGCCCGCCCAGGCCCACCGGCAACATCGGCGTCTGGGTGAGCTGGGAGAGGTACGCTGCGCCCTCCTTGACATCCGTGATCCCCTTCTCCCACGTCCCGCCATCAGGGGCCATGGCCACCATACGCCCGGCCCGCAGGTGATCGACCACCGCCCGCAGGCTGGCCCGGTCGGCGCGACCCCGGTTGATCAACGTGATCCCGTAAGCGCGGATCACCAGTTGCCCCGCCGCGGTCATGGGGAAGTCGCCCGGCCCGACCAGTTCAATCTCGCCCGGCATGTTCGCCATCACCAGCGGCCCGTCAAGCGTCGAGAGGTGGTTGAACAGAATCAGCAGCGGGCCATGCGGGGGGATGTTCTCCACCCCGTGCACCTCAGCGCGGGCGAAAACGCCCTGCAATACCCGGATGCTCCGGCGCAGGATTGCCCGCCGCCGCGATAGGGAGATCAAGCTCCTCATGGCCCAGACCTCCGACCGGGCAAAGCCCGGCCCAGCGCGATCAACCGCCCAACGCGGATGGCCGCCCGCTCCAGCAGCGGGCCTGCCGCGGCCAGCGCCTCCTCCAGCGCGATCGGCCCCGGCGCGATCGGCACGATCGCCGCCAGCCCGGCCTCCAGCAGGGCATCCTCGCCGTCGCCCAGGCCGCCCACCAGGGCCACGGTAGGGATGCCGCACGCCGCGGCGGCCATCGCAACGCCGAACGGCCCTTTGCCGCCCAACGTCTGCGAGTCCATGCGCCCCTCGCCGGTGATGACCAGATCAATCCTGGCCAGCCGTTCCTCAAAATGTAGCGCCTCGAGCACCAGGTCAATGCCCCGGCGCAACTCCGCGCCCAGAAAAGCGGACAGCCCGGCAGAAAGCGCTCCTGCTGCTCCGCCGCCCCGCAGCGCCCGCACGTCGACGCCGACCTGCTCCGCCACCAGCGTGAAGAAATGGCTCAGCGCCGCTTCCAGCACGGCCACCTGCTCCGGCGTCGCCCCCTTTTGCGGCCCAAAGATGGCCGCCGCGCCGGACGGTCCCAGGGTCGGGTTATCCACATCACAGGCGACCATCACCTGCACACGCTGCTCGCGCAGCGGCGCCAGCAGGCTGGTCGTGTCAATACGGGCCACACGGCTCAGCGCTCCGCCGCCGCGCGGCACCTCATGGCCGTCGGCATCCAGCAGGCGGACGCCCAGCGCCTGCATGCAGCCCGCGCCGCCGTCAACGGTAGCGCTGCCGCCCACGCCAACGATGATCCGCCGCGCCCCACCGGCAATGGCCGCGGCGATCAACTGGCCGGTGCCATAGGTGGAAGCCCGCAACGGATCGCGCTCCTCCGGGCGAAGCAACTTGAGGCCGGAGGCGCGGGCCATCTCCACCACCGCGGTCTCGCCATCGGCCAGCATCCCCCAGGCCGCCTGCACCGGTCTCCCCAGCGGATCGTCCACCATGACCGGGTGAATCGTCCCGCCCTGCCCGGCCAGCACCTCCATCGTGTCGTCGCCGCCGTCAGCGATGGGCATCACCTCGACCTCGCAATCCAGGCCGGAACACGCCAGCCCGCGTGCGATGCACGCGGCAGCTTCCGGCGCGGATAGCGCGCCCTTGAACGCGTTGGGAGCAACCAGAATGCGCATGATCTCCACCTTTGCCCTGTGCCTGCAGCCGACCATGTGCAGGGGCAGGCCAACCCCGGTCGCCGCCTGCCACGCTGCTTGACAGCCCCCGGTCGCCATGCTACCATTCCCCGCCAGTTTACCAATGGTATAGCATCCAGCACACTCTTATCCAGAGCGGTGGAGGGATCGGCCCTGCGAAACCGCGGCAACCCTTCGCCCTGGCCCCGGTTCGGCCAGCGCGAAGAAGGTGCCAATTCCGACAGACTCTGATCTGGCAGATGAGAGCGGCCCTGGCAGCACACCCCGTGCCCCACGCGCTCTCGTCACAGCGAGGGCGTTTTTGATCCCCGCCGGGCTGGCAGCAAAAGAACACAACAAGGAGCACCCGGCATGGCGACCCTGACCTTCAAATTTGGCGGCACATCGATGGGCAATGCGGCGATCATCGCCTCTGTAGCCCAGATCATCCTCGACGCGGTGGAACAGGGGCATCAGATACTCACGGTAGTCTCGGCGATGTCCGGCGTCACCAACCAGCTGCTGGATTCCGCCCGCGCCGCCGCTGAAGGTCGCACTGCCGTCTACCTGAAGACCACCGCCGACCTGCGCGATCGCCATCACGAAGCCGCCCGCGAACTGGTCCGCACACCGGAGGCTCAGGAAGCCCTGCTGGTGGAGCTACACCGCCTGATCGACGAATTCCAGGATTTGTGCCGCAGCGTGGCCATCCTGGGCGAACTGACCAACCGCGGGCTGGACGCGATCGTCTCCATCGGGGAACGACTCAGCGCCCGGCTGCTGGCCGCCCACCTGCAGGATCGCGGCGCGGCGGCGCTCCCCATCGATGCTACCCGCCTGATCGTGACCACCGCCGCCTTCCAGAACGCCACACCGCTGATGGACAAGACGCGTGCGCGTGTTCAGCAACACCTCGTCCCCCTGCTCAAAGCTGGCGTGCTGCCGATCGTCACCGGCTACATCGGTGCAACTGAAACGGGCATCACCACGACCCTGGGGCGCGGCGGCAGCGATTACAGCGGCGGCATCCTGGCCGCCTGTATCGACGCGGACGAACTCTGGATCTGGACGGATGTCGACGGGGTGATGACTGCTGACCCGCGTCTGGTGCCCAGCGCCCATGTGATCCCGATTCTCTCCTACCGGGAGGTTGGCGAACTGGCCTTCTTTGGCGCCAAGGTACTTCACCCCAAGACAATTCTCCCGGTCATGGATCGTGGCATGCCCATCCGCGTGCGCAATACGTTCAACCCGACCCATCCGGGGACGCTGATCCGCCCTGAGCCGGAGATCACCCCGTTCATTGCCAAGGCGATCACCATCATCCCCGACGTTCACCTGATTACCGTCGCCGGGCGCGGTATGATTGGCGTGCCGGGCATCGCCGGGCGCACCTTCAGCGCGGTAGCGCGGGAAGATGTCAACCTGCTGGTCATCTCGCAGTCGTCTTCCGAGCAGAGTTTCTGCTTCATCGTGCGCGACAGCGACTCAGCGCGGGCGGTAGCCGCCATCAAAGCTGAACTGGCCGCCGAGATCAGTCGCCAGGACGTCGACCGTGTCTGGGCGCAGGAGAACATCGAGGTGATCACGATCGTCGGTGCCGGGATGCGGGAGACGCCCGGCGTGGCGGCACGCATCTTTGGCGTGCTGGCCGAAGAGCAGATCAACGTGATTGTGATCGCCCAGGGATCGTCTGACGCCAACATCTCCCTGGCCGTCGACTCCAAAGATGCCCGGCGCGCCGTGCAGGCGCTACACCGCCTGGTAGCCAATAATGGCGCTGCCGGATAGCCGTGCTCTTGCTGCACCTGCCACCAAAGGAGGCACACCGTGATGGATGCCGCATCCGCCCTGGCCCGCATCCGCCAGACCCGTATCATCGTCGTACTGCGCGGCGACTTCCCGCCCGCCAAAGCCATCGCCGTCTGCGAAGTCCTGCTGGAAAACGGCCTCGACATCGTCGAACTGACGACGAACTCGCCAGACTGGCGGGAAGCGCTGCCAGCTGTGCGGCAAGCTTTCGGCGCGGACCTGATGGCCGGGATGGGCACCATCCTGCAACCGGCGCAGGTCGGCCAGGCGCTGGAACTGGGCGCACAATTCCTGGTCTCGCCCGCCTTTGATCCTGCCGTCGTCTCCACCGCCCATGCCGCCGGCCTGCTCATCGCCCCCGGCGTGGCAACCCCCACTGAGGCCGTCAACGCGGCCAACCACGGCTGCAAGTTGATCAAGTTCTTCCCCGCCGGGGCGCTGGGCATCAATTACTTCAAAGCCATGCGCGGGCCGCTCAACCACCTGGACTTCACCTGCAACGGCTACATGCACGTCGGCAACATCGCCGATTTTCTGCGCGCCGGGGCAACAGCCTGCGGTCTGGCCGGCGATGGGCTGGCTGGCGATGGCCGCCGCCCGCTGGAGGAAATCCGGGCCATTGCCCGCAAGGTCGCGGCCATCGTGCGCGAACTATAAAGCTGCCAGATCAAAACGCCCCGCCATGAAAGCGGGGCGCTATCGTCAGGATCGGCATTCAGCGTGTGCTGGTTACCTTGCGTAACAGGCGCGGATGGTCGACATCGTAACCTTTGGCCCGGCTGAGGCCAAAGGCCAGCAACTGCCCCGGAATCGTCGCCACGATGGGGGAGAGCCACTCCGGGATAGCCGGAATCGGCAGCGGGGTCTGCGCCAGGGCCAGCGCTTCCTCCCGGTTGGAGATCACGATCAGTTCGGCCTGGCGCTCCCGCAACTCGCGCATCAAATCCATTACGTCGCCCAGCACTGCGCCATCCGGGGCGATCGCCAGCGCCGGGAAGCCTTCGTCCACCTGCGCCATCGGGCCATGCCGGAAGTCCGCCGGGCTATAGGGCGTGGTGCCGGTGTAGGTCAGTTCCTTGATCTTGAGGGCCAGTTCGAAGGCGGTCGCGTAGTTGAAGCCGCGCCCCAGGGTAACACACCGCGTCATGTAACGGTAACGCTCCGCGCGCGCCGGGGCGTCCTGCGCCAGCTGGAGCGTCTGGCTGACCCACGCTGGCAACCCGGCAAGGTCATGCTTCAGCCCGGCGTCATCGGCGATATGGGCGGCCAGCATCGCCATGACCGCCAGCTGGGCCGTGTACGTCTTGGTTGCCGCCACGCTCTTTTCCGGGCCGACATGCAGGCCGATGCAATGTTCGGCGGTTCTGGCCAGCGGCGATTCGGGATCGTTGGTGACCGCCAGCGTCAGGGCGCCCTGCGCCCGCGCCTGCTCGACCACCGTGCGCACGTCTTCACCCTGCCCGCTCTGCGATACACCGATCACCAGCGCGCCGCGGACGCGGGGCATCCGACCATAGTAGGTCGTGATCGACGGCGCAGCCAGCGCCACCGGCAGCCCGGCGAAGATTCCCAGCGCATATTTGCCGTAAACTGCCGCGTTATCCGACGATCCGCGGGCCACGATCAGCACAAACGGCGGCTGGGCCTGCCGGATGACACCAGCGAGACGGGCAATGTGATCGCTTTCAGCGGCCAGCAGGCGGGCCAACGCCTCCGGTTGCTCGTGGATCTCCTGTTCAAGCAGTGTCTTGCTCATGTCGCCTCTCTGAAGATTCGGGTTCACAGGCTCAGATCATGGTCAGCCGCGCGGAGGGCGTCCCTGGCCGGACTAGCGGTCGTCCAGCGCATCACCCCGTCGGGCCATCAGCAGGCTTTCCAGTTCTACCATCTGGTCGCCGTCCAGTTGTTCGATCAAACGGGCGATGCGCTCCGGATCGCCGCGCTTGGTCTTGCGGGGATCGCGCACAGCGCCGGGCTGCCGCGTGGACTCAACCTCGCCCGTCCAGAGTGCGATCGTCCCGCCGATGGCCACCCCGGCCAGGATAATCACAAACGCCGCTGCGCCAAGCGCGGTGACGTCGTGAAGCGTCATAAAGATGATCGAGATCACCGTCATCGCGACCCAGATCACCATGGTCACGATGGCTGTCCAGAATGTACGCTGATCGCTCATAGCCCCCTGCCGCCAGTTGGAATGGCGGTCATCGCCTGCCGCAACGATGCCCTGCTAGCCGAAACGCTCCTGTTCGCGCATCCTGATCAGCGTCTCCAGCTCGATCAGGTCGTCCTCATCCAGCTCCTCGGCCAGTCGCTCCAGGCGGACGGCCAGGTCGCGCCGTTTGGTCTTGGTAGCTACCGGCAGCCGCGCCTCCGGTTCCTCCCGCCGCCAGACGCGAGCCGTCAGCATAAAAGCCAGCATAGCCAGCGCGCCCGTTGTCGCCATGGCCACGAAGTAGTAAAGCGTGATGAACGTCTCGCTGGCCATGCTGAACAAGGCAATCATGAAGATAGTGAAGACCACCCAGATCACGGCTGTCGCCACCGTGCGCAACACATCGCGCATGGACTACCTCCTGCCCTGGCTCCGCTCAACGCTGTTCATCCTGGCGAACCGCCAGCAGCGTTTCTAACTCGATGATCTCGTCTTCGTCAAGCGCTTCAATCAGCCGCCCGATCCGGTCGGATACGTCGCGCTTGGCCTTGCTCCCCTGCCGGGCCAAGACTGTCTCCGGCGGCTGGGCGGCACGCCAGATCGACCGCGTGGCATAAGCGGCCAGCACCCCGAATACGACAATGACCAGCCCGATCACCCAGTCTTCCAGGCGTGAGCCAGTGATGATCGCGGCGATGACCGTCCCCGCATAGGCTAACCAGATCACCGCAGTTGTCAAGAAGCGTAGGGTGTCATTCATACTGGTCTCTCAACAGACTCAGGAGACATCCTGATCCCGACGGGTCAGCAGCAGGGTTTCCAGTTCAACCATCTCATCTTCGTTCAGGCTCTCGATCAGCCGGGCGATACGGGC
>JAIOAT010000074.1 GCA_019873685.1 Chloroflexota bacterium
CGGTTGGCGTAGCGGAAGAAGGCGCGTGGCGCTATAGCTTCATCTACGACATCCCGATGCGCCGTTACCCTGAACTGCCGTTGCAGGCCCGCCAGATCGGGAGCGCGGAGGCGTGGCGGCTGCTTGTTGGCGCGTATGTCGATGCTGTGATTGCGACCACGACCCGCCAGATTGCCCAGATCTTCCACATTTTCGAGCCGACCACCCGTGAGCTGGAGCGCGCGCTGGACGCCCTGGCGGCTGCCGGGCGAATTGAGCCGGCCCGCCTGCCCGGTGGGAAGGCAAGTGATCCCAATGGATGGGTCTCTACTGCGGCGATCAGGGTTAGCTGAAGCCCGGCTATTGCCTTGTAAGGCGTGGCGCTCGGCGGTGGCGGCTATTCGTCGAACAGTGCGCCGACGCTGCGGCCTTCATGGGCGCGGATGATCACCTCCGCCAGCAGTGGCGCGACCGAGAGCACAGTCATATTGGGCAGCCGCTTTTCTTCCGGGATATACACCGTGTTGGTGGTGATGATCTCCTTCAGTTCCAGCTGACGCAGGCGTTCCACGGCCGGGCCGCTGAGGATGGCATGGGTGAAGGCCAGGTAGATGTCCTTGGCGCCGTTCTTACGCAGGACTTCCACCGCATTGACCACGCTACTGCCGGTATTGACTTCGTCGTCAACCAGGACGACATTGCGGTCGCTCACATCGCCGATCAGCGCCAAAAGCTGGGGCTTTTCTTTGTTGTCGGAACGACGCTTTTCTACGAAGGCCAGCGGGCAGTTGAGACGGTTGGCGTAATCGCGGGCGCGCTTGGCAAAGCCCAGGTCGGTCGTGCTGACGGCGACATTGGGGATGCGGCGGTCGAGCAGGTAGTCGCTGAGCAGGAAGAACGCCGTGAGCACGTCGCCGGGAATTTTGAAGAAGCCCTGAATCTGGCCGGAGTGCAGATCGATGGTGATATAGCGGTCTGCCCCGGCGGTTTCGATCAGGTCAGCGATCAGGCGGGCGGTGATCGGAACGCGCGGCTGATCTTTCTTGTCGGAACGCGCGTAGGTCAGGTAGGGGATCACCACCGTGATCCGGCCAGCCGAGTCGCGCTTGAACGTGTCGATCATGATCAACATTTCCATAATGTTGTCGCTGACCGGCGTGCTCATCGACTGCACCAGGTAAACATCCTGGCCGCGGACGCTTTCCTCCAGCTTGACGAAGATGTTCTCGTTGGAGAACATGGTGCGGGTATAATTGCCCGGCTCCAGGCTGAGGTATTCGCAGATTTCGCGGCCCAGCTCCTGGCTGGCCGAGCCACAGAATAGCTTGATCTCGCCGTAGAGGTTGCTTTCGTGACGCGGTTGATACTTACGGTAGAACTTGGTTCCGGGGACTTTTTGCGCCCTGCCAATCATCGGATTCGTTACTCCTCTACCCTGTGAGAAGGTGTCATCGGTTACTGAGCAAATAGTCAACGGCACTGGCCGGGTCCAGTTCACGCCTGACCAGGCGGGCAATCAGGGCCTGCAGGCCGCCGGGATCGATCTGCTGCAACAGCCTGTCCAGTAAAGCATCGCGCAGGCGGTGGGCTAGTTCTGCTTCCAGCCGGGTGCGTTCCCGGTCAGCGAGCTGGCCGCTGCGTTGCAGGTAGTCGCGGTGCCGGTCAATAGCGGCGGCCAGTTCGGCCACGCCGGTGCCGTCCGTCGCAATCGTCTGAATGATCGGAGTCTGCCAGCCATCTGGCCTGGCCTCGGCTGGCCGCGCAGCCGCAGGCAACAGCTGGCCATGATGCCAGCGCCGGGGCGGGCGCTCCGCTCCCAGGTCGAGCATCGCCTGCAGGGTGCGGACGGTGTTCAGGGCGTCGGGGCGATCGGACTTGTTGACGACGAGGATATCGGCGATCTCCAGGATGCCAGCTTTGATCGCCTGAACGTCGTCCCCCAGTCCGGGCGCCTCCACGACCAGCGTAGTCTGCGCTTCGTAGGCGATGTCAACTTCGCTCTGGCCAGCGCCGACTGTCTCAATGAGGATGATGTCATAGCCAGCGGCGTCCAGCGCGCGGATGGCATCCGCCGTGGCGCGGGCCAGCCCACCCAGACTGCCGCGGGTAGCCATGCTGCGGATGAAGATGCCGGGGTCCCCGGCCAGATCAACCATGCGGATGCGGTCGCCCAGGATGGCGCCGCCGGAAAAGGGACTGGTGGGATCGACGGCGATGATGCCGACTGTCTGGCCGCGGGCGCGGTAGAACCGCGCCAGGGCGCTGACCAGCGAGCTTTTGCCGGTGCCCGGTGCGCCGGTTACACCGATCAGCGCCGCCCGCCCCGTATGGGGATACAGCGCAGCCAGCGCCTCCTGCGCCTGCGGAGTTTCGTCCTCGATGGCGGAGAGAAGCCGGGCCAGCGCCCGCCGGTCACCCGCCAGAAGCTGAGAGACCAGGGTGGTCATGGCCGCTCCGCAGGGGCCTGCACGAAACGCTCGATGTCGGCGACGATAGTGGCCATACTCGCGCCGGGGCCATAGATTTCGGCGACGCCAGCGGCCCGCAACGCCGCACTATCTTCTTCCGGGATGATCCCGCCCACAATGACCTTCACATCTTCCAGACCGGCAGCGCGCAGCAATTCCAGGATGCGCGGCACCAGCACCATGTGCGCGCCGCTGAGGATGCTCAGGCCGACAACATCCACATCTTCCTGCAGGGCAGCCTCGACGATCATTTCCGGCGTCTGGCGCAGGCCGGTATAGATGACCTCCATCCCGGCGTCACGCAGGGCGCGGGCAATGACCTTGGCCCCGCGATCGTGGCCGTCCAGGCCCGGCTTGGCGATCAGCACGCGGATTTTGCGGCTGGGCATAGCAGTTGCACCCCTGTACATGGCCAAATAAAAAAGCGGCTACCCGCAGCCCCGCTATTCGGGTCTGAACCACGCAACGAAGACAACCATAACCGGAGCGTTTTCCCGGTCACCGGGGCAGTGCTTTCCTGCAGGTGAGAGCCTGGCAATCAATCCATACCTATTATAGCGGGTTTCAGGGCTGCTTGGAACCCGCAGGTAGCGCCGCTGCGAGTGCATTCGGATCTGGGGGTAGGACTATCAGCGGCCCGATAGCCGGTCGCGGCGGGGCTGTGCTAAAATGAGGCCGGATTGACCCGTAGCCTGTCATCGGGGGTTACGGCGCGCACAGATGAGGGTTGACGGAGCTTGTCCACACTGATGCAGACAACGGCAGCGGTCACAGGACGACGGGTCGGATTCACCGCCGGTCGTGCGCTGGCGCTGGCGGCGCTGGCTGGGGCGGCGGCGCTGTTGATCGCCTACGCTGTGCTGGCGGTGAACTGGCAGCGTAGCCCCTATCCGGGCATGTTGCTGGCTCCGGATGGGACGGTCACGCCAGCCTATTCGCTGGCTCAGACGCCCACACCGGCGGAGGCGGCTGGTCTGCGCATCGGCGACCGGGTCACCGCCGTAGCGGATCAGGCTCTGCTACCGGGTGACCGCAGCATTCATGACTGTCTGAGCGCGGCGCTGGCCGGTCACCGGCCTGGAGACCCCATCCCGGTAGTTTTCGAGCGACCGATTGCCACGGACGAGCCAATCCCGGCGGGCTGCACCGCTGACGCCAGCGTTCTCCGGTGCACGGCGTCCGTGACGCTGACGACTTATCCGATGGTCGATTTTATCGTCCAGTTCGGGTTAAGCTGGCTGGTGGGGCTGACGGCCCTGGTCACGGCTGCTGTAGTGGTGGCGCGGGGGTGGAATCGCGAGGCGGCTCGCCCGGTGGCGTTCCTGCTGATGGTGCTGGCGGTGGTTGCCGCCGGGGTCTTTGACCTGCAGACGACGCGCCAGCTTAGCCCGCAGGTCACGCCGCTGGCACTGGCCCTGCTGGGCGGGGTGTTGCTGGTTGTGGCGCTGAATTTTCCGGCCCGGCTGCCAGTTCTGCGCCGCCGTCCAGCGGTGCAGATCATCCCGGCGCTGACGACTCTGGTCGTGGCACTGATCCTGTTCGCTTTACCGGAGGGCGATCCGGGCAGGCGGCTGGCGGCTGGCGCTGGCTGGGCGGCGGTTGGCGTGATCGGCCTGGCGGGGACGCAATGGTGGCGGATGCGGCGGGCCATCTCCCCGGCGCTGCGCAGCCAGAGCGCGCTGGCTTTACTCAGCCTGTTGCTGGCCCTGGTTCCGGCCCTGGTATGGGCGCTCAGCGTCGGACTGCGGCTGACCTTCTTCGGGCAAAGCCTGGGCTTTCATGTCGCGCTGGTGACGCCGTTCCTGCTGCTGCCGCCAGCGGCGATGCTCTATGCCCTGGCGACGGATGTTTCCGCGCGCGGCGACCGCCTGATCAGCCAGAGCATCGTCTATGGCACGCTGGCGCTGCTGATCACGCTGGGCTACGGCCTGCTGGTGACCGGCGTGACCCTGCTGACTGGCTCCGTTGTGCAGGTCAATAATCCGCTGGTCGTTGCCGTGACGCTCTTTCTCGCTGCGGTGGCGTTCGGCCCGTTGCGGAACGCGCTGGAGAGACAGGTGGAACAGGCTTACTACCGCACCCGGCGCCGCTACCGGGAGCGCGTGGAGCAGCTGGGCCGGGACCTGACGCATGCGACGTCGCTGGGCGAAATTGTCGCGGCTATCCGCGCCCAGATTGATTCCACGCTGGCGCCCACCCACAGTTTTCTGTTTTTCCCTCATGATTCGCTGGCCCAGCTGGTGGCCTATGGGGAACCTTCTCCGGAAACCGATATTCGCTTTGCCCTGAGCAGCCCGCTGCTGCGTTTTCTGGCGGCTCGACAGGACGCCCTGTACCTGGACGCCGATGATGGCCTGCCAGCGGAGGCGGTCAGTGAGCGCTCGCGGCTGGCCGTGCTTGGCGCGCCGGTGCTGATTGCGTTGCGGGGACGTGAGCGCCTGAGCGGTCTGCTGGCGGTGGGGCCGCGCCGGAGTGGGGAGCGCTACACCTTTGACGATCTGGCCTTCCTGCAGTCGCTGGCCGATCAGGCTGCGCTGGCTGTGGAGCGCGTTCAGGCGGTGGCCAGCCTGGAACAGCGTATGCGGGAGATGAATGTGCTGGGGCAGGTGGCTCAGGCGGCCAACTATGCGACGGACTTTGATGAGCTGTTGTGGCAGCTCTACAACCAGATCAACCTGCTGGTCAGGGCACCGCATTTTGCCATTGCCCTGCGCGATCCCAATACCGACGAGCTGTACTATGCGATCGTCGTGGAAGAGGGCCAGCGCCGGACGGAGGTCGAAGGCATTCGCTGGCGGATGGGACGCGATCTGCTCAGCGAGATTGTGCGCGGCGGGCAACCGGTTCGCCTGGAGGATTACGGGGCAGAATTGCAGCGGCGCGGTCACAGTGCGCCATACGATAGCGCCGATCTGAAGGCGTGGATCGGCGTGCCACTCAGCGGGCCGGAAGGGCCGCTGGGGGTGATGAGTGTGGGCAGTCGCAGCTCCGGCCTGACCTACAGCGATGAGCAACTGCGTGTCCTGTGGCAGGTAGCCGATCAGGCTGCAGTCGCTATCGACAAGGCGCGTCTGTTCCGGGAGACAGAGACGCGCGCCCGGCAGTTGACAGCGCTTAATGAGATCAGCCGCGAACTGGCAACCGTGTTTCATGATAGCGAGCGCCTGCTGGAGTTGATCACCGAGAGCGCGGTGGAGATTCTAGAGGCGGAAGCTGGCTCTCTGCTGATGGTCGTCCCCGACACCCAGGAATTGGAGTTCAAGGTGGTAATTGGCAGCCAGGCGCAGTCGCTGGTGGGGACGCGCCTGCCGCCGGGGACGGGGTTGGTGGGCACGGTCGCTGACCGCGGCGAGCCGATTATCGTCAATGATGCCACCCGCGACCCGCGCTGGTTTTCCGGCGTGGATCGCAACCTGGATTTCCGCACCTCAACCGTGCTGGCCGCACCGCTGATCGGCAATAGCGGCGTGATCGGCGTGCTGGAAGTGATCAACAAGCGGGATGGTGGCGTGTTTGTGGAAGACGATCGGCGGTTACTGGTAGCGTTCGCCGGGCAGGCTTCGATCGCCATCGAGAACGCCCGCCTGTTCCAGATGACTGACGAACAGCTGGCGGCCCGCGTGGACGAACTGGACACCATGCAGCGGATTGACCGCGAGTTGAACGAAACGCTTAAGCTGGAGCGCGTCATGAGCATCACCCTGGAATGGGCGATGCGGGAAAGCGCCGCCACCGCTGGCGCGCTGGGCATGCTGGTGACTGAGCCGTATGGCCTGCGGGTGATGGTGCACCAGGGCTACCCGCCGGAGACTTTTGCCGGAGATCGTCTGTGGCCGCTGGAGCGGGGCTGCCTGGAACGGGTGGCCCGCACCGGCCAGCCGGAGGTGGTTTCGGATGTGCTGCTGGACGCTGAGGGAACGGCGATTCTGCCGGGCGCACGCTGCCAGATGGTCGTGCCGCTGTTCAGCGAGGGGCAGGTGAGCGGCCTGATCCTGCTGGAGAGCGTGGAGGAAAACGCCTTCAGTCTGTTGCACCTGGACTTCATTTCCCGCCTGGCCGAACACGCCAGCCCGGCCCTGGCCAACGCCATCCTGCTCTCGCAGCTTGAGCAGGCCAACGAAGCCCGCAGCGAGTTCGTGGGCTTTGTGGCTCACGAACTGAAGACGCCCATGACCAGCATCCAGGGCTTCGCTGACCTGTTGCTGGGCGGGGTAGTCGGGCCGCTTAACGACCAGCAGAAGCGCTTCCTGAGCACGATCCGCTCCAATATTGAGCGCATGAACACGCTGGTCAGCGACCTCAATGATGTGACCAAGCTACAGACCAACCGGATGTCGATGGACAAAGCAGCCATCGATTTCCGGGAAGTTGTGCTGGAAACGCTGCGGCCTCTGCAGAATCAGATTGATGGCAAGCAGCAGACCGTCCGCCTGGAACTGGCCAACGCACTGCCATTGATCTGGGCCGACCAGAATCGCATGATCCAGGTGCTGACCAACCTGATCACCAACGCCAATAAGTACACGCCCGCCGGTGGCGAGATCGTGATCCACGCGACGCCATCCCGCAATCACTGGGATTCCACCGGCGCGCCGGAAGTGCTGCACATTTATGTCAGGGATAACGGCATCGGCATCAGCCAGGAAGATCAGGCCCGCCTCTTCACGCCGTACTTCCGCACCACCAACCCGCAGGCTATGGAACAGCCGGGCACGGGGCTGGGGCTGGTCATTGTGCGCGGTATTGTGGAGCAGCACGGTGGACGGATCTGGGTGGAAAGCCAGCCGGGCCAGGGTTCCACCTTCCACCTGACCGTCCCGCTGGCTTCCGCCGTTCTGGAGGCGCAGGCTCGCGCCAGCTGATCCCATCCATCAGGCGGCCCGCTACGCCGCAAGCGGCCTGGCGGGCCGTTTTGATTCGCCATTCGGCGCGGATCATGGTGCAGGCCCCGCCGGGAATGGCAGGGCCTGCGGTAGGAGGGAGAAGCGTCGGCTGGGTAGCTCTCAGCCGATGGTCACTACCGGGATTTGCGGCAGGCTGGCCTGCGCCCGCTGGACTTCCTCAATCGGGTACTCGTAGTCTTCCAGTTCGCCATTGAGGTAGGCCTGGTAGGAGGCCATATCGAAGAAGCCGTGCCCGCTCAGGTTGAAGAGGATCACGCGCTCCTTGCCTTCGGCCTTGGCTTCCAGCGCCTGGTCGATGGCGGCGCGGACGGCATGGGCGCTTTCCGGGGCGGGCGTGATGCCCTCGGCGCGGGTGAAGGTCACCGCGGCCTCAAAGACCGGGTTCTGGTGGTAGGCGACGGCTTCGATGATGCCCTGTTCGTGTAGCAGGCTGACCAGCGGGGCCATGCCATGGTAGCGCAGGCCGCCAGCGTGGATACCCGCCGGGACAAAGCCATGGCCGAGCGTGTACATCTTGACCAGCGGCGTCATCTGCACGGTGTCGCCGAAGTCATAGGCGTAGACGCCCTTGGTCATGCTGGGGCAGGCCATCGGCTCCACGGCCAGGAAGCGCGCCCGGCGTCCGTTGGTCAAATGCTCCCGGATGAACGGGAAGAGCAGCCCGGCCATATTGCTGCCACCACCTGCACAGCCGATTACGATGTCCGGGTAATCGTCAGCCAGGGCCATCTGTAGGAGGGCTTCCTCGCCGACGACCGTCTGGTGTAGCAGCACATGGTTGAGCACGCTGCCCAGGCTGTACTTGGTGTCGGGGTTCTTGGCGGCGACTTCCACCGCCTCGCTGATGGCAATGCCCAGGCTGCCGGGGCTGTCGGGGTCTTCCGCCAGGATCTTACGCCCGGCGTCGGTCAGGTTCGTGGGGCTAGCGTGGACCTTCGCGCCGAAGGTCTCCATCAGGCTGCGGCGGTAAGGCTTCTGATGGTAGCTGACCTTGACCATGAAGACCTCGACCTCGATCCCGAACATGGCCCCGGCCATCGCCAGTGACGATCCCCACTGGCCCGCGCCGGTTTCGGTGGCAATCTTGCGGATGCCTTCCTGGCGGTTGTAGAAAGCCTGGGCGATGGCCGTGTTGGGTTTGTGGCTGCCGACCGGACTGGCGCCTTCATACTTGTAGTAGATGCGAGCGGGGGTATCCAGCGCCTTTTCCAGCCGCCGGGCGCGGAACAGCGGCGAGGGCCGCCACTGGCGGTAGATGTCCCGCACCGGCTCCGGGATTTCGATGTAACGCTCGGTGCTGACTTCCTGCAGGATCAGCGCCATCGGGAAGAGCGGGGCCAGGTCATCCGGACCGACCGGCTGGCGAGTGGCGGGGTGCAGGACGGGGGCGGGCGGTACAGGCAGGTCGGGGACGATGTTGTACCATGCCCGCGGGAGCTGGTCTTCGGTCAGGACGTATTTGACGTGCTTCTTGTCAGGCATGAGGTTCCTCCTCCGGTCCAGAAGCGGTGTGGCGAAAAACGCGCTAGGCGTGTGGGCCGCGCCGGAGAGCGTTTGCGCAGTAGCGGCACTCGCCCGGCATGGCGACCCATGACGAGGACGAGTGCCGTACAGACAGTGGCCCGGCCCCGTGCAACGCGTGACCGGAAACAAAAAGCCCGTCCTCCGTAAAGAGGACGGGCCTGCCTGACGAACCCGCGGTGCCACCTCGCTTGGGATCAATCGCCCGATTGACCCCCACTCTTGGCCGTATAACGGCGGCTAACCCGGCGCGGGATTCTCCCCCGCGCGACTCCCCGGCCCATTCGGCGCTCGCTCGCACGCCGGCCCTTGCAGCCCATGGAGCCTGGCTCTCTGGGAGGAGCGTGGCGCTTACTCTTCCGGTTCACAGTCGCTGAACTATACAGTTGAAAACATGATAGCCACGTGTGCGGGGCCTGTCAAGCAATTGGCGGGACAATTCGGATTGAAAAGGGAAAGAAAAGCGCCGGGGAAGGGGATTTCCCCGGCGCACGCACGAACCGCGTTAGCACCTTAGATCAGCAGGCTCATCGGATTCTCGATCAGCTTCTTCATCTCCTGCAGGAAGCGGGCCGCCTCCGCGCCGTCGCTGATGCGATGGTCGACGCTGATGGTGACCTTCATGCGCCAGCCGACGCCAATCGTCCCATCAGGGCGCACGACCGGCACCTGCTTGGCCGCACCAATGGCCAGGATGCCCGCCTCCGGTGGATTGATGATGGCGATGAACTGGTCGACTTCATACGGTCCCAGGTTGCTGATGGTGAAGGTGGCGCCTTCGATGTCTTCCGGTTTGACTTTGCCCTCGCGGGCGCGGGCAACCATGTCTTTGTTCTGCGCAGCCATGGTGCCCAGAGCAGTCCGGTCGGCGTCGCGGGCGACAACATTGATCAGGCCATCTTCCAGGGCGACGGCGATGCCGATGTGGATGCGCTTGTGGCGGACGATCTGGTCGCCGTAGAAGTGCGAGTTGAGGTTGGGGAACTTGCGCAGCGTCAGCGCGGTGGCTTTGACGATCATGTCGTTGACGCTGATCTTGGCCGCGCCTTCCTCCAGGCTGGCGTTAAGCTGCTGGCGCAGGTTGAGCAGGGCCTCGACATCCATCTCCGTGGTCACGTAGAAGTGTGGCACCTGCTGCTTGGCCTCGACCATGCGCCGCCCGATGCGGGCGCGTAGCTTGCTGGTCGGCACAGCTTCAACATCCGGCCCTGCCGGCAGCGGGCCAAAGGATGGCGGCGCGACCGGGCCTGCGGCGGGCGGGGCAGCTGGAACAGGAGCAGCTTTCGGCGGGGCAGGGGGAGCCTGCATGGGCGTAAAGCTTTCCACATCACGCCGGACGATCCGCCCGCCGGGGCCGCTGCCCGGAATCTGGCTGAGGTCAAGGCCTTTGTCCCTGGCGATGCGGCGGGCCAGCGGGCTGGCTTTGACTCCGCTGGGCAGCCGACCGTCGCCTGCTTTCACCTGCACGGCTACGGCGGGCTGGGCCGGCGTGGCGGCGGGAGCTTCCACCGGGGCGGGTTCGGACGCTGCTTCAGGGGCTGGCCTGGCGGCAGGGGCGGCGCCTTCCGCCGCTTCGCCCGGCTCACCGACCAGCGCGATATCCGCGCCGACCGGGACGACGTCACCTTCGTTGACCAGGTGCTTGAGAATGGTGCCGGAGGCAGTGGTTTCGATCTCGATGGTGGCTTTATCCGTCTCGATCTCAGCGATGACATCGCCCTTGTTGATCGGATCGCCGACCTTCTTCACCCAGCGCACCAGCGTGCCTTCTGCCATGTCAAAGCCCAGCTTGGGCATCTGGATGGTTTCGGCCATTAGAGCACCTCTTTCACAGCTTTGACGACTTTCTGCGCGTCGGGCAGGGCCATCAGCTCGATGTTGGCGGCGTAAGGCAGGGGTTGATCCATGGCGCTGACACGCTTGACCGGCGCATCCAGGTAGTCGAAGACCTGCTCCTGCAACTGGGCCGCCACTTCCGCGCCGACATTGAACATCGGCAGCGATTCCTCCACGATGACCGCCCGGTTGGTCTTCTTGACGCTCTCAAAGACCGGCTCCAGGTCCAGCGGACGCAACCAGCGCAGGTCGATGATTTCCGCCTCGATGCCTTCCTGGGCCAGCATCTCCGCCGCCTGCGTCGACCATTCCAGACCTTTCTGGTAGGTCACAATGGTGACATCCTTGCCGGTGCGCTTGATGTCGCTCTTGCCAATGGGCAGGAGGAAATCCGGGTCGTCCACCGGGACAGGGCTGCGGCGCTGAAGCATGGTGGAATGTTCCACAAACAGCACCGGGTTGTCATCGCGGATGGCGGCCTTGAGCATCCCTTTAGCGTCGTAGGCTGTGCCAGGCACAGCCACGTACATGCCGGGGAAGTGGGCGAAGATCACCTCCGGCGCATGGGAGTGGGTGGCGGCGAGTTGCTTGCCGCCGCCGGTCGTCGTGCGGATGACCATAGGGACGGTGAACTGACCGTTGAACATGTAGCGCACCTTGGCCATGTGGTTGACGATGGCATCCATGGCGACAAAGGCGAAGTTGATGGTCATGATCTCGGCGACCGGGCGCAGGCCGGCCATGGCCGCGCCGACGGCGGCCCCGGCGATGACCATCTCGGAGATGGGTGTATCGCGGACACGGCGGGCGCCAAACTCGTCCAGGAAGCCGCGGGTCACCGCATAGGTGCCGCCCCAGACGCCGACTTCCTCGCCCATGATGAAGACACGCTCGTCACGCAACATCTCTTCCCGCAGGGCGCTACTGAGCGCCTCACGGATGGTGATGATTTTCTCGGTCATTCCGCTCACCCACCTTTACGCGTACACAAAGCTGACCAGGTCTTCGTAGGTCGGCTCGGGGCTATTCTCGGCGAATTCAACCGCTTCGGCGATTGTGGCCTGGACCTGCCGCTCGATCTCATCCAGCTCAGGGAGTACGTTCTTGAACTTGCCGTCCAGGTATGTGCGGAAGCGCCCGATGGGATCACCTTCGGCGTAGCGAGCGACTTCGTCCTTGCTGCGGTAACGCTGCGGGTCGCCCATGCTATGGCCTTCAAAGCGGTAGGTCAGCGATTCCATCAGCACCGGGCCGTGTTTGGCGGCGTAGGCGATGGCCTCGCTGACGGCCTCGTGAACGGCCAGCACGTCCATGCCGTCGACGCGCGGCCCTTCCCGCATGCCGTAGGCGATGGCCCGCTTGACCAGCTCCGGCTGGCCGGAGGCGCGTTCAACCGCGGTGCCCATGCCATAGCCGTTGTTCTCGATCAGCCAGACGACGGGCAGGTCCCATACCGCGCTCAGGTTGAGCGATTCATGGAAGTAGCCAATGTTGGTCGCGCCGTCACCCATCAGGGCAACCACGACCTCGTCCTGCTCCAGGTAGCGGGCCTTCAGGGCGATCCCGGCGGCCAGCGGCAGGTGCCCGCCGACGATGCCGTGCCCGCCCCAGAAGCGCTTCTCGCGGTCGGCCAGGTGCATTGAACCGCCCTTGCCGCCGCTGGTACCGGTGCGCTTGCCGAGCATCTCGGCCATCACACGCCTCGGTTCCATGCCTTTGGCCAGGGCGATGCCATGATCGCGGTAGGCGGTGATGATGTGGTCATGGTCGCGCAGGGCGCTGACGACGCCGACCCCGGTCGCTTCCTGCCCGATGTACAGGTGAAGGAAGCCGCCGATCTTGCCCTGCTGATAGAGTTCGGCGCACTTCTCCTCGAACCGCCGGATCAGTACCATCTGGCGGTACCAGTCTAACAGGGTGTCCTTTTTTGGTGCTGCCATAATGCTCCTCAGTTCAGTTCACACAAAAATGGCGTTGTGCCAAACGCCGGTAAAGAACCAGGCCGAACCCGGTTGGGGAGTGCTGATGAGTGGCCATGCCGCTGTGTCCGGGTCTTGCTTGGCCGGGGTTCCCGGCCAGTCGTACCTGCGCCGGGTGGCGCCCGGAACCATGACTGAAGTTTACCGTAAGGCCGGACAGCTTGGCAACCAGACCGGTCGAATTTATCGATTTCTAACCCGCCATACTGTTGAAGCCTGGTACGCGGCTGTTTACAATCGGGGCGGATAGGTCATAAATATCTACCTCCAAAGGAGTTGACTGATGTATCTGCTTTTGTTGTCGCTGCATTCGATTGTACGCTGGGTTGTCCTGATTGCCGGTGTGGTGGTGTTTATTCTTGCGCTGCGCGGCTGGCTGGGAAAACGCCAGTGGACGCGGCTGGATGACCGGCTTGGACTGGTCTTCACCTCGGCGCTGGATACCCAGCTGTTGCTGGGGTTGCTGCTGTATGTCGTCAGTCCGCTGATCCGGGCTATCTTCGCCGATTTCGGCGCGGCGATGGGCGTGACCGGGCAGCGCTTCTTTGCCCTGGAGCATGCCCTGCTGATGGTGATCGCGGTTGTGGTGGCGCATGTGGGACGCGCCCGCATCCGCCGCACCGCGGAGGCCACCGTCCGGCACAGGCAGGCGGCCCTGTTCTTCGGGCTGGCCCTCGTCCTGATCGTGCTGGCAATTCCCTGGCCGTTTGCGCCCGCCGCCCGACCGCTGTTCCGGCTGCAGATCGGGTAGGACTCAGGCTGGCAGGTGGTACAGGCCGCGCAGCAGACGATCCAGGGTCTCGACGCCAGCTTCCAGGGTATCGCCCAGATACATGCCAGGCATCCGCTGCCGCCAGGCCGGGTCTTTCTCAAAGATGGCTCCGGCAAAGCCGACGATCGGGGTGCCGTGCGCCTGCGCCTCCGGCAGGTGGCGAGGCCAATCCAGCAATCGGGCGGCAGTTTCCGCGGTCATGGCGACCAGGATGACGACATCG
>JAIOAT010000075.1 GCA_019873685.1 Chloroflexota bacterium
GATCGGCTGCTGGTCAATGCCGGGCTGGCGCTGGTGGCTGGCGCGCTGGCCGGCCTGTTCACGCTGATTATGCCGCTGCGCCTGCGCCGGATCAGCGAGGCGGCGCTAAGCGCTCCGCTGGCGGCGGGCGGGATCGGGCTATTGTCGCTGCTGGTGGTGGGGGCGGTGACCGGCCTGGTGGTGCTCTCGCTGGTGTTGCTTGTCACCTTCTGCCTGGTGCCGCTGGTCGGCCTGGCCTGGGCGGTCCTGATTGTGGCAATGGTGGTTGGCTGGGCAGCGATCAGCCTGCCGATCGGAATCTGGTTCCTGGATGTGCTGGATGTCAGGCCGATCAACCCGTTGCTGGCGGCCTGTCTTGGCGGGGTGCTGCTGACCTTTGGCATTGGTTTGCTGGGCATCAGTGAGTGGACTCTGCCCCTTTACGGTCTGGCGGCCCTGCTGCTGGGCGCCTGGGGATTGGGAGCAGTAGTGCTGACGCGCTTCGGTGGGCAGGGTTACCCGGCTCAGCGGCGCATGCATTCCTCGCACTCCGGCGATCCGCGAGGCGTTGCTTCCAAAGCGTAGAATTGAATCAGCGTCGACTGGCGAACTCTTTGACCAATTGAGGAGGGGCAAAAGCCTCTCCTCTCTTGTTGTATTTCACCTGTCAGTGCGGTCGTCCTGCGGGATGCTTTCGCGGATGGGGGACTTCGCATATCATAGGCACTGAGGGCTGGCGCAGGGGGCCTCACCCGTCCCATACCGCCCAGGAGGAACAGGTGCATGAATGATGATCTCCTCCAGGAGATGTATAAGCAGGCGATGGAAGGCAGTACTACTGCCGAGCGCATCCAGGGGATTCGCTGGCTGGGCGCTGCCGGTGATGTGGAAGCAACCAAGGATCTGGTTGAGATCTACCAGGATCCTGAGCAACCTGCGGAGGTGCGCAAAGCAGCCCAGGAAGCGCTGAGCATCTTCCGGGCGATTCAGGTAGCCATCCAGAATGGCGAGCCGTATTCGCCGCCCGACCGGCGTACGGTCGGGGTGCCACCTGTCGCTCCGGAGACGCTGTGGCGGTTGTGGCGTATCCTGGCGCTGGTGCTGGTTATCCTGGTGGCGGCTGATATCCTGCTGGCGATCGCTATTGACCGCCGCGGCCCGGAGGTCCCGCCCTCCGATCCACGCCTGATCGCAGCCCAGCTGCAGATGCGCCTGGATCAACTGCGCGCTGACCGGGAGAACCAGGTACAGGCCTGGCGGCAATACCAGGCCATCCAGACCCTCGGCTGCGATCGTTTCCCGGCTCCAGCAGCTACTTCCACCAGCCTGCGCGGCCTGGATACCCTGGCGATTGATCCCGTGGCCTATCCTGACCTGTATGAGGCGGCGCTCAAACTGGGCGCAGCCATCGGCCAGTTCACGCTGGTCAGCAATAACTGGGTGCTGGGTTGCGGCGGCGGGCCGGTTGAATCGGTGGAGACCAACCTGGCTCTGCTGGAAGAGGTCAGAGTGCGGCTGGATGAAGCGGGGGCGGCCCTCAGCCGGGCGCAACTGGCCCTGACACCTTCCCCGGCGCCGACGCCCACGGTCGGCGAGTTGACTCCGCAGTTCATCCCGGTGACGATCCCGCCCACGCCGGAGCCGACTCCGCTCCTGCTGGACTATGCGCCGTACATCCGCGCCATGCGCAACCGCATCGATGCGGCGGTGGTCGGGCGCGGGGTGGTTGCCCAGTTGCTGCAGTACTGGGAGGATGTCCGCCAGCGCGGGCAATCCTTTGGCTGCAACCAGGTGCTGACCACCGACCTGATTCAAAACTATTACGGCGTCTCCGCTGATGTGGCGGCGCTGGATCCGCGCCTGCTCGATATTCAGGTAGCGATCAACGTGGGCATGACTCTGGCCCGCGATTCGCTGGCTAACTTCCAGCAGGGCTGCGCGGTGGGTAACTTCAGCACCCTGCTCGACCTGGGCCAGGCGCAGATTCAGCAGGCCCGGGCCGCCCTGAACCAGGCTTCAACCCTGCTGGATCAGCTTCAGGCGGAAGTCACCGGACGCTGATTGGCGCTGCCCTGCCGGGAAGGCTTGTGCTGCTTTCCAGCGGTTCCTGCCACCATTGCCACCGGAGTCTTGCCTGCACCCGCGCGCGGCGCGCCGCGCTGTTTGGATCGACTGTCCTGCCGGTCTGCGGTAAACTCAGGCGGTTGAGCGCGGTGTGATAGAAGCAGGCGTATTATGGTGCGTGTGCTGTTTGTGTGTCTGGGTAACATCTGTCGCTCGCCGATGGCCGAGGCGGTCTTCCGGCAGATGGTCAGGGAGGCCGGGCTGGAAGACCAGATCGAGGTTGATTCGGCGGGGATTGGCAACTGGCATGTGGGCGACCCGCCTCATCGGGGGACGCGGGAAGTGCTGGCGCGCCACAACATCCCCTATGATGGGCGCGCCCGGCAGGTCACCCGCGCTGACCTGAAGCGTTTCGACTACGTGCTGGCCATGGATTATGAAAACCTGGCCGATCTGCGCTCGCTGGCCGGGAGTGATGGCCATAGCGCGCGCATCCAGCTATTCATGGATTACGCGCCGCAGGCCGGGACGCGCGAAGTGCCCGACCCCTATTACAGCGGCAAGTTCGATGAAGTCTACGCGCTCGTGCGGCAGGCCGCGCAGGGCTTGCTGGCGCACATCCGGGAGGAGCACGGCCTGTGAAGCGGGTGCTGTTCGTTTGCGCGGGGAACACCTGTCGCTCGCCGATGGCGGCGGCGCTGTTGCGCCGGCGGATCGCCGAGCTGGGGCTGGCTGACCGGGTGCAGGTGGACTCGGCTGGCGTGAGCGCTGCCCCCGGCGATCCGATCAACCCGCAGGCAGCCGGTGTCCTCACCGCGCACGGACTGCCCGCAGAGCATCAGGCGCGCCGCTTCAGCCCGGCGGACTGGGTCGAGGCCGACCTGATTGTGGCGATGGACTACCGCAATCTGGCGGCGGTCTTTGAGCAGCGCCCGCCCGGCCCGGTTCGGGCGACCGCCTGCCTGCTGCTGGACTTCGCTCCGGCCATCGACCTGGTTGATGTCCCCGATCCTTATGGGACAAACCGCTATGCGGAAACCTTCGATCTGATTGCGCGGGGCGTGGAGGGATTGCTGGCCCGTCTGCGGAGGGACTGGGGGGTATGATTCCGGCAGAAGTACGCGAGGCGTTGACGGCGGCTCTGGGTGCGCCGCTCCGCGATGCGCAGATGGTCTATGGCGGCGATATCAACCATGCAGCGCGGGTGACGCTGCGCGACGGCGAGCAGGTCTTTGTCAAGTGGAACCGCCGCGTGGGGACGGACTTCTTCCAGGCAGAGGCGGAAGGGCTGCGGGCGCTGGCGGCTGCCAGAGCCATCCGTGTGCCGGCGGTGCTGGCGGTTGGCGCGGAGACGCCTTTCCTGGCGCTGGAGTGGATCGAGCCGGGAGGGCGCAGCCTGATGGGCGATGAGTTCGCTGAGCGGCTGGGGCATGAACTGGCGGCCCTGCATAACTGCATCGCCGAGGCTCACGGCTTTCCGCATGACAACTATATCGGCTCCCTGCCGCAACCCAACGCCCGGACGACCAGCTGGGCGGAATTCTACGCCGAACAGCGCATCGGGGCGCAGATGACCATCGCTCGCCAGCGGGGGATGCTCCCGCCCGCGCGGGAGGCCGGGCTGCGCCGCCTGCAGGAATGGCTGCCTGTCTTTCTGGATGACGCCGAAATTCAGCCCAGCCTGTTACACGGCGACCTGTGGGGCGGCAATTACATGGTTTCGGCGGAGGGCGACCCCGTGCTGATCGATCCGGCGGTCTACTACGGCCACCGCGAGGTTGACCTGGCCATGACCGAGCTGTTCGGCGGCTTCCCCCCCGGCTTCTACAGCGCCTATAACGAGGTCTACCCTCTCGACGGCTACGAGAGGCGGCGCTTGCTCTACCAGCTTTATCCCCTGCTTGTCCACATGAATCTGTTCGGGGGCGGGTATGCCGCCCGCGTGGACGCCATCATCCGCCATTACGTGGGCTAGGCAGCCCGCGCATCCTTCCAGCCGCCTGTGCCCAACCGTTGGCGGCAAGATCAATTCCTGAGTATTCGGAGAGAAATAGATCGTCGACATGGCGTTGCAGTTACGGAATGGCTATGATCGGGCCGTTCATACCGGAAAAACGATTACGAGGATGACGCGATGAAAAAGGTGTTGTTGACTTTTGCGGCGGCGCTGGTGATGCTCTTCCCGGCTGGTGTGCTCCTCGCCCAGGGGGGCGGGGACGAGCCGGTGATCACCCGTGACGCGCCGCCTGATCCCGCGCTGGTGACCTACACGCAGGTCGCCGGCGGTTTTGACCGCCCGCTGCTGGTGACTCATGCCGGGGATGGCTCCGGTCGGTTGTTCGTGGTGGAGCAGACCGGGCGCATCTGGATCGTCAGGGATGGCGAGCGGCTGTCGACGCCGTTCCTCGATCTCTCGGCCAGCGTCACGCCGATCAGCGGCTACTCTGAGCAAGGACTGCTGGGTCTGGCGTTTCACCCCGCCTATGCCGAGAATGGTCGGCTGTTCGTCAGTTACACTGACCGGCAGGGAACTTCCGTCGTGGCCGAGTACGCGGTGGCCGGGAACAATCCGGATGTGGTCAATCCGGCCAGCGCACGCGAACTGCTGCGCGTCGCCCAGCCATACCCCAACCATAATGGCGGCATGATCGCCTTCGGGCCGGATGGTTACCTGTACATCTCGCTGGGCGATGGCGGTTCAGCGGGCGATCCGCAGGGCAACGGCCAGAATCCCTGGACGCTACTCGGCTCGATTCTGCGCATCGACGTGGACAGCGACACGCGCCCGTACGGCATCCCGGCGGATAACCCCTTCGCCCTGAGCGGGCTGGGCGCGCCGGAAATCTGGGCGTGGGGGCTGCGGAACGTCTGGCGCTTCAGTTTTGACCGCGCGACCGGCGATCTCTACCTGGCGGATGTGGGCCAGAACCTGTGGGAAGAAGTGAACTTCCAGCCAGCGGGCAGCCCCGGCGGGCAGAACTATGGCTGGAACCGCTACGAGGGCGCCCACCCCTATAGCGGCGGCCCCGCGCCAGAGAACATGGTGCTGCCCGTGGCGGAGTACGCCCATAGCGAGGGCGGCTGCTCCATCTCCGGCGGCTATGTCTACCGGGGGGAAGCTATCCCCGATCTGCAGGGCGTTTACTTCTATGGCGACTGGTGCACGGGCAATATCTTCGCCCTGTACCGCGATGCTGCCGGGGAGTGGCAAAGCCTCCGGTTCACCCAGCTGGCCGGGAAGCTGATCAGCTCCTTCGGCGAGGACGAGGCGGGTGAGTTGTACGTGGTCGATTACACCGGCGGCGGCATCTGGCGGATGGACCCGGCGGAGTAGCGTCCGTACAACTGGCTTCCTGACTGTCGCCTTTCCCCGGCAGGGGGATCAACGCCCGGCGCGTGCGGGTGAATGCTCGTCCTGGCTGTGGGCGGCGCGCAGCCACCAGGCGAAGTCGCCAACGACGGTGTAACCGGCTTCCCCGGCGGCGCGCAGCGCCTCTCCCTGCGCCAGCGGGATCACGCACCCGGCGACATCCCAGCCGCGGCGAGCGCGTATAGCGCTGGCCGCGGCGAAAGCTTCCGCTGAGAGTGTCCCTTCGATCCAGACGCCCCGGTAGGTCAACGTCACCACCGGCACCAGATGCCCGCCGGGCGGCAGCTCCTGACCCCGATCGCTGCCTGTCGCGCTGACCAGCAGGCGGCAAAGCGTTGGCGCCGGTGCAAAGCCTGCCGCCGCGAAAGCCCGCTGGCTGGCGATGTTGTCCACACGGATCAGGGCGCGGATGCAAACCGGGCTGAAGGTTGCCCCTGCCGCCGTGCAGGCCGTGATCAGTTTCCGGCCCACTCCCCGCCCGCGCATGGCAGGATGCACGGCCAGCAGGTCAACTTCCCAGCGGCGTTTGCCGTCCGCGCCTGTGGTCAGGAAGCCATCGACAAAGCCAACGAGGATTCCCCCAGTCTCTGCCACCAGGGTGACGCGATCGGGCAGGGCCAGGGCGCGGGCGACATGTTCGAGGGACATGCGCTCGGCAGGCCAGCAGGCGGCATGCACCGCCGCCAGAGCCGGGGCGTCATCCGGCCCGGCGCGACGGATCAGCGGCGCGGGCAGTTCCCCACTCATGTCGCCGGAGCCTGCTGCAGGTCTGGCGCGGCGTCCGCCGGGCGGTAGAAGGAGATCGCCCAACCAGCAATGACGCGCAGGGCAGCGCCGACCAGCAGCACAACCCCCAGGCTCAGACCCCAGCTGGCCAGTGTGCTGCCAATCAGGGGGCCGACAAACGAGACCAGCGAGAGCATCTGGTAGTAGGCGTTGGTGTAGGCGGTCTTGTTGGCGCTGCCCATCACCTTGCGGAAGAAGCTGAACTGGCTGACATCGGTGCCCACCCAGGCTGCCCCGTTGATCAGCGCGGCGGGCAGGGTGAAGTACAGCGATGGCGCCAGCGCCAGGATCAGGGCGGTCAGGCCGGTGACAGTCATGCAGGTACGGATGACCGCCTGATGTCCGAAGCGCTCAACCAGCCGGTAGGCGAAGTAGGCCATGGTCGCCGCCCCGCATAGCTCCAGCAGCGAGTAGAGGGCGATGAACCCCTCGGTGGCTCCCAGATCGTTGACCAGCCGCAACGGGATCACCGGCAGGATGGAGAAGTAGCCGATGAACACAAAGCCAAGCACACCGGCAATTCCGCGGAATGGCTTTTCCCGCCAGGCGTTCACGGGCCGGGCGGGAGCTTCCTCGGCGGGCGGCGGGATGGGCGTTTCCACTTCTGGCAGGGGGCGGATCTGCATGGCGTGCCACATGCTGACCAGCGTGAACAGGAATGAGGCGACGAACATCACCTGGTAGTTCAGCGGGAAGGCGACGCGTTCCAGCCAGAAGCCCAGCGCCAGTGTGCTGATAGCGATGCCGATGTTCAGGGCCAGCTGGCGCTGGCTGAGCAGCTGAGTAAAGCGGCGGACGGTCACCGCTTCCTGCATCAGCACCAGAAAGACCACCCCGGCGACGCTGTTGCTCAGCGCCAGCAGGGCCAGCATGCCCAGCGCCGCCGGGATGCGCCATTCCGGCGGCAGGAAGGGGATGAACGCCAGCAGCAGGATGCGCAGGCGCATGACAAACGTGGGCAGGATCAACGCCCGCCGGCTATCGGGAAAGCGGCGCGCCCAGGGGTTGGTCAGGAAAGTGCCCAGCAGCATGAAGATGGCTGGCAGTGCGGAAAGCAGCCCCATGTCCAGGGCGGTGGCCCCCAGGTTGATGAAATAGACCGAGAGAAAGCTGCCCATGGACGGGATGGCCAGCCCGAACCAGGCGATATCCGCGACCAGGTGGAAGAGATTGCGCTTTTCCTGCTGAAGAATGGTCTGTGTCTGTTCGGCAGACAGGGTGGACATGCCCGCGCCTTTTCGCCCCCTGAGGGGTGTTGAACGAACCATCGCACTGCGGGAATTTCTACACTACTTGGGCCGGTTTGGGAATGGGCAAAAGTGCCCGGTCTGGGCTGGATGATTTTCAGGCAACCTCCCGTCGGACGGTCACCGCGGCCAGAGCCAGCATGATCATCCCGGTGAGCAGCAGGGCAACGATCTGCACGCCGACTTCCGCCAGCCCCTGACCCCGGATCATGATCGCCCGCAGCGCATCGCTGGCGTGAGTCAGCGGCAGCAGGTAAGCGAGCGGCTGGAACAGACCTGGCAGATCCTCGACCGGAAACAGCAGCCCCGACAGCAGAACCATCGGCAGGATGACCAGCGGAATGAACTGTAGCACCTGGAATTCATTGCGGGCGAAGGTGGAGAGGAAGATGCCCAGGTTGACGGCTACCATGACCAGCAGGCTTTCGATCACAAGCATATCGAACAGGTTGCCGGCGTAATGCAGGCCGATCACGGTCACCGTGAAGCCGAGCAGCAGCGCCGCATCCGCCAGGGCAAAAGCCAGAAAGCCCAGCATATACCCGGTCACAATCTCCAGGCGGGTCACCGGCGTGGCCATCAACCGTTCGACCGTGCCCTGCGAGCGCTCCCGCAGAAAGGTGACGGTGGTCAACAGGAACACGAAGAAGAAGACGATCAGCACCAGGTAGGGCGGGGCCAGGTAGTCCAGCAGGTCGTACTCCGGGCCGCCGTACAGGTAGGTCACGTCCACTGACAGCGGCAACTCGCCTCCGGCGCTGCCGGAAGCCAGCCCGGCCAGCGCCCGCATCCCGGTTTGCATCAGGGCGCTCAACACCGCGGTCGCCTGGAGCGGGTTGGAGCCTTCCAGCGTGAGTTGCAGGCGGACGCGCCGCTCCCCGGCGAAGGACGCGCTGAAATCCGGCGGAAAGGTAACCACACCGCGTACGCGCCCGGCCCGCAGGGCAGCTTCCGCTTCGTCGGCAGGCAGGGGCACGGGAACCAGGGCATCGCCTTCGGACATGGCGGCGACGATCCGATCAGCCAGCCGCACCTGACCAAACAGCAGCACGGTTGCGCCTTCGTCCTGGTTGACGATCCCCAGCGGCGCCGGACGCCCCTCCGAGCGCAGGAGCAGGGCGGTCAGGCTGACGATGATCAGCGGCCCGATCAGGAACAGGACGACGGTGCGGCGATCCCGCAGTGTCTGGCGGATCACCCGCCCGGCCAGTGTGATCACACGTTTCCGGTTCATGCCGGCATCTTCTCCTGTAACGGGCGTTCCTGGGTGGCCCCGGCGAAGGTCAGAAAGGCTTCCTCCAGCGTCCGGGCGCCTGCCTGAGCGAGCAGATCGGCGCCGGTCCCTTCCGCGATCAACTGCCCCTGGCGGATGAAGCCCAGTCGATCGCAGCGTTCGGCCTCGTCCATCACGTGGCTGGAGACGATGATGGTGACGCCCTGCGCATTCAACTGGCGGAAGTAATCCCAGAACTGGACGCGCAACTGCGGGTCAACGCCGACGGTCGGCTCATCCAGCAGGAGCAGGCGCGGCTGGTGAACCAGGGCGCAGGCCAGCGAGGTGCGCTGCCTCATCCCACCGGAGAGCGTCCGCCCCAGGCTATCGGCGCGATCGCTCAGGCCCACCAGGGCGATCACTTCGTTCACCCGAGCCGGGCTAACCCCGCCGGCCATCGTCCCGAAGAAGGCTACGTTCTCGCGGACGGTCAGATCGCTGTATATCGCCGGGGTTTGCGTCATGTAGCCAATATGGGCCAGCATGTCCTTATCCGGCATGGGGCGGCCCATCACACTTACCCTGCCGCTATCCGCGCGCAACAGGCCGACAATCAGGCGGATCAGGGTGGTTTTGCCCGCGCCGTTCGGGCCGAGCAGGCCGTACGTGATCCCGGTGGGAATGCGCAGGGAGAAATTCTGTACTGCCTGTAGCGCGCCGAAGGATTTGCATACGCTGTCAAGCGTGACGGCGTCGGCCATAGTTCGGGTTGATCTCCTTGCTGGATGGAAGACTTGTGGTATGGTGGCGGTGTGTCATTGCTATATGATAGGCCGTTTGGCTATCGCGGCAATATCATTGCGCGGCGCTGGCGCTGTGCGACGCGCTGTGCGACGCTATGCGACGCTATGCGACGCTGTGCCGGCTGGGGATGGTCGGCGGGTGGTTTTGTTGGCCTGCATTTGCGGAGGTATGTCGATGCTGCGACGGTGGGGTTCAGCACATGTCCGGGCGGCGCTGCTGGCGCTCTTTGTGACCTTCCTGTGGTCAACATCCTTTGTCTTGATCAAGGTGGGGTTGCAGCAGAACATCCCGCCGCTGACCTTCGCCGGGTTGCGCTACACGATGGCCTTCCTGGTGCTGCTGCCGCTGGCGTTGCTCAGCCCGGCGCGGCGGGCGGTGTTGCGCCGTCTGTCCGCCGTTGACTGGCTGCGGCTGGCTGCGCTGGGCGTGATCTATTATGCGATCACCCAGGGCACCCAGTTCATCGCCCTGGATCGCCTGCCTTCGGCGACAGTCAGCCTGTTTCTTAACTTCTCCGCCGTGACCATCGCCCTGCTGGGCATGGTCTTCCTGAAAGAATACCTGACCGGTTGGCAGTGGGCAGGCGTGGCGGTATCGCTGGTCGGCGCGGTGATCTATCTGCATCCGATCGGTTTCCCGGCGGCGCAGGTGGTTGGCGTGATCGCCGTGGTCAGTGGCATGCTGGCTAATTCGGTGTCGTCGGTGCTGGGGCGGGCAGTCAACCGGGGCGGGGGATTGCCGCCGCTGGTGGTGACTGCGGTCAGCATGGGCGTTGGGGCGCTGTTGATGCTGGCGCTTGGTCTGCTGACGGAAGGCTGGCCCATCCTTACAGCCCAGAGCTGGTTGCTGATCGCGGTGCTGGCGCTGGTCAACACGGCGCTGGCCTTCACCCTGTGGAACCTGGCGCTGCAGGTGCTTTCCGCCGCTGAGTCAAGCGTGATCAATAACACCATGCTGATCCAGATCGCCGTGCTGGCCTGGCTGTTCCTGGGGGAGGCACTGGATGCCAAGGCAGTTACCGGGCTGGCGCTGGCGGCGCTGGGGACGCTGCTGGTGCAGCTGCGGCGCGCGCCGGTCAGACAGGTTGCTCCAGCTTTGCCAGTGCGAGGAGCCGAAGGTGTTGATCCCGGTGCAGGATAGGCAAAACAACCACTGATCTGGCAGCCAGCGGGGGCGGGAAGCGCCCCTGTTTTGTTTCTGCAAGGTGCATATTGACGAAACCTATATGATTTCTAATCTGTTGCGAATTCCTGAAAAATGAGTAATCTTACCGTCCATTGCCATCTTCATGTAGTTTACTGCAGCTTCAGAGGAGCACCGTGTGTCTGATAGAGGACCCAATCTACGTCGCAAACCCCACAAGATCACGGATGACTCTACGTTCTACGACAGGCTCATCCCGATTCTGTTTGTGGTGCTGATAGTTATCACGGTCGCCCTGATCGCCTTTGCGCTTGGGGTGGTGACCGGCGTTATTCCCTGGGCCTAACCGCGGGGTCGCTGTTCTTCTTCCCACAAAGGAGTCTTCCAACCATGTCGCTCAACAATGTCCTGCCTTTTCTGTCGACCTTCGTGATGTTCATCTTCACGGCCTCGGTGCTGCAGCGCTATGTGGTGCGCCGCCGTTCGGCCTTCCTGTTCTGGGGGATCGGCCTGGCGCTCTTTGGCCTGGGCAGCTTTGCGGAGGCTTACCTGGCCCTGGCCTGGAGTTCGCTGATGTTCTACCTGTGGTATCTGGGCGGTGCGGTGTTGAACGCGGCCTGGCTCGGCCACGGAACGGTCAAATTGCTCTTTGGCCGGCGGCGCTGGACAGATGTCCTGACCGTCATCCTGGTGGCAGGCAGTCTGGCGGCCACCGCTCTGATGCTGGCAACGCCGCTGGACCCTACCCGCTTCCAGCCAGGGGTGGCCATCAGCGAGCAGTACCGGGAGATCATGCCGCCCGGCGCGCCGGTGCGGATGACGACGCCGTTCTTTAACATCTATGGCCTGTTGACCCTGGCGGGCGGCGCGATCTATTCAGCCTATTTGTTCTGGCGCAAGCGTGTGTTGCCCAACCGGGTGATCGGCAACATCCTGATCGCAGTGGGGGCGCTATCGATTGGCTTCGCCAGCTCCCTGACCCGCCTGGGCATTGGCCAGTACCTATACCTCGGCGAATTGCTGGCAGCAGTGCTGATGTACGCCGGGTTCCGCGCAGCGGCAGCGCCGAATGCCGAGCGCGTCCCGGCCAGCGAGTCGGCCCCGGCAGCCGGCGATTGATGGCCATCGGCGGATTGAGGTGTTGTACCGAGCGCGGGTGATCGTTATGCCGTTCATGTACGGCTGACGTGATCCTGTGCTCATTTGTTCTATATGTGAAATTTGTCACAAATTGGTGCGTCACTCGCATGAATTTTCTATGAGAAGTGTCCTAAATCGCTGGCCCCAGACGATCTGGCCGGTTATGCTCTGACCATCGCAGTGTCATGGAAGGAGCATCGCAATGGCAGAGTTTACTGGTAAGGTCGCACTGGTTACCGGCGCCGCTTCGGGGATTGGCCGTTCCACGGCTGAACTGTATGCCCGCGAAGGGGCGAAGGTGGTAGTTTCTGATGTCGATGAGCAGGGCGGGCAGGAGACCGTCCGGCGGATCAAAGCCGCTGGCGGCGAGGCGCTGTTCGTCAGGGCTGATGTGAGCGATCCGGCGCAGTGCGAGGCGCTGGTCAACAAGACGCTGGAAGCCTACGGGCGGCTGGACTATGCCTGCAATAACGCTGGCATCGGCGGCGAATCCAATCCTACTGCTGCGCTGAGCATCGAGGGCTGGCAGCGGGTGATCGCCATCAACCTGTCGGGCGTGTTCTACTGCATGAAGTACGAGATCCCGGCTATGCTGCGCAATGGCGGCGGCTCAATCGTCAACATGGCGTCGATTCTGGGGCAGGTGGCTTTCGCCGGCGCTCCGGCTTACGTGGCAGCGAAGCACGGCGTGGTCGGCCTGACCCGCACCACGGCAGTCGAGTATGCTACGCAGGGCATCCGCGTGAATGCGATCGGCCCGGCTTTCATCAGCACGCCGATGATCAGCGCGCTGGAGCAGGACAAGGCCCTGAACGACATGCTGATCTCACTGCACCCGATCGGTCGCCTGGGGCGTCCGGAGGAAGTCGCCGAGCTGGTGATCTGGCTCAGCTCGGACAAGGCGTCCTTCGTCACCGGGTCGTACTACGCGGTGGACGGCGGCTACCTGGCCCGCTAGGCAGGAACACCGCCAACCGGCATGAGCAGAAGCACGGGCGACCCGGCGACGGGCCGCCCGTGTGTGTTGCTGGCACTTGTGCTGGAGAGCCAGGGCTAGGGTAGAAAGGTGATGCTCCCCACATAGATCGTAGCTTCCAGGCTGTCCTCAATGCCGGGCTCAAGTTCAGAATCCATACGGAAAGCGAAACGGAGCAACTGCGCTGTGTCTTTTAACACGAAGTGTACGAGCCGGATGTAGCCGGTTGCCCTGATACCCGCCGAATCTCTGAGCGCAGCGAGCGCATCCAGAAACTCGGGGGAGTAATCGGTGGAGTCAACTACGCGCCGCCAGACTACTGTTGCCCATGTATTGGTGGGGATGGTATGGGAGAAACCGGATGCCCAGGTGCCATCCTGCATCTGCAGTACCGGGATTACCGCAACCTGCCTTTCGCGCGATGACTCGATGAAAACAGTCATCAATACTGTGTCGAGGTTGGCCTTTTCCTCCGGTCGAAGCGCGCGCTCCAGCACAGCCTCCTGAACTCCAACAAAGTACCGATTGTTGTAACGATCGACCTCAGCGATGCTACGCAGAGTCACCGGGTAGCGGATGAACTCGCCGGTGACGCCGCCGATGCTTGTGCGGGTTAACTCCGGTGAGGCAACCTGCCGGTAACGCTCCTCCGCGCTGCCCTGCCAGCGAAAGTCCACCGCGTCCAGACTCATCGGGCGGGGTGGGATAAAAGCTGAAAGCCCTGCAGAGGCAAACTTGAGCGGAGAAGCGCCCACGTTGCCCAGCAGCAGGAGATCGTCAAACCCGGCAAGGATAACAGTTTCCGCACGGACGTTATCCGCGCCGTGCAGCGAGATCACCAGTTGGAGGCGGAAGACTCCGGCGGTGATCAGACCGCCGTCAAAATCACGGCGATCGCGCAAGTCCAGAATGGCC
>JAIOAT010000076.1 GCA_019873685.1 Chloroflexota bacterium
CGGTTGATCTGCGGCTGGCGCTCGTTATTCTGCATCTCGACCAGGCGCTGACCGGCGTCAGCGCGGGCGCGGTCGGGGTTGAACAGGTTGGGGTCAAACCAGGGGTAACTGGCCAGGGCCAGAATCTCGCCGGTATGCACATCCATGACCACCGCCGCTGCGCCGCGCGCCACCGTCGCCCAGTTGGCAACGTTGTAGGCGTCGCTCAGCACCTGCTGCACAATCAGCTGCAGGCGGGAATCGATAGTCACGTAAACGCTCTGGCTGGCCCCCGGCGCTACCGTCGCCAGGGTACGCAGCACGTCGCCGGCTGGCGAGAGGATCTGCAATTCGCCGCCCGCCTTGCCGCCCAGCACTTCGTCCCAGGCCCGCTCGATGCCGCTGATACCGACAATAGCGTCTTCCGGCACACCCCGCGCCCGCAGCGCCGGGAGCATCTCCGGAGAAGGATAGCCCACATAGCCGATCACGTGGGGAGCCAGCCCGCCAGCCACATAGCGGCGGGTGGCGCGTTCCTCAAACGAGGCGTTGCAGTCCTTGATCAGCGTCTCGCTTTCCAGGGCGTAGGTTTCCGCGTCAATCTCGCCGACCAGCGTCACCCAGTTTGGAGCGCGGCTATCGAAGATGTTTTGCAGCTCGCGGTTGCTCAGGCGCAGGACACGGGTCAGGGTGGCCTTGCAGTCCTCCAGGCGGGGGATGTCCTGCTGCACCACCGTGACCGGAATAGCGACCCCGGTCTGGTTAACTAGCACGTTGCCGTCGCGGTCATAGATGTTGGCCCGGACGGGCATCCGCTGGTTGAGCAGAATCGTGCCGCCACCGGCCATCTCCGCGAAGATGTCGCCGGTCGACCAGGCCACCCGCCAGCCTTCATCCGTCGCCACCAGCCGCAGGGTGCGTCCGGGGTCCTCAAAGGTGCCCAGGAAAGTGGTGGTGAAGCGCATGTCGTAGCTGATGGCGACCGTGTTGCCCTGTTGCAGGCTGGATCGCAGGGTGTAGTCCAGCGACTGCAGGGTCATCTCCTCAGCCACGTCGTTGTAAATACGGGTGAAGACATCTTCCGGGTAGGCTTCCCGGCTGCGGAAGCTGATCAGGGAGTACATGGCGGCGTAATCGGAGCGCTTCCAGGCCTCCAGGTACGTCGCGGCGATCGCCTCCGCTTCCTCCAGAGTCAACAGGACAGGCGTCGGGAGGGCCTGCTCAGCGGCAGGCGCAACCGGCAGTGCCCCGCATGCTGTCAGCAGCAGGGCGACCAGCGCCAGCCAGATGATCGATGTTTCCCCTTTTGGCACGGCCACGTACTCTCCCAAGCACAAGAGGCACAGGCTACAGCATCCCTGCCGCACACCCATGCCCCCCGACAGTCCGGGTATGTTCAGCGCAGGATTCAAGCGCCGCTGTGGGTCAACCAGCAGACGGGATTATAGCCGCCGGGAGGCGGGCTGTCGAATCCAGGTACAGGGGGGCGCTTTGCGGTACAATCGCCGCCCGTCAGATCGGGCGGAAAGGGCGGGTGAGCATGTTGCAGCGGCTGATCGACGAAATCAAACGGCTGGGCCGCAGCAAGTTTGTCCGGGATACGGTTACACTGCAGGCAGGCAGCCTGGCCCTGACCGCGATTGGCGCGGCTTCGTTCGTGGTGGTGGCGCGCGGACTGGGGCGAGAAGCCTACGGCGTTTACCAGCTGGTGCTCAATAGCTATGGCCTGCTGATGACCCTCAACCTGACGGGCCTCGGCCCCAGTACAATCACCCGGCTGGCGGAAGCGATCGGGGCTGGCGACCGGGACCGCGTCCGCGATCAGATGGCGTTTTTCGTGCAAGTCTCGCTGGCGGTGGCGGTCCTGGCGTTAGCGGCGGCGGCCCTCTTCGGCCCGCTGCTGGCCGTTAACCCCCTGATCAGCGATCTCCTGCTGGTCTACATGTTGACGCTGTTCCTCCTGCCCTGGCACCATCTGCTGCTGCTGGTATTGCAGGCCCTGCGCATCATGCACGGGTACACCCTGCTGGACAACGCGGGCAACCTGATCGAGGCTGTGCTCAAGATCGCGGTTGTCCTGCTGGGCTGGGGCGCAGCGGGTGTGATCGGGGCGCTGGTGGCGACAGCCGCCGTCAAAGCGGTGGGCAGCCTGATCCTCTACCGCCGTCTGCAGCGCCAGCGCCCGGAGCTGCTGCCGACGGTGGGCGAAGTGCTCGGCGCCGCCCGCCGTAATTCGCCGCGCCCCCACTGGCAGCTTGGCTTCCTGCTGGCCGTGGATAAGAACGTGGCCGCCCTATACACGCTGCTGCCGGTGCAGGCGCTGGCTATGATCAGCGGGGAAGCAGCGGCGGGCTTCCTGCGGCTGGGACTGCACGCCCTCAGCTACGTGAATATGCTCTTCAACGGCATCCTGACCAACCTGGAGTCGCGCCTGCCAGCCCTGGCCGGTCAGGGTGACTACACCCGCCTGGCGGATAATGTGCGCCGTGTGCTGCGCTACCTGATCCCCATTGCCGCGGTGATGTACGGGGGCTTTGCCCTGCTCGCCCCGCTGGTTGCGCCCATCCTGGGGGAGGAGTACGTCCCGGCCATCCCTGTGATCCGGGTGCTATGCCTGTTCGGTCTGGTGACCGGAATCGGCGGTGTGTTCGGCCCGCTGTACCGCACGCTGCGCGTCATGCGCGGCATCCTGGCGATCAAGATCGGGGCGCTGGTGGCGATGCTTGCGCCCGGCTTCTGGCTGATCGCCAGCTATGGCGAGGTCGGCGGTGCGTGGGCGATCGTCCTGATCTATGTTCTGTCCGTCGGGCTGACCATCGCCCTGATCTGGCCGCGCCTGCGGCGGCTGGCCGCGGAGCAAACCGCCGGGCGCTGATGGCGGCGCGGCTCTCCACCGCCTGCCTGACGACCGCCTTGCAACCCGTGACCGCAGCCCGCCGGGATGGTACACTAGACCCTCAGCATGGCAGGCCAGCGCAGCTTCCGAATCCGGCCTGCCGGTTTTCTCCAAGGAGTTCACGTATGAGTCGCGAGGCTCTTTTGCAGCGCATCGAGAATCGCACGGCGCGGATCGGCGTGATCGGCATGGGGTATGTCGGCCTGCCGCTGGCCGTCGAATTCGGGCGGGCTGGTTACCGCGTGCTGGGCGTCGACCCGCAAACGAAGAAGGTTGATCAGCTCAACCGGGGGCAGAGCTACATCCCGGATGTACCGACCGAGACGGTGGCGGCTCTCGTCCGGGAAGGCCGCCTGAGCGCCACGACCGAGTACGCCCCCCTACGCGAGATGGACGCCGTGCTGATCTGCGTGCCGACGCCGCTGCGCAAGACCAAAGACCCGGACATGTCCTACATCTACGCGGCGACGGAGTCGCTGGCGCCGTTTATGCACCGCGACATGATCGTCGTGCTGGAAAGCACCACCTACCCCGGCACCACCGATGAGGTCATCGTCCCGCAACTCACAGAACCGGCCGGCCTCAAGGTGGGCGAGGATGTCTTTATCGCGTTTTCGCCGGAGCGGGTTGACCCCGGCAACCGGGTCTACCAGACCCGCAACACGCCCAAGGTGGTCGGCGGCGTGACCCCGGCCTGCACTGAGGTCGTGACCGCCCTCTACGCTAAAGCCATCGACCGGGTTGTGCCGGTTTCTTCCCCCCGCACGGCGGAGATGGTCAAGCTGCTGGAGAACACCTTCCGCGCGGTAAACATCGGGCTGGTCAATGAGATGGCCATCATGTGCGACAAGCTCGGCGTCAACGTCTGGGAGGTGATTGAGGCGGCCTCCACCAAGCCGTTCGGCTTCATGCCCTTTTACCCCGGCCCCGGTCTGGGCGGGCACTGCATCCCGATCGATCCGCTGTACCTGAGCTGGAAGCTGAAGGCGCTCAATTACAACGCTCGCTTCATCGAGCTGGCCAGCGAGATCAACACCTCGATGCCCTATTACGTGGTCAACAAGGTAGCCAATGCGCTCAACGATGAGGGCAAGGCGGTGCGCGGCAGCCGGATCGCCGTGCTGGGCGTGGCCTACAAGAAGGACATCGACGACGTGCGGGAAAGCCCGGCACTGGACGTGATTCATCTGCTGGAGGAAAAGGGCGCTGCCGTCAGCTACCACGACCCCTACATCCCTTCGGTCAAGCTGGATGGCCGGGCGCTGCAGAGCGTCGAACTGACCGCTGACTGGCTGGCGCAGGCGGACGCCGTCGTCTGGGTGACCGATCACAGCGTCTATGACCGGCAGTGGATACTGGACAATGCCCGGCTGGTGGTGGATACGCGCAACGCCACTAAAGGCTTCACCGGCAAAGCGCGGGTCGTCAGCCTGTAGGTTGCCACGATAACCTGACCTGAACGTGCACTTAGTGCCGGCCCCCGCGCCGGCGCTATGCTTTTCCCTGCCCGCGCCGGACCGCGCTGGGCGCAAAGAGCCATGTTCCTCTCCGCCGGGACGTGCTACGATGGTCATATCCCGCACGATGCCTCCCGGCTGCTGTACGTTCACCGGAGGCGGCGAGAAGGACAACCGGACGAGAGGAACATGAACCGCACTGGCTGGCTGGCGGTACTGCTCCTTCTACTGACCACGGCGCTGGGCGCCCTGCAGCTCAACGACACGCTGTGGTACGACGAGATCTTCACCCTGCAGGAAGCCGGGGCGCGCTTCTACGGCCCCTACTCCCCGGCGGAAGTCTGGCGGCAGTCGGCGGAGACCGAGCCGAACAACCCGCCCGGCTACCACCTGCTGGTTAACCTGTGGGGGACGCTGGTCGGGTGGACTCCGCTGGCCGCCCGGACGCTCTCCCTGCTGGCGGGCGTGCTGGCGGTAGCGGCGGTCTACCGCCTGGGCCGCGACCTGGCCTCGCCAGCGACGGCGCTGGGCGCGGCGCTGGCGCTGGGTGCGTCGGCATTCTTCGTCCATTACCTGCACGAACTGCGCACGTATACGCTGGTTGTCCTGGTCACCGCGGTGATGCTGCTGGCCTACTGGCGGATCCTCGCCGCCGGGGAGCGCCCATGCCGGGCTGCTCAGGCGCTGCTGGGGCTGGCGGTTGCCGGGGCTGCCTATACCCACTATCTGGCGCTGCTGCTGCCCCTCGGCCTGGGCCTTTACCAGCTACTCTTTGTACGACGGCAGCCTGGCATCTGGCGACGAACGGCTATTCCGTTGCTGCTGGGCGCGGCGCTCTTTCTGCCCTGGCTGGGCGTGATGGAGCGCGGAGTTGAGCAGACGGTGCACATGGGCGGGCGGGCGATCGCCATGCCCGCCGGTATGGTGCTGCTCATGCTGGTCTATGCCTTCAGCAATGGGCTATTCCTTCCGGCGCTGGCGGCAGGCGGCGCGGCGATCGGCCACCCGGCGCGCGGGGCGCGGCTGATCTGGTTCCTGGCCGGGATGCTGCTGGGGCTGATCCTGCTGATCAACGCCATCACGCCGCTGATCACCCATGTGCGTTACCTGCTGGCGCTGTGGCCGCTGCTGGCGCTCATCGCCGGTCTGGGGATTGACCGGCTATGGCGTGCGCCGCGTCGTCGCTGGCTGGCCCTGGCCATTGTCGCCGCGTGGATCACCGGCGGCGTCTGGTACGCGCTCGACTCCACCCTCGTTGACATCCTGTTCTACAACAACGATCGCAGCGATCTCTTCCGGCGGCACCTGCCGCTGGGCGATCTGACCCGTGCCCTGCAGGCAGAGGCCCACGCCGGGGATGTGCTGGTGTACCACGCACCCGTACCCACCTGGCCGATCTCCGATGTCATTGAGTACGACATCCACGATCTGGGGCTACACAAGCTATATACCGACTGGCTGACCTATGCGCCGGGCGGCGGGGAGGATTTCAGCGTGGCGGCGGCCAGCTTCCTCGGCCAGACCACCCGCGCCTGGCTGGCCGTTGAGCATCGCTCGCCGCCCGATCCCTACGCCCCGGCGCTGGACGCTGTACAGGCGGCGCTAACGGCAGATTTCGGTCTGTGCTGGCGGGCGGTTGATCGACCGGGGTTATCGCTGGAGCTATACGCCCGCGCGCCGGCCTGCTGCTGCGCGGCGGAAGCCGCCCCGCCGATCGTCCGCTTTGGCGACGACATCGCCCTGACCCACCTTGATCCACTGCCAGCGGTGGTTGGCGGCGATCATACGCTGCTGATCGGGTGGCGACAGGGAGAAAACGTACCGCCCTACACCTATTCGCTGGCGGTACACCTGTACGATAGCGCGGGCGATCTGGCCGCCCAGGTGGATGTTGGCCTGCCCCTGGATCGTTGCGCCTGCCAGCAGGTCGTTCTGCCGACCGGCGACCTCCTGCCGGGCGAATACCGGGCCATGCTGATGGTTTATGACTGGCGGACGGGCGTCCGGCTGCCAGTGATACGCCCGAACGGACGGCAATCCGAGCGCCTGTTGCTGGGCCAGGTGATCGTGCGCGGGCGAGAACGGTAAGCGAATCGCCCGACCGTCATCCCAGATGGAAGTACGTCTCCAGCCGGGGGGCAAAGCCTTCCGGCCAGTAAGCGCCGCTGGCCGGGTCCTGGATATAGCGGCCCCGGTAATCGCCGCGTACGATGCGCTCCAGCATCTCAGCGAACCAGTCGACTTCTGCTTCGTTGTTGTAGCAGCCAAAGCTGGCCCGCACCAGACCCGGCAGGTGCGCCTTGACACCGTTGCGGATCTCCTGCTGGTAGGAGGCTGCCTGCTGTTCGTCCACGCCCAGCAGGTGCAACAGGTACGGATGGGCGCAGAAGCAACCGTTGCGCACGCCGATCCCGCCTTCCGCGCTGAGGATGGCCGCCACCAGGTAGTGGCTCATCCCCTCCACGATGAAGGGCACCACCCCGACTTTCTCACGAGCGCGGGCGGGATCGGTGATTCCAAAGACGCGCACACGGGGGATGCGCCCCAGCCGTTCCAGCAGGCGCGCCGTCAGGACAGCCTCATGTTCGGCCAGGGCGCCCATGCCGATCGCTTCCAGACACAGCATGGCCTGGGCCATAGCGACCGCGCCGACCACATTGGGGCTGCCGGCTTCTTCCCGATCGGGCAGGCCAGTCCAGCTGACGGAATCGACCGTCACAATCTCGACCACGCCGCCGCCGACCATGTCCGGATCGCCCTGCAGGAAGGTATCCCGCCGCCCGATCAGAGCGCCAGTGCCAAAGGGCGCGTACATCTTGTGGGCGGAAAGCACCACATAGTCCAGATGACCGGGATCGTCCAGCGGGCGCATATCCACCGCCCGGTGCGGGGCCAGCTGGGCCACATCCACCAGGATTTGCGCCCCGGCGGCGTGCGCCTTTTCGGCGATGCGGTGGATGGGGTTGATATAGCCGGTGACGTTGGACGCGCCGGTCACGGCCACCAGCTTCACCCGCCCGGCGTAGCGTTCCAGCAGTCGGTCAAAGTGGGCCTCGTCCAGCGCCCCGCTGGCATCGGGCAGGACATGCTCCACATGGGCCACCTTGCGCCAGGGCAGATCGTTGGAGTGGTGTTCCATCAGCGTGGTCAGCACCACGTCGCCCGGCTGAAAGGGGAAACGGTTGGCCAGCTTGTTGAGCGCTTCCGTGCTGTTCTTGCCGAAGATGGCCGTATGGGTGGCCGGGTCCGCGCCGACGAAACGCAGGGCGATCGCGTGGGCGGCCTCGTAGGCTTCCGTGGCGATCTGGCTCTTAAAGCCGCTGCCGCGATGGACGCTGGAATACCAGGTCATGAATTCATTGACCTTGTCCAGCACCGGGCGCAGGGCGGGAGTGCTGGCGGCGTTGTCAAAGTTGACGTAGGGGCGCGTGGTGCCGTCCAGCAGGGGGACCTGCGCATCAATGCCGACGATATTCTCGCGGACAGTGTCAATGGTCAGATAGCGGGCGTTCCGGACCGGCGCGGCAAGAGTCGTCATGCAGGGCGCTCCTGATCTGCGTACTGAGATCGCTCTATGGCAAAATCGCGTAGCGGATACTATAGCGATGACCCCCGGCGGCTGACAACCTGCAAAATGGCAGGCAGAGGGACTGCATCTGTCAGCGACTCCAGGAGAGGCAGGAGGCCAGGAGGCCGGGTAGCCAGGAAATTGCCCTCACCTCCCTGCTGGTCGCGGCAGCGCGTTTTCCTGTGGCGCACGCCGCAGTACAATCGGCGGCAAGGCTCCACTGGCCGGGCACCACCGCAGACCCGCCGGAGCTTTCCTCGCCGCCTGCCATCCGCTTGCTGCACAGGTGGACACGATGAGTCAAACAACCGTTATCCTCAACCGGGTGCTGCCGATTCTGTTGCTGCTCGGACTGGGTTACTGGATCCGCCGCAGTCGCTTCCTGACCGATCAGGCCATCGACGACCTGCGCAAGATCGCGGTCAACATCGCCCTGCCCGCTGTGCTATTCATGTCCTTCCTCAACATTGAACTGAAACCTACTTACATCGTCACTTTCCTGGTTATCTTCGCGCTATGCCTGCTGCTCTACGGTCTGGGGCTGCTGCTCAGGGCGGGGCCAGGCGGCGGACGGGCGTACTTCCCCTTTTTGATGACGGGCTTTGAATACGGCATGCTGGGGGTGAGCCTGTTCGGCAGCGCCTATGGCCTGGAGAATATCGGCTACATCGCCATCATCGATCTCGGCCATGAGATTTTCATCTGGTTTGTGTTTCTGGCGCTGCTGCTGATGCGGCGGGATAGGCTGAGCGGGCCGGGGCAGGTTGTGCGGGCGTTCCTCCGCTCGCCGGTGGTGATCGCGATTCTGGCCGGGCTGGTCTTCAACCTGCTGGGCGCGCAGGAATTCCTGACTACAAGCGCCATCACCGGCGGGATCATGGCGACGCTCGGCTTCCTGAGCCATCTTGTGGTGCCGCTGATTCTGATCATCATCGGCTACGGGATCAGGCTGGATGCTTCCGGCATCCGGCAGACGTTGCCGGTGATCGCCACACGGCTGGCGATTCTGTTGCCGCTGGCTTTCCTGCTCAATCGCTTCCTGATCCGGGGTGTGCTGGGGCTGGAGCGCAGCTTTGAGATCGCCCTGTTCACGCTCCTGATCTTGCCGCCGCCGTTTATCATCCCTTTGTATGCCCGCGCCGACACGCCGGAAGAGGAAAAGCGCACGATCAACAACACCCTGATGATCTACACGGTGATCACGATCGCGCTGTTCAGTGTGCACTTCGTGCTGAACCCGGTGTTATAGCAGGAGACAGAGGGCTTGAATCCCTTGTCTACGCTCCCTGTCTGGCCGACTATGTGGAGCCGGCTACCGCGGCCAGCACTTCCTCAAAGCGGGCGGCGTAGTGGCGTACATCCAGCCGGGCCAGCACATGCGCCCGCCCGGCGGCCCCCATCCGCGCCCGTAGATCCGGATCGATCAGCAACCGCCGCACTGCCGCCGCCAGCGCCTCCGGATCGCGCGGCGGGACGAGCAGACCCGTCTGGCCGTCGAGCACGGTTTCCGCCGGGCCGCCGACGTTGGTGCTGACCACCGGCACCGCGCAGGCCATCGCCTCCAGGTGAGCCATCCCGAACGACTCGAAGTCTGAGGCGCAGACCAGAATATCGCTGGCCCGCAGGGTGGGGACGAGATCATCGCTGAAGCCGGTGAAGATCACGCTCCGCTTGAGGTCGGGGTTGCTCTCCACAGTAGCCAGGATTGCCGCCTTATGCCGGTCACCGACCGCGCCATCGAGCACGTTGTCGCCCACGATCAAAAAGCGCGCCTGCGGGAACTCCGGCGCGATGCGCGCCGCCATCCCCAGAAAGTTGAGATGCCCCTTGATCGGCTGGAAGCGCCCCAGGATGGTGATCACCGGCGCGTCCGGCGGGATGCTCAGCGCCGCCCGCACCGGACGGCCATCGACCGCCGGATTGAAGCGGTTGACATCCACGCCCAGATGCCGCACCTCCACCCGTTCCGGCGGCATGAACGGCGGTTCCCCCAGGAAGCCTGCCTTGCTCCAGCCGGAATCGGCGAAGAGATGGGCTGCCTGGCGGAACAAACCGCGTTGCCAGGGACGGGGATGCGTCCAGCGGCCATGGATCATCCACACCCAGGGCACGCCCACCCGGCGGCAGGCCGGGGCGATCAGCGGAATACTGTGATACTCCGGGCGGACGACGGCGATCCGCTCCCGGCGGATCAGCGCCTCGATTTGCCTCACGACCGGCAGGCGCGCCCACAGCGCCGGGACGAATAGCGGCATCGCTGGCCGCCAGCGGAGGATGTGCACCGGCCAGCCCTGCGATCGCCACAGGGCCGGGAATTGCCCCTCGCCGGGGACCAGCAGGTGTGGCGTCCAGCGCCCGGAATCCAGGCAGCGCACCATCTCGTACAGGCTGGTCTCGCCGCCGCCAAGGCCGGTGTAGCTGGAGACAAACAGGATCGGCGTGGGACGCGGGGCCGCCAGCCGATTATCGGTTACCGGGGATGGAGATGCGGTTGTCATCATTCGTCCACCTGCTTGAAGCGCGGGGCGTATTCTACCACATCGCTGGCCTGCCGGGCGCGGCCCACCCGGCCTGTGGTATGATCCGGGTGGTTCGGCAAGCGGTATGACGAGCGAGGTGCGCCAGTATGTCCATCGAGCAGGAGTTGCAGGCTGAGATCGAACGACTGTGGACGGAGAACGCCCGCTTGCAGGAGGCGCTGGAGGCTCTGCGTGCCCGCCGCGACGCCGAGGGACGCATCCGCGCCGTACTGCGCCGGCAGGACGCCTGCGCCCTGATCGTGGCCGATGTGATGACCGCCGACCCGGATGTACTCCACCTGGGGGACAATCTGCGGGCAGCGGTGGAGCGCTTCCGCCGGGGCCGTTACCGCCGTCTGCCAGTCCTGGACGCGCACGACCGGCTGGTCGGGATCATCACCGACCGGGACATCCGCCAGGCGCTCAACTCGCCGTTTGTCCTGCATGAGCGCTGGCAGGATGAGATGCTGCTCAACCAGGTGCTGGTGGACGTCTGTATGACGCCCGATCCGGTCACCGTCCGCCCGGAAACGCCGCTGTACGAAGCAGCCCGCCTGATGCGCACGCGCAAGATCGGCGGGCTGCCCGTCCTGGATGACGCCGGGAAGCTGGTCGGGATCGTGACTGAGACCGACCTGCTACGCGCCTTTGAGGAGGCGCTCACCGCCGCCGCCAGCCTGACCTCGCCGGACGCGACTGCCCCATGACCCCCCTTACCCGACCCGAACACATCCTGGCTATCATCCCGGCGCGGGGCGGATCGCGCGGCGTGCCGCGCAAGAACATCCGCCCGCTGGCCGGGCGCCCGCTGCTGGTGCACACCATCGCTCACGCTCTGGCCGCCCGCTGTATCACCCGGCTCGTCGTTTCCACCGACGACGCCGAGATCGGCGCAATTGCCCGGCAGAACGGCGCGGAGGTGATCTGGCGCCCGGCGGCGATCAGCGGCGATACGGCCACGACCGAATCGGCGCTATTGCACGTTCTGGACGCCCTGCAGGCTGCCGGAGGCTATACGCCCGATCTGGTCGTGTTGCTGCAGTGCACTTCGCCGCTGCGCCTGCCTGGCGACATCGACCGGGCGGTCGAAACGCTGCTGGAAAGCGGGGCGGATTCGTTGCTCTCGGTGGTGCCATTCAGCCGCTTCCTGTGGCGAGTCGGGGAGGATGGCCGCCCACAGCCCTACAACTACGATTATCGGCGCCGTCCCCGCCGCCAGGAGTATGCCGCTGGCTTGGTCATGGAGAATGGCTCGATCTACGTCATGCGGCCCTGGCTGCTACGAGAAGAAAACAACCGCCTGGGCGGGCGCATCGCCTGCTACGTCATGCATCCGCTGACGGCCGTGGAGATTGACGCGCCGGAAGACTTCGCCCTGGCGGAGGCGATCCTGGCCGGGCCATGGCCGCCAGACACCTAGCGCACGATCTCCGCACTCCTTGCCCCTATCCCCCGCCCCCTTTCCCCGCCAGCGGGGCAAGGGGCGCTACTTGTCCGCGCCAGGGGGCAGGCTCACACGGTGGGGTTTACGACGCACATGGCATCGGTTGTGATTACACCTCAGTGGACGGAGTTCATCGTCTGTGGTGTGCACCCGCTGAATGGCGCGAGCAGGCCAGACCGCTAGTGGACAAGCGGCAGGGTGAAATGGAAAGCCGCGCCGCCCAGGCGGCCATCGTCCACCCAGATGTGACCGCCGTGCGCTTCTACCGCCATCTTACAGAAGGTCAGCCCCAGCCCCAGGCCGCGATGCTGGCGCTGTGGGATGCCGGAAAGACCGGTGGCGTAGCGCTCAAAAATGCGTCCACGCACTTCCGGCGGGACTCCCGGCCCGCTATCCTCGACCGTTGCCAGGATGACGCCCTCTTCCGGCTGGTATTCCGCCCGGATGATCACGCGCCCGCCGCGCGGCGTGTAGTGCAGGGCGTTGTCGATCAGGTTGGTGAACACGCGGGTGATCTTGCCGCTGTCCATGAACAGCAGCGGTAAATCTTCCGGCAACTCCCGCTCGATCTGGATGCCTTCCTCTTTGGCCAGAATCTCCAGCACACGCACGGCCTGTTCCACCGGCTCGTGAATGGAGGCGGACGTAAGGGTGAGGGGCATCTCGCCGCTTTCCAGGTGGGCGACATCCAGCAGACTGTTGACCAGCGCCAGCAGCCCTTCCGCGCCTCCCTCGGCGATGCTGATCACTTCCAGCGCCCCGGCGCGGTCCAGCGTCTCATCTTCAGCGAGCATATCGCGCAACACGCTCAGGCCGCCTTTGATCGAGGAAAGCGGGCTGCGCAGGTCGTGCACGATGGTGTGGGTTAGTTCCTCGCGGCCCCGTTCCAGTTGCACCTGGGCGCTGACATCCCGCCAGACGAATAGCCGCCCGGCTACCGTACCATCTTCCGCCAGCACGGGGGTGCTTTCCTCCTCCAGGTAGATCGTCTGGCCGTGCAGGGTGATCTGGGCGTGACGCAGGGTGGGCCGCTGCGGATCGTCACGCAGGGAACGCCAGATAGCTTTGATGCCGTCGGGATGGCGGAAGTCCTCCCGCGGCAGGTCGTGGAGGGCGGGCTGCCGCAGGGCACGGAGCAGATGCTTGCCCAGGTAGGGCCGCAGTTCCGCGCCCAGCAGGCGCTCCGCCGCCGGGTTAGCGTGCAACAACCGGCCGTCCCGGTCGACCAGCAGCAGACCGTCCCGGGTAGCGCCGAGGATTACGGCCATATGGTCGCGCGCCTTGCGGATCTCTTCATGCAGGCGAGCGTTGAGGATGGCTGCCGCGCCCTGGTTGGCCAGCAGTTCCAGCGC
>JAIOAT010000077.1 GCA_019873685.1 Chloroflexota bacterium
GCCTCCGCGCCCTGCCGCGCCGCTTCAATGGCAACTCCGATCACGGATGTGGTCATTCCCCGCCGAATCTTTCCGCCGCCCTAGCCCTTCAGACCGGTTGTCGCGATACCCTCGGTGAACTGCTTCTGGGTGAAGAAGTAGACGATCAGCACGGGCAGCAGGGAGATCACCGCGCCGGCCATCATCAGGTTCAACTCGACGTTGACATCCTGCTGGAAGGCGTAGAGGCCATAGGAAATCGGACGCCATTCCGCCGCCTGGGTGACCAGAATCGGCCAATCCAGCGCGTTCCACGATTCCAGGAAGGTGAACAGCACGATCGTCACGATGGCGGCGCGGGAGATCGGTACGACCACCTGGAACAGGAAGCGGGTGTGCCCTGCGCCGTCGATACGCGCCGCATCATACAGCTCGTCGGGAATCTGGCGGAAGAACTGGCGCAGCAGGAAGATGCCGAACGTGCTGGCCAGCCAGGGCACTGTCAGGCCAAACCAGCCATCGATCCAGCGCAGGCCCAGCGTCCTGGCGACGTCGGTCAGACCGATGCTGGCGTAGAAGTTGTTGAACATCTCATTCAGGCTAACCACCGTCAGGTAGTTGGGGATCAACTGGATGGTCGAAGGGATGAACAGCGTGGTCAGGAACAGGCCAAACAGCAGGTCCCGGCCCGGGAATTCCATCCGGGCGAAGGCATACGCGGCCAGGATGGAGAACAGCGTTTGCCCGACCACGGTCAGGAAGGTCATCATCACGCTATTGAAGAAATAGCGGCCAAAATTAGCCCGTTCCCAGGCGGTGATGTAATTGACCACCCCGCCGCGCAGAACCCGGTTTTCGTCCACCAGCCAGTAGGAATCGCGGGCCTCAGCATATTCGCGCCCGGTCATCTCCAGGTCGCTCTGGCTGATCGAATCGGTTGCCTTGACAAAACTGGGGATGCGTTCGCTGAGTCGGGTGTCCAGTTCGCCTTCTTCGTAGCTGAACAACTCGAAGATGGCCTGGTCGCTGATGATCTTGCCGGATTGCGTCTCCCCCAGCGACATCAGCGAGACGCTGATCATCCACAGGAAGGGCACAATCGAGGCCAGCGCCCCGATGGTCAGCAGGGCATAAGCCAGAATCTGGATGACATCTACGTAGATGCGCGGGCCGCGCAGTCGCGTCGAAGCCGCGCCAGCGGCGGCAGGGGAAGATTGCGCCTGATCAGCCATAGAACACCCGCCCCTTGGAGACCTCATTCTGCACCAGGGTCAGAATCAGGATGATCCCGAACAGGACAAACGCCATCGCCGAAGCGTAGCCCCACTGGTTGAACTGCCAGAATTGCAAGAAGATGTACACGCTGGTGGTATCCGCGGTGCCGCGCGCCGCCGCCTGACGCATCACGTAGATGTGGGTGAAGGCGCGGAAGGTGCCGGTGATACTCAGGATGGTCAGGAAGAAGGTCGTCGGAGAAAGCAGGGGGAAGGTAATCCGGCGGAAGGCCTGCCAGCGCCCGGCCCCGTCTACTTTGGCCGCTTCGTACAGATCGGCGGGGATCGCCCCCAGCCCGGCCAGGAAGATCACAGCGTTGTAACCGGAAAAGACCCAGATGTTGTACAGGATGATCGAGATCAGCGCCAGGCTTGGCCCCATCAGAAAGTCCGGCAGCACCACGCCTGGGCTGAGCCGCTCAGCGATGATCTGGAAGATGCCTTTAGATTCCAGCAGCCAAGATAGCGGATCGATGCCCAGCAGACCCAGAGCGCGGTTAGCCAGGCTATAGGGCCGCGACGAGAAGATGATGCCGAAGACGGTCGCCGTGGCTACCGTCGGCGCGACATAGGGCATGAAGTAGACCATGCGGTACAGCGATTTGCCCAGCCGCACTTCGTAAAACAGCAGGTAGGCCAGGAACAGCCCCAGCGAAAGCTGGACGGGTACCGTGCCCAGCGCATAAGTGGTGGTGATCAGCAGCGACTGGAAGAACTGCGGATCGCCGACAGCCATTGCTTGCGGCAGTTCCCCGATCAACAGCCAGCCGGCTACCGCCAGCAGGATTGCCAGCAGGATCAGCCGTCCCGTGCCGGGCGTCGCCTGCTGTTCAGCGGCCTCCCGCCACAGGCGGTAAGCCACAAACATGATGAAAAAGCCGAGCGAGACGGAGACCACCTGCGGCCAGGCGATCAGATCGTTGGCCAGGTCAACGCCCTTGGGCGTGCCATATTGCGTACGGAAGGCGTCGCGGTCCAGGCCGGTTAGCTCGCGGCCTGCCGCTTCAACGTCGCCGCGCTCCAGGTTGCGCACGGCGCTGGCTGCCGCCTGATCGTACTGAAAGGCCGCGATCAGGTAGACCAACGCGCCAATGGCGACCAGCGCCAGCACGACTGTCACCCAGCGCAGCGCGCCGCGCATCCAGTCGCCCGTGTAGTCGTCAGGCAGGCGAGGCCGCACCCAGCGCACGATCAGCACGCCGCTCAGGGTGAGGCCCAGAATCGCCGCGGCGAGCATCTGCGAGCCAAGCGAAGGCAGGTACAGCTGCGGAGCCAGCACGCCGATCAGGTCGAAGGCCAGGGTTGAATCCAGCAGAATCTCGCTGATGGTGAAGGCGAACAACCCCAGCGCCAGCAGGCTGAGCAGGCTGAACTGCCAGGCTTTGAGGCCGTAATGCACCTCCGAATATGGCTTCTGGAAGCGGCGGGAAAACCAGCGTTGTAGCCCGCCGCCGACAACCAGCAGAGCCAGCCCCGCCAGGATCAATGCGTTGATCCCGGCGGCAAAGCCCAGCGAGAGCGCGATCACCCCGACGGCCAGGATAAAGCCCGGCAACAGGAACGGGTAGAAATTGCCCTGGCCTTCCGCCATTTGTTGCCGGGCGCTCTGCAGCGCGCGGTAGGCGCCGTAGACCAGCAGCGCGCTCAGCAGGAAGGCCAGCACATAGGCCCCGTTGCCCATCGCCCGCACATACTGATCCAGGCCCAGGAAGTTATGGGTGCGCGCCCGCCATTGATGCAGGCTGACGAAAAAGCCGAATACAACCGGCCAGATACGGAACATCAGGGTGATGATGGTGGCTGGCGCGACAAACAAAAGGGCCAGCAACGCTTCCTGTCGCCGACGTCGTTGCTTGCCCAGCCGCAGCTCCCGCTGCAACTCCTCCTTGGATGATGCCGCAGTTGCCATTGGATGTTGATCCCTGTCGTGCTTCTGGAGCCAGTGTCACCGCTGTACGGGCAGGGCCTGCCCCCGGTCTACCCCCTTCTGGCGAGACAAGCCTGTGCCTGACGGCTACCGATTCTGTCGGTGATCCTGGCCGATCGACACAGACTCGCGCGCCTCAGCCGGGTTGACGCCTGTCCGCCACGGTTGAGCGTATTGCGTTCATTGTAAAGCCAAAGCGGCCAACCGACCAGTTCTCGTATTCCCTCACGTAGAATGTTACCGATGGGGTATGGTTCACTCAAAAGAAAATGTTACCGAGGGAACCATGTCCAGCGACGAGCGTATGACCATTGATGAGCGAGGCAAAGAGCTCCGGACGATGCAGCGGCGGTACCAACAGGCCGACCGGCGCACCAAGGGCCAATTGTTGGATGAGATGGCCGCGGTCACCGCGCCGCATCGGAAGAGCCTGATCCGGTCGTTGGAGAGCGACCTGAAACGACATCCCCGTCGGCAGGAGCGTAGGGTGACCTATGGGGCTAAGGTTAAGCAGGCATTGAAAGTGATTGCCGAAAGCCTGGGCTGGGTGTGTGCGGAGCGGCTACAACCGAACCTGGTGTGGGTAGCCGCACCGTTGGCGCACCAGGGGGAGTGGCGCTTGAGCGTTGAGCTACGGGGGCAGCTGGGACGGATCAGTGTAGCCAGCATGCGGCGGTTGCTGGCCGACCAGCGCTGCGACCGCCCATGACTACTGGATCGCCGGGCCGGGCCAGCCGGAACCGCCATGGGCCGCCGAAGCCGGCCTGCGCGAAATCCTGGCGGCGGAAGGCTACCGGCTGTACGAAGTCCCGTGAACGAGGAGGTTAGGGGGAGGCAGAAGGCGAAGTCAGCGCACGCCCCACATGACCGGGTCGTACGTGCCATAGGCGGCGTACATCCCTTCGCTGGCCTCCGTAAAGTCGCCGCTGAGCGTATCCAGGATCAGCAGCAGAGCGGCGCGGTTGTCCTCCGGCACATCGACGCCAAAGGCAATGTAACGGCCATCCGGCGACCAGATCAACGCCGGCAGGCGCGGGCTAACCCGGTCGGTGGCAAAGCCACAGTAAGCCGTGATCTTGCCGCTGGCGGTATCCAGCACGTGGATGACCGCATGGCCGACATTAGCAGTCATATCCGGCCCGATGATCTCGATCACCCAGAAAGCCAGGTAATGCCCGTCCGGTGACCAGCTCAGGGCGCGCGCCATCTGCTCTCCGCTGAGCCGCACCGCACCATACATACCGGTCAGGTTGGTGACACGGACGGCCTCCGCCGCCCCTGGCTCCACCAGGAAGACCTCCGCTCCGGCCAGCCCGACCACCGGGTCAACTTCCCCCCGGCCAATGTAGGCCAGCCGCGCCCCATCCGGCGACCAGGCCGCCCCGCCACTATACGGTCTGACCTCCAGCAGGGGCAGTGCTTCCCCATCCTCCAGGTTGACCAGTTCCAGCACGGGCCACTCCGCCGATCCCTGAGCCAGCCGCAGGCCGTGGTAGCCGCCGGGCTGGATGGAGAACGTATCAAAGTCAGCCAGAACCACCGGCTCCGCCTGATCCGGTGGGACGCCGATAGGGTAAATGGCCGGGCGGCCGGCGGTCGGCCAGACCAGCCAGTGCGTTTCATCCCACCAGTCCAGTTCGCTGACATAGTAGGGAAAGGCCGGCTGGCGGTCGTAGCCATCCGGTCGCATCGTCCAGAAAGTAGCTGTCTCCGGCGAGATATAGAGCAGCCGCCGGCGATCCGGCGAGGGGCGGCAGTTAGGAGCGCAGGGGCGGGTCTCCGGCAGCGGGTAGCGCATCCGGCGATCCAGATCCACCACCCACATGGCATCACGGGAGAAGGTGGTCACGATCAGGCCGCTGGCGGCAAAGTCCGGGCCGCGCGGCTGCACGCCAGCGCCGCACTGCTGGACAAGCACGCCATACTCCGGCAGCGGCGCAGGCGACGGCAATGTCGCGTCGCCGCCCTGAGCGCGGATAACACCCGGCAGCAGCCCGGCCAGGATCAGGCTGCCAAGCAGCGTGGCAAGCTGCCAGCCGCGCCTGCGCCGCGCTGCCCGATCACCAGCCGCGCGCATAAAACGACAGATAGTCGCCCACATGTTGCACCCAGTACGCCCCGTCATGCCCGCCCGGCCACAGATGGTAATCGTGCGCCAGGCCCATCGCCAGCAACTCCCGGTGAAGCGTTTCGATGCTGCCGCGCAGCGGATCATCCCAGCCGCAATCGAGCCAGATGCGCGGCTGATTGGCCGGGGTGACAAAGCGCCGCGCCAGCTGCAGCGGATCGCGCCGGGCAAAAGCATCAGCGTCGTCGATGCCGAAAATCCAGGGTGGCGCACCGGGGCCATCCGGGTCATAGAAAACCGCCGGGCCGTGCAATCCGACCGCGCTGAAGCGGGCGGGATCGGTGAAGGCGTGGACGGCCGCCCCGGCCCCGCCCATGCTCAGACCGCCAATCGCCCGTCCGTCGCGGTCGCGTCGCACCGGGTAATGCTCCTCGACAAAAGGGATGGCTTCTTTGAGCAGGTAATCACCGTAGTTGCCGTAACAGTCGAAGCCGTCGTAGTAGTACTCGCTCGCATCGTTGTAGGGCGAATCTTCCCAGATGATTCCGGGCGGATCAGCGGCATTAATGTAGAAACTCTTGTCCCCCTGGGGCATGGCCAGAATCATCGGCGGCAACGTCCCCGCCGCGATGCCCTCCGCCAGCCGGACGTGCACCGCCAGCCGATCCGTCCAGAAGCGTTCGTGACTGCCCCACAGATGCAGCAGGTAAACCACCGGGTACTGGCGTCGTCGGTCGTAGCCGGGCGGAGTTACCACGCGCAGGCGCATTACGCTGCCCACCGCGTTGCTGGGCAGCAGATGGTCGTGGATGGCGCTCTCAGCGGGCATGAGCGACCGATTCCTCCCCGCTTGCCCGGTTCGCGCATAGCTCAGCATGCGCCGCTCGCAGGTTGGGATGGATCGTCCAGCCCAGTTCGTCCTCGTGGCGGATCACCCAGTCCAGGTAGACAAAGGCCATCGCATCCAGGCCGATATTCAGCGCCGCTTTGAGCGCAGGCAGGAAGTCATGTCGCGGCGAGGCAGGGTCAAGGGCGACCTTGTCCGCCACAAAGACGATCTTCTCCAGCCGGCCCGCGCCGGGGCGCAACGTGGAATGATAGCGAATGGCGTTCAGCACAACCCGGCTGGTGATGCCCAGCTTGCGGCGGGCGACAGCCGCCGCCAGCGGGCCGTGCAACAGCGGCGGGATGGCGCGATCTTCCGGCTTGAGGCGGACGTTCCACCGCTTGATCTCAGCCAGCAGATCTTCCGGCGGGACGACAGCCGCCAGATCATGGCACCAGGCCGCCTGCGCCGCGCGGGTCATATCCCCGGCCATATCACGACCAAAGCGTGCCGCCAGGATGCGGGCCTGGCCCACCACCTGGCGGGTATGGGCCAGCGTATCGGTCCGGCCCAGCGCCGTCAGAAACGCGCTGACATCCCGGCCAATGTTGCCCGTCGACTCCAGCGCATCAAAGACGCTCCCACTCATCGCCCCCTGCTTTCATGCACCAACCACGCATCCAGAGCATAACACGCCCGCCCGGCGCCGTCATCCGCCGGAACGGGGCGCAGGCCAGATCATTCAGTCCTCGCAGCGACCAACAAGAAAGAGGCCGGGAGACCAGGAGGCCAGGACGATACATGATCTGCCATCGCAGATAGCCCCCCTCTGGCTTCCCCATCGTTGCTGCTTCCTATTCCCTATGCCGTCATCCGGGCGGCACCGCTACCCGCACCCGGCGGCGGCCATCCTCGCCTGCAGTAAGCTCGCCGCCGGAGACCGGGCGCGTTTCGCCAGGCGGCAGCACAAATGTCACCGTGTTGAATGGCAACGGGAAGCCGCCCTGCGGCGGATCAACAGCCAGGGCAATCTGCTCCGCCGTTGCCGCCACGCGCAGCGTCAGGCGGGTCTGCTCCCCACGGGCGTAGGCCATGCTCCAGCCGTCATCCTCCACCAGCGTAAAGACGCCCTCGCCCCCAGCCGGTGACGGGAAGGCATGCACCTCGCGCAGATCGTCCGGCTCTGCTCCCACGTGGCGCATGGCCCGCCCGAGCGGGATCACCCCTCCGGCAGGAACCAGCAGCGGCGCGCGCTCCAGCGGCGCGGCCAGCGTCACCGTCTGCCCGCCCGCGTACCACTGACCCGTATGAAAATCGCACCAGTCTGTCCCGGCGGGCAGGTAAACCGTCCGCGTCCGCGCTCCCGGCTCCAGTACAGAGGCGACCAGCAGATTCGGCCCCAGCATAAAATCGAACGACTCCGTCCGGCAGCGCGGATCGTGGGCGAAATGATAGACCAGCGGGCGCACGATCGGCGCGCCGGTCCGCGCCGCCTCCGCCAGCAACGTGTAGAGGTATGGCAGCAGCCGGTAACGGAAGCGGATAGCCTCCCGGACAAGCGGCAGAACCTCCGGGTACATCCACGGTTCAGTTGCCTGACCGCCCAGGCCCAGTGAGTGAATGGTGAAGCGCGGGTGAAAGATGCCGTTTTGCACCCAGCGGAGGAACAACTCCGGCTCCGGCGGTTGCCCGGCGAACCCGCCGACGTCGTGGCCGGTGTTGGGCATCCCGGAAAGGCTCAGGCCCAGCCCCATCGGGATGTTGTAGCGCAGGGTATGCCAGGAGGTGTGGTTATCGCCGGACCACGTCTGGGCGTAACGCTGCATGCCGGGCGAGGCCGCCCGCGTCAGCACGAACGGCCGCCGCTCCGGGTGCGCTTCCCGCACTGCTTCATAGGAAGCCAGGCCCATCAGCAGGGTTAGCGTTGGCCGGGCCAACCCGACTGGCAACGGCTCGCCGAATCCGGCGCAGCGGGCAGCGTCATCGCGCAGTTCAAACTCGTTGTTGTCGTTCCAGGGCGCGTCAACGCCATAATCCAGCAGCGCCTGCCTGACCTGCCGCCGCCACCAGTCAAACCCGGCGGCGCTACTGAAGTCGATGTATGACGCCGGGTCGGTCTCGGCGATCCCGCCGCTCCAGTAGTCCACCACCTCCGGCGTATCAGCTTCCGCCGCGCGGACAAAACCGCCGCGCCCGGCCACCTCGTCATAGGCAGGATTGGAGCGCAACAGGTGCGGCTTGATGTTGGCCAGCACATGCATCCCTGCCGCGTGAAAAGCGTCCGTCATGGCCGCCGGATCGGGGATTCTGACCCGGTTCCAGGTGAAGACCTGCCGCTTGCCCGCCAGGTCGGTGGTATAGCCGGAAGACAGGTGAAACCCGTCGCAGGGGATGTCGTGCCCGGCGCAGCGGGCGATGAAGCCGCGCAGTTGCGCGTCGGCGTCAGGCAGTTCGGTATAGCGCATGGTCGAGCCGAGATAGCCCAGCGTCCAGCGCGGCGGCAGGCAGGGCCGCCCGGTCAGGCGGGCGAACTTCTCCACCACGTCCGGGATGCCCGGCCCGTAGATCAGGTAGCAGTCAATGTCGCCGTCAGCGGCTTCGTAGTAGCGGTACGGCCCGTAGATAGCATTGATCTCCCGCCCCAGGTCAAAGACGGCGCTGGCCGGATTGTCATAGAACACGCCATAGGCCATTGCCCGGTCGGGCACGTAGGTGATGCCAAACGGCCAGTGCTTGTAGAGCGGATCGCTGGTTTCGGCGTTGTAAGCCAGCGCATCGACGGCATCCATGCGCAGGCGCAGTCCGGCCTTGTCCAGCGGCCCGGCCTTTTCGCCAAAGCCGTAGTAGTGCTCGTCAGCGCGGCGAGCCAGGGTGTGACGCACCGCCCGCCCACCCCGATCATAGGCAAAGCCACGGCCCCGCAGATCAGCAGCAAACGGCGTCCCGGCGGCGTCCGCCCAGACGATATGCAGCCGCGCCGGATCGATGTGCAGGGTCAGCCGGCCGGTATGCAGGTAGACCGCCTGACCGACCTTCTCGTAGCGGAAGCCCGGCAGGGTGAAAGGCGACAGATCATCGCGGCGGCGACCTTCCCGGGGCATCACGCCGTCCGGGCCAACGATCGCCCAGGTGCGGTTCAGGCGCGGCGCGCCATCCGGCATGAACCACAGGCGGACCACATCCTGCTCCAGGATGTCAAGGCGCAGGACTTCCCCGCGCGGGCCGCTCAACGTCACGCCGTGCTCGTCCATACAGCGCAGGACGGCGCTGCTCATGGTGGTCAGGCGCATAGCGTTCCCCCCCCTCTGCCAGGTAGATGCACCCGGATTATCACCCAGGGAGCGCCGATTTGCATCCCACCGGGCCGCCCGCCCGGCGGAGCCGCCAGCGGGGCAAAGCGGCGGTCGATCCCGGCTGTTTGTTGAAATTGTGACAACCGTCACTAGCCTGTATTGTGCAGATTAGCCATACTCAGAGTAGAAAGCCAGCAGGATGCCATGATGCCGGGGCGCTCATTCCCCGTACGCAACGCCATCAGAACCCATGTACTCCGCGCCACACGTACTGCCGAATCACCCGCCATTGCAGCCCCGGCAGGCGTCCCTGATGACAGGTGGATTCCCGGCTTATCGTAACAGCCCGGTCAAGGAGGTGTAATGACAACCCCAACCACGATCACCACGGTTATCCGCACGCTTGATCAATTGCTGCCCGGTCAAACGGCCGTGATCAAGCAGATTGGCGGGCGTGGCGATTTCCGCCGGCGGATGAGCGAGGTTGGCCTGACAGCGGGCGCAATGATTGAAATGCTCAGCGCGACCGCTCTGGGCGATCCCATCGAGTACCTGCTCAATGGCCGCCGCCTGCTGCTGCGCCGCGCCGAAGCGCGGGTCATCGTGGTTGAACTGTAAGGCCCCGGGCCAGGGTCAGCAAAAGCTTTCCGCTGCGCCACCGAGTACCGACCGTCCCAGCCGGGACGGTCGGCGGCTTTTTTGGCCCTGTCGTGGCGCCTCTGCCACACAGGGCGCTGCGCCAGCGGAGGCGTACAGTCCGGTATTGCAGGACTGCCCGCACCGGCTATAATTGCTCGAACACCGTATCGCAATTTTATCTGAAGGGTATCTTAATACTGATGTGCCATATCCTCATTGTTGACGACCTGGCGGACTCAAGGTTGTTATTGCGGCTGATTCTGGCGGGCAAAGGCGGTTACACCATCTCGGAAGCGGCTACCGGCATGGAGGCGCTGGCCCTGGTGACGCGCCAGAAGCCGGACGCCATCATCATCGACTACATGATGCCTGACATGAACGGCCTGGAAGTCTGCCAGCGGCTGCGGGCCATGCCCGGCCTGGCGGACCTGCCGATCCTGATGCTGACCGCGGAGATCAACCCAACCCTGCGGGAAGAAGCGCTGGCAATGGGCGTCACCAGCTTCATGACCAAGCCGGTTATCCCGGCTGACCTGCTGGCGGAAGTGGCCCGCCTGATCGGAGCTGCCGCCAGAGTCTAGGGCATACCCCCACTCCGGCGGCGCAGCGTATACCAGGCCGCCGGGCGATCTTCGCCAGCCGTATCCCGGCTGAAAACTACTGCGACCAGAGCGAAGGCGTCACCAAACAACCTGGCGACATCCTCCGGGTCGAGGCCCGGCGGGTCGTCTGCGTCCGCCTGCCGCCGCCAGGCGTACAGGCGCAGCATCCCGCCCGCTGCCACCAGTCGCGCCGCATGGCTGGCATAGCGCCGCTGGGCGTCTTCCGCCAGCCCGTGCAAACAACCAATATCCAGCCACAGATCAACCGGGGGATGCCTGACCAGAAAGTCCGCCGCGCCGACATCCGCGCGGACAAACCGGATCTGCGCCCGCCCCAGACCGGCGGCCCGCGCCCGCGCGCGGGCCTGCACCAGCGCAGCCTCCACCCAGTCCACGCCGGTCACCTGCCAGCCGCGCCCGGCCAGGTACACCGCGCTGACGCCCGTGCCGCAGCCCACATCCAGCGCCCGTCCGGGGGGTAGCGCCCGCAACCTCTCGACCAGCGCCCGCACCTCCGGCGGCACAACGCCGGTATCCCAGGGCGGCGGCTCCGCGCCAGTATACGCGGCCAGATAGCGCTCGTACATTGATCGATCGTTGCTCATCACGCCCCGGCTATCCGCCAGCTACTCATCATCGCCGAACAGCTCCTCCAGGTAAGCGGCAAACGGGTCCCAGCGATCGCCCTCGGAGAGCGACGTCTGCTCCGGCGCGGAGGCGCTTTCCGCTTCGGCCTGGGCGCTCAGGGCGCGCTCCCGTCCCTCAGGAGCGGCGTCGCCCGACCGGGCATCGCCCGGTCGTTCTGGCTGCTGCCACCAGTGGGGAACGGGCAGATTGGACGGCTGATAGACGGCCTCCAGCTCCTGCACCGTCAGCAACAGCCGCCGGTTGAACTCACGCCAGTCCGCCAGCGATAGCCCATCAGCCACCTGCTCGATCGCCGTCTTGACCCGCACATAGACCTCGATCACCCGCGGGTCAGCGCCGGGGGGAAAGTTGACCTCCACGTCATCGCGGGCGGCCAGCCGCACCATCTGGGTGAACGAGGCGATATCCAGGCGGGAGACCAGCGTCAGGAAGGGGTGCGGCTCTTCATGCCCTTCGCCCTCCGGGGGCAGCCCGACGATCCACAGCGGCTCGTCAATAACCGGGATGCCCAGTTCGCGCTTGATCCGGCTCTTGACCGGCTTCCACGCGCCGATGGTGAACTCGATCTTCCACTGCTCATCGACGCCGAGCATGGTGGCGAAACCAGCCAGGTACATCGCCATCTCGATTGTGGCGTCGATGAAGGTCAGCGGATCGCTGGCGAAGAGCACCAGCTCATCCGCCTGCAGGTTGAAGGTGAAGCGGTCAACCAGCGGAGTCTGGCTGTAGAACAGGGCGCTGGATTCATCCACATACATGGTCGCCGGGCGCGGGTAGAGGGCGACGATCCGTCCCAGGTATTCGAGCGTGCCCGAATCCAGATCGTACGCCACAGCCAGTTGTTGCAGCACGTCGTCCACCGCGTCCGGGTCCAGGACGATACGGTTGTGTTTCATGGCGTTGCGTCTCAGCCTCGCTCCAATCCCCCTGCCAGAAGCGCGCCCCGGCCCGCAGCACAGCTGCCTGCGGCCACTACCGGCATGATACTACCGTCTGTCCGCCGCCGCCAGCGGGGGGCGTGAAGAGGCCAGGAGGCCGGGACACCGGGAGGCCGGGTGGTCAGGAGGCCGGGAGGCCGGGGAAAGGCAGTGGCAAGTGACAGGAGGCAAGAGACCAGGAGACCGAGAGGCCGGGGAAAGGCAGAGGCAGGTGGCAGGTGGCAGGTGACAAGAGGCCGGGTGGTCAGGAGGCCAGGAGGCCGGGAAAAGGGAGTGGCAGGTGGCAAGAGTCAAGAGGCGCGGGGCGGGAGGTTGCGGGCATCCGGCCCCGCCCACGCACCGGGAAGTGCCCCGCTTGCCAACGGGCAGAATCG
>JAIOAT010000078.1 GCA_019873685.1 Chloroflexota bacterium
CCGCCGACGCCGACCGCATGATCGCCGCCGCCCGCGCCGCCAACCGCAAGCTGTGCGTCATCCTGCAGAATCGCTATAACCCGCCTATGCAGGAAGCCTACAACGCCATCCGCGCTGGCAAGCTGGGCCGCCTGTACCTGGGCAGCGCCACCGTGCGCTGGTACCGCCCGCAGGAATACTACGATGATGACTGGCATGGCACCTGGGCGATGGACGGCGGGGCGCTGATGAACCAGTCGATCCACCATGTCGACGCCCTGACCTGGCTGATGGGCCTGCCAGTGGAGAGCGTATTCGCCTACACGGCCACGCTGGCCCACCGTATGGAAGCGGAAGATGTCGGCGTGGCGGTGCTGCGTTTTGCTGGCGGCGCGCTGGCGACCATTGAAGGCTCCACGCTGACCTACCCGCAGAACCTGGAAGGCTCGGTGGCGATCTTCGGGGAGCGCGGCTCGATCAAGGTCGGCGGCACGGCGCTCAACCGCCGCACCATCTGGAAGCTGGCCGGCGAACTGGAGCACGAGCGCGAGATCCTCACCCGTGAGCAACTCGACCCACCGTCCGTCTATGGCACCAGCCACCAGATCGTGATCGCCAAAATGATCGAAGCCGTGCTGGAAGACCGCGAGCCGGAAACCAACGGGACGGAAGCACGCAAATCGCTGGCCCTGATCGAGGCCATCTACGAATCGGCGCGGACGGGGCTGCCGGTGAAGTGCGAGGCCGGCTGATGAAAATCCTGATCGTCGCCCCGCTGCACTACCCCGGCGAACTGGCCAAAGCCCGCGCTGCGACCCCGCCCGGCGAGCCGCTGCCGCTCTTCCCGCCCAACATGGCCCAGTCCTTCTGGGTCAAGGCGCTGCGCCGGCTGGGGCACGAGGTCCACGCCTTCTACCGCACGGAAAGCGCCCTGCCCGCCCTGGGACGGCTGAGCCAGACGCGGCTGGGGCGGGGACTTTCCCAGCGTGCGCCGCAACTCAACCCCGATTATCGCCTGCGCAACCGGCGCCTGCTTGCCGCCGCCCGCGTCCTCCAGCCGGAGATGATCCTGATCACCGGCGACAACGAGGAGATCTACCCGGAGACGCTGGCGCAGATCAAAGCGGAAACCGGCGCGACCCTGGTGCTGGCCTGCGGCACCTCGCCGATCGTCTTCAGCCACGCCAATGAGCGGGCCGCCGCCCCGCTGATCGACCTGGTGACGGCGGTCGATTACTACCACGGCATCCAGTGGCTGGAACTGGGGGCGCGGCAGATGATCTGCCTGCCCAACACGGCCTGCGACCCGGACTTTCACCGTCCGTTTGAGCTGACCGATGATGAACGCGCGGCGTGGCGCTGTGACATAGGCTTTGTGGGGACGCTCATGCCGCCCAACCTGTACAGCCGCCGGGTGCGCGGGCTGGAGGCCCTGCGCGGCTTTGACCTGGGCCTGTGGAGCGTGCACCCTGTGCCGGAAAGCCTGCGGCCTTACCTGCGCGGGCGGGCGCTGGGGGAGGAGATGTTGCGCATCCTCAGCGCGTCCAAGATCGCCTTCAACACGCACGGCGATTTTGTGCACTATGGCGGCAATATGCGCCTGTTCGAGCTGGCGGCCATCGGCGTACTGCAGATCGTGGACGACCTGCCGGGCGTGCGGGAGTGGTTCACGCCGGGGGAGAACATCATCACCTATAGCGATGAGGCCGATCTGCGTGACAAGGTGGCCTACTACCTGGCCCACCCGGAGGAGCGGGCGCGGATCGCGGCCAACGCGCGGGCGCACGTCACCGTACATCACACCTACGATCAGCGCATGGCCCGCCTGATGGCGGAGGTAGCCCGCCTGCGCGGGTGAAACCGAAATTCTGCCGTTTACGTTCGTGCTGACGGTCACCGGCCGTCAGCGTTGACAACAAAGGAGTCTGTTCCCATGTCTGATATTCGCCTGCAACGCCTTGCCGATCTGCTGGTCAACTACTCAACAGAGATCAAGCCCGGCGAGTGGGTCGGCATCCTGGGCGATGTGGTTGCGCTGCCTGCCCTGCGCGAGGTTTACCGTGCTGTGCTCCGCGCCGGCGGCAACCCGACTGTCTTCCTGACCGACGAGACGATGGCCCGTATCTTCCTGCGCGAGGCCAGCGACGACCAGATCGCCTGGCTGGACCCCTCCCAGACGCTCTACTACGAGCAGGCTGACGCCTACATCCGTGTGGGCAGCAGCCAGAATACCCGCGCCATGACCGGCATCCCCGCTGCCCGCGTGCAAAAGTGGGGGGCCGCCCGCCGTCCCTGGCTGGATACACGCCTGCGTCGCGCTGCCGAGGGCAAGATGAAATGGGTTGGGGCCTGGTACCCCAACGAAGCCAGCGCCCAGGAAGCCAACATGAGCCTGGAGGAGTACGAGGACTTCGTCTATGGCGCGACCTTCTGCGACCGGCCCGACCCCATTGGCGAATGGCGGCGGATCAGCGCCATGCAGGAAGCCAAAGTGGCCTGGTTGGCCGGCAAGAAGCAGGTCATCTGCAAAGGCCCCAACGTTGATCTGACCCTCTCCATCGCCGGGCGTACCTTCATCAACAGTGACGGCCACCACAACATGCCCTGCGGCGAGATCTTCACCGGCCCGGTGGAAGAATCGGTCAACGGCTGGGTGCGCTTCTCCTACCCGGCGATTGTCAGCGGGCGGGCTGTCTCCGGCATCGAACTGCGCTTTGAGGATGGCCGGGTGGTGGAAGCCAGCGCCAAAGAGAACGAAGACCTGCTCTTCGCCCAGCTTGACGCTGACGCTGGGTCGCGCTACCTGGGCGAGTTCGCCATCGGCACCAACTTCGGCATCCAGCGCTTCACCGGCAACATCCTCTTCGACGAGAAGATCGGCGGCACGATCCACATGGCGATCGGCACCGGCTACCCGGAAACCGGCAGCAAGAACCGCAGCAGCGTCCACTGGGACATGATCTGCGATATGCGCACCGATAGCGAAATCCGGGTCGACGGGGAACTGTTCTACCGCAACGGGCAGTTCATGGTTGACTAGGCGGCAGGGTCAGGCAGGCGTAGGCCGCTGGAGCGGGTAGAATTCGCTACAATCTGCGCCAGCGCCGCCTGACCCGGTTCCGTCGTATGCCTGAAGATTCTGATTCCACCCGCCACGACCAGCGTAGCCTCACCCCGATTCCCCCTCCAGCGGCGCCTGATGGAGCGCGAATCGCGGTGAGGCCGTTCCGGCGTCTGCTGGCCTTCGCCGCCCCGGCGTGGCGGCAGATCGCGCTCTCCACCCTGCTCGGCTTCCTGACGGTCGGCAGCAGCGTCGGCCTGCTGGCGACCTCCGCCTGGATCATCAGCCAGGCAGCGCTGCGCCCCTCGATCGCCACGATCCAGGTGGCGGTGGTGGGCGTGCGCTTCTTCGGGGTCTCCCGCGCCGTCTTCCGCTACCTGGAGCGACTGGTCAGCCACAGCGCTACTTTTCACCTGCTGGCGCGGCTGCGCGTCTGGTTCTACGCCGCGCTGGAGCCGCTGGCTCCCGCCCGGCTGCAGGCTTACCGTTCCGGCGACCTGCTCAGCCGCATCATGGCCGATGTAGACACACTGGAAGATTTCTATGTGCGCGTCCTGGCCCCGCCGCTGGTAGCCGGGTGTGTGGTTGTCTTCCTGCTGGTCTTTCTGAGCGCCTACACTGCCGCGCTGGCCCCGATCGCCCTGGCGGGGATGCTGGCGCTGGGCGTCGGCGTCCCCCTGCTGACCCGCCGCCTGGGGCGGGAACCGGGTCGGGCAGCCGTTGAAGCGCGGGCGGCGCTCAGCGCGGCGCTGGTTGATGGGGTGCAGGGTCTGCCCGACCTGCTGGCCTGCGGTGCAGAGATAGAAGGGCGACAGCGCATCGAAGCGCTCAGCGCCGATCTGATCGCCCGCCAGCGGCAGCTGGCCCACATCGACGGCCTGGGGAATGCGCTGGGCGTGCTGATCGTCAGCCTGACCATGATCGGCGTGCTGGCCGCCGCCATCCCCCATGTGGCGGGCGTCCACCTGGCGACGCTGGCTCTGGCCACTGTCGCGGCCTTTGAAGCCATCACGCCCCTGCCACTGGCCTTCCAGCATCTGGAGGGCAGCCTGGCTGCGGCGGAACGGCTGATCGCGATCGTCGAGGGGGTAGCGCCCGCTGTCAGCGATCCGCCTGACCCCGCCCCCCTCCCAACGCACTACGACCTGGTGGTGGAAGGGCTATCATTCACCTACCCGGCGGAGACCTCCGCCGGGACAGGTATGCCGGCGCTGGAGGATGTCTCGTTCACCGTCCGGGAAGGCGAGGCGGTCGCCATTGTTGGGCCGTCCGGCGCAGGCAAATCGACGCTGGTCAACCTGCTGCTGCGCTTCTGGGATTACGAACGCGGACGCATCCTGCTGGGCGGGCAGGAATTACGCGCCTGCCGCGCCGACGACATCCGTGCCCGGATCGGGGTGGTGACCCAGCACACCCACCTGTTCAACGCCACCCTGCGCGAGAACCTGCTGATCGCCCGCCCGGACGCAACCGAAGCGCAGATCGCCGCCGCGATCCGTCAAGCGCAACTGGCTGACTTCATCGCTGGCCTGCCGCAGGGCTACGATACGCCAGTCGGAGAGCAGGGGCTGGCCCTCAGCGGCGGGGAACGCCAGCGGGTGGCCATCGCCCGCGCCCTGCTCAAGGACGCGCCGCTGCTGATCCTGGACGAAGCCACCGCCAGTCTGGACGCAGTCACCGAAGCAGCGATCATGGAAGCGCTATGGGCGCTGGCGGCAGGCCGCACAACGCTGATCATCACCCACCGGCTGGCCGGACTGGAGCGCGCCGATCGTATCCTGGTGCTGGCGGAGGGGCGGATCGTGGAACACGGGACACAGGCCGAACTGCTGGCCCGCGACGGCCTCTACCGCCGCCTGCACGCCCTGCAGGGGCGTCTGCTGGCCGCGGAGGAGTAAGGCGCAATTAAGCCTGGTCAGAACACGATGGGAACGGTACACTAAATGACTGCTTCGTACCCCGCCGGAGCCTGCCTGCGGCAGCCCCGGCGCTGAAATACCGCCGTCGGCTGGCGCCAGCCATCCGGCGGTCTGTGGAGGGAACGGTTTTATGTCACTACGCAAACGAACCCGCGATGGCAGCTGGCAGTGGCTGCTCGTCGGGGCGGTGCTGGGCCTGGCGTTTTCCGCCGTGATTTGCCTGGGGGCCTATGCTACCGGCCTGATCAGCTTCGCTGTGGGCGGCCCCGGCGCAGTCGGCGAGGAGGAACTCCCCCTGCCAACGGTGCTGGTCAGCGAGGTGGCCGAACTGCCCAGCGCCACCCCGACCCGTGAGCCGCAGGTCATCATCGTCACAGCCACCCCCGCCGGGATGACCGTGATCCAGCCCACGCCGACCCCGCTGGACACAGCCCCGGAGGCCACCGCAACACCCACCGAAGAACCAGCAGCGGCGGCGATCGCCGCGGTAGGCACGCCGCTGATGACGCCTACCGCCACCCCGCCGGAGGGCATCAATCCCATCCTGGCCAACAACCGCACGGAAACCGTCCTGATCAGCGGCGGCGACTTCCAGATGGGCACCAACCTCAATGAGGTCGCCGCGGCAGTCTCGGAATGCGTCAACGTCTACAAAGGCGCGTGCGATCCGTCCTTTGCCGAGGATTCCTTCCCGCCCCACCGGGTGATCGTGGACAGCTTCCAGATGGAAAAGACTGAGGTCACGCTGGGGCAATACGTGGCCTTCCTCAATACGCTGGGGCCGGGCAGCCATCGCAATGGGTGCGCGGGCCAGCCCTGCGCCGCCACGCGCACCGAATCGGAAAGCAGCAACATCGTCTTCGACGGTGAGCTTTACTCCACCCCTGACATGCTGGTCAACCTGCCGGCAACGCACGTGACCTGGTACGGGGCCAAAGCTTACTGCGAGGCGATCGGGCGGCGGTTGCCGACCGAGGCGGAATGGGAACGCGCTGCGCGCGGCTCCGACTCGCGGGTGTATCCCTGGGGCAACCAGTGGTCGCCGGAACTGGCCAACACCAACCGCCGCGATAATTCCGGCCAGCGCACTTCCAGCGGCCCGGTGCCGGTGGGCAGCTTCCCCAGCGGAGCCAGCCCTTACGGCGTGCTGGATATGGCCGGCAATGTGGCAGAGTGGGTCAACGACTGGTACCAGGCCAACTACTACAGCCAGCCGGAAGCCAGCGGCCTGAACCCGCAGGGGCCGGTCAGCGGCACGACCAAGGTCGTGCGCGGCGGTTCGTGGGATACGGTGCCGTTCTTCGCCCGCACGCCGCACCGCCAGGAATACGACCCGCTGACCCAGGCGCTGTTCATCGGCTTCCGCTGCGTCAGCGATGAGACGCCCATCCCGGCGGGCGGGACAGGCGGCGCAGGGCTGATCCCTTCGCCGACCGGTGTGATCCCGCCCACCCGCGACCCGAACATCACGCCTTCGCCATTGCCCAGCCTGCCGCCCGGCGGCTAGGCAACGCCCTGAACGCCCGCGCACAGGCCAGCGAACTTCAGCACCCTGTGCCTCAGTTCATTGTGATGCGGCCCCCCTGCTCAAGCAGGCGGGGCCGCGCTGTTATACACCCTGCCCTCCTGGCAGGGACGACGAAACGCTGCGGCGATGGCGGGAACGTCCCGGCGCGTTTTGCCCTATAATGAAGAAAACGCACCACCGGCAAGCCAGGAGACAACGCGATGGTGATTTTTGATGAACAACTCGCGATTGGCTGGACTACCTGGGGACCCGTCGGGCGCGTGTATGTGGCGGCAGGCCCCAAGGGCGTCGCCGCGGTCACCATGGGGCCATTCGACGAATCAGAAGCCGCCACCCTGGTCTGGGGCATGTTCCATATCCCGACCCTGATCGATGAGCGGGCCACGTCCGACGCCATCCGCCAGCTGGATGAATACTTCGCTGGCCTGCGCTGGACGTTTGATCTGCCGCTGGACCTGCGCACCGATACCCCCTTCCAGCGTATGGTGCTGCAATATGTGCAGCGCATCCCCGCCGGGCAGACCATGACCTACCGGCAGGTAGCCGGGGCGCTGGGCGACCCGGAACGGGCCATCGCTGTCGGGCAGGCCCTGGCCGTCAATCCCCTGCCGATCCTGATCCCGTGTCACCGGGTGATCGGCGCGGACGGCACGCTGGTCGGCTACAGCGGGTTCGGCGGTGTGGAGACCAAGGCGGCGCTGCTGCGTCACGAGGGCGCGCTGCTGCTCTAACCGGGCCGGGCGTCTCCTCGATCATTCCTGCCTGCCACGTTATCCGGCTGGTTCCTCTGGTCTCTGCTGCTGTTCAGGGCGTTCCATAACGCCGCTGCAGGGCGACAATCACATCCTCGATGCTCTCTGCTACGATCAGGCGATCGGTCGTCCCCGCCAGCCGCCGGGCATGATCGACGACCAGCGCCCGCGCCCGGACGCCATAATCCTCGACCTGGGCCACCAGGCCCCGCGCGCCGGGCAACAGGCGCAGCCAGCCCGGCACCTCCCAGCGAAAACCGGGAGCCACATGCAGGATGAAGGTCTGCCCGCGCTGGAGTGCGCTGGCCGCCGCCCAGCCGGTTTCCGCCAGCCCGCCGAAGGCCGGAGTCCCCGCCAGGAAGACCATCACGATCGTTTCTGCGTGGGCCATGACCTCGGCCTCGCGCCGGCCATCGGCTTCTGTCCAGGCGCGGCCCCGGAGGGTGGGGTCGTAGTAGGTGACGCCCAGCGCTTCCAGCGCCGGGATGACGCGCTCCTCCCGCCAGCCGCCGCCGATCGCGCCGAACAGGGCAACCTGAGGATAAGCTGTTGAATCGGCCATCGCACCTCCTTCTGGCTCTCAGCTTGCTTTCCCCCTGAGCGGGATATCGCCCTGCGGGGTGTGCAACGCGGTAAAGGTCAGCCGGGCGCTGACGTGCTGGCCACAGCGGGCCACAAAAGCCAGCAGTTCCGCCAGCGTCCCCTCCGGTGGCAGGACGAGCAGGTGGCCCAGCTTGAAGTGCACCGTCTCCGGGATGTGGGTGCGCAGGCCGGGTACCGCCGCCGCGATCCCCGCCCGCAGCCGGTACAGGCTGTCATCAGCGGGGAAGCCGGTCACCAGCAACCGCCCGGAGTGGGTCAGGATCAACCCCTGGCATTCGAGCGTGATCGGCCCCGTTTGTAGCGCGTCAACGGCGCGGGTTACCTCCTGCCAGACTTCCCGGCTAAGGGGATGGATGGAGTCGGCGGCGCTCTCGTCAAAGTGGGTGTAGTTGAGCAGCGTGGTGTGGTAAAGAGGGGGCGGCACGTAAGCGAAGGCCGGGCTGCTCCCCGGCTGCAATGCCGTCAGGCAGCCGTCAACCAGCCGGGCCAGCCGCCACCAGCGCCGCGCGGCGCGGGGATCGGGCAGCGGACAGCCGAGGGCCACGCCGGTCGGCCTGCAGGCAGCATCCCGCACCCGCATCATTCCCCCGGCAGGCTCGGACAGCTCCTGGGCGGAGCGTCGGATCTGGGCCGGGTTGAGGCCCTTCAGCCGGGTTTCGCGCAACATGAACAGGTAAGCCGCCCGGCAGATCGCGTCAGGGCCTGCCCGTCCCGGTTGTCCATTCACTGTAGTTCGATCTCCTCGTCGATGATCCACGGCTGGCGTGGATCGGGTCGGGTCATCAGGGCCAGCTTCTCCACCATGATCGCCGTATCGTCCACCTCTTCGCGGAAGGCGCTCTCTACCTCCTGGCGGACGCGCTCCCGTTCCTGGGGCGGAATCCCGCTCAGCAGCGTGAAATGCGGGTTGAAGCTCTTCATGATATAGGGAGCATGGTAGCGTTTGATCAGCAGGTTGGCCCGTTCGGAACGGCGGTCGCGATCCGGCGCGGCCAGCCCCAGCGAGTAGTTGGAGGCAATCGCCCGCCGGTAGACGCGCTGGATCATCTCGTAATGCAGGACTTCCAGCGTGCCGGTGGGATCATTCAGGCAGATCGCCAGGCTTTGCTCGTTGGGAAACGGCCTGATCTCAAAGTCGGTCAGGCGGAAGGGGTGCAGGCCCTGCACAGCGAAGCGGATGCTGGCCTTGACCAGAGCAATGGTCTGCCGATTGAGGAAATACAGCGCGTCGCTGATTGTCAGGTGAAAGCCGAAATCCGCTGCGCCGCCGGCAAAAGCCGCCCAGGGGGAACTAACAGGCTGTGCGGCGCGCACGTCATAGCCCAGCACGCGCGAGCCAAACGCATACAGCGGCGACTCGGCGGGCGGGACGAAGTAGACGGCGAACGGCTGCAACTCCCGTGGATCATAGCGGTGATGCTGGCGAATGTGGGCGACCTGCCGGGCCGGGAGCGCGCTGGCCTGCACGCGATGATAGTGTGCGTTCAGATAAGCCACCACGCTGCGGTCAGCTTCCAGGTCCGCCGAAAACTGGAAAACCGGGCTGAAGTTACCCAGGCAGGCATACCCATAGGGATAGACAAAATATTCGCTGTCCACGATCATCAGGGCGAAGGTGGGATAGTGAGTGAACAGGTTGATGCTGATGCTTTCCGGTTCGCCCAGGCTGTGCCACATGTTGAGCAGGGTCTCCAGCCGCCTGATCATGCCCGCCTGCCCAACAGGGGGCCTGAGATCGCCGATCTCCTCCTCAATCAGCCGGGTCTCCACATCCGGGCTGTAGGGATCGGCCAGGTAAATCTCCAGGCGCATCTCTCCCGCGGCGGCTCGCTCCATGCAGCTACGGGTGAACGGATCGCGGCTGAGGATGTTCAGACCGGTGCCGATCAGGGTGAACGACCTGGCCCGGCTGACGAGCGCCTCCATGTAGCCGCTGAACTCCGCGCTGTCGCTCTGGGCAAAGAGCGGGCGGTAAGCGTTCTGCTGGGGGCGCGTCTTCAGGGCGCGGGATAGATCGGCCACAGCGCGATCGTAGTCCGGTTCCAGGTCGATGATCTGCAGGTCTTTCAGCCAGGCCAGGTCCCGTTGCTCGGCCAGCGCCTCGCCACAGGCGCGCACGCTGACGGGGATGATGAACTTGCCCAGCCCACGAGCTACGTACAACTCGCGGCGGATCCACTCGCTTTCCAGTGCGTCCGGCGACAGGCAGACAATGAGCGCGCTGGCCTTGTTGATCCCCCTGAAGATCGCCTCCCACCATTTCTCGCCCGGCTCGATATTCTGCTTGTCCAGCCAGATGTCATGGCCGGTGTTGCGGAGATCATTCACCAGCCGGTCGACGAGGAGCTTATCCGAACGGGAATATGAAACGAAAATGCCGGTCATACTTCCTCCTGCCTGCGGGCATCGGGGTGGGCGTCCCCGGCTTCATTCGCGGGTAAAAGGCACAAAGCGCACATCCATCAGGCGCTGCATGGTGACCTCGTCGCCCTGCCGCTCAACCAGCCACAGCGTCTGCACATCGCCCACCGGCCCGATCGGGATCACCATCCGCCCGCCATCCGGCTTGAGCTGGTCAACCAGCGGCGAGGGCAGGTGATCCGGGGCCGCCGTGACAATGATCGCGTCGTACGGGGCGTGCTCCAGCCAGCCATAGTACCCGTCGCGGCGATCGATGTGTACATCGGTATAACCCAGCCGATCCAGCACGGCGCGGGCAATCGCGGCCAGTTCCGGGATGATCTCGACTGTGTAAACCTGATCGGTCAGTTCGCGCAGGATGGCCGCCTGGTAGCCGGAGCCGGTGCCGATCTCCAGGACACGGTCGCCCGGTTCCAGCGCCAGCAGTTCGGTCATGATCGCCACCAGCGACGGCTGGGAGATCGTCTGCCCGTAGCCGATGGGCAGCGGATGATCGTTATAGGCGGACTCCAGCAGGTACGTGGGGATAAAGCTGTGGCGCGGGACTTTGCGCAGCGCGGCCACTACCCGCTCATCGGCCACGCGCGGATCGACAAAGCGGCTAACCAGCGCTTCGCGGGCGGCCTGCATCGACGGTGTGTCCTCGAACATGCGGTCCAGTTGCGCGGGGGTCGCCAGCACCGCCGTCGGCACATAGATCGTACCCTCCTCAGGCGGGGGAATCGCGCCGGGGCGCACGGTTGGCGTGGCGGGCGGCCCGGCGCATGCGGCCAGGCTCAGGGCCAATGCGGCCAGCAGCAGCCATCTCATGCTTCACCTCCCCAGCTGATCATCCTCCGGCCTGGCGCCCTAGGCGCCGGAACGCAGCCGCCGGATAAAATCGACCGATTGCAGCCGCCGTTCCAGCAGAGTCACCAGGTAGCCGAGCATCACCCGCTCGATCTCGGCGTGAAGCAGTTCATCCAGGCGTAACGCCCTGACACGCGCCCACGGCTCACGCTGCAGGACGCGCAGGGCATGCAGCGCGCGCTGGCTGATGGGGGTCAGGCCATCGCGGAACTCGCCGCAGGCCGGGCAGACCACGCCGCCCTCCGCCGGGCTGAAGTATTGATCCTCGGCGGCGATCGTCTCCCCGTTGATCACGCAGCGGGCCAGTTCCGGGCGGAAGCCGACCTCCTCCAGCAAGCGCATCTCATAGAAGCGGGCCACGATCCGCAGGTCAGAATCCGTGCAGATCTGGCGCAGAGTCATATCCAGCAGGGCGAAGAGCGCCTCGCTTTCGGCCTCATCCTCATCGGTGGTGAAGCGGTCAAGCAACTCGACGACGTAGTTGGCATAGGCGGCGCGGAGCAGGTCTTCCCGCAGGGGCAGGTACGGCTCGGTCATCTCCGCCTGGGAGATGATCAGCAGGTCGCGCCCGCGATGGAGGAGCATGTCGGTGCGGGCGAACAGCTCCACATGGCCGCTTTTGCGCGTGGTGGGCTTGCGTGCGCCCTTGGCAATCGCCCGCAGCTTGCCGTGGTGCGGGGTCAGGATGGTCAACAGACGGTCAGCCTCGCCGAAATCCATGCGGCTGAGGATGATCGCCTCGGTGCGGAAGGTGCGCTCTTTGCTCATCAGGCGGTCCTGACTGCCGGGCGGACGATGGGATACCCAACCGGATTCTAGCCCCACCGCCGGGGGGAGGCAAAGCGGGGGCAGCGGCGGGCGGCAGGAGAATGCCGAGGCAGGTGGCAAGCGGCATGAGGCAGGAAAAGAGGCCGGGTGGCCGGGCGGGGAGGCAGGTGGCAAGCGGCACGAGGCAAGAAAAAGAGGCCAGGTGGGGAGGCAGGTGGCAAGCGGCATGAGGCAGGAAAAAGAGGCCGGGTGACCGGGTGGGGAGGCAGGTGGCAAGATATGGTGTTGAAAGTCAAGGGGTTGTCGTCATGGTTTGTGTTCGAGAGGCGTAGTCAGGGTCAAAGTCACAGTCATGGATGACAACCGCCCAGGCGATGTGCAG
>JAIOAT010000079.1 GCA_019873685.1 Chloroflexota bacterium
GACCTCGGAGGATGTGTCCAACCTGGCGTACGGGCTGCTGATCCGGCAGGGGCTGGAGACGGTGCTGCTCCCCGCGCTGGTAGAAGTGGAAAGCGCCCTGGCGGCTCAAGCCGCCGCCTGCGCCGCCCTGCCGCTGCTGGCCCGCACACACGGCCAGCCAGCCAGCCCGACTACGCTGGGCAAGGAGATCGGCGTCTTTGCCGCCCGGCTGCGCGGCCAGCGGCAGGCGCTGGCCGAACTGGTTGCCGCCCTGCCGGGCAAGCTCAACGGGGCGACGGGCAACTTCAACGCCCATGTCGCCGCTTGCCCGGACGTGGACTGGATCGCCTTCAGCCGCGATTTTGTGGCTTCCCTGGGGCTGCGCCCCAACCTGATCACCACCCAGATCGAGCCGGGCGACGATCTGGTGGCCGTGCTGAATGCCCTGGCCCGCTGCAACCGCATCCTGCTCGACTTCTGCCAGGATGTCTGGCGCTACATCAGCGACGGCTTCTTCGTCCAGCGGGCAGTGGCGGATGAAGTCGGCTCCTCGACCATGCCGCACAAGGTCAACCCGATTCAGTTCGAGAACGCGGAGGGCAACCTGGAGGTGGCCGACGCCCTGCTGAGCCTGTTCGCCCGACGGCTGCCGATCTCCCGCCTGCAGCGCGATCTTTCCAACAGCACGCTGATGCGCAACCTGGGCGTGGCCGCCGCCCATAGCCTGCTGGCCTACCGGGGCATCCTCGCCGGGCTGGAGCGGCTCGCGCCGGATGAGGCGGCCCTGCGGGCGGCGCTGGCCGCGCACCCGGAGGTGATCACCGAGGCGCTGCAGACCATCCTGCGCCGGGAAGGGCTGGCCGACGCTTACGACCGGCTGAAGGCTTTCAGCCGGGGGGCGGCGCTGAGCCGCGAGGCGATCGCCGCGTTCGTGGCCGATCTGGATGTGGCGGAGCCGGTGAAGGCAGAATTGCTGCGCCTGTCGCCGGAGAACTACACCGGTCTGGCGGAGGCGCTGGCCCGCCTGGCGGCGACCCTTACCCCACCGTCGTAGCCCCGCAAGTGAGGCCAGGAGGCCGGGTGGCCGGGAAGTCCATCCCGGCGCCCCACTTTTCGTGCTAATGCCCTCAGGCCGCCCCCGGCAGCCAGGAGACGATCGCGTCGCGCTGCGGGCCGGTCGTGCCAAAGAGCGGCGTCATCTCCAGCGCCCGGCTGAGGAAGGCAATGTACTGCAGGGCCGCCGGGGGCAGGTCAGCGATGCGCGTGACGCCCTGGATGGCCGCGCCGTCCCAGCTTGGCAGCTCGATGTAAGCCGGTTGCACGCCGTTGAGATAGAGCTGATCCGGCCGGTAACCGACCCGGCGACCGGCGGCGTCAGTGTAGTGGGTGCAGACCCGGATTGGCGTGTCAGGATAGGCGATGTCCAGGTGGGTCAGCACCAGGTAATTGGCCCCGCTGACCTGCCCGAAGAAGCGCAGACAGGGCAGATCGATGTAGGCGATGTCGCGCGGGCGGCGAGTCGTCGCCCCGTACTCGTTGGCGTCCTCGCGGATGCGATCGGCCAGCGCGGCGTCCATCGCCGTCGGCAGGCGTCGCCGCCCCACGCTGGAGGTGTAGGTCGCCTTGATTGTGGCCATCCGCACGGCGATCTGAGCCGGATGCACCAGCCCTTCGGTGGAAGGCAGAATGCCCCCGATCGTCGGGTCAGAGGAGGTCACGTCCGGGTAGACGCCGTAGCGCGGGTCCAGCCCGACGCCCTGCGCCCCCTCGAAGATGAAGGGCACCGCCGGATCGGCCCATTGCTCCCGGATGAAGTCGTAGGCGTTGCCCACATACGGCAGCAGGATCGATCGCTGGGCGCCCAGCCGATCCAGAAAGACAAAGCGCGAACCGACAGCAACCGGCTCGCTATTCAGGCGGGGCACTTCCATCTTGGCCATGTTGGCGTCCAGCCCGCGCACCAGCGCCGCGTAGAGGTCGTAGTGGCGGCCCAGCCTATCGCGCCAGTCGTCCGCCGCCAGGTCGCGGACGCGTACCGGGTGGCGCAGCAGCACGTCGGCATAGGCCGGGGAGATGCCGCGCCCGGTGGAGCCGCGCCCGCCTTCCGCCCACTGGCGCAGCGCCCCTTCCAGGGCGCGGTGCGTATCCAGCGAGAGCACGGCCATCTCGTCGATCACCAGCCGCGCCGGGACCTCCCCCAGCAGCCCGCGCACCTCCTGAATCTCGGCCAGCACGTCGCCGGGATGGATGACCATGCCCTTGCCCAGCACGACTGTCGCGCCGGGGAACAGCACGCCGGATGGCAGCTGGTGCAGCGCCAGCCGCCGCCCCTCGACAACGACCGTATGCCCGGCGTTGGCCCCACCGTTCCAGCGGTAAACCACGCCGCGCCCGCCGCGCCCGATCAACAGAGCGCAGACCTCATCTACCACCCGGCCCTTGCCTTCGTCGCCAAAGGCGCCGCCCTCGATGGCGATGCTGTTGGGGCGGACTCCGGGCGCAACGGCGGTCAGCGGGTTGGCGGCCAGCGGGCGATCCACGCCGAAGCGCTCGCCACGGGTATAGACGGCTTCCAGGAGTGCGGAGAAATCGTTCATGGCGGTCAGTCTCTCACCTTGCGCCTGTAACAGGGGCGGCAGGCAATGCGCCCTGCGTTCAATAGATCGGCGCTGATTGTAGCGCAGCGCCGGGGCAATCGGCCCTCTTCCGGCGGCGCTGGCGTTGCAGCGGCTCTAAGCTCCGCTGGTGCGCGCGCTTTCCTTGACCCGGCGGGCCAGCATCAGGATATCGTGGGCGCTCTGGCGGGCGGAGTCGGTTCCCGCGCCGAGCATCTCGGCCAGTTCTTCCACGCGGGTTTTCTCATCCAGCACGTCGGTGCGCGTGACCGTGCGGCCGTTGACCTCACCCTTGCTGACGCGGAAGTGCGTATCGGCAAATCCCGCCAGCTGGGCCAGGTGGGTGACGACCAGCACCTGGTGCGATTCGGCCAGGCCCCATAGCTTCTGCCCGACCACCGCGCCGATGCGCCCGCCGATGCCCTGGTCGATCTCATCGAAGATCAGCGTCGGGGTGTGGTCGACACGCCCCAGTACGCTCTTGAGGGCCAGCATGATCCGCGCTGTCTCGCCGCCGCTGGCCACCTTTTGCAGCGGGCGCAGCGGCTCGCCGGGGTTGGCCGAAAGCATGAATTCCACCCGGTCGACGCCGGTGGCGTCGAAAGCCAGGCGCTCCCGGCCCACATAAGCCCCGTTTTCCGGGTCGGGCGTCTGGGTGATGCTGACGCCGAAGCGCGCCCCTCCCATGCGCAGGTCGGCCAGCTCGCGCTCGATGCTCCGGGCCAGGCGCTCGCCGGCCTGCCGCCGCCCCTCGGAGAGCCGGCCAGCCAGTTCGCCGATGCTGTGCAGCAGGTCAGTTTCTGCGGCGCGCAGTTCCGCCAGCCGTTCCTCGCTGTGCTCGATGGCGTTCAGTTCGGCGGCGGCCCGTTCGGCGTAGTCCAGGGCGGCAGCGATCGTGCCGCCGTACTTGCGCTTGATCCGGTTGATCGCTTCCAGCCGTTCTTCCAGCTCGTTGATGCGGGTCGGGCTGTATTCCACGCTTTCCCGGTAGTGGCGCATGGCTTCGCCCAGTTCTTCCGCTTCCACGCTCAGGCGCTCGGCCCATTCCGCCTGTTCGGCCTGGGCGGGGTCGATGGCGGCCAGCTTGGCCAGCGCGGCGGCAGCCTGCTGGAGCAGGTCGGTGGCAGCGGGGGAATCCGGCTCCCCGCCGAGCAGGAGGGCATAGGCCCGGTCGGAAAGCTCAGCCAGCCGTTCGCTGTTGGCCAGGCGGTTGCGCTCCGCGCGGATTTCATCCTCTTCTTCCGGCGTGGGGTTGACCGCCCGGATCTCTTCCAGCTGGTAGGTCAGCAGATCAACGCGGCGGGCCAGCTCGGCCTCGTCGCGCAGCAGGGAGGCGATCTCCGCCCGGATGCCGCGCAGGCGGCTGACCAGTTCGCCCAGCGCTTCGCGCGGCTCTTCCAGGTCGGCGTAACGGTCAAGCAGGTAGAGATGCTCACGCTGGCGCAACAGGGAAAGGTGTTCGCTCTGGCCGTGAATATCGACGAGCAGGTCGCCTACCTCCCGCAGGACTTCCAGCCTGACAGTCACCCCGTTGACGCGAGCGGCGCTGCGGCCGTTGGTGCGGATTTCGCGGGCCAGGGTGAGCACGGCGGGGTCGTCGCCCTGCAGGTCGTTTTCCGCCAGCAGCGGGGCCAGGATCGCCTGCAGCGGCGGCGGGATGATGAACACACCTTCCACCAGGGCGCGCTCCGTCCCGGCGCGGATCATGCCGGGGTCGGCCCGTTCGCCCAGTAGCAGGCTCATGGCGTCGATGATGATCGATTTGCCCGCGCCGGTTTCGCCGGTGATCACGTTGAAATCCGGCGCAAAGGTGATCGTCAGGTCATCGATGATGGCAAAGTTCTGGATGCGTAGTTCTTCCAGCATGATCGTCCCTGCGTGCGGTGGCACGCCTGTCAACGCAAATCTGTTCTAAAGTCAACCCGCCTCGATTCTACACCTTCCCCGCCGATTCGTCGTTAGGGTGGCGGTGGAAAAAGAGGCCGGGAGACCAGGAGGCCAGATGGTGGGGAGGCCAGGAGACCGGGGGAACACAGGCTCTCCGCCCGCGCCCGGTTTGACAGAAGTGGCCGCTGCTGTGTACCATCGAAAGCGTGCTCAAGCGTCTGCCAGGCGCCCACATGACCTTACCCGGAACCCCTGACCCGATCCGCAATGATTTCACTGCTGGCGCACGCGCGCCCCGGACCTACGCGGATTACCGCAGCGCCCGGCGGCGGAGCGTCTGGCAGCAGATCGGCGCTGTCCTGCTCAGCCCTGCTGCGTTCTTCCGGGCGCTCCCGCCACTGGGGAAGACGCGCCAGTGGCTATGGGTGGCCCTGCTCATCCTGTTGTTAACGGGCGTCAGCGCCGTGCAGCAGCAGGATGGCGCGGCTCCGGTGGAAAGCGGGCCGGTGGCCGTGCCCGGCGTGCCCGAACTCGGCGACGCTGGCGGCGCGTCCGTCTCCGCCCGCTGGACAGCCGCCCTGATCGCTGCCAGCGGGTTGATCGTCATCTGGCTGCTGCAGGCGCTCATCCTGGGGGAAGCCTCGCTGCTGGCCGGCAGCGCCCCGTCCTTCAGCCAGAATCTGCATATCGTCATCTGGGCCAGTGTGCCGCTGGGGCTGATGGCCGCGCTGCAGATCGTCTATATGCTGGCCGGGGGCACGATCGGCCAGCCGGGTCTGGCCGGGCTGGTGGCGGCGCTGCCGGGCTACGCCGACCTGCCCGCTCTCCTGCGGGCCATCCTGACGGCGCTGGCGGCGCGTCTGACGCTGTTCTGGCTGTGGGGGCTGGCCCTGATCTACCTGGGCCTGCGTCACGCGCTGGGCGTACCGCGCTGGGCTGCCGCCGTGAGTGTCGGCCTGTGGGCGGCGCTGGCCGTCCTGGCGCCGGTGGTCGCGGGCGCGCTGACCGGCGGGTGAGCGCATGGCCGAGCAGGAAGCCGCCAGGCCGATCATCATCGCCTGCCGCAACGTGCAGAAGACCTTCTACCTGGGTGAGCGGGCCGTCCCGGCCATCAAGCGGGTCAGCCTGATGATCCGGGCCGGGGAGTTTGTGGGCATCATGGGACCCAGCGGTTCCGGCAAGAGTACGCTGCTCCACCTGCTGGGCGGGCTGGACCGGGCAACCGGCGGGACGATCCGGGTGGCCGGGCGGCGGCTGGAAGACCTGAGCAGCGATGAACTGGCGCGCTTCCGGCGGGAGACAATCGGGTTTGTCTTCCAGACCTTTTACCTGGTGCCATCGATGAGCGCACTGGATAATGTCGCTTTGCCGGGCGTTTTCGCCGGGTTGCCGCGTGACGCCCGCGAGGAGCGGGCCTGGCGGCTGCTGCGGGCGATGGGCCTCACCCACCGCGCCGATCACCGTCCGGGGCAACTTTCCGGCGGGCAGCAGCAACGCGTGGCCATCGCACGGGCGCTGTTCAACGATCCGCCGATCGTGCTGGCCGACGAGCCAACCGGCGCGCTGGACAGCCGCACCGGGCGGCGGGTGATGGGCCTGCTACGCCACCTGTGCGACCGGTGGGGCAAAACCATCCTGGTGGTGACACACGATCCGGTTGTAGCCGGGCACGCTGATCGTATACTGAGTTTGCAGGATGGCTACCTGATCGGCGACCACGCCCCTGAAACGGCGGAAGAGTCCGATGCGTAAGACCTCATTGCTCGTCCGGTGGTTCCTTTTCATCCTGGCTGCCCTGCTGGCCGTGGGGCCGGGCGGCGCGACCGGGCGCGCCGCGCTGCAGATCACCGATACCCCCACGCTGACCGAGACGCCGACGGCTACGTCGACATCCACCCCAACGGCTACGCCAACCACCACCCCCACCGCCACTGCCACGCCGACGCTGACCCCCACCCCGGCGCTGATCATCAGCGGGTCGGAGCCAGCGCTGCTCCCCGCCGGGGTGGATGCTACACTGTCGATCTTCGGGGCCAACTTCACGCCGCAGAGCATGGTGCGGCTGGTGGGCTTTGGCCTGCTGGAAGTTACGTTCATCAACAGCGGGGCGCTGACTGCTGCGCTACCCAAGGTCATCCCGCCGGGGACATACGGCGTGGAAGTCAGCGATCCGGTCAACGGGCGGGCGACTTCGCCGGATACACTGACTATTGCCCCGCCGCCGACCACGCCGCCGCCAACCGAGCGCCCCACGCCCACGCTGCTCCCGCCCACGCCTGTCCCCGGAGAACCATCGCTGATCATCCGTTCCTACAGCGCCATGCCGCCGAGCGTCCTGCCCGGTGGGACGGTGACCGTGGTTATGGACATCTATAACCGGGGCAACCGCGCCGCTCAGGGAGTCTCGGTAGCCGTAGACGGGAGCGGCGACTTTGTGCCGCTAAGCAGCCAGACCAGCGTGATCCTGCCCGATATCGGCCCCGGCGGCAGTGTCAGCGCCACGCTGAGCGCCGTCGCGCGGACAAGCGCCGCCGCTGGCATCGCCAGCCTGCCGCTGACCTTCGCTTATCGCGATATTGAAGGCCGTTCTTACACCGGCACGGCGACGCTCAGTGTCACCGTTGAGGCGCTGGTCGAGGCGCCTCAGATCACCCTGGCCAGCTATGCTGTTGCGCCCGATCCGGCCAGCCCCGGCGAGCCGGTGACAGTCACTGTGACGATCATCAACAGTGGCAATGAAGCTGCCGAGCAGGTGTTGTTGCGCGTGCCGACCGGCGAAGGCGTGCTGCTGGCCGGGCCGCAGGGCGACACCTTCCCCCTGGGGACGCTCCTGCCGGGGGCCAGCCGCCGCCTGGAGCTACCGCTGGTGGTCAGCGCCAGCGCCACGCCGGGGCCACAGGCCCAGTCGGTGACCATCACCTATTTGCAGGGTGGGGAACAACAACAGGCGACCGGCAGCCTGACGGTGACCATCGGCGAGAAACGCGCCCAGTCACCCTTGCTGCTGTTGCGTTCCTATGAAACTGACCAGGAAGTGCTCCAGCCCGGCGACCGCTTCACCCTGCGCCTGACGCTGGAAAACGTTGGCGCTGCTCCGGCCAACGATCTGATGGTGTTCTTCAGCGCGGCGGAAGGTAACAGTGGCACGCCGCTGACTACCTTCGCCCCGCAGGGCGCTGGCGGCGTGATCTATGTCGGTGCGCTCGGCGCTAACGGCCAGATCACCCTGAGCCATGATTTCGTCGTCGATGGCACGCTCAACAGCGGCATCTATGGCCTGCCGATCCGCCTGCGCTACCTGAAGCCGGATGGGTCCGAGGGGGAGGATTTTCTGCAGGCCAGTCTGGTCGTGGTCAAGCTGCCGCGCCTGCAGATCACGACGGTCGAGGAGCCGCCGGATCAGGTCATGGTGGGGGAGCCGTTCCCGATCGCAGTCACGATCATCAACATCGGAGCGCAGGACGTCAACCTGACCTTTGCCCGTTTTTCCGCTGAAAACGGCCAGGTGACCGGCGGGGAGGAAACCTTCCTGGGGCCGTTGCGCGTGTTGGACGATACCTCGGCGGAGGCGACGATCCTGCCAGTTGCCGAGGGGCCGCTGATCGTCACCCTGACCCTCGACTATCTGGACGATCTCAACCGCGAACGGACGCTCACCCGGACGTTTGAGACCCGGGTGATGGCCCGCCCGACGCCCGTCCCGCCGCCGCAGGCAGGCGGCAGCGGGCTGGAATTCCTCCCGCTGCCGGAGGAAGCCGCACCGCCCGCGCCGGAAGGCGATCTGCTGGGGCGGTTGCTGCTGGGTCTGCTGGGGCTGGGGAGCTAGAAAGCGGGCCGGCGATGCTCCTGGAGCTGTTCCGGCTGGCTGTTGGCAACCTGTTGCGGGCGCGCGGACGCCTGGTCATGACCGCCAGTGGTGTGCTGGTCGGGACGACCGCGGTCGTGTTGCTGCTGGCCCTGACCTTCGGGCTGCAGGAAGCGGCGGAAGCGGGCATCGGCAGCGCCGCTTCCCTGACCGAGATTCAGGTCTACCCCGGTTTCAGCCCCCGCCCGGAAGAGTCCCGGGAGCCGGCCATGCTCCAGCTTGATGACGAGGCAGTCGCCCGGATTACCGCCCTGGATGGCGTGGCCGCCGTTGTCCCCCTGCTTTCCGTACAGACCCAGATTTCGCTGGCCAGCGGCAAGTATCGCTATTACGGCCAGTTTGTGGGTGTACCGCCGGAGGCGGCTCCTTACCTGGGGCTGCGCGTGGCGCGGGGGACTTTCTCCCTGGGGCCGGGCGAGGCGCTGGTGGGAGCCAGCGTCGGTAGCTTCTTTGTCGACCCCGACGCACAGACGTGGGAGCCGGTGGAAGTGGATGTCCTGGCCGAAGGGTTGAAGATGCGCGTCTATTCCAGTGTGGAGGGGCGCGAGCAGGCGTTTGACATCACCATCAGCGGCGTGTTGCGCCCCGGCTCCGGCAGCTTTGACGGCACGGTATTCCTGCCGCTGGAGGATGTGATCGCTCTCAACGAATGGAGTTCCGGCAACCGGCTCGATCCGGAAGAGCGGCGCTACGACTATCTGCTGGTGCGCGCTACCAGCCGGGAGACCACCAGGGCCGTTAGCGAGGCCATCCGCGAACTGGGTTACGGGACGGGTGGCGTGGGCGAGTTTCTGGATCAGCTCAACAGCTTCTTCACGACCATGCGCCTGATGCTGGGCGGGATCGGCGGCGTGGCCCTGGTGGTAGCGGCGTTTGGCGTGGCCAACACGATGATGATGGCTATCCTGGAGCGCACCCGCGAGATCGGGTTGATGAAGGCGCTCGGTGCCCGCGACCGCGATGTATTGCTGATCTTCCTGATCGAGTCCATGCTGGTCGGGCTAAGCGGCGGTCTGGCCGGGCTGGGCGCGGCCTACGCCCTGCAGAACGCGATCAACGGGGCGCTCACCGCCATGCCGCAGGGCCAGGGCGGCCCCGGCTTTTTGCCCTTTGACCTCTCGCAGGTGGGCAACCGGCTGATCGTCATCCCGCCGGAACTGGCGCTCTTTGCGGTGCTGCTGGCCGTGCTGGTGGGGCTGGGGGCGGGGGCGTTGCCGGCGGTGCGGGCGGCGCGGTTGCCGCCGGTGGTCGCCCTGCAGCAGGAATAACCGGCGTCTATTTCCCCTCCAACAGCAGAATCAACCTTTTTCTAACCTTATTATAACTACGACCTGCATAGACAGAACATTTGTTCCATGTTAGGATGCCGTTTGAGCAACGGTCAAGATTGGACAGGGAAGAAAGGAAGGGATGGATGGAAACCACGCTGGCCATCTTCAAGTTTATTCGCCAGTACCTGGCGACTCATCCCTGGTCGCCTACACTGCGTGAGATCGCCGAGGGGTGCGGGCTGGCCTGGCCGTCATCGGTCGTCCGCCACCTGGATCACCTGCAGGCCTGGGACCTGATCGTCCGTGAGCCGGGCAAAGCGCGCAGCATTGGCCTGACGGAGAAAGGCAAAACCTTTCAGATCTGATTGCGGACAGGCCCGGCGTGGTATGATTGACGCCCGTCGATCATCTGCCCGCCTGGCAAGGATTGCTTCATGCGCGTGCTGCACGCTATCGCCCGCCGGGGTGCTCCCCTGGCGCTGCTGGTGTTCCTGGCCGCCTGTGGCGTGGACCCCGATTCCGCCCCAACGCTAACCCCTGACCCGGCGCTACCGGCCACCGCCGCGGCGCTCTTCCCATCGCCGATTCCTACCGCCGCGCCTACGCCCACGCCGCCGGCTGCCGTCGATCCTGCCGGGGCGATTGCCCGGCTGGTAGACGCCCTGCAGAGCGCTGTGTTGCGGCGCGACCGCGCCGCCTACCTGGCCCTGGTCGATCTTTCCGACCCGATCTTTGCCCTGGAACAGCGCCGCTGGGTTGACGACTGGGCCGCGCCCGGCGTTGTCCTGCGCTTTAGCCTGGCGATCCGTAACCTGACGCTGGCCGCTGATGGCCAGGCGGCCAGCGCCGATCTCACCATGACCTGGAGCACGCTGGCCGACCTCCAGACCAGCCGGAGTGCGGATTTCCCGGTTCGCTTCACGCAGGGAGCGGATGGCCAGTGGCGCTACGCCGGGGAAGACTGGGCGGCGACGCTGGAGGCCGGGCCGTTCCTGGTGCGGGCCTTGCCCGGCCTGGAAGCGCCCGCCGCAGCGGTGGCGGCCTCTCTGCCGGAGGTTTACGCGCAGGTGACGCAGGCGCTGGAACACGTTCCCGCCGGGCCACTGGAAGTCAAGCTCTATGACCACGCCTGGGCGCTGATCGCCACGACCCGGCTGAGCCTCGCCGCGGCGACTGACGGCTGGAGCGCGCCGGGCGAAGCGATCAAGATCGCGGTCGCAGACTCTGGCGGAACAGCGGGCGCTGACGAAGTCACGCTCGCCTATCACCTGGCCCGCTACACCCTGCTCGACGTGGTTGCAGGGGCTTCCGGTAATCTGCCGGTCTGGGCGCTGGAGGGGGCGGCTGAAGCCATCGCGGCGCGTTACCGGACACAGGCCGACCGCAACGCCCGGCTCCTCCAGCTTCAGGAGCGCCGCCGCGCCAGGGGGCTGGCCGCCTGGGATGACCTGGCCGCCCCTGCTCAGCTGGCGGCGGACCTGAACGAACTCGCCCGATTGCAGGGGTACGCGCTGCTGACTTACGTTAGCGAGACCTACGGCCAGACAGCATGCAATGTCTGGTTGCGTGGTCTGGCTGCCGCGTCAGCGGAGGCAGCAACGCCCTCGGCGCTGGGCGTGAGTTTTGCCACTCTCAACGAGAATTTCCTGGCCTGGCTGGATAGCCGCTTCTAACCGCTCCTACCCGCGCAGGCGCAGGCGGGTGATCCGCGCGTCCTGGAAGCCGCTGGCGTGGTAAAAGGCGCGGGCGACCGCGCTGGCCTGCTCCGTATTGACGTAAATCTGGCTCATGTTCAGCAGGTCAGCCTGGCGCAGGGTAGCTTCCAGCAGGGCCGCGCCCACGCCCTGCCGCCGGTAAGCCGGGTCGACAACCATGGCGTCGATCCAGCCGATCGGGCTGGTCAGGGTCGGGACGCGGGACAGGGCCACGAAGCCGATCACCTGCCGGTCAGGGCCGTAAGTTTCCGCGACGAACAGGAGCAGGGAAGGGTCTTCGCGGACGCGCTGGGCGACGGCGCGGGCCAGGTCCGGCTCCGGGGTGATCCGGCCCGGAATCTGTGCGGCCAGCGCCAGCATCCGGTCAACGTCATCCGGCAGCGCGGCGCGGATGTAGAAACCATCCCGTTCGACAGTATGGTAGGTCTGCCAGTGCACGCTCTGACGGGCCTGCCAGCGGGCCAGCGCCTGGCGGTGGGTGCGGAAGGGCAACTCCGGGAAGGAATCCGGCAGGAAGACGCGCACCTCGGCGGCGTCGTCGCCGGCGCCCAGCCGCCCGCCGACGGGCCGGGCGCGGTAGAAGACGATGATTCCGCTGGTGGGCGGGCCATCCGGGAAAGAAAAAACACCCACCATGTCGCGCAGCGTAACCTCCAGGCCGGTTTCCTCCCGCGCCTCGCGGATGGCCGCCTCCTCCACGCTTTCGTCGGCTTCCACAAAACCGCTGGGCAGCGCCCAG
>JAIOAT010000080.1:0-8318 GCA_019873685.1 Chloroflexota bacterium
GGACGCGAAGCTAGGGCGGGGCACGCAGGCGGCCTATGATCTGGTGCGGAGAGCTGTGCGCTTCTGGGATCACGATCATGTGCTGGCGCCGGATATTGAAGCCGTGCGGCGCATGGTGGCCGATGGCACGCTGATGGAAGCGGTGCGGGCGGTGGTGGAAGGTCCACAGGCTTGAACGGAGGTCGGGAGACCGGGAGGCCGGGGGGCGGGTAAGGCGTGTGCGGCGGCACGCTTCCCTGTGGCGACCTCGCCGGGCATGCAAGGTTACTGGCTAAGTCAGACCTGGTTCAGTCAGGGTATCGACGAGTGGCTGCCAGCACGTCCTGGCCGTTTTTTTTCGTGTCGTTGCCAGCAAGCCGGACATGGCGCACCGCTCAGAACAAACGCGGCTGGGTCGGGGCGGCAGCGGCAGCCATCTTCCTGACCAGCGCCAGCGTCAGCCGAACATCATCCAGGGCGCGATGGGCATTCTCGACCGGGATTCCTTCGCGGCGGCAGGCGTCGCCCAGGCGGGTGTAGCGCAGCGCTCCGATGAAGATGGTATAGGCGCGCATGGCGCACCACCACTCAGCTGGCTTCGGCTCCGGCAACATGTGACGGCGACACACATGGCGCAGCACGCCCTGCTCAAATTCGTGATTGTAGGCGATGGCTACCCGGCCATTGAGCAGTTCCGCGATTTGCGGGTAGACCTCCGGAAAAGGCGGCTTGTCAGCCACGTCGGCGTCGTAGATGCGGTTGACGCGGGACGCGCCGGGCGGGATGCGTCCCTGTGGCCTGACCAGCGTATTGAGGAGAACCGTCCCCGCCGCGTTAATGATCGCCACCTCAATGACCTGTACGCCGGGGTCATCGGCCATGCCGGTTGTTTCCAGGTCTATCAACACGCAACCCGCCTGCAACAGTTCAGCGGCGCGGGCAGCGACTTCCTGCGGGGTGTTCATCGGTATTCTCTCCCTTTCTCACCCGCTTTGCGCCTGTCGCCGGGCGTCATTCACGCGGCGCGGGCGGTCTCTTCTTCGGTCTGGCGGATGGTGCGACCCCGGCTCAGCCAGGCGAAGCCGCCTGCCGCCAGCAGCGAGGCCGCCGTGCCAAAGTACCAGATGGCAGCGGGCAGGAAACGATCCCCCAGCCAGCCGCCGATAACCGGGCCGATCCCGCCGCCGATGCGGTAGGACAGGCCATATACGCCCATGTACCGCCCGCGCATATCCGCCGGGGCCAGTGCAGCGACCAGCGTGGTGGCGGTCGGGGCGATGATCAGTTCCCCGATAGTCATGATCACAATACCCACCCAGAAGGCCAGGAAGACCTGCCCGGTGGCGAAGATCGCCAGCCCTCCAGCATAGAACAGGGCGCTGACGGCCATCACGCTCAGCGGGCGGTAGCGGCGCGTGATCCGGGTTACGGCGTACTGGAACAGCACGACCATCACGGCGTTGGTGCCGATGATGAAACCGAACTGATTCTCCGGGATGCGGTACTGCTCCTTGACGTAGACTGAAAGCAGCGTGAAGACCAGAGAGGCGGCCATCTCCAGTAGCAGGTAGACCCCCCAGAAAGACATGAAGGCGCTATCCCGGAAGAGCGGCCCGTATCCCCGGCCGGTTCCCCGAGCCGGGCTGTGCCGCTGGCGAATCTCGTCGGTAAGTGTCTCCCGCAGCAGGAGCAGGGCGGTGAGACCCAGGCCGATCTGAATCGTCGCTGCTGTCAGGAAGGAGATGGCATAGGACAGAGTGATGATGAATCCGCCGATGGCCGGGCCAACGGCGATGCCGCTGTTGGAGGCCATGCGCATCAGCGCGTAGGCTTCTGTGCGCTGTTCGGGCGGGATCATATCGGCGATCATCGCCTGGCTGCCCAGCGAAAAGCCAACGCCTGCCGAGGCGTACAGCACCAGCAGCACCGCCCAGGCCGCATAGGTATCAGCGCCTGCCATCATGATCTGCGCCCCGGCGCTGATCAGCGGGCCGATCACCATCACCCACTTGCGACCAAAGCGATCTACCGCCGGGCCGAGCGCGGCGGTGGCCGCCATCGTGCCCAGCGATTGGAGCGTGAACAGCAGCGTGATCTGTGTCAGCGGGACGCCAAGCTGCTGGCGGATGTGAATTGTCAGGAACGGCCAGACCAGACTCTGGCCGGTGATGCTGATCAGAGTCCCCCAGAAGAGCACCCACATCTGGCGCGGGTAACGCTGGGCAAAGAGGCGGCGGGGCAGGAGGGTCACAGTGTTCGATTCACCTTGCTGATCTGACGTGCCAGTGCGCTACAGGTACAGTTCTCCCCGGATGACCGTCACCGCGGAGCCGGCGATGCGCACGGCGGTGATGGCCTCCGGTGTGCCTTCCAGCTCAACATCCACCAGGCCCGGGCGGTTCATCAGGTGGCCCTGTTCGACGGTGAAAATGCGCCGGTCGACCAGACCGTAATGGAACAGGTAAGCTGCCATGTTGCCGGTAGCCGAGCCGGTCACCGGGTCCTCGAAGACGTTGTCGCCGGGGGCGAAGTGCCGGGCGTGGGCGGCATGGGCCGGGTCCAGGGCTTCCAGCGTAAAGACGTGCACGCTGAACCAGTCGCCTTCCGCCCGCAGGGCCTTGAGCGCCGTGGTGCTGGCTTGCACGCGCCGCAGTACATCCAGTGAGCGCACCGGGATCATGATCTGCGGCGTGCCCGTGGAGACCGTCTGAATCGGGTAGCCGGGCAGCAAATCGTCCGGTGTGATACCCAGGGCGGCTGTCCAGGGTTCCGGGGCGTAGGTGCGCAGGAAGACCGGCGGTTTAGGCGTCATGATCACGCGCTGCGGGCGGTCATCCCACAGGTCGATCTCCACCGGCAGGACGCCGATCCCCAGCTCCTGGGTAACCCGGACGCGCCCTTCGCCCCGGATGCGCCCGGCTTCCGCCAGGGCGTGGAAGGTGGCAATGGTCGGATGCCCGGCCAGCGGGATCTCCCCGAAGGTAGTGAAGTAGCGGACGCGGAAGTCGGCGACCGATGAGCGCATGACGAACGCCGTCTCAGAAAGGTTCATCTCGATGGCGATAGCCTGCATCTGCGCGTCGGTCAGGTCATCGGCGTCAAAGACGATAGCGGCGGCGTTGCCGCCGAGCGGCTGCCGCGTAAAGGCATCAACCTGCCAGAAGGGGTAAGTTGGCATAGGGATCACTCCCTCACAGGTCACTCCGTTGATCGCGCCCACTGACATTACCAGAGGATGGCCGAAAGCACGAGTGATTGGCTAGAACAGAATGGGTGGTGGAGTGGCTGGGTCTTCTTGACGGATTTGCTGTATAATGCGGTCAGGTTGACCATGCTGGCCCTGAGCCTGTTTTTCTTGCAGGGGCGAGCCAGCGCACAATAGTACCTTTTGACAGGACAGTCGCTCCTGCGCTCATCGCTGTTTTTGCGGAAAAATACCCTGTTTGCTGGCAAGAGTGCTTTTGCTTGGTGGGGCATCCGGCCTGATCGCTGGCGGTAGCGTGCTGGATGATCGGCGCGGGTCGGGCATGGCCGGATGGATTCCCTGACAAGGGGGCCAACGGGGGAGATGGGACGCCATGATCGTGGTAGGAGTGATGTCCGATGCATCGATCGCCGGGATCGATGTCGCCGTCTGCGAGATCAATGGCGCGCCGCCCGATCTGCGCGCCGAGGTGCTTTCCGCGTTATCTATTCCCTGGCCGCAGGAACTGAGCAAGCTGGTGATTGCCGCTCGCCAGCCCGAAGGGATTGACATTGCCGACCTGTGCCTGCTTGATGTGGCCATCGGCGAGACTTTTGCCGCCGCCGTACTGGAAGGCATCGCCGCCGCCGGCTATTACCCGGAGCAGGTCGATCTGATCGGCGTCAAGGGACACAACATCCGCCATGAGGTCGGCGATGACGGGCGGGTGATGACCTCGCTGCAGCTCGGCCAGGCGTCCATTGTGGCGGAGTGGACGGGTATCACGACGATCGGCGGTTTTCGCCAGCGCGACATGGCAGCCGGCGGGCAGGGAGCGCCGCTGATCGGGTATGTGGACTGGTTGCTCCTGCGCCATCCTACCGCTTACCGGGCTATCCTCTACCTGGATCGCATTGCCAGTATGGTGTTGCTGCCGCCGCGCTCATCCACACATCAGCCGCTTGCCTTTGAAGTTGGGCCAGGCACGGCGCTGATTGACGTTGCCGAAGCTCACCTGAGCCAGCTGGCGGAGGAAGACCGCAGCGACGGCGGTGTCAATGAGGCCTTCCTGGCTCATCTGCTGGCGGATCCGTATCTCAGGCGTCGCCCTCCCAAGACGCTCAGCGAGTATGCATTCGCCGAGTCGGCGGCGCAACGGCTGTGGGAAGAAGCGCGCGCCGCCGGGTTGACCCCCGCCAGCATCCTGGAAACATTCGTGGCATTCACGGTCAATGCCATCGTGAGCGCCCTGAGGACCTTCCCACCCGTGCCGCCGGATGAGGTCATTGTGGGCAGCAAAGGGCGGCGCTACCCGCTGCTCATGCGCCCGTTGCGGGAAGCCCTGGGCGACCTGCCGCTGCTGACCCACGAGGACCTGGGCCTGGATTCGGACAGCAAGTTTGGGTTGGGGTATGCGGTGCTGGCCCATGAGACCTGGCATAACCGCCCCGGCTCTTTGCCGTCACTGACCGGGGTGCATCAGCCTACGCCGCTCGGCTATATCATCCCCGGCCGCAATTACGAGGCGCTGTTGCGGCGGACCTGGCTCAATACGTCGCGGGCATAGCAGGCTGTCGCCCTCCGGCGTCCTGCCAGGCTGCTATGCGGCGAACGATCGGCGGCTGATATCAGGGTAGCTGCGCTGAGGCTTATGATCTATGGCAAGGCCGCTGGCGTCCCGGCGGCCTTGCTGCGCTGATCCACCCAGTCATGGCATCGACTTACCCTGGCAATCCGGTTACAATGGGCTGCCGCGTGGCGCGCCGGGAATGTCTGGTGTCCCGGTGTTCCGGGCTATGCTTGCGGGCACAGAGCTGAAAAGCGTCAATGTTGCGTTCCCTCATTCATCGGCTTCCACTTGGCTGGGCGTTGCGGCTGGCGTTGCTGCGGCTGACAGCGCAGTGGCAGTCGCTGCTGACGATTGTGATCGGCGTGCTGCTGGCGGCCGTGATCGGAGCCAACGCGCCACTCTATACCGCCGCCATTGCTCAGGTGGGTATGGTGCAGCGGCTGGCGCGCCAGCCAACCAGCGAGACCAACATCTTCTCCCGGATCAGCCTGACGGCGCTGGACGTCAACGATCTGGGCGCAACCTGGCAGGCTGCCGACGCTGTGGTCAGGGATCAGGTGCGGCGCGTCTTCCAGGATGCATTGCCGGGCTGGGTCAGCCGCATGGTGACGTGGGGGGAATCCGCGCCGATGCTGCTGGTCGTGAATGGCGAGGATGTGGCCAGCACGCGTATCCGCGTGGCCTATTACGAAGGCTGGCAGGAAACGGCACGGCTGATCGAAGGCCAGTGGCCGGAGGAACCGACCGAAGTCGGAATCGACCTGGAGATCGCGCTGCCGCTGCAGGCGGCGATCACGCTGGGCCTGCAGGTCGGGGATACCGTCGTTCTGGATCAGCGAGGGTGGGAAACCAGCGTGCCGATCCGGGCGCGGATCACGGCGCTGATCGCTGCACAGGACGAGACTGATCCCTACTGGATGGCCCCTTCGCCGCTGCGGGTCGATAGCTCCAGCCAGTGGAATGTCGAGACTAACGCCCTGACGACGCGGGAGAACTTCCTGCGGGCGGTGACGGCCTATGTGCCGCAGACGCGCTCGCTGCTCGGCTGGCGAATCCTGTTTGATCCGGAGCAGTTGCCCTACACGGCTATCCCGCAGGCGGTAGCCCGCCTGAACGGTTTCAGCGCCAACCTGGCGGCGCTATTCAGCGCACCCGGTTCCCCGCCGGTGAACTTCGTCTATAGCACCAATCTCCTCCCGCTGTTGCGCCAGTACGCTGCGGAAGTCAGCCTGCTGGGTGCGCCGTTCGGCCTGCTGCTGCTCCAGATCGGCGCGCTGGTGATCTTCTTCCTGGTGGCGATGGCGACGCTGGTCCGGCGGGGCGAGCGGCGCGAACTGGCCATGCTGCAGAGCCGCGGCGCGTATGACCGGCAGATTCTGGCGCTGCGGGGCGTAGAAGCGTTGCTGATTGTGATCCTGGCGGCGCTGTTGGGGCCGCCGCTGGCCCGCCGCCTGTTGATCGGGCTGGCGCCGATCTTCACCGGGCTGGATCGTCTGCCGCTGACCCTGGACGCCAGCGCCTTTTTCTACGCCGGTCTGGCGGCGGCGGTTGCTTTTGTGGCGCTGATGGGTACGCTGCCGCCTGTCCTGCGTCTGCCACTAACCCTAGCCGGAGGGAGCGCCGCCCGCGCTGCCCGCCAGCCCTGGTGGCAGCGAGTCTACCTGGATGTGGTTCTGCTGGTGGTGGGTGGCGCGGCGCTGTGGCGGCTGGTCAGCACGGCTTCGCCGCTTGCCGGGACACAACTGGGCGGGCTGGAAGCGGATCCGCTGCTCTTGCTGGCCCCGGCGCTGCTCTTTGTGGCGCTGGGCAGCCTGTTGCTGCGGCTGTTCCCCGCTATCATGAGCCTGCTGGCTCGCTCTTTTGCCCGGCAGGATGGGCTGAGCCGTGTCCTGGCGGCCTGGCAGGTCAGCCGCGAGCCGGTGCACTATGGCCGGATTGCACTGCTGCTGACGCTGGCCATCGGCACCGGCTGGTTCGCCACCAGCTTCCGGGCGACGGTCAGCCGCAGCCAGGTTGACCAGGCCCGCTACGCCGTGGGGACGGACATCCGCCTGCAGGAGCGCAACATTGTTCTGGATGCTGACCGCGCTCGCCCGCCGGAAGCGTACCTGGCGCTGGAGGGGGTGGCCGCCGCCAGCCCGGTGATGCGTTTCTTCAACGTTGATGTGGCCCGCGACCGGCAGAATCCGGTCCCCGGCGAGGTGCTGGCGATCGACGCTGACACGTTTGGCAGCACGCTCTACTGGCGCGATGATCTTGGCCCGGTCAAGATGCCGCGCCCGCCGGGGGAACCGCTGGATTTACCGGCGCCGGGGCGCGCCCTGCCGGGCGAACCGGCCCGGCTCGGCCTGTGGGCGCGCATTGATGTGCGTGGCTCTGGCTTTTCGGCGGCAACCCTGTACCGGCCTGATCTCGACCGGCTGTTGCGGCGGACGACGCTGTTCGCTCGCCTGCGCGATGCGGTGGGTACCTTCCTTCACGTGCCGTTTGAGGTGGTTGAAGTGGAGTGGACGCGGCGCGGGATTGACCGGCCGGGCCTGGATATGCGCTCCTTCAACACAACCGGCTGGGTTTACCTGGAGGCGGCGCTCGATAGCCTGCGGGGGCAGGGTGAGTTGCGGCTGGAGGCGCTCTACTGGAAGCATCGCGCCCGCGATACCCAGGAGCGCGACCTGCGGCTGTCGCTGGCGGGTCTGACCCTGATTGAGGCGGACGGAAGCGTGACCGCCCTGGACTGGCTGGAACAACCCGGCTGGGAGGTGGTCTACGATTCAGGGGCGCTGATCCGCGACGGCTTCACGTACCCCGCTGCCGCGCCGGATCGGGCGACGGTGGGCCGCCAGGTGGTCTGGGACCAGCTTGGTGTGTTGAGCACGCTGGGGTTGATCCTCGATTATCCGGAGGCGCCGCCTATCCCGGCTATCGCCAGCACGAGTCTGATGCGTCTCAATGGGCTGCAGGTGGGGGATAGCTACCCGCTGATCAATGTGAGCGGTGTCAGCCCGCTGGTGCAGGTGGTGGACACCGCCGAATATTACCCGTCGCTGTACGCCGACAGGCGTCCCTTCCTGGTGGTTGATCAGGCTGCGCTGCTGTACGCGATCAATCGCCGACCCGGCGCGTCGGTCTACCCGGCGGAGATGTGGCTGCGGCTGGCTCCCGGTGTTGCTGCGGAGGATGTCCTGCACGCCGCTGATACCGACAGCGACGACACGGCGATCATCCGCACCGAGACCCTGGAACGCACCCTGCATAGCCTGCAGACCAACCCCCTGGCCCTGGGCCTGATGGGGCTGTTGTTTCTGGCGTTTGTCGTGGCGTTGGCGCTGAGCGTGGTCGGGCTGGTGACGTATGCTGCGCTGACCGCCCAGGCCCGCCGCAACGAATTCGGCGTGCTGCGGGCGCTGGGGATGTCGCTTGGTCGCCTGGCGGCCAGCCTGGCCCTGGAACAGGCGCTGGTCATGCTGACCGGCGCCCTGCTGGGGGCGGCGCTGGGCGCAATCCTCAGTGATCGGGTTGTGCCGACGCTGGCCATCGGTGCCACAGGCGAAGCGATCACGCCGCCGTTCATCGTCCAGGTGGAAG
>JAIOAT010000080.1:8783-11826 GCA_019873685.1 Chloroflexota bacterium
CCACGCCCAACGATTACCTGATTGTCGCCTATTCCAACCTGCAGGAGATCTTCACCCTGGTCGATGGCCGCTGGCCGGAGCGCCTGCCGCCGCCGACAGCCGGGCTGGCGGCGGGCCTGTCGGCAGACGAGCAGGCGGCCAGGCAGGTTGGTCTCTACAGTCGGGGGCAGGTGGAGGCTGTAGTTGCCGCGGCAGCGGCGCGGGAAGCCCGTATCGAGGTTGGCAACCGGCTGGTGATCGGCGCGGAGCCGACCGGCCCGACGGCCATCGTGCACATCGTCGGGCTGGTGGAGCCAGCCCTGCCGCTGGGCGATCCCTTCTGGGATGGGCAGCGGCTGGTGGTGCAGGGTCAGCGCGTGCAGGTCTCCCTGACGAGTGAGCGTTTTGACTTCGGTCTGATTGTGCCGGAGGGAGCCTTCGATGACTGGATCGCTCCGGCGACGCGCGGCAATACATACCTCTGGACGCTCCGGGTGGACCCGGCGGTGATCCACGCTGACACGCTGGATGCGCTGGAGGAGCGCCTGTCGCGCCTGCAGGGTGCGTTGCGTGCCCGCTACCCGGACATTCTGATCTTCAGCGGTCTGTTCGAGCTGATCGGACAGTTCCGGGCCGGTCTGGTAGAGACCGAAGGGCCGACGCTGTTGCTCTCCGGCGCGGTGATGGTGCTCATGCTCTACCATCTGGTGACGACGGTGGCGCTGGTGCTTGAGCAACAAAGCACCGAATGGGCCGCCATTGCCAGCCGGGGCGGGAGCGTGGCCCAGCTCATCGGGATGCAAGCCCTGACGATGGGCGTGCTGGGCGCGATCGGTCTGGTAGCCGGGCCGTTTATCGCCCAGGGGATGCTGCACTTGCTGGAACGAGTCGGGCCGCTGGCGCGTGCGCTGCAGGGCGAGACGCCGGGCGCCGGTTCGTTGCCGGCGCGGGTTTTCGGTCTGAGTGCGCTGGCGGCGCTGGCTGCTGTCGTGGTGCTGACACTGCCGGCGTGGCCGGCGGCGCGGCGCAGCCTGTTGCGGCTCAAGCAGTTGATCAGCCGTCCGCCGACTCGCCCGACCTGGGCGCGCTACTTCCTTGACATTGTTCTGCTGCTGATCGGTCTGGCTTTGCTGCTGCGGCTGTATTTCCTGGTCAGTGGCGATGCCGCAGCCAGTCTGGGCGTCCTGTGGCGCGATCCGGCGGGGTTGATCCGCCAGATCGCTTCTGGCGCGGCTGAGACCGGCGGGCTGAACGATCCGTTCAATCTGCTTGCGCCGGCGCTGGTGCTGACCGGCGCGGCGCTGCTATGGTTGCGGGTGTTCCCGCTGCTGATGCGCCTGATCGGACGCCTGTTCCGTGCCGATAATGGTCTGACCGCGCCGCTGGCCCTGTGGACAGTCGAGCGCGATCCGGGTCATTACGCCCAGCTGGTGCTCCTGCTGATCGGGACGCTGGCGCTGGGGACGGCGTCGCTGGCGCTGGAAGCCACCCGCGACGCCGGGGCGTGGGCGGTGGCCCATCACGAAACCGGGGCTTCCGCCCGTCTGGAGCTTGACCCGGCCCAGGTGCGGGGCCAACCGGCATGGGACGCTCTGCCGGGGGTGATGGCGGCGCAATCCCTGCTGGTGACGGCTACCCCGCACCGCGCCGGGCAGCGCGATACCACCGTGTTCGGCGTGGAGCCGGGCGCCTTTGCCGCCTCCTTCCCTGCCTGGGCGGAGGCAGTGGCGCCATTACAGCATCTGAGCGCGCCGTCGCTGCCGGGTTTGCCCCTGCCGGAGGGCGCTGTTGCGCTTGCGCTGCAGGTCTATGCCGAGCCAACGCCGGACTCCGGCCCGCCGACCGAGACGCGGCTGGTGGCGGAATTGATCGACGCGCTGGGCGTCCCGTTGTCGCTCGAACTGAACACGGTTGATCCGGCGGTCGCCGGGCGCTTTGCGAATTACGAGGCAATGCTGCCGTCTGGCGCGGGCCGTCCGCCCTGGCGACTGACCGGACTCCGGTTGAGCAGCCAGCGCGGTGAACTGGCGGACTTCGGCCACCGCGTGTACCTGGACGCGATCACCGCCCGGCTGGCGGATGGCTCGGAGACGATCATTGAGGACTTTGAGGCGGGGGTAGCGGCCAGCTGGGGCGCGTCGGTGATGGGCTTTCAGCATGGCGGGGCGTTACGCGCCACTCCGGATGAACATCATGCTGCTTCCGGGCGGGCCAGCCTGGCCGTGGATTACCGCATCCAGCAGCGGGGTACGGCAACCACGCAACCGCTGCTGGCCGTCAACGAGACAGGTGAGGCGGTTGTGCCGCTGGTGATCTCGCGCGGGTTCGCCGAATACTTCGGCGGTCGCAGCCGCCGCGCGCCCCTGGCGGTGGGCGATGAAGATGTGTTCGACCTGGCGCTGGGCACGGGCCAGGTTCGCTTCCGCTACCGGGTGGTCGGGATCGTCGATGAGTTTCCGACGCTAGGCGCGGGCGCAAATTTCGTGATCGGTCGGCTTGACCACCTGCTCCCGGCGCTCAACCGGGCGGCCAGCTTACAGGCTTACTATGACCGGAATCAGGTCTGGCTTGAACTGGACGAGCGTGAGCCATCGCCGGAGTTCCGGGCGGCGGTTGCGGCCCTGCCCGGCGTGACCGGCGCGGCCTACGCCTGGGATCGCTACAACGCCATCCAGCGCGATCCGCTGGCGAACGCGGTGACGGGGATGCTGTTTGCCGCGTTCTGGGTGTCGTTGCTGCTCAGTGGGCTGGATTTTGGCTTCTATCTGGCGGTGACAGCCCGGCGGCGGGCGCTCTCTTTCGCTGTGCTGCAGGCGATGGGCTGGCCAGCACGCAGCATCTGGGGCGTGCTGGCGGCGGAACAGACAGCGCTGGTGACGCCTGCGCTGCTGGTGGGAGTCGGCCTGGGCACGGCGCTGGCCTACCTGCTGTTGCCCTTCCTGGAACTGGTCGGCGGGCAGGCGCTGCGCTTTCCGGCGAGTGGTGTGATCGGGTTGCTGGCGGCGTTGATTGCTGTCTTTGCGGTTCTGCTGGGTGTGACGGCGCTGATGGTGCGACGGCAGAG
>JAIOAT010000081.1 GCA_019873685.1 Chloroflexota bacterium
AACGGGCAAACATGTCGTTGGGCGGGGGCAAACCGGAAGAAGAGGCCAGGCGGCTGGCGTAGTCGCTACTCCTTATGCCCTGTTCCCTCACGTCATCCTTGCGGAAACAGGCAATCAGATGTACGCTCCCGGCCATGAGCGCACGAGTGACCCAGGCTACGATTGAGCGCGTCCGCCGTATCTCGCCGACCCTGCAACGCCTTGAAATCGGGGTAGAAGCCAGCCTGGCCCGGCTCAAGCCCGGCCATGCCCTGCTGGCCCGCCTTTCGGAAGAAGGCTGGGACCCCTACCTGGCTGAACAGTGGATCCCGGTAGCGACGGACGGCCTGACCATCACCATCGAGCGCCCGGCACGCGATCACTACATGCCGGGCCAGATCGTCACCCTGCTGGGGCCGGTCGGCGCGCCCTTCCCGATGCGTCCTAGCCTGCATAACCTGTTGCTCCTGGCTCAGGATACCCCGCCAACGCCGTTGATCTTGCTGGCCAGCCTGGCCATCCGCAGCCAGATCGAGGTCACCCTGGTGCTGGGGGGCACGGCGACAGAATACCCGCTGGAGGCCTTGCCGCCGGAAGTGGAGGTTCTGACCGGGACAATCGAGGAGGGCTGGCCGAATCAGGTCACGACGGTCGGCTGGGCTGACCAGGTGATCGCCGTTGTCGATCCGCGCTACCGCGAGCAGCTGTATGCGGCCCTGCTGGCCAGAATCCACGCCTTGCGGGCGGAAGTGCCCCGGCAGTACGTGCTGGGCATCTTCGACCTGCCTATGCCGTGCGGAACCGGCGCCTGTCAGGGGTGCGCTGTTTCCTGCCGCGAGAAGGATCGGCTGGTTTGCGTGGACGGCCCGGCCATAGACCTGCAGGATGTCAACTTCGGATAGCGGCCTGATGGCAGCGACACAGACTCTGACCGGCGTCCTGGGCGTCTTTGCCCACCCGGACGATGAGACGATCATGGCCGGCGGCACGCTGGCCATGCTTCATACCTGCGGCGTCCCCACGCACATTGCCTGCGCCACCCGCGGCGAAGGCGGCGAGCGTGGCGAGCCGCCGGTCGCTCCTGATCAGACGGCGCTCGGCCCGGTACGCGAAGCTGAGCTACGCTGCGCCGCGGAAGCGCTGGGCGTGACCTCCCTCACCTTGCTCGGCTACGTCGATCCGGTTGTTGGACCGAATGCTGAGCTTGGCCCCTTTGCCGCGGATTTCGACGAATTGACCGCCCGGATTGCGGACCTGATCGCTGGCTGCCGGGCGAACGTTGTCCTGGCGCACGGCCCCGATGGCGAATACGGTCACCCGGCCCACCGCCTGATCTATCAGGCCGTCCTGGCTGCCGTCCGTGAGCGCGCCCCGGCGGTGGTGTTCTACTCGGTGGCGGCCAGTGTGCCAGGGGTTGAGGATCACCTGTGGAACGCCAGCCGCACCGCCCATCTGGCGCTGGACATCAGTCCCTGGGCGGAAGCCAAGATTGCCGCGATGCTATGCCATCGCTCCCAGCACGCCCTTTTCAAGCGGCGGCGCGGTCTGACGCGGGTGGAAGAGGCCCTGCGCCGCCTGGAATCATTTCACCGTGAATGGCCGCCCGCCGGGGATAGCCTCCCGGACGACGACTTTGCCGCCCTGTTGCGTGCCGCTGGCGCCGTGGCGCCGCCGCTTTTTGCCCACCACCAGAAGGAAGAAACACGATGACGGACAAACTCAACTCACCCGGATTCGCGCTCAGCTTCCTGCTGTGCAGGACAAAGCTTTTCTCAACGCAGGCTGGTACGGCCCCCTGCCGGATGTAGCCGCCGAGGCCATCCGGGCCAGCATCGAGGCTGAATATGCGCATGGCCGCCCGATCATGAGCCATATCCAGGCGATCCGGGAGGATAAAGAGGCGCTGCGCCGGGAGTTTGCCGCCCTGCTCAACGCCCCGCCGGAAAGCGTCGCCCTCACCCATCACACCACCGATGGGATGAATATCGTCACACTGGGCTTCGACTGGCGACCGGGCGACGAGGTGGCCACGACCAACCTGGAACACGAGGCCGGTTTCTTCCCGTTGTATATCATTCAGCAGCGTTTCGGCGTCAGGATCAACATCGCCGATGTGGGCGTTGGCGAGGAGCCGCTGGAGGCCATCGCCGCCGCCCTGACGCCGCGCACGCGCCTGCTCTCGGTCAGTCACGTCTCTTACAGTTCCGGGGCGCGCTTCCCGCTGGAGGAGGTGATCGCCCTGGCCCATGCCCGTGGCATCCCGGTGCTGGTGGACGGGGCGCAGTCGGTGGGTGTGTTCCCCGTTGATGTGACTGCGCTGAATGTGGACTACTATGCCGCGCCGGGGCAAAAGTGGCTGTGCGGGCCGGAAGGCGTCGGGGCGCTATACATCCGCCCGGATCGCCTGACCGAGCTGCAGCCCACTTACCCGAATTTCAACACCATCCAGACGCACGACTGGCAGGGACGCTTCACCCTGAATCCGACCGCCGTCCGCTACGAGACGGGTACGATCTATCCGGCAGTGCTGGCCGGGATGCGCGCCAGCCTGCGCTGGTTCCAGGAGGAAGTCGGAGCGGAGTGGGCCTATGCCCGCATCGCTCACATTGCCGCCTATACGCGCCGCAAGCTAGCCGGGTTGCCCGGTGTGCGGCTGGTCACGCCGGAAAAGCGCCAGGCCTCGCTGGTCAACTTCCTGCCGGTGGGCTGGTCGGCGGCGCAGATGGCCGGGCTGGTAGCGGAGCTGGATCGGCGCGGCTTTATCATCCGCAGCATCAGCCATGCACCTTATTGCGTGCGTGTTTCCTGCGGCTTCTACAACACCGAGGCCGAGATCGATGGCCTGTGCGACGCGCTGGCGGATGTGCTGGCTGCCGGGCCAGAAGCGGTGAGCATCCCGGACTGGGCCGTACAGTACAACCTGGCGACGGAGCCGGTCTACTGAACTGCTATCCAGGCAGACCTGAGCCACAGGCGGAGAGCAGGGGCGGGGGCAAGCAGCTTCCGCCCCTGTCGTATTTCCCCGACTTTGTCGCCAGCCGACTTCTTCTCTCTTGTCCTCCAGTGGTTGCCGTGATATACTTAGATTATGAAACCATTAGAGAATGAAAGCAATCTACCGCTGGTGGAAGCCTGCGCCGCGCAGGTGATGGATACCGTCCCGCTGATCATGCGCGTGATCCGCGCGGAGATGCGAAGCCACCGCGCGCCTGATCTCTCCGTCCCGCAGTTTCGCGCCCTGCTGCACGTCAGCCGGCGGCCCGGCGCGTCGCTTTCGGATGTGGCCGAACATCTGGGCCTGAGCCTGCCCTCGGTTTCCAAGCTGGTTGACCGGCTGGTGGCGCGCGGCCTGGTGACCCGCCAGAGCGCCGCCGATGACCGGCGGCGCGTCACCCTGGCCCTGACAGAAGCCGGGCAAGCGACCCTGCAGGAGGCCGTGCGGTTCACGCGGGCGCGGCTGCTGGAGGACCTGGCGGCGCTGCCAGCGGAGGAGTGCGCCGTTATTGTGCAGGCCATGACAATCCTGCGCCGGACATTCATCACGGAGACAGAAGCCCAGGAAACACGATGACCCCTATTCTGGAAACGCACGCCCTCACCCGCCGCTTTGACCGGCTGGTTGCTGTGAACGCGCTGACGCTGGCGGTGGAGGAGGGCCAGATCTTCGGCCTGCTGGGGCCGAATGGCGCGGGCAAGAGCACGGCGATCAAGATGATGACCACCTTGCTCCCGCCCACATCCGGCGATGCTCGGATTGCCGGTTACAGCGTCACGCGGGATGCCGGGCAGGTTCGCCGCCTGATCGGCTACGTGCCGCAGATGCTCTCTGCTGATGGCACACTGACCGGCTATGAGAACCTCCTGATCATGGCCAAGCTGTATGACATCCCCCGCCAGGAGCGCGAGCAGCGGGTCCGCGATGCGCTGGCCTTCATGGGTCTGGAGGAAGCCGCTGACAAGCTGGTGCGTACTTATTCCGGCGGCATGATCCGGCGGCTGGAGTTTGCTCAGTCGATGCTGCACCGTCCGCGCGTGCTGTTCCTGGACGAGCCGACCGTCGGGCTGGACCCCGGCGCGCGCCGCGCCGTGTGGGAGCTGGTGCGCCGCTACAGCGCGGAGCATCGCACGACGATCCTCCTGACCACTCACCTGATGGAGGAGGCCGACGCCCTGTGCGACCGGATCGCGATCATGCACCTGGGCAACGTGGTGGCTTCCGGCACGCCAGCGGAACTCAAGGCGTCGATCGGCGGCAACGGCGCCACCCTGGACGATGTCTTTATCTACTATTCCGGCAGCAGCCTGGATTCGGGAGGCACTTACCGTGACACTACACGAGCACGACGCACCGCGCGCCGGCTGGGGTAGCCCGGTCGCCCTGCAGCCCGGCAACATGCTGGGCGCCATCAGTAGCTTTGTACGCAAGACGCTGGTCATCACCGAACTGGAAGCGCGCAAGCTACGCCATGACCCGACCGAACTGTTCACGCGGGCGGTGCAACCGGCGCTGTGGTTACTGGTGTTCGGGCAGGTGTTCGAGCGGACACGGGCCATCCCGACCGGAGACGTGCGCTACATCGACTTCATGGCGCCGGGCATCCTGGCCCAGAGCGTGCTGTTCATCGCGATCTTCAGCGGGATCACAGTCATCTGGGAGCGCGACCTGGGGATCGTGCACAAGTTCCTGGTCAGCCCGACTCCGCGCACGGCGCTGGTGCTGGGCAAGGCGCTCTCCGCGGGCGTGCGCGCCCTGACCCAGGCGGTCATCATCTACCTGCTGGCCCTGCTGATCGGTGTGCGGTTGCACTGGCATCCGCTGGCCCTGCTGGGGGTGCTGGTGGCGATCGTGCTGGGGGCGGCGGCTTTTTCCACCTTCTCGCTGATCATTGCCTGCCTGGTCAAGACACGCGAGCGCTTTATGGGCATCGGCCAGCTGCTGACGATGCCGCTGTTCTTCGCCAGCAACGCCATCTACCCGATCAGCATCATGCCCGACTGGCTCAAGGTGCTGGCCACGATCAACCCGCTCTCGTATGAGGTGGATATCTTGCGCACGCTGATGCTCGGCCAGCCGGTCACGGCCAACCTGGCGCTGGATTTTGTCGTGCTGCTGGTTGTAGCGGTTGTGCTGGTGCTGATCGGGGCGCGGCTGTACCCCCGCGTGGTGGTCTAGCGGCTCAGCGGCCGCCGCGCCAGCAGGATGGCTTTCTTGAGTGCGGCGACATCCGCAAAGGGGCCAGCGCCGGGCGGCAGGACGCCGCTCTGGAGGGTGAGGCTGGTCTGCTGCCGGTCGGCCAGCGGATAAAAATACGGCAGGGTCTCCAGCAAACGGGCCTCGATCCGGGCGCGCAGGGCGGTCATCCGCCCTGTATCGGTCACGATCACCAGATCGGATGGCCCCAGATGGCCGACGAAGTCGGTCTCCGCGCCGCCTTCCTGTACCGCATTGCGCACCATCAGGCTAACGGCGCGCAGCACGTCATCGGCAGTCACAAAACCGTAGCGCTCGCGGAAGTCTTCCAGCCCGCCCAGCGTGATGCACAGGACTCCCCAGCCATGTTGCCGCAGCAGTGCGGCCAGATGTTCGTCCACTGCTGCGCCTTCCGGCAGGCCGGTGACGCGGTTGAGCGACGGCCGCTGGGCGGCGCGGCGCAGCGTGTTGCGGATGCGCAGGCGCAGTTCCTGAATGTCAAAGGGCTTGGTGATGTAATCGACCACCCCCAGTTCCAGACCCTGCAACCTGTCCATGCGGTCGCGCTTCTCCGTCAGGAAGATGATCGGGGTATCCTGCGTAGGGTGATGGGAGCGCAGGCGGCGACAAACTTCGTAGCCGTCGATATCGGGCAGGTGGATGTCCAGGATGACCAGATCGGGATCGTGACGGGCGGCCAGCGACAGGCCCTGCTCACCGTGGGAGGCAGTCAGGACGGCGTAGCCCTGCACATCCAGGTAGGCCGTCAGCATGTCGGCCAGGTCGCGGTCATCCTCGACGATCAGGATCTGCAGTTTGTCGGCCACCGGTGCTGCTCTCCTGCTGGGCCGGGGATGGCAGGCCAGCGATGAGTCGAAGCAGGGGGGAAGCAGCGGCCCCCGGCAGGTTCATGGCCGGGGGCGCGTGCGAGCGAAGGGCTAGGTGATTGGCTCTTTGTAGATGACAAAGACGCAGTGCTGATCGCCTTTGGCGATGCAGTCGCTTTCATAAACGCGGAACTCGTGGCCGCCGCTCACCCAGCGCAGTCCCTCCTGTAGCAGGCCGACCGCGGCATGGCACAGCGGTTTATCGGTGGTGCGGTTGAAGCAGACGGGGCAGGTGTCGCGGATGTAGTACTTGAAATGATCCTCGTACTCTTCCACGTCGCTTTTCTGGTCGCTGAACTGGCTGAAGATGGCGGCCATGGCCGGCAGGCCCATCTTGAGCTTGGCCTGCAGGGGGAGCACCTTGAAGGCCATGTCGCCGACACCGGCCAGCGCGCCGAAGTTCTTGAGGCCCTGGCTGAAGCAGGCGCGTCCCGCCCGCAGGGCCAGGCCACGCCCGCCGCGCGGGCCGTACATCTCTTCCAGCCCGGCGTTGAGCGCGGTGAATTCGGCGAAATCGAACTCCCTGTTGAGGTTGTCCGGGGGATAATTGCCAATGTATTGACCCAGGCCGGCCAAGTTCAGCACCGCATTCAACCCGTTGACCCCCATGACATCTTCCATCGCCTCGATGTAGATGCGGGCGATCTTGTTCGGGTAATACAGGCCGCTCTTCTTCTCGATCGGCACGCCAGCCTCCTTCACTCAAAAGTCGCCAAGATGGTCACACCCAGGATGGCAGCGGCGGATTCCAGGTCCGCACCCGCAAGCGCCGGAGCCGCCGGCCAGGCCTGCTCAGGCAAGATCATTCCCTGGGTGCGTTGACCGGGATGCTGCTAAACCAGCTTTTCCAGCTCGCTGACGGCGCGGTTCATATCCAGGAAGATCAGGCCCAGCTTGGCCTGCTGGCGGGCCAGGACGGTCAGCACGGCTTCCTCGCCTACAGCCTGCAGGAGCACGTAGCCGCGCTCGCCCTTGACGTAGACCTGATCCAGCTTGCCGCGCCGTAGCTCGCTGGCGATCCGCTCTCCCAGGGAGATCATCGCCGCCGACATCGCCGAAACACGGTCTTCCTCGATGTTGGCGGGCAGGGAAGAGGCCATGCTCAGGCCATCGACGCTGACGACAGCCGCTGCTTCGACATCGGCGGAGCTGGCCTGCAGCTCGCGCAGACGTTCTGCCAGTTGTTCGGTGCGTGTCTTGCCCAAAGGTGCGCTCTCCTCAGCTCCGGCGGTCACCCGCCGGGATCGCCCTGCCACCGCCAGCCGGCGGTTCGATCCGGGCCGGGGGCTGAATGTATAATAGGCCCACAGATCGCCTGTACGCCTTTCCCGGCCTGTGCGCCTAGAGCAGTGCCGCATGGATTGCAGGCCGGGTACTGGGGACCATGCAGGATCCTTCAAACCATGCGTTGATCTTGCAGAAAGCTTAGCTTGCGGTACTGTAGCACAGCGCCAAACCCTTGTCAAGCAGGGTCAAAAGCAGGCGTTGGGGCGTCAATGGCGGTGATTTCCGGTGCTATTGCGGGTCTGGATGGTCATCCATGAAGCGACTGAATCTGGCAGTGCTATCCCTGATCGTCCTGGCTCTGGCGGCCTGTGGAGGGGTTGTCGATCCGGTGTTGCCGACTGCCGTCTTGACGCCGACAGTCACACCCACGCGCCAGCCATCGCCGACGGTTCCCCCTTCCGATACTCCCATCCCAACGCACGCCATGACGGCTACCGGCGGCCCCAGCCCGACCTCGATCATCGGCCCGACGCGCACGCCGGAACCCGTCCGGCAGACGCCCACGCCGCGCCCCAACCCCAACGCGCCGCGTATCGAATACTTCACGGCTGACCCGGCGTATGTCTACCCCGGCGATCAGGTCACCCTGTTCTGGTCGATCCGGGGGGCGGACCGCGCCGCCATCTACCGCCTGGACGCGCTCGGCCAGCGCAATCAGCTCTGGAATGTTGAACCGAGCGGCTCGCTGACCGTGCAGACCAACCGCCGCGACCGGGGGACGGCGGACTTCCTGCTCACGGTGGACAATGGGCAGTTTTATGTCGAACAACTGCTGAGCGTGCCGCTGCTGTGCGCCTACCGCTGGTTCTTTGCGCCGGAGCCGGTGGAGTGCCCTGACGCCGCTGCTGCGGAAAGCACGCACATCGAGCAGGTGTTTGAAGGTGGGCGGATGATTTACGTGGAGGCGGAAGATCAGGTTTATGTCCTGTTTTCCGATGGCCGCACGCCGGCCTGGACAGCTTTCCAGAATCGCTATGTAGGCGGGCAGACGCCCGACGAAGACACCAACTTTGTGCCCCCACCGGGGCGTTACCAGCCAGTGCGCATCCTGGGCGTGATCTGGCGCGGCAGCGACCCGGTCCGCAACCGGCTGGCGCTGGGCCTGCAGCCGGAAGTGACCTACGAAGGGGCGCTGCAGACGGCTACTGAAGGCCAGACGAAGACAATCTACCTGCGTAGCGCCGACGGCAGTGTACTGCGGCTGGAGGCGCAGGGTCGGGGCTGGGGTATCATCGGCGCGCCATAAGCGTCTGCACTACGGAAAGAACAGCGAGGGCGGACCGTGAAGGCCCGCCCTGCGCGTTCCACATGCATGTTGGCAATCGTCCGCTCTAGCCGCCGCCCTTCTTGATCTGGCCGGGGGCATTGGCGCTGTTGCCGGGGCGCTCACCGCTATGGCCGGGGGCGTTGCAGCTGTTGCCGGGGCAATCGTTATCGTTGGCGTGGCCGGGGGCGTTGGCGCTATTGCCGGGGCGATTCTGCGTCTGTTCCTGCACCTGCTCCTGAACCCGGATCTGCTCCCGGTATTGCTCCATGGTCATCGGGCCTTCATAGCGCCCGCTGATGATCCGGCCCAATGAGAAGTGGCTCGGGCTGATGTCGAAGTCCTTCATAATCTCGCCCCAGCCTTCGCCCGCTGCAAAGCGATCCAGCAGCTCCTGCGGCAGGGTATCGTAGCCGCTCTCCGCCGCGATCAGCAGGGCGCGGGCGATCTCGCCATAGCCATAGCCTTCGCAGGCCCAGGCGCCGACGGTATGGTAATTCAGGTCAAACGCTTCGGCGATGGCTGTCGCTACCGGGTGGCCTTCCGCCAGGCAGCTGGTGACTTCGCCTTCGCCCTCGCAGGCGTCGCCGACGCCGTCGGCGTCAGTGTCTTCCTGGCCGGGGTTGGCAACCAGCGGGCAGTTGTCCGCCGAGTCCACCACGCCGTCCAGGTCACCATCCAGGAAGTCCGGATCGCAGGCATCATCGACGCCATCCGCATCTTCGTCGACACCCAGATCGGGGACCAGCGGGCAGGTATCTGCCGAGTCCACAATGCCGTCGCCGTCCTTGTCAGTGAAATCGGGGTCACAGGCATCGCCGATCAAATCTGCGTCGGTGTCAAGCTGGTCAGGGTTGGCAACGATGGGGCAATTGTCCGCATCGTCGGCGACGCCATCCTGATCCACATCACCGGTCACATCCACGACGTTGGTGACGACCGTGGTATCCACATCGAGGGTCATCAGGATGACCGCGCCAACATCCGGCGGGGTGACGAGTGGATCAAGCGGGAACGTACCGACGACAGTCGGGTCGCTGTAGAGATGCACATCGATGGTGGTGGTCGTTGGATCAACGACGGTCACCGCGTCTACCACCACCAGCACCTCGACACCAACGGGGAAATCCCCCTGAGCGACCGCCGGCAGGGCGAACAGACCCGCCAGCAGCAGGGCGGCGGCGCCTACCAGTAGCCAGTGGATATTCTTACGCATGGGTTTTGTCTCTCCCTGATGTCACTGGATGCGAATCGAATGCTTGCACCCACTAAACCGCACCGGGCCGGGCAATGTCACATAGGAAATCAGGACTATTCTCGCTGTGACATTGCCCCTGCTTCGCCGGTATAAGAAGTGATGATGACTGGCAGCAATGATCGCGGCTGCAGCAGTGCATCTGCATTGTATACCGGAACCTTAACCTGCGCCCGGCAAGCTTGCCTTTGGCAATGCAGGCTTTGTGACACATAATATCGGGTATGAAGCCTGCCGATCTGGAGATGCTTGTCGAGCGCGCCCGCAGGGGCGATACAGAAGCCGTGGCGGCCCTTTACCGCCTCCATGCGCCGGCGATCTTCCGCTACATCGCCTATCGTGTCCCGACGGAGGAGGATGCGGAAGATCTGACGGCAGAGGTTTTCGTGCGCATGGTGGAAGGGTTGCCGTCTTACCGGTCAGCGGGCGTGCCATTTGAGGCCTGGCTGTACCGCATTGCGGCGGCGCGGGTGGCCGATTTCTACCGGCGGGCTGGGCGGCATGGGCAGACCGAGCTGTTCGAGAGCCTGCCGGACGAAGCGCCCCTGCCGGAAGAGCGTCTGGAGGAGCGCCACGAGATCGCTGCACTGAAGCGGGCGCTGGAGCGCCTGCCGGAGGAGCAGCAGACAATCCTGCTGCTGCGCTTTGTGGAACGCAAGAGTCACCGGGAGGTTGCGGCCATCCTGGGCAAAAGTGAGAACGCGATCAAGACGCTGCAGTACCGGGCGCTGAACCGCCTGGCCGGGCTGCTGGGCCTGGCCCACAAGGAACGGCACTATTTGCGAGGCGACGATGACGATCCCTCGTCATGATCCCGACAGTCTGGCCGATCAGCTGGATCGGATGCTGGCCGGGGAGCAGCTGGCTCCACCGGCTGCAGACGATCCACTGGTGGCGGCTGCCCGACGGCTGGCCAACGCGCCGCATCCCCGCCTTTCGGCGGAGGCCGAGGCGCGTATGCTGGCGCGGGTCATGGCGGCAGCGCGGCAGATACCCCCTGCGCCGCAACGGGTTGCCCGCCCGGCGCGGATCAGCTGGCCGCTGGCTGCTGCGGCGGCGCTGGTGCTGGCGCTGGCCGTGTTCCTGCTACCGCAGATCAGCAACCAGGCAGCCGCTCCAACAGTCACGCCATCACCGACGCCGACAATGACGGCCACGCTGACGCCAACGGCGACTCCATCGGTGACTCCATCGCCAACAGCGACGCCGTCGCCGACGCCTGTGCTCTCGCTGACAGCATCGCTGACAGCATCGCTGCCTGCCTCGACGCCTGAGGCTGGCCAGGTTGGGCCGGAAGTCACACCGCCAACCCCGACGCCTCGCCCGGGGATCGGGCCGCGCCCCGGCCTGACCCCAACCTACGATTGCAGCAATCCGCCCCCGGATAACGCGCCGGCGGCTGGCTGGCGGGCGCAATGCGAGGGCGCGCCGCCGCCCAGCACAGCCAACCCGGGCCATAGCGGCGGCGCACCCGGCAAC
>JAIOAT010000082.1 GCA_019873685.1 Chloroflexota bacterium
TCATCCTGAGCCAGGATCAAACTCTCCGTATCCTTGACCGTCATCCACCTCATCGGTGGACTTGAGCCTCGTCTGGCGTCCTTCCTTCCCACTATTCTCTTGTTAAGGTGCATCCCTGGAAACTGCTCGCGGCTTCGGCGGCTGTCCTGCAGAGACGCAGGCACACCGCTTGCTCCGCTGCCCGCAAAACGGTCTGGTCTGTGAGGTTTTCCGTCTTACGCTGCTCTTTTATAGTAGCATCGTGCTGGCAGGCTGTCAAGACTTGACCTCTGCATTTCATCTTAGCAGAGCGCCAGCGACGGAGTTTGCTGATATTCTTACACAGATGTTACTGTGAAGGTCCCGTTTGCGAATGCGCCGGTATCATATCGGCTTTCGCTGGGACTGTCAAGGGCCAGTTTTGCGGTTTTGGCCTCGTCTTTTAGCGACTGCTGACCACCCCTGGCACTCTTCCAGCTCTCTGTGCGTACCTCTTACCAGCCTGTGTTGTGAAGGTTCCGTTTGTCACGAGCGTGCGTATCATAGCAGTCGCCAGATAGCGTGTCAAGGGCGATTCTGGCTGTTCCGGCCAGCAGTTTTCACCGGCTCTATCGGCGTGTTCCGCCCACCACCCCAACGCAAAACCGCCTTGCGGGCGGTCTTGACAGAGCTATCTGATCATTCCGGTAAAGTGCTCAGAGTTCGCTGCGGCCCTGTAGCGCACGGATCAGCGTCATGGCATCCACATATTCCAGGTCGCCGCCGGTGGGCAGGCCACGGGCCAGACGGGTGATCCTCACGCCCAGCGGCGCCAGCTGCTGGCGGATGAACATCGCCGTCGCATCGCCTTCCAGGCCGGGGTTGGTGGCAATGATGATCTCCTGCAAACCTTCAGCACTCACCCGCGCCACCAGCTCACGCACCTTGAGTTGTTCCGGCCCGATGCCATTGACAGGCGAGATCGCCCCGTGCAGCACGTGATACAGCCCGTTGTAGCTGCCAGTGCGCTCGATCGCCAGCACATCCAGCGGCTCTTCCACCACTGCAACCACGTTCCGCTCTCGCCCCGGATCAAGGCAGATCGCGCAGGGGTCATCCGTGGTGATATTCCAGCAGCGGGAGCAGAAGCGCGTGCTGGCCTTCAGATCGGTCAGTGCGGCAGCCAGGCTCTCCGCGACCTCAGCCGGGGCGCGCAGCAGGTAATAGGTCAGGCGGGAAGCCGTCTTCGGCCCGATCCCCGGCAGACGGGAAAAGGCGTCGATCAGGCGGGTGACAGGTTCAGGAACCGCTTTACTCATGCCACACCGCTGGCGCTAGAAGCCACCAAGCAGATCGCCCAGGTTCATGCCAGCCATACCGCCGGTCACGCCTTCCATGCGCTGAGCGGCCAGGGCCTGGCTTTGCTCAATAGCCTGGTTAATGCCGGCTACCAGCAAATCCTGCAGGTCGGCCAGCCACTCCTCATCTTCCAGGTCAATGGCTTCGCGGTTGATCGTGATGCTGGTAACCCGCTGGTGCCCGGTGATCACGATGGTCAGCGCACCACCGCCAACAGAAACCTCCACCGTCTCTTCCGCCAGCTTCTGCTGGGCTTCCAGCATATCCTGCTGCATCTTCTGGAGCTGCTTGAGCATACCGGCCTGGCCGCCGGGTATGCCGCCGGGCAGACCTCCGCGCCGCATCTTGCCTTTACTCATCGTCTGGTTCCTCTTCTTCTATCGGCTCGGTTTTGATGTCGGATATCGCGCCGCCAAGCTGGTGCACACTGAAGGCAACCAGCTCATCGCTGGCGATTCGCTCCTGGGTATTGGGGTTAGCCGCCCGTTCGCCCTCGCTCTCCACCTCCACACGGAACTGCAGCGGCATCTCAAAAACCTGTTTGAGTGCGGTGAGCAGCGCGCGGCGGCGGTCTGGCGCTTCCAGCTTCTCCTTGAAGATAGCATTCTGGGCCACCATGACCAGCGTGTTACCCTCAACTTCCCGCACCCGAACATGGTCAAGTAGAGGCGGTAGGTTACGGTTGTGGCGGAAGGCCGCCCGCTGCAACTCCAGCCACTTCTCCCGGATAGCCAGGATGCCGATCGCCGGCGGCGTGCCGGGCGGCGTAGCCTCCGGTTCTGGCTCCTCAAGGACAGGCGGGGTCGGAGCGCTCTGCGGGCCGGTTGCAACCGGCGCCTGAACGATCTGCTGGACGACGACGGGCGTCTCCGGAGCGGTCAGACTTTCCAGCAGGGCCATTTCCAGCGGCAATTGCGGCTGCCAGTCACTGCTGCGATCCTGGGTTGCCTCGTTAAACAGGCGAATGATCCGTAGCAAGCCGGCGCGGCTGATCTGAGCCGCCTGGCGGGCGTAGGTCTGGCGGGCCTCGCTGGTGTCATCGATGATGGCTTCGCCCGCCGTCTGAGTCAGCAGCACGTTGCGCAGATGGTCGACCACCTGCCGGGCAAACTGGCGCGGGTCCGCGCCGCCATCGACCGCTGCGTGGATGATCTCCAGCCCGCCGGGGATATCCCCCGCCAGGAGGGCGTCAACCAGGGCGCTGACGGCCCGCCGCCCCGCCGCACCCAGCGCCTGCTCGGCCATCGCCAGCGTAATGTGCTCGCCGGGATCGGCCACCGTTTGATCGAGCAGGCTGATGCTATCGCGGACAGACCCCGCACCCTGCCGGGCGATCAATTCGAGCGCCTCGCGGTCAATGCGGAAACCTTCCGCCTTCGCAATCCGCGCCAGGTGATCGGTCAGGACCGCCAGCGGTACGCGCCGGAACTCAAAGGGCAGGCAACGGCTGAGGATCGTTTCCGGCACCTTCTCGATCTCAGTTGTCGCCAGCACGAAAATGGCGTGCTCCGGTGGCTCTTCCAGGGTTTTGAGCAGAGCATCGAAGGCAGCGGCGGAGAAACGATGCACTTCATCGATGATGTAGATCTTGTACTGGCCCTCACCGGGGGAAAAAGCAATCTTCTCCCGCAGTTCGCGCACATCGTCGACACCGGTATGGCTGGCGGCGTCAATCTCGATCAGGTCAAGGAACCGCCCCTCGTTGACCGCCAGACAATGCGGGCAGGCGTTGCACGGTCGCCGCGCCGGGTCTTTGTGCTGGCAGTTGACAGCCTTGGCCAGCAGGCGAGCGGTCGTGGTCTTGCCGGTGCCACGCGGCCCGCTGAACAGGTAGGCATGGCGGATACGGCCCTTGCGCAACGCGCCCTGGAGCGTACGGGTGATGTGCTCCTGGCCGATGACGTCTTCAAAGCGCATGGGACGCCATTTGTTGTACAGGGCTTGTTCTGGCACGGCGCGACTTCCTCCCGGACGGGGTCAGGATGGTCGTAGTGTAACACACCTTATCCCCTGCCGCACAGGGGCGAAGCCCACCATCCCGCCGCCCTTTCGCGGTGGAGACACAGGCAGCACGAACCGGCAGCAAAGGGCCGAAAAAACGCTTTGCGCTGGCTCGTGCGCCAGCGCAAAGGCCAGAAAGGTCGCGGCCCCATCAGGTGTAAGCCGGGCCGAACATCACATAGGTCAGCAGCACCAGAATCAGGGTTACCAGCAGCGGGACAGTCATCAGTTGCCTGAGCCAGTTGCGCATAGCCCAACCTTTCTAACAGTAAACCACACTCTGCTGATAGTCTAAGCCTGCTGGCCCGTGGCGGTCAAGGAATACTAAAGTTGTTCTCATCCGGGCGGGTTAACGGCCAGCCAGTGGCGAAACCCGGTGCGCCGGGTATGCTTCAGGCAGTGCAGGATGCTGTTCCTGTGAAAGGAGCGGGCTGGCATGGAATTTCCGGAACTGATCACGCGCCTGCCGCTGGCCGATTTGCCCTTCCCCGGCGTGGATGGTCACATGCTGCATTCGGCGGATGGACTGGTGGTATTCTTTCACTTCAGGGTAGAGACCACCGTTCCGCCTCATGCTCACGGCGCACAGTGGGGCACGGTCGTCGATGGGACACTGGAACTGACCATCAACGGGGAAACCCGCCTGTACCACCCCGGCGACTCCTACACCATCCGCGCCGGCGAGCTGCATTCGGCGCACATCCCGGCAGGCACCAAGCTGGTTGAGTTTTTTGCCGAGCCAGATCGTTACCGCGCCCGATCATGAGCAGGCGCGCCGGAGGCGGCAGTGCAATCCGGCAGCCGTGACTTATACGAATGTCCTTATTGCTGCCTGGCGGGCGCGGTATAATGAGGGCAATCGGGTCTCCGGCCTGCCGGGCTATCAGGCCCGTGCCGGTATGGCTAGTTAGGGAGAATCCACATGGCACATCTAGGACCAACCGAGCTGTTGATCATCCTGGTGATCGTGATCGTCCTGTTTGGCGTGGGGCGCGTGGGCCGGATTGGCGGTGAACTGGGCACAGCCATCCGCGAGTTCCGGCGCGGTCTTCAGGGTGGCGACAAAGAGGAAAGCGAAACTGAGGGCAAAGCCAAGAACAACAACTAACCAGGCGTTGTTTCCCAGGCAGGCCGATTCCCAGGGGTGAACATGTCCGTCAGCCCGGCCATTGCACGCCGGGCTTTTGTTAGTCAGCAGGACTGCCCCGGCGAAAGGCGCAGTGCGCCGCCGTTTTCTGTGTGCCCGGCAGTCAGGGGGACGCCTTACACAGGGGGAATGCATCATACCTGGCTGGCACGTCCCGTTGGAGGAGGGCTTATGGCGAACCTGGCATGTGATGTGCTGGTGATCGGCGGCGGGGCGACCGGTGTTTGCGCCGCTTACGACCTGGCCCGCCGCGGCTTACAGGTCATCCTGGCCGACCGGAACGACCTGAGCACCGGCACTTCCGGTCGTTTTCATGGGCTGCTCCATTCCGGCGGGCGCTATGCGGTACGCGATCCCGAATCCGCCCGCGAATGCATCGCCGAGAACCGCATCCTGCGCCGGATTGCCCCCGGTATCGTCGAAGATACCGGCGGCGTCTTTGTTGCCGCGCCGCAGGATCCGCCGGACTACGCCGACCAGTGGGTAACCGCCTGCGCTGCAGCGGGCATTGAAACCGAGGAGATCGCCATCCCGGCCCTGCGGCGGCGGGAACCGGCGCTGCGGCCTGACCTGGTGCGCGCCTTCCGCGTACCGGATGGATCGGTCGATGGTTTCGATCTCGGCCATGCTTTCAGCCGCGCCGCGGAGAGCTATGGCGCGCGCTTCCTGCTTTACCACCGGGTGACCGCCCTGGCCTACACCACGGACGGAATGCGGGCGACCCTGAACAGCGCGGACGGGACAGCTGTGGTTGTCGAGGCCCGCTGGGTGCTCAACGCTGGTGGCCCCTGGGCAGGCGAGATCGCAGCGCTGGCCGGGCATGATCTGCGCGTCCGCTGGAGCCGTGGCGTGATGATCGCCATGAACATCCGCTGGGTGAACACTGTGGTCAATCGCCTGCGCCCGCCGGATGATGGCGACATCGTGGTGCCCGTGGGCACGGTCAGCGTGATCGGCACAACCTCGGTAGCCGCCAGCAGTCCGGATGACAACACCATCGAACCCTGGGAAGTCAGCAAGATGCTGGACGAGGGCGAAGCGTTGATCGCCGGATTCCGCACTGCGCGGGCGCTACGGGCCTGGTCAGGTGTGCGCCCGTTGTACGAGCCACCGGGCGCGGCGGAGGAAGGCGCCGATGGGCGCGGCCTCAAGCGCACCTTTTCCGTCGTCCGGCATGGGCCGGGCTTTACCTCCGTGCTGGGCGGCAAGCTGACCACCGCCCGTTTGATGGCGGAGAAGGCGGCGGATGATGTCTGCGCCGGGCTGGGCGTGGACGCGCCCTGCACCACCGCCGCTGAGCCGTTGCCAGCGGGCACAGAGCGCCGCTACCACACGCTGGGTCACCGGCTGGCGCTGCTGGAAAGCGGCAAGATGCCCGGCGCCCTGATCTGCGAGTGCGAGATGATCACCCGCCCGCAGCTTGAGGAAGCCATCGCCGCCTACGATCATGTCCCCGCCCTGGACGATCTGCGGCGCGACCTGCGCCTGGGCATGGGGCCATGCCAGGGCGGATTCTGCGCTGTACGGGCAGCGGGCATCCTGCGGCAAGCCCGCGATCTCCCCGCCAGCGAGGCCGTTGAAGCCCTGCGTGTCTTTGTGGCGGAACGGTTCAAGGGCGGCCGCCCGCTGCTGTGGGGCCAACACCTGCGCCAGTTCCTGCTGGATGAGATGATCTACCGCCGTATTCTGGGCCTCGACGCCTGCGGGGATTCCCGTCCAGCAGCGTCGCTGAGCCTGCCCCCCTGGGCCACAGACGAAACGCCGATCCCGGCAGCAGCCGGGCAGCGCGTGGTGGTGATCGGGGCCGGGTTGGCCGGGCTGGCTGCCGCCGTTCACGCTGTCCAGGCCGGGGCGCGGGTGCGCGTGCTGGCGGCAGGGCTGGGCCGCCTGATCCTGACGCCGGGCTGGTTTGCCCTGGGGACATTCGCGGCTCATCCGGGCGTGGAAGCGTTCCGCCGCTGGGCCGCCGGGCAGGACCTCATCCGGCTGGCGGAGGGAGGACGCCTGCCATCGTTGCTGGGTATCCCGCGCACCGTCGATCTCGCCCCGGAAGGGCTGGCGGCTGGCGCGATCGATGGCGCGACGCCGGTGCTGATCGTCGGCTTTGCCGGCTGGCGCGACTTTGACGCGGCCCTCTGCAGCGGAATGCTGGCTGCGGCGGGAGTCTCCTGCCGGGCGGTGTCCATCGATCTCCCGCCCCGCCATGAGGGCTGGGACCTCAGCCCAACCGAACTGGCCCACCGCTTTGACGATCCGGCTTTCCGCGCTGAAGTGGCGCAGCGAGTCCGCGCCCGTTTGAACGGCGAGGCGCGCGTCGGCTTCCCGGCGGTGCTGGGGTTGCACGATCCCCGCGTCCGGGCGGAGATGGCCGCGTGGATTGGCGTCCCGGTTTTTGAGGTGCCCACGCTGACGCCCTCCGTACCGGGGACACGGCTATACAACACGCTCAAGCGCTGGCTGCTGCGGCAAGGCGCTCAGGTCCAGGTCGGGCATCCGGTGACACGCCTGATAGTGGAGGGTGACCGGGTGACCGGCGTGGCTGTTGCCAGCGCCGGACGGGAAACCATCTTCCCCGGCGACGCTTTCATCCTGGCGACCGGCGGGCTGTATGGCGGTGGCCTGTTGAGCGACGACCGCGGGCATGTATGGGAACCAATCGCCGGGCTGGCGGTGATGGCCGGCGACGACCGTACCGCCTGGTTCCGGGATACCCTGCTCGATCCGGCGGGCCACCCGGTGCACACTTTTGGCCTGCGCGTTGATGAGGCGCTGCGTCCGCTGAACGAAACGGGCCATCCCGTGTGCGCCAACCTGACGGTGGCCGGTCACGCCCTGGGCGGCTTCAGCCCGCTCGCAGGCGGCTACGACGAAGGGCTGGACCTGGCCTCGGCCTATGCCGCCGTGCGCGCGGCGCTGCAGGCTTAGAACCGGGGAAGGCGGAGGGTGTCTGATGAAGACCAGCGAAAACAAGCTGAGCGCATTTCCCCCTGACCTGGCCGCCGCGCAGGCGCAGATCGCCGCCCTGGAACAGGCGCTGGCTGAGACGCAAGCCCGCGAGGAACGTTATCGCCTGCTCTCCGACGCCGCGCTGGAAGGCATCCTGATCCACGAGCGCGGGATCATCCTCGACGCTAACGCTGCCCTGGGAACCATGTTCGGCTACGCCGTCCATGATCTCATCGGCCAGGACGCCCTGATGCTGGCCGCACCGGATACCCGCCCGATCGTCGCCCAGAAGATTGCCACAGATTTCTCCGGGGCCTATACCGGCACCGGCCTGCGCAGGGACGGTTCTACTTTCCCGGCGGAGATCATCGGACGTCCGATCCTGTACCGGGGCCGGGCAGCCCGCCTGGCCGTCATCCGCGACCTGACAGAGGTGCAGGCGGCCCAGGAAGCGCTCCGGCGCACCCAGGAACGCTACCGGATGCTGGCCGAGCACGTCCGCGACGTGATCTGGACGATGGATGCCAGCGGCCGTTTCACCTACGTCAGCCCCTCGGTCGAATATCTGCGCGGCTATACAGCGGAAGAGGTGATGCAGCAGTCGCTCGACCAGGTACTGACGCCGGCCTCACTGGCACAGGTGCAAGACTATCTGCAGGCACTGCAAACCGACAGCATCGATCCCGACCTACTCGATCCCGATCGCCGCTACGTGCTGGAGCAACCTTGCAAGGACGGCTCCACTGTCTGGACGGAAACAAAAGTCAACCTGATCCGCGACGCTGACGGCCGTCCGATCGGCGTACTGGGCGTTTCCCGCGACATCACCGAACGCCGGCGCTTTGAGGCGGCGCTGGCGCAGGAACGCACCCTGCTGCGGACGCTGATCGACAACCTGCCGGATAGTGTCTTGGTCAAGGACCTGCAGGGACGCTTCCTGCTGAACAACGCCGAGTCATTGCGGCGGATGGGGGTCAGCAGCCAGGAGGAAACGCTGGGCAAGGTGACGGCAGACTTCTTCCCGGAGAAGGCCGCCGAATGGGATGCCCTGGAACAGCAGGTGATCCGCACCGGGCGCAAGCTGGTCCATGAGGAAGGAATCATCCGCAGCGACGGCGATGAGCACTGGATCCGTTCCACGCAGTTCCCGCTTTACGATCAGCAGGGCACCATGATCGGGCTGGTGTTCATCAACCAGGACCTCACCGAACAAAAAGCGGCGGAACGGCAGCAATACGAACTGGAAATGGAGCGGGAGCGCACCGCTGTGCTGGAGCGCTTCATCGGGGATGCATCGCATAGCTTCAAGACGCCTCTGACCGCGATGCGCGTCAGCCTGGGGGTGCTCAAACGCACGGACGATCCGGCTAAGGTGGCTGAGCATCTCAACATCCTGAGTCTGCAGGTGGACTACCTGGAGCGCACGCTGGACGACCTGCTAAACTTAACCCGGCTTGACCGCGACCTGACGCTGGAGCTTGAGCGCCTGGATGCCCGCGACCTGATCGACGCGGCGGTGCGCAGCGGGCGGACGATGGCGCTGGAAAAAGGCCACACCCTGGAATGGCAGCGCCCGGAGACAGGTTTCCAAGTCTTCGGGGATTTCAACCGCCTCAAACGCACGCTGGATGTGATCCTGCTCAACGCGGTCAACTACACCCCCTACGGCGGGACAATCACCTTCGGCGTGAAATCAGAAGGTCGCCAGGTCTGCATCACGGTTGCCGATACCGGCATCGGCATCCCGGACGCTGACCTGCCTTACATCTTCAACCGCTTCTATCGGGTTGATTCTGCCCGCGATGTCAGCACCGGCGGCATGGGTGTCGGCCTGACCATCGCCCGCAAGATCGTGGAGGCGCACCGGGGCTGGATCAAAGTCGAGAGCGTGCCGGGGCAGGGCACCACCTTCAAGATCTACCTGCCTGCGGCCCAGTGATAGCGCCGGTGGATGACCACCCGGCGTTCCAGTGAGGGATGGGACTGCTTATGTCTGACCTGCTGCACTTGCTGGAGAACACACCGTTTACCTCCGACCTGTGTGTGAAGTGCAACATCTGCACCGCGCATTGTACGGTGGCTCCCCATACCGACCTGTTCCCCGGCCCCAAGCATGTCGGCCCACAGGCCCAGCGGATGCGCCAGCCGGGCGCGCCTTCCGTCGACCATAGCGTGGATTATTGCTCCGGCTGTGGCATCTGCACGCTGGTCTGCCCGCACGGCGTCCGCGTGATGGAGATCAACACCCAGGCTAAGGCCGCGATGGTGGAGACGCACGGGATCAGCCTGCGCAACTGGTTCCTGGGTCGCAACGAGGTCTGGGGGCGGCTGGGCACGCCCTTTGCGCCGCTGCTCAACTTTGGCACTGGCAACCGTGTGCTGCGCTGGGCAGCGGAAAAGACCTTCCGCGTTTCGGCGCGCGCACCGCTGCCGCGCTGGGCAGGCTATACCTTCCGCGGCTGGTGGGTGCGTCGCCAGGCCCGGCGCGGCATCCGGGGGGAGAAAGCCGCCGAAGCCTGCGACCCGGCGCGAACGGTAGTCTACTTCCACGGTTGCGCCACCAATGCTTACGAGCCGCACGTGGGCCGGACGGCCATCGCCGTCCTGGAACATCTGGGATTCGAGGTGATCGTGCCGCCCCTGCGTTGTTGCGGCCTGCCCATGCAATCCAACGGAGACTTTAAGGCGGCGCGCCACTACGCGCGGGAAAACGTAGCCTGGCTGGAACCGTATGCCCGGCGTGGCATCCCGATCGTGGGCACGGCGGCAAGCTGCATGATGGCTCTCAAGGGCGACTACATCCACATCCTGAACATGAGCGACGCAGCGACCCAGGCCGTCGCCGCCGGAGTGTGGGACTTCATGGAGTTTCTGCGCCACCTGCACACGATCGGACGGCTGGACACCAACTTCCGCCGGATCGATCGCCGCCTGCCCTATCACGCGCCGTGCCAGCTCAAGGCGCACGGCATAGGCCGCCCGGCGCTGGACGTGCTGGCCCTCATTCCGGGGCTGGAGATGGAAGAAATCGACGCCGATTGTTGCGGCATCTGCGGCACATATGGCTTCAAGGCGGAAAAGCGGGCTATCTCCGAGGCAGTCGGGCAGCCGATTGTTGAGCATGTCCGCGCAGGCGGGCACGATCAGGTCGTCTGCGACACTGAAACCTGCCGCTGGCAGATCCGCTCGCTAACCGGCGCGGAAACGTTCCATCCGGTCATGCTGATAGCGGAAGCCTATGGCCTGCGCATGGCCGAGATCGACGATCCTCCGCGCCAGCCGGGAGCGTAGACCAACCTCCGTAAACCGCAGCAAAAAGCAGGAGACGAGACAGGGGGCTTTGGTCCCCCTGTCTCGTCTCTGCATGCGGGTCTAACCACCCGGCGCAGGCGGTGTGCTCCCTCCGCCGCCTTTGAGCAGCCCGGCGATCTGGTTGCGCAGGGCAATGACGGCGACGATCGCCGCCGAGATGACCAGCAACAACTCCTTGGCGTTGTTGACAAAACGCATGATCTGATCGAAGACGGTGCCCGTCGGCGGCAGGATCGTCACGCGCAGCGGAACGCGCCCCACGGAGCGGATACCGCTAACGCGGCTCGCGTCCGGTACGTAAGCGTAGACAATCAGGTTATGAGAGGTATTCTCTTCGCCGATGGCGTTGAT
>JAIOAT010000083.1 GCA_019873685.1 Chloroflexota bacterium
CTTCATCGCCAGCACTTTGGTGATCGCCGCCGTCAGGGTCGTCTTGCCATGATCCACATGCCCGATCGTCCCAATGTTCACATGCGGCTTCGTACGCTCAAACTTGGCCATCATTTCCTCCTGATACAGTCGGGAACTAACGCTTCCCGCCTTTGACTATCTCATCGGTGATATGCTGGGGCGTCGGCGCGTAACGCGCGAACTCCATAGTGAAGTTGCCACGCCCCTGGGTCTGGTTGCGAATGACGGTGGCATACCCGAACATCTCGCCGATCGGCACCAGGGCCTTGATCGAGGAGAAGCCATTGCCGCGCGGTTCCATGCCGGTGATCGTGCCGCGCCGCGCTGAGAGGTCGCCCATGATATCGCCGGTGAACTCCTCAGGCACGACGACTTCTACCCGCATCACCGGCTCCAGCAAGATCGGCGCTCCCCGCTGCACGCCTTCCTTGAGCGCCAGCGAACCGGCGATCTTGAAGGCAATTTCCGAAGAGTCCACCTCATGGTAGCTGCCATCCACCAGGGTCGCCTTGATGCGGGTGACCGGGTAACCGGCCAGCACACCGCCGGTCATGGCTTCCTCGATGCCCCGCTTGACCGGCTGGATGTATTCCTTGGGGATGGTGCCGCCAACGACCTTGTTTTCGAACACGAAGTTTTCCGTCGCGTCTTCCGGCAGCGGCTCGAATTCCACAATGACATGCCCGTACTGCCCGGAGCCGCCGGTCTGGCGCACAAAACGCCCTTCCGCCCGAACGGGCCGGGTGATCGTCTCGCGGTAAGCCACGCGCGGCTTGCCCACCCGCGCCCCGACCTTGAATTCGCGCAGCATGCGGTCGACCAGCACCTCCAGGTGCAGCTCGCCCATGCCGTGGATCAGCGTCTGGCCGACGGCTTCATCCACCTTGACCACAAAGGTCGGGTCTTCCTCGGCCAGCTTGCGCAGGGCCTCGGCCATCTTGTCCTGGTCGGCCTTGGTCTTCGGCTCGATAGCCACCGAGATCACCGGCTCAGGGAAGGTGATCGACTCCAGCAGGATCGGGGCGTCAGCGTCAGCCAGCGTCTCGCCGGTGAAGGTATCCTTGAGGCCCAGCGTGGCGGCGATATCGCCGGCGTGAACCTCTTCAACATCTTCCCGGCGGTCGGCGAACATGCGCACGACCCGCCCGATGCGTTCCTTCTTGCCCTTGGACGTGTTCTGCACGCTGCTGCCAGCACGCAGTACGCCGGAGTAAACCCGGAAGAAGGCCAGCCGCCCCACGAAAGGATCGGTGATGATCTTGAAGACCAGGGCGCTGAGCGGCTCATCATCGCTGGCGTGGCGGACGACCGGCTGCTCCGTGCGCGGATCGATGCCCTGAATGGGCGGGATATCCAGCGGGGAAGGCAGGTAATCGACCACCGCATCCAGCAGGAGCTGCACGCCGCGGTTCTTGAGGGCGGAGCCAACCAGGATGGGCTGGAGCTTGTTGGCAATCGTAGCCTTGCGCAGGGCAGCCCGCAGTTCATCGTTGTCGATCGTCTCCTCCAGGAGGTACTTCTCCATGAGGGTGTCGTCGCTCTCAACGATGGTTTCGATCATCCGGGCGCGAGCGGCCTGCGCCTCCGCCAGGAAGTCGGCGGGGATATCCACGCGCTCGATCTGGGTGCCCAGGTCATCGCCGTAGGTGACCAGCTTCATATCGAACAGGTCGACGATTCCCCGGAAGGTTTCACCCTGGCCGTAAGGAAGCTGGACAGGCACCGGCTGCGCATGCAGGCGCTCGCGGATCATCTCGACCACGCGGTCGAAGTCAGCGCCAACGCGATCGAACTTGTTGATGAAGCAGATGCGCGGGACGTGATACTCGTTGGCCTGCCGCCAGACGGTCTCTGACTGCGGCTCAACACCGGCGACGCCATCAAAGACCACCACCCCGCCATCGAGCACGCGCAGGCTGCGCTGCACTTCGGCGGTGAAGTCCACATGGCCGGGCGTGTCGATCAGGTTGATCTGGTGATCGCGCCAGAAAGCGGTGACCGCAGCGGCGGTGATGGTGATCCCGCGCTCGCGTTCCTGCTCCATGTAATCGGTGGTGGCAGCGCCGTCATGAACCTCGCCCATGCGGTGCACCCGACCGGTATAGTAGAGCACCCGCTCGGTGGTAGTTGTTTTGCCCGCGTCGATGTGCGCAATGATGCCGATGTTGCGCACTCTGGCGAGGTCTAGGGGCTTGCTGTCGTTCTTCTGAGCCACAGTCTTGCTACTCGTTACTTACTCGTGCGTCTGAGACGCTTTTACCAGCGATAGTGTGCGAAAGCACGGTTGGCTTCCGCCATGCGATGGGTGTCGTCGCGCTTCTTGATCGAGGCGCCCTGGTTATTGGCCGCGTCGAGCAATTCACCCGCCAGCTTCTCGGCCATGTTGCGGCCACCGCGCTTGCGCGAATTCTCCAGAATCCAGCGCATGGCCAGGGACATAGCGCGATGCGGGGGGACTTCCACCGGGACCTGATAGGTGGAACCGCCCACACGGCGTGGCTTGACCTCAACCGCCGGGGTGACGTTGCGCAGCGCCTGCTCAAAGACCTCAACGGGGTCCTTCTTGCTGCGGGCTTCGACCAGGGCCAGCGCATCGTACATGATCCGCTGGGCGACGCTCTTCTTGCCAGCCCTCATCAGGCGGTTGATGAACATCGTGACTTTGACGTTGCCATAACGGACGTCAGGAGCGATTTCCCGCTTAGGGGGGCGATACCTTCTGGGCATGCTTGACTCCCTTAAACCAATAGGTTACCAGCCGATGGCGATGGCCTCCGGCGCTGACGCTTACTTCGGCCGCTTGGCGCCGTACTTGCTGCGGCCCTGCTGCCGATTCTGAACGCCATCCGTATCCAGCGTGCCGCGCACGATGTGATAACGCACGCCGGGCAGGTCCTTCACACGACCACCACGCACCAGCACAACGCTGTGCTCCTGCAGGCCATGGCCCTCACCCGGGATGTAGGCCGTGACCTCGATCCCGTTGGAAAGGCGAACACGGGCGATCTTGCGCAGCGCCGAATTCGGCTTCTTGGGGGTCATCGTACGCACCTGGGTGCAGACGCCACGCTTCTGCGGCGCCCCCTTGGGCCGGCGCTTGCGCCGCTGCGAGAACGAGTTGAAGGTGTACAACAAGGCGGGCGCGGAGCTCTTTTTCCTCTTGGCCTCGCGGCCTTTGCGGATCAACTGGTTGATAGTCGGCATTCTGTTTCTCCGTGTCTTGCTGCCGTTCTTGCACGCAAACGGGCGAATCCAATCGCCCGTTACTTGCCCTGCTTCCTCACAAGCGCCGAGGCCAACCCCGCAAACAACTCAAGCAATTGGCCTCTGGCTTGCGACGCTCACTAAATTCGGCGGACCATTGCCCTGACAGGCAGGGATAGCCCCCGGGTGATAGACGGGATTGGACTTACATCATAACAGGAGCAGGTAGGGGAGTCAAGCCTTTTTCGGCAAGCGATTCCCCTTACTGGAACAGGACAGCCATCCCGGCCAGGTAGCCGGCGATCAGCAGGATGTTGATCAGCACCATATAGCGGCGCCGCTCGATATGCGCCAGGATGCCGATCATGCCCAGCGTGGTCAGGCAGAGCGCCATCACGCCGACCATCGACAGGCGGGGTGAGACGGCGCTCATGAAGCGCCCGCCCGTGAAGAACAGATCGCTGATCCCCAGGGCAACCGCGTTGAACATGTTGGAGCCAAACAGATTGCCCACGGCCAGATCGTAAGCGCCCAGCCGGGCGGCGGAGATCGTGGTCGTTAGCTCCGGCAGGGAGGTCACCACCGCGACCAGCGTCGTGCCAATGAAACCTGCCCCCAGCCCGGTGATCTCAGCGATCCCGATGGCTGACTCAACCATCGCCGGCGTGACAGCCACCAGCGCCAGCGTGGCTGCGCCGAACCCGATCAGGCCATGCCGCAGCGAGGGCATACCCTTCAATTCCTCAGCGGTAGGTTCCGGCGCAGACGCCCCACCCCGGTTACTCATCTGAATCAGATGCACCCCGAAGACATAGGCTGCCATCAAGATCAGGCTATCCACACCCACCCAGCCAATAGCCAGGTTGAAGTCGCCCAGGGTAAAGAACACCGCCAGCCCGGTCAGCAGGACAGCCAGGCTGCCGGTTAGCGTGTGGCTGATGGCCACGCTGCGCAGGATGTGCATCCGCCGATTGAGGATGTCCAGGATAGCCAGCACAACCATATTGAACATGGAGCTGCCGAACAGGTTACCCACCGCCAGGCCGGGGGCAGTCTGCTCGATGGCGTTGATCGTGGTCAGCAGTTCCGGCAGGGAGGTTGCTGTGGAAAGCAACAGGGTGCCGATGAACATACCGCCAAGGCGGGTGCGGACGGCGATGACATCGCCGTATTCGGCCAGCTTGATCGCCGCCACAACGATCACAGCAGCCGTGAGAGCGAAGGTCAGCCAGATCATTCGGCGGCCTCCGGGCGACGCAGAGTCGGCGGCACACCGCGCACAATGTCCAGCTCCCAGGCGGCCAGCACACCGGTATTCGGCTCATCCAGGTTGCCCACCACGCGCTCGACGGCGGCGACGCAATCCTGCACGGCCTGCCGGTCGGGCACGATAGTCACCAGGGTGTAGCTGAACTGCTCCGTGCTGGTCAGGCGCGGCTGGCCGAAGGCGTAGCGGGCAGGGACGTGGCGCACCTGCCGCCGGTAGGCCCCGGTCGACTCGCTGATGGTGATCCCGCTAACGCCCAGGGCCTGCCAGGCGGCAATCACGTCATCCAGCCGGCCTGCGTCGTGCAGGACAAAGCAGATCATGTACATGGCACATCTCCTGTGGTCTCTGGCCGCCCTGCCCGCCGCGGCGCGGCAGCCAGGGCCGGTGGCATCCATATGGGACAGGAGCAGATCAGCAGCCTGGAACAGGCCAGCGACGCGGCCGGTCCGGCGTCCCTCGCCGGGCATTGCCGCTTGCAGAGCAGATTGCCCGCCGTGATGGTAGCCGACCAGCCTTCCTTTGACAACGCCGCCGCACGCCGGAGAACCTGGCGGCGGTTCCACCTGGCGTTGCCTTTCCCGCCCGGCGACGGTTACAATCTGCCCGTCTTATCCGCGCCCTGCAGGCAATGACCATGGTCCAACCGCACCGCCCGATCCGCGTCATGCGCATCATCGCCCGGCTGAACATCGGCGGCCCGGCGATTCACGTCTCGCTGCTGACGGCAAAACTCAGCCCGCCGGAATTCGAGAGCGTGCTGGTCTGCGGTAACATTGGCCCGGATGAGGGCGACATGTCCTACTACGCCCGGGGGCTGGGGGTGACGCCGGTGGTCATCCCGGCGCTGGGCCGTGAGCTGCATCTCCTGCGCGATCTGGCCACGCTCTGGACGCTGTACCGTCTGATCCGCCGCTGGCGCCCGGATGTGGTGCACACGCATACAGCCAAGGCCGGTTTTGTGGGGCGGCTGGCCGCCTGGCTGGCGGGCGCGCCGGTCATTGTCCACACCTTTCACGGGCATGTCCTGCATGGCTACTTCGGCCCGGCCCGCACGCGCCTGTTCCTGCTGCTGGAACGCCTGACCGGGCGGATGGCTGACGCGATCATCACCCTGACCGATAGCCTGCGTGACGAACTGGCGGATGTCTACCACGTGGCGCCACGCGAGAAGTTCCGTGTGCTGGGGCTGGGACTGGACCTGGCTCCCTTCGCCGCGACCCCGCGCCGATCCGGGGCCTTCCGGGCAGCCTGGGGTCTCCCGGCGGATGCGCCGCTGGTGGGAATTGTAGGGCGGCTGGTGCCGATCAAGAATCACGCCCTGTTCGTTGACGCGGCGGCGCAGGTGCGGCAGGCTGTGCCGGAGGCGCGCTTCGTGATTGTGGGCGATGGAGAAACGCGGGCGGCGGTCGAGGCGCAGATCGCCCGCCTGGGTCTGAGCAACGCGGTCACCTTCACCGGCTGGCAGCGCGATCTGGCCCCGGTCTACAGCGACCTGGACGCGCTGGTGATCAGCAGCAACAATGAGGGGACTCCGGTGGCCGTGATCGAAGCGCTGGCCGGGGGATGCCCGGTCGTGGCGACGGCGGTCGGGGGCGTGCCGGCTCTGCTGGAGGATGGCGCACTGGGGGCGCTGGTGCCGCCGGGGGATGCTGCCGCGCTGGCCTCAGCGATCGTGGCGACTCTGCGCACGCCACCGGACACACGGCGGGCGCAGGCACTCATGCTGGAACGCTACAGCATCGACCGGCTGGCCCGTGACCTGGCGGCGTTGTACCGCGATCTGCTGGCCCGACGCTGAACGATACCAGGGGAGTCATTCGGCCCAGATTTCGATCTTTTCCCCCTGCTCCTCATCGACCATCTCGAAGATCTTGCCCGTCTCGCCGCCCTGAATGGCGTCCAGCAGCTCCTGATAATCGACATTGGCGTCGGTGGGGACAAAGCGCGCGCCCATGCGAATACCGGTCCGCACCAGCCCCATCGGGATGTTGATGCTGACTTTGGTGGCGTTAGTCGTGGTGTCGGTGATGCGCACGCGCAACCAGCGCGCCTCGCGCCCGCCGGCTGTCCGCCCGCCATCGCCGCCCCGCCCGGCGCTGATCGCCCGCAGCAACCTGGCTGCCTCATCAGCGGTGATGGTGCCCGCTTCCAGCATCTTCAAAATCCGCATCCGTTCTTCCGCTGTTCCCACGTGTTGCCATTCCTCTCTGGTATCTTCCTGCCGGGATCATCTACAGGAAGTAAATCTGCACATGCTGATCCTGATCGTTGATGTCAATCGTCAGCGGCTGGCCGCCAGGGCCGTCCATCTCGGCCTGCATCTCCCGGAGAAACGCTTCAGCGGCGTCAAGCTGGGCGATCACGTCAGGGTCGGTATTGAAGCGGCGAGCAAACCGCAACAGCCAGGCCAGCACCCCCACCGGCACCGGCAGGCTGAGGGCAAAACGGCGGCCATCCGCCTGATCGATCTTGATATACAACCAGCGAGCATCCCGGCTCCACAGGAAGAACAGCGCCCCGCCCGCACTGACCGCAGCCAGCAACCCGTAGAAGCCCCGGCCCAGCTGGCTGATGACGCCCCGGCGTCCGCGACCCGCCGCAATTTTGCTCAGGCTGAGGGCTGCCAGAAAGGTCGCCCCCACAAAGGGCAGTTGCCAGCCGCGCCGGAAGTCACTGATGCGCGGCAGATCGACAGCTGAAAGCGGCGCAGCAGGGACGGCCTCATCCGCAGCGGATGGCCCCTCGATGGCAGCGAGCAGCCGGTTGGCCTCCTCCGCCGTGATGGCCCCGGCAGCGACCATCTGCAGGATGCGATCCTGTGACTGTTCCATAGTTATCCCCCTCCTCTATCCCTGCTGCAGGTGACCGTTTCGTCCGTCTGGGCCACCCGCCGCTTACCTAAAAATCCAACCGCATATGGGTGAGCGTCCGGCGGATGCTGAAACCGTAACGCCGCAGCGCCTCAGTAGCGTGCTCATCATCAGCGGGGTGCTCACAGCTCAACGCACGCTCCATCGGCGTCAGTTGCCGCACCCCATAGTTCAGCAACGGCTCCTCCAGATGACCCTTTTCCTCCGGCGGGACGATCAGCGTGAGCTGGATCACGCCGCTGGCGAAAGGCATCCTGGCCCACAGGCTCCCCCGCACGCGCTCCCCGTCGCGGATGATCCAGCGTTCCGTGGCGGAACCGGTCAGAAAATCACCCAGCCGGCCCACCAGAGAACGGTGGAACTCACGCGGGTGCAGCGGACGCTGCCAGCCCAGGCCGCCCAGTTCCGGCGGAAAGGCGCGGACGGCCATGGCATACTCCGCCCGCCATAGCCCTTCCGGGCGGCGGGTGATCGGCGGGCTGTCCGGCAGGCGCGGCGGCAGGGGTGCGTCGCTACCCCGCCGCCAGGCGTGCCAGGTGCGCAGTGTCCGGAAGCCCAGTCCATCGTACAACCGCCAGGCGGGGGTATTGGCAGCGTCCACCTCCAGGATGGCCGCCGTGGCGCCGCCCGCCCGGATGCTCTCCAGCGCGGCCAGCATTAACTGGCGGGCGATGCCCTGCCGCCGGTAGGCCGGGGCAACCGCGACATTGGCGATGATGATCGTGCGGCCCAGTTCCGGCGGGTAATCCGCCGGGATCAGCGTCACGTTGCCGACGATCTGCCCGTCCTGCTCCCAGACGAACCCCTGGCCAATCCCGCGCAACATCCGGTCGGCCAGCGCGGCCACCCGTAACAGCGGCCCCAGACGGCTGAGGCCGCGCAATTCGCTGATCGTCGCCCGGCCCCCGGCGTCCATCTCATCTCTGAAGGCTTCCTCGATCAGGGCGGCAATGGCCCGTAGGTCGCGCTCCAGATTCACCCGCCGGAGTCCGCTGGATCGCCTTGTTTGGGAAAGCGCCGCATGCATCGTCATTGCCCTGTTCTATGGCCGCACCGGACGCGGCCCGCGCCTGCCTGTTCCGGTGCTCCCAGAATACACCGGAACAGACGCCCGCGCCGGTATTTCGCTGGGCGGCAGGGCAACAACGCGGCTGTTGTTAACGTCCTTCCAGGGCGGCCAGCAGCTTTTCCGCCTCTTCCACGCTGATCTGCCCGGCTTCCACCATGCGCAGGATGATCAGCCGTTCCTCGTCCGTGACCGGATCGTGCAGCTGGGGCGGCGCCGGCGGGCGCGGCGGACGCGGGATATCACTGCCAAAAGTCAGCGTGAACCCGCGCTTGCGCTTGCCCTGCTCCATCTTGCGCTCGGCCTGGCGCAGGACACGCTCGCTCTTGCGCATGGCCCGTTCGGCTTCGCGCTCGGCGCGTTCGTGGATGTGGCGGGCCTTTTCCGCCAGGATTTCGTCCAGCCCGGCCAGCTGCTCGGAGAGCTTTTCCTCCAGCCCGCTCAGGCGCGCCTCCAGTTCCTCCTCAAGCTGGACATTGATTGCCATCAGGTAATCTTCGTCCTGCCCCACCAGGCGGATCTCGCCGCCAGCCTGCAGTTCGACCAGCGCCGCGCCAGCGCCACAGACGATCTCCTCGTACTGCCCGCCCTCAACCACCTCAGCGTCCGGGGCGTCAACGGTCAGGTCGTCGCAACCCAGGATGCGAAAGCGCACATCCTGATCGGGCGGGATACGGCACACGATATCAGAGCCAACATGGAAGCGGTAGACGGCTCCCGGCACATAAGCCGTGCTCAGCACCAGGTCGGAGCCAATGCGCTCAACCTCAGCCGGGCCGTTGACGTCGCGCAGGTACAGGTCTGCGCCCACCGCTGTGATAAACACCTGCCCCTCCACCTCACGGATGGTGGCATCGCCGCCGACATGCTGGATGCGGACATCGCCGCCAGCGCTCTTGAGATGCAGGTCGCCGCCAATGTTGTCGATGGTGACCGGCCCGATCTTGCGCAGCACCAGATCGCCGCCGACGTTGCCGATGGTAACGCTCCCCTCGACGCCGGTGATTTTGGCATCGCCGCCGACGGTGTTCAGGGTGATTTCCGTGTCCACCGGGACGCGCACGGTCAGGTCGCCAGCGCCATTCACATTGAAGCGACCGTCTTCAGCCTCGCGGACTTCCGCCCGGTCGCCCTCGGCGGAGATGGCCCGGCGATCCCAGCCGCGCAGGCGCAGGCTTCCGCCGACATGATCAATGACCAGCCGGGGGGTCCCGGTTTGCGTAAGTTCAAGGTAACTCATCGATCATCCCTCCATGAGCCTGTCCGGCTGCCCGGACCACGAACCGCGCGGCCTGCTGGCCCGCTGCGGCGCTGCTGCCCTCCAGGCCCGCCCCACAGCGGCCCACAACGCGCCTGCCGCGCGCTCCAGCAGGACTGGCTCGTGGTAGGCCCGGCGCAGCCGGGCAGCATACTCATCCCGCGTTTTTTCCACCACATAAGTATCCAGTTTGTCCCACATGATCGTTTCCCCTCGTCAAGCTCCGGCCAGACCGAATGACAGGCGGGGTATTGCGGGGCACGCCGCCCGCCCCCTCGACAGGCTGCGCGCCCCTTCCCCTCTACGGCGCCCGTCCCCTCAGCGGGCGCGTTCAACCCTGCAACAGGCGGACGGCCTCCTGCGGAGTGATACGCCCGGCGGCCAGGTCGTCGAGCACCTGCCGGCGCAGGGATTCATCGTCGATCTCGTCCTCTTCGCCGCCCACTTCGTAGCCCATGGCTGTGATCACTTCCTCCAGGCGGCTACGCACGGTCGGGTAGGAGATGCCGAGCGCCTTCTGCACGCGGGTGATCTTGCCTTCACAGGCGACGAACGTTTCCACAAAAGCGAGCTGAGCCGGTGACAGCCCGCCCAGGCCGCCAAAGCCGAAGTGCCCCTCCAGTTTGGCGTCGCAGCCGGGGCAGTACAGGCCGGTGATGATCATCTCGTCGCCGCAGATCGGGCAACTGCGTGGTGCGGAATACATAGCGCTCACCTTTTGAAGTTTAATCTCAACCTTAGAAATTTCAATGTTCAGCTGAAGAATATCACAGCTACGCGGACGAGTCAAGCCCACAATGCCCCCACCGGCACAGGCCGGACACAAAAAACGCCGCGCATCCATAGCAGATGCGCGGCGGCGGTCAAAGCCTCAGGTCAACGGGCTACCCGGCGCAGGCCTGGAAAGCAGGCAGGTGGTTGAATTCCGAAGCGTTGCGCAGGTTCGTGAAGATCTGCACCAGATCGGGGTAATCACTGACCGTGTTCAGCCAGTTGTCGTACAAGTGGAAGTTAGCGATCTCCGCTTCAGCGGCAAAGGCACATGCCTCGGCCAGCGTCCCGAAGGTCACCTCAGGCGTTGCGGGGGTGACGGCGCTGTAATCCACACCGTAGTAGGTCAGAGCGCGCTCCAGGGCAGCGGCATGGCTGGCTTCAGCCTGCTGAATGGCGACGAACGGGGCAACTGGCCCGAACTGCGCGATCACCGCTTCATAAGCAGCATACGCGTTATA
>JAIOAT010000084.1 GCA_019873685.1 Chloroflexota bacterium
GCTGAGCGAGATGGGTGAAGAAACCTTCGAGCCGGAGCCGGAGGCTGAGGCCGCTCCCGCGCCGGAGGCTGCCCCCGAACCGGGCGAACTGCCCGCCTGGCTGAGCGAGATGGGCGAAGAAGCCTTCGAGCCGCAGCCGGAAGCTGAGGCCGCTCCCGCGCTGGAGCCTGCCCCCGAACCGGGCGAACTGCCCGCCTGGCTGAGCGAGATGGGCGAAGAAGCCTTCGAGCCAGAGCCGGAAGCGGAGGCCGCTCCCACGCCTGAACCCGCCCCCGAACCGGGTGAACTCCCCGCCTGGCTGAGCGAGATGGGCGAGGAAGCCTTCGAGCCGCAGCCGGAAGCGGAGGCTGCTCCCGCGCCCGAACCCGCCGCCGAAGCGGGCGAGCTCCCCGACTGGCTGAGTGAGGTCGAGGAATTGGCCTTCGCGCCCGCTGAGGAAGCGGTTGCGGAAATGCCGTTGGAAGAAACCCCGCTGGTAGAAGAAGCTCCGGTTGTTGAGGAATTGCCGCCGGTGGAGGAAATCCCCGCCGTCGAAGAGCTGCCCGAAGTGGAGGGGCTGCCGGAAGAATTACCAGTGGCAGAAGAACTCCCGGTGGCGGAAGTCCTGCCTGAAGCCCTGCCGGAAGAAGCCTGGCCCGCCGTTGAGGAAGAAGCCCAACCGGAAGAAGAACCAGCCTATGGCAGCCTGGACTGGCTTGGTGAGATGGGCGTCCTGGCCCCGGAACCGCTGGAAGGACTAAGCCCCGGCGAAAAGCTGCCTCTCGCTTCCGATGCCGCCATTGGCCCCGACTGGCTCAAAGAGGTTGGCGCGCTGGAGGCGGAAACCCTGCCGGAGCCAGCTGAACTGGTACCGGAGGCCGAGGAATTCGCTGAGGAGCCATCCGAGGAGACTCAGCCAACGTATGTGATTGAGGCGGCGGAAGAACCGCCAGCCGCGGAGGAGTTACCGGCGGTGGAACCAGCGGCTCCGGCGGAACGGCCCTGGCGCTTTGACTTTGGCACGGATTGGACGCCGGGCTGGATGCGCGGCAGCGGCGCCGCCGCGAACGACGCTAACCCGCCTGGCTGGCTGTGGGATACCGATGAACCGCCCGACTGGCTGGAAAAGGCCGTCTATGACGATGACGAGGGTGAGCCGCCCGAGGGAGCCTGAGGCCCGGCTGGCAGCCCGACCCGGTCTGAGCACCTGTGAAGGATGAACGCGTATGACTCTGCCGCCTGATGATGGCCCGGATGACCTCAAGAAAGCGATCGGCGACGTCGATCCCCTGAAGTGGCTGGAGAGTCTGGCCGCGCGTCAGGGTGCCAACCCGGAGGAATTCCTCACTTCCGCCGATCTGGATGTGCCGGAGGTCGATCCCAGCGCGGTCGTTGACGAGCCGGGCTACAGTGACTATGACCCCTTCGGCGGGAGCAGGCCGGAAGAAAAGCCCGCCCGCCCGCCGGAAACCCCGCGGCCCGGCCCAGAAGCCGGTCCTCCACCGGATGTTAACCCGCTGGCCTGGCTTGAAAGTCTGGCCCGCCGTCAGGGCGCCAATCCGGAGGAATTCATCACGGACGCCAACCTGGAAGTGGAAGAGGTCAGCCCTGACGCCGTGGTTGACGAACCGGGCTATACGCCCTATAACGCTTCCGCGCCGGAGCCAGTGGCTCCGCCGGAACGGGCCGTTCCGCCAGGGCGGGGCGCTCCCTCGCGTCCGGCAAAGGCGCCTGTCCGCCGGGATGGCGAATTGACCGCAGAGGAAGCTGCGGCCATCCTGGGCCTGGAGAGCGCCGATCTGAGGCCGGTTGAGGCCGAACTTGAGGCTGCGGAAGCGGAGCCGACGCCCGTAGCTGATCCCCTGGCCGCCGGCGTGGATCCGCTGGCCTGGCTGGAGAGTCTGGCCCGCCGCCAGGGTGCGCCAAGCGAGGAACTGATCACCGCCGCCGATGTGGAAGTGCCCACTGTGCCCGCCGGTGCAGTAACCGATGAGCCGGGTTACGTGGATTACTCACCGTTCAGCGCCCTGACCGATCATGCTGAGGAGGAAGAAGAGGGCTTCCCCGCTGAAATCGCAGCGGCAGAACCGCCGCCCTCCGGCGATGACACGCTGGCCTGGCTGGAAGGCCTGGCGGCGGCTCAGGAGGCCGCCGCGCCAGCGCCGTCTGACCCGCTGGCCGGGCTGAGCGATGACCAGATTGAGCGGATGGCCGCCGCCGGTGAGCTTTCCGTCGAGCAAATGGAAGCCTGGCTGCGCCGCCAGGTGGACAGCCTGGCCCGCGCCCGCGAGATGGGCGCTATGGCGGAGGAAGAATTACCCCCGGCGGAACCGGCCAGCATCCCCGACTGGCTGCAGGAAGCCCGTCCCCTGCCCGGCGCACAGCCCACCAGACCGCCTGAACCAGCCCTGAAGCCGGTGGAGATCCCCGATTGGCTGCAGACGCCCGAACCGGTTGAGGATGACTCGGCGCTGCTGCGCATCCTGGCAGAAGCGGCGGATACCGCCTTAGAGGAGGAAGAGCCGCCGGTTGAGTTGGAAGATTCCTGGGCGATGGCCCTGGAGGCTGAATATCGGGAACGCCAGCAACCTTCTGCGGAAGAGCCGGAATGGTACCGCGCGGCCCTGGAGGACGCCGAACGCCAGGCTGAACTGGAGGAGCGGCTGGCTGCCGCTACGGCGCCGGTTGAGGAGCCAGCGGCGCAGGAACTGCCGCCAGCGGAGGAACAGCCAGAAGAAGCCGCCATGCCGGCCTGGATGCAGGAGGCTGCCGCGAGCCTGGACGAAATGCCCGCCTGGCTGACCGAGGAAATTCCCGCCGCTGAAGCGGCAGCTACCCCGGTCGACAACTGGATGGCTGATGTCGGCCTGGACTCTGATACGGCGGCGATCCCCGGCTGGCTGCTGGAGCCGGTCCCTGAAGCGCCCGCGGTTACGCCCGTCGCTGAAACGCCCGTTGCTGAAACGCCCGCGCCGGAGCCAGTGGTTGCCGCCGCTCCTGCCGCCGAAACGCCACCTGTGGTACCGGAACCGACGCCCGTGCCAGCGCGCGCAGAGCCTGCCGCCCTGCCTGCGGCCATCCTGCAGGTGTTGCTCAACGCCAGTATCCCGGAAGGCGCGGCTTACGATATCTTCCGCAAGCGTCTGGCTGCCGATCCCGGCGACCATGCCACCCGCCTGGCGCTGGCCCGCCGCCTGCTGCTGGACAATAACACCGCCGCCAGCCTGAACCATTACGAGGCGCTGGCTTTCGCTGAAGTGTTGCTCCCGGATCTGGAGCGCGATCTGCGGGCGCTGGTGCAGCGCCAGCCCGCGCTGCCACAGGCTCGCCGGGTCCTGGGGGATGTGTTCATGCGGGAGGGACGCCTGCAGGAGGCGCTGGAGACCTACCGGGCCGCCCTTGAACAACTGTAGGCTTTGCGGTACAGTTGCCGCCCGGCAGACAAGCGCATCAACGGGCCTTCACTGGCCCGTTTTTTCTGCCCGCAGCGCTCACCAACCGCAGAACCAGGAGCAGTTATGGAACGCACATTGATCATCGTCAAGCCGGATGGCGTCCAGCGTGGCCTTGTCGGGGAGATCATCCGCCGTTTTGAGCAGCGTGGCCTGCGCATCATCGGCCTCAAGCTGGTGCAGCCCAGCCGGGCGCTGGCCGAACAGCACTACGCCGTCCACCAGGGCAAGCCCTTTTACGAAAAGCTGGTAACTTACATCACCAGCGGCCCGGTCGTCGTCATGGCCCTGGAAGGTCCACAGGCCGTCACCGCCGGGCGGATGACCATCGGCGCGACCGATCCCGCCAGGTCACCCGCCGGCAGCATCCGCGGTGACCTGGCGCTGGAAATGGGCCGCAACCTGGTGCACGGTTCCGATAGCCCGGAGAATGGCGCTCAGGAAGTCGCTCTCTGGTTCCGGGAGGACGAGCTGATCGCCTGGAGCCGGGACGTCGACCGCTGGATCTTCGAGTAGATCGCCTGAAGCGGAATAATCACGCGGGCGACCCGGCGCGTATGCCATAGCGGGTCGCCCGCGTGGTATTCCAGCGGATCATGTCGGGCCTGCCAGCGGCGCTACTGGATGCGCAGCAGAACCCTGGCGCCCTTCCAGACGCTTTCCAGATCGTAGTAAGTCCGCAATTCCTCAGAAAACACGTGCACTACCACACTGTTGTAATCGAGCAGCGTCCAGCCTGAACGCCCATCGCCCTCCACATGCCAGGCGGTGATGTCGTGTTTCTGCTTGATGTTGGTGCGGATGCGTTCCACGATCGCGTCAAGCTGGCGGTCGCTGGTGCCGGTGCAAATCACGAAGTAGTCAGTGATCAGGGTAACATCGCGCAGGTCCAGCAGGACGATGTCTTCCCCTTTGACATCCTCGATCTCGCTGATGATCGCGCGGGCCAGGTCTATCGGTTCCAGAAGCAGCCTCCTTCACACAAATGCTCGATGGGTTACTTTGTTCAAACCAGCCGCCGGATGGATGCCAGTTCATCACGGCGCATTGTAGCATAACGATCAGGCGCCTTCCAGTTGTCTGCATCGGTGTAAAGGCAGAACCTGTATGATTCAGGCAACAAAGCAGCTGGCAGAGCAGAAGGGAAGGCCAGGGGGCCAGGAGGCCGGGAGACCAGGACGCCGGGAAACGGATGACTGGAGACAGGAGGCCGGAAGCAAGAAGGCAGGAAGTTCGCCCCCGGCAGGCAGCCCGATCGCTGGCGGTTTCCGCATGGGTTGTACTATCTGGCAGGGCGATGCTATGCCGCCCCGGACTGGCCCAGCGGCGCACTGAACAGGCAGGTATAGCGGGCGCCGTCGCGGCTCAGTTCGCTGCGCATCAGGCTGATTGCCGTGGCCTGCCACGCTCCTAACGCCCCAACGGTCGTCCCGGTCACCAGCGCGCCCAGCGCCCGCACTTCCGCCGCAGAAGCATCCTGTCGCACCCGGCCCAGCGTCAGGTGTGGGCTGAACAGGCGTTTTTCCGTCGGGAAGCCCAGCGGCGCGATCGCCGCTTCCACCGCGCCCTGCAGCGCCCCCAGCGCGTCCAGGTCCCCGGTCAGGCCGACCCATACCACCCGCGGCGCACGCGGATTGGGGAAGCACCCCAGCCCTGCCGCCCCGAGTCGCAACGGTCTGTGCGCACTCGCCGCTGCTTGCAGCCCGGCGCGGATGGCGTCCAGGCGGGCGGACGGCGTTTCCCCCAGGAATTTGAGCGTCAGGTGAATACCTTCCGGGCGGGTCCAGCGCACAGCGCGCGCCGATCGGTCAGCACGCAACTGATCCTGCAGTTGTTCCAGCGCCGCCAGAATCGGCGCGGGTAGTTCAAGCGCCACAAAGAGGCGCAGATCATCAGCCACGGCTTTTCTCCCCATCTACAGGCGTCCCCATCTTAGCAGCAAACCGCTCGCGCGCCCAGGCCAGCGCCCCCGGGCATACAAGCAGGAGGCCAGGAAGCCGCTCCCGCCCACCTGGAAGCCGGATCGTTGACCCTCTTTGCATGCCCCCACACCAGCGAATTTGCGCTTGACTCCGCACCGTCCAGGAGTATAATAACCGCTTGAATGTGCCTGTAGCTCAGCGGATAGAGCGCTTGCCTACGGAGCAAGATGTCGGGGGTTCGAATCCCTCCAGGCACGCAGGCAGTCCTGACCCGGCGGTCAGGACTTTTTGTTTCCCGGCGGCGGGCAAACAAAAAGGCGGAGGAGGTTCTCCCCCGCCCTTTGACCTTCAAGGGTTGCCTGTCCCGGCGCGGCCTAGTGGCCCCGGTGTCCGGGTGGCTCCGTCATGCCCCAGGGCGCGCGCCCACCGGGCATCCCGCCCTGCATCATGCCACGCCCATGCTGCATCATCATCCCTCGTCCCTGGCCCATCATCATCCCGCGCGGGCCGGCTGCAGCGCCGCCACAGAGCGGGCCGGGCATCCCCTGGGTGAAGTGTGCCTCCAGGTTGGCCCGCAGCAGGGCCTGCATAGCATCCGCCTGAGCCTGGGTTAGCGTCCCGTCTTCAACCGCAGCGGCCAGTTGTTCGGCGCGGGCCGCCACCACCGCCTCGATCACGTCCGCCAGAGCGACGCCCTGCGCCTCGGCGATCTCGGCGACGGTCTTGCCATCCTGTAGTTGAGCCACCAGATCGCTCACTTCCAGCCCCAGCGCCTCGGCCACAATGCTGACCGGCGCGTCCTCCGGTGGAGCGCCCCACTGCATCATGCCACGCCCGCCCCAGGCCATCATCCCGCGTCCGCCCCAGCACGGGGGAACAGCGGTAGTATCATCGCCATCGGTGCCACCCTGGGCATAAACGGTCACTACACCCGCGACCAGCAGCAGGCTCAGAACCAGGACCATTGCCAGTGTCTTACGCATCGTTCCATACCTCCCTATTCGACTCGTTGTAAGCGCCGGTTGCCTCACTACAGCGCACAGACCGGCGCGATCGGCTATGTACGTACCTGATTATGCTAGAAACGCTTGAAGGGCCTGTGAAGCTTATATGACAATTTGATGAAGCTTGCATAAAGGGCCGGGCAGGGCGCCCCTGCGCCCTGCCCGGCATCGGGGGAAAAGGGGGATAGAACCTACCGGCCCATCCAGCCGCCGGGCATCCTGCCCATCGGGCCACCCATCGGGCCGCGCATCTCAAAACCACGGAACTGGCCGAAACCGTAGAAGGGGCGGTCAAAGGCCGGCAGGCTGGTCGTGAAGTGCACTTCCAGGTTGGCCCGCAGCAGAGCGAGATGGGCGTCAGCCTGGGCCTGGGTCAGCGTCCCGGCTTCCACAGCGGCAGCCAGCTGTTCTTCCGCCGCGTTCACCACCGCGTCGATCACGTCGGTCAGGGCGACACCCTGCGCTTCGGCGATCTCAGCCACGGTCTTGCCCGCCTGCAGTTCTTCCTGCAGCGCGTCAGTATCCAGTCCCAGCGCTTCCGCAACAGTGTCCAGTGCTGCGATGCCAGCGAAGCCGCCACGCCCGCCCATCATCAGGCCATTCATGCCCGCCATCCCGGCGATGCGGACGGGGTGAGCCGTGTTCAGCCAGTCTGCCAGTTCAGCCTTGTGCAGGGTCAGGCGGGCATCCGCCACCTCGCGGGTGATTTTGCCCGCTTCGACGGCGGCATCCAGTTCAGCGGCAAAGTCCGCCGTCAGAGCGTTAATCACGTCATCGAGGGCCACGCCCTGCGCTTCGGCGATCTCGGCCACGCTCTTGCCCGCCTGCAGTTCATCCTGAAGTGCGTCAGTTTCCAGGCCAAGCGTCTCCGCGATGACATCAAGCGCCGCGAAGCCATAGCCGCTGCGCCCGCCCGGCCAGAAATCGCCACCGCCACGCGGTCCCTGCGCGTAGACGGCTGCCGCGCCCAGCACCACCACCGCTGCCAGAGTCAGCCCAACCAGTAGAACCTTACGCATCGTCTTCACTCCTTCCATATCATCCGGTAAACCCGCATGCGTTCCATGCATGCGCCCTGTATGATGCCAGCAGGCTGTAAAGCTGCTGTATCGGAAGTGTGACATTTCGATGAAGGATCGCTGAGTGTTTGCTGAGATGGCGCTCTGAACAGTGTCTGGCGGCCAGGCGGCGGCTGGTAACGCCCGTCCTGCCCATCAGCCGGTCAGCGCCCGGCTTTCAACCAGCCAGCGGGAGCGTGAAGTGGAAGGTGCTGCCCTTGCCCGGCCCGGCGCTTTCCGCCCACAGCCGCCCGCCGTGCGCCTCGGCAATATGCCGGGCGATGGTCAGGCCGATGCCGCTGCCGCCGCTGGCGCGCGCCCGCGACTTGTCTACCCGGTAGAACCGCTGGAAGATGCGCTCCAGGTCCTCCGCCGCCAGCCCGACCCCGGTATCGCTGACGGCAAAGTGGGCCATGTCCCGTTCCCGGCTGACCCGCAGCGTCACCTGGCCGCCGGAGGGTGTGTATTGCAGCGCATTGCCCAGCAGGTTGAGCAACACCTGCCGGGCGCGGTCAAAGTCGGCCTTGACCTTCAGGGGCGTCTCAGGGGGGATCACGGTCAGTGTCAGGCCGCGATCCTCAAACTGCGGGCGCAGCCATTCCGCCGCTGAAGTCGCCAGCTCAGCAGCGTCGTGGGCGCGCAAATCCAGGATCAGCTGGGAGGCCTCCGCACGGGAAAGCTCCTGCAGATCGTGCACCAGTCGCTGCAGCCGGTCGGCCTCGCGGTGCACCCGCTGGAACATCTCCGGCGTGGGCGGGATCACGCCGTCCTGCATGGCTTCCATGAAACCCTGAATGCTGGCCAGCGGCGTCTTGAGTTCGTGGCTGACATCGGCGATCAGTTGCTGGCGCATGGTCTCCGTGCGGGCCAGCGCCTCGGCCATGGCGTTGAAGCTGCGCGTGAGCGCCCCCAGTTCATCATCGCCGGGAACCGGCAGGCGCTCCTCGTAATGGCCGGCGGCAATGTGGCGGCTGGCCGCGCCCAGCGCCTGGATGGGCTGTACGATGCGCTGACTGATCAACAGGCTGGCGACCGCTGCAGCAGCCACCGCCACCAGCCCGGCCAGCACCAGGGCGCGGGCTACCGCCTGCCGGAAGTTGGCGTTCAGCACATCCTCCAGCGTGTTGAGGTTGATCATCATGCCGCCCATACCCTGCGAGCGCAACCGGCCTTCCGGCATGTTCATTGCCCGCACCCGCCCGGAGAAATCCGCAGGGGCCAGCAGCGCCACCGCCACGGCCAGCGTCAACAGGGCCAGGGTGACCACGGTCAGATACGATAGAAAGAACTTCCAGCGCAGACTCACAGCGGTTCATCCTCAAACTTGTAACCGACCCCGCGAACAGTCACAATGTGGCGTGGGTTGGTCGGGTCGGCCTCCAGTTTCTGGCGGATCCGCCCGATGTGTACATCCACCACCCGCGGGTCGCCATAGAAATCATAGCCCCATACCTGCTCAAGCAGCTGCTCGCGGCTGAGGACCATCCCGGCGTAAGCGGCCAGAGTCCGCAACAGCTTGAACTCCAGCGCCGTAAGCGGGATTTCCACATCGTCGCGCCAGACCTGGTAACGCTGGCTGTCGATCCGCACATGGCGGAAGGCCAGCACCGGCTCCTCAGACGCCGCGCCGCCCCGTCCACGCCGCAGGATAGCTTTGACCCGCGCCGCCAGCTCGCGCGGGCTAAAAGGTTTGGTCAGGTAATCGTCCGCGCCAACGGTCAGGCCGATCACCCGGTCGGTTTCCTCCGAACGGGCGGTGAGCAACATCACGTACACGTCCGATTCGCGGCGGATGGCCTGCAGGACATCCAGGCCGCTCATACCGGGCAGCATCACATCCAGCACCACCAGGTCAGGCTGATAGCGGCGGAAGACAGCCAGCGCCTGCACACCATCTGCCGCCTCGTGAACGGTGTAACCTTCCGCTTCCAGATACGCGCGGACCACCTGCCGGATGCTCGGCTCGTCATCGACAATCAGGATCGTCGCCATACCACCCCTTGCCCCCGCCTGCCAGCCGTTCAGGGGGCGCTCAACAGCGTCCGGTCAACCTCCGCCGGGTCGGCGCCCAGTAGAATCGCCCTGACTTCGGCGGCATAGGCGGCGCTGGCCGGATCATCAGTCAGCAGCGCAATCTGCTCCGGTCCGCTGACGCCCAGCCCCAGCGCTGCCGCGCGGGCGATCTGGGCCTGCTCGAAGATCGCGCCTGCGCTGACCTCCGGCGTCGTGCCAAAGTAGCGCAACAGGGCCACGCCCACCGCATCCAGCGCCACGCGATCCGTCCCGGCCAGGATCACCTGCGCCTCGACAGTCGTGCCACGATCCGGCCCGCCATCCACAAAAGCCTCCACACCATCCAGCACGATCAGGTCAGGTGTGTAGGCCAGATTGATCTCGGCGATCATCTCCCGCATAAAGCGGGAGCCGTGCAGTTCGTTCATGTAGTTGTGGTCGCCGCCGGGCAGACGCGCCGCCACCAGCCCGACGCTGTTCTTCAGCGACAGGGTGAAGTGTCCGCCGTAGCGGTGGGTCTTCAGGCAACACGTCTGGACGACGCCATCCGCCTCCAGGGCGGCCCGGACGAAGGGGAAGCCGTCCGCCCAGTGGCTTTCCTCCGGGCGGATCATGACCCATCCCCCGGCATCCAGCTCATCAAAGACGAGCGTGTCGAAGTCCAAGTCGGCGGCCAGGTCAAAGACTCCCCGCGTCCTGAGCACGCGCCGCGTGGCGCCCATGCCGCTGCGATCGCCGAGGGTGATGCCCTCTGCGCCGTTCGCCCTGAGCCAGCCTACCAGCGCGGCCAGCGCCTCCGGATGGGTCGAACCGGGCGTCGGGTCGGCGCTGTTGTAGTTGGCCTTCAGGAACAGGCGCTTGCCGCGGATGGGATTGACGCCCAGCAGGTCCAGGGCGCGGCGGACGCCTTCAGCGCGGTCACGGGTGCGGACGAAGGCCACCGGCGCGGTGGAATCGGTCTCCTGCGCCCGGCGGCGCGGCGCACCCTCCGGGGTCGCGCCAGACGCTGCCCCGCCGCCAGCGATCATACCCGCTGCCAGCGCGGTGACTGCCCGGCAAAATGCTCTGCGATTCATGGCTGCGCCTTTCCACTCAACCGGTCCGGACAGAGCCGTTCCAAGGATAACACAGAAGCAGCGGCACTCCTACCGGTCGCATTCTCTCAGAGCAAATGCGACTCAGCGAATTGAGCAGGCGTCATCATGGCCAGGGCAAGGTGGGGCCGACGATGGTGATAGTAGTCAAGGAAGGCATCAGCGGCCTGCTGGGCTTCGGCCAGCTGGTCGGCCCGGAAGTACCCACGACCAAACTCCTCCCGGCGCAGGGTGCCATTAAAGGCTTCAATGAAGGCTTG
>JAIOAT010000085.1 GCA_019873685.1 Chloroflexota bacterium
CGCAACGTGAATCTGTGTTATCGTATCCATTGCGGCTCCTGTGATCAGGTTGTTTGCTCGTCCTTACAACTCTATCACGGAGTCGCATTTCTATTGAGAATACTGCGACATCGATCAGCGAATCCGGTGGCAAGCGGCAAGAGAAACAGAGTCCGGGATGCCGCAGATCAGGTCTGGCTACCGGGCGGCACCTGTTCCTCGCGGCCTTGTCCGCAGGCGGCTGCTGGTATAATGGGGTCAGCGGGGAATGCGCGCCATGGACATGGATTACACAGCACTGCGCGAGCGGATGGTAGCAGAACAACTGGAAGCGCGGGATATCGTCGATTCCCGTGTTCTGGAAGCCATGCGCAAAGTGCCACGCCATCTCTTTGTACCGCCGGAACTGCAACACCTGGCGTATCACGATGGCCCCCTGCCTATCGGCCATGACCAGACGATCTCCCAGCCGTATATCGTGGCTCTGATGACGCAGAGCCTGCAACTGAAGGGGGATGAGACGGTCCTGGAGGTGGGCACGGGTTCGGGCTACCAGACCGCCGTGCTGTGCGAGCTATGCAAGCAGGTCTATAGCGTGGAACGCGATCGCTTTCTGGCCAGCCGTGCTGCCACCCGGCTGACCGACCTCGGGTACACCAACGTGGAGGTCTACGTAGGCGACGGCAGCCAGGGGCTGGCGGACATGGCTCCGTTTGACGCCATCCTGGTTTCGGCGGCGGCGCCATCCATCCCCGGCCCGTTGCGCACACAGCTCGCTGAGGGCGGCCGGCTGGTGCTGCCGGTGGGGGACCGTACCAGCCAGATGCTGGTGCGCGTCCGGCGGGAAGGCGAATCGTGGCGCATTGAGGACCTGGCTCCGGTGATGTTTGTGCTGTTGTATGGCCGCTATGGTTTCCGCAAGGAGCGCTAGCGCCGGGCGAAATAGCCTGAAGCTGCTGGCTGGCCAGATGGCGTCTTCTCTGCTCTTGCTGCCAGCCATTGGCTTCTGGCTTCTTTTTCACCTGCCGCTTTGCTTTCAGGGGCTTCCCCCTGTGCCCCCGGTGCGGCCCGGCGCTTAACCGGCAGCGCGCGGCTTCAGCGGGGAGCCGGAATCGGTCAGGTGTTCACCGCCGTCCACGTTCAGCACTACGCCGTTAAGAAAGTCCTCCCGCGCCAGGTACACCACCGCCCGTCCGACATCTTCCGGCGTGCCGTTGCGCTGGAGGGGGACCCGCGCGGCCACCTGTGCCCAGCTTTCATCGGTACGGCCTGGTTCCTTGAGCACCGGGCCGGGGGCGATGGCATTGGTGCGGATAGCCGGGGCCAGTCGGCGGGCTAGCAGCCGGGTGAGCATCAACACCCCGGCTTTGCTGACGCTGTGGTGGGGGAAGCCCGGCCAGGGCTGGAGGGCGCTGTTGTCGATGATGTTGATGATTACGCCACCCGGCGGGTCCTGGGCCAGCATCAGGCGCGCCGCCTGCTGGCTGCACAGGAACGGGCCGGTCAGGTTGACGGCCAGGACGCGCTGCCATTCCTCATAGCTCAGTTCCAGGAAATCGGTCTTCTTGAACATGCCGGCGCTGTTGACCAGGATGTCCAGCCGCCCGAACGCCTCCCGAACCGCGTCAAAGAGGGCGCTCACCTGCGCCGGGTCAGCCTGATCGGCGCGGAAGCTGATCGCCTGCACGCCGAGACTCTTGATCTCGCGAACGGTTTCCTGTGCTTCGGCTTCGGCGCTGCTGTAATGCACCCCCAGATGCACACCCTCCGCGGCCAGAGCCAGAGCGATCGCTTTGCCCACGCGGTGGGCCGAACCGGTAACCAGGGCGACTTTGTCCTGCAGCGACTGTTGCATGGCTTCCTACCTCCGGGGTATTCGCATACGCTGGTCGTGATCATACCTGTGATGTGGTAGGCGGGGAATTCACGTCCGCCCGATGCCGGGGAGCGGCGGCAGGCACAAGGCCGCCCCGGTCTGCCATGGCCGGGGCGGCTACACATTCAGGATTCGGAGGCCGGAGTCGCCGCAGGGGCGTCCAGGGTGACGGTTACCTCCACCAGCTCCAGATCGCGCAGCAGACGGATGGCCATCTCCGACCCAAGCGCCTTGCCGCTCAGGACACGGTGCAGGTCGTCCAGACCCTCCACGATCTGACCATCGGCTCCGATCAGGATGTCGCCGGCCCGGATTCCGGCTGTAGCCGCCGGATAGCCGGGGCGCACCTCGTGGATGTAGACCCCGTGAGTTTGCCTCAGCTGGTGATGCCGCACCAGCCCGCCATACAGCCGCTGGCGTTCCCCGGCAATGCCCAGCAGCGGTCGCCGGATCTCGCCAAAGCGAACCAGATCGTCTACCAGCGGGCGGGCGCTGGCGCTGCTGATGGCCAGGTTGATGCCCTGTGCTTCCACCAGGCTGGCGGTGTTGATGCCGACTACCTGCCCGGCGCTGTTGACCAGCGGCCCGCCGCTCATGCCGGGGTTGAAGATCGTATCGGTCTGGATCAGATCATCCAGCAGCCTGCCGGAAGGCCCGCGCAACTGCCGCCCGAGGGCGCTGACGATGCCGCTGGTGGCCACCACGCAGTCGCCATCCGGGTTGCCGAGGGCCAGCACCACGCTTCCCACAGCCAGGGCGGTTGAGTCGCCCCACCGGGCAGCCGCCAGATTCTCGCCTCTGACGCGGATCACCGCCAGGTCGACGTCAGCGTCGGCGCCGACGACTTCACCGCGTGTTGACGTCCCGTCGTGGCGGTGGACGATCACCTGGCGGGCGTCGCGGACGACGTGGAAGTTGGTCACCGCCAGCCCATCCTCAGCGTTGATCACGAACCCGGAACCGAAAGCCGCCCGGGCACGACCCGGCGGCCAGTCGCGCCCGCGCCCGCCCCGCGTCGCTTCCACGCGCAGGACGGCCGGCGCTACTGCCGCCACCACTGCCTGGATCGCCCGACTGTGGGCGTCCAGCACTGCCTGGGCCGATTCAAGATCGGTCATGGTCATGTGCTCCTTGAACCTCAACGGTCGATTCCCGCGGCTGCAACGCACTCCCTGCCCAGGCTGCTCCTGCGGCAGGAGTCTCTTCAGCCCGCAGTAATCCCACTATAGATCGGCAGACTATTAGCAGACAATAAAACTCCGTTTTTCTGGCAGATTTCTAATCAACGGTCAGCTTGCGCCGGGGCGGGCCGGGCTGTGCTAGAATAGCGTGCGCGTGTCGATACAGGAGTCGCAGGTCATGCAGTACAGGATCATGGAGGCAGCCGCGATCATTGGTCGCAGCCAGCGGCTGGTTGTTCTGACCGGGGCGGGCATGAGCAAGGAAAGCGGCGTGCCGACCTTCCGGGATGAGGACGATGGCCTGTGGACCAAGTACGATCCGGCTGAACTGGCGACGCCGGAAGCGTTCCAGCGCGATCCCCGGCTGGTGTGGGAGTGGTATACCTACCGGCGCGAGATCGTGCGGCAGGCGGCGCCAAATCCGGGACATTATGCCCTGGTTGAACTGGAGGACCTGTTGCCGCAGGTGGTGGTGATCACCCAGAATGTGGACGACCTGCACCAGCGGGCGGGCAGCAGCGATGTCATCCCTCTGCATGGCGCGATCATGCGCAGCCGGTGTACCGCCGATTGCCGGGGAGGGCCGACGGCTTTTAGCAGTGAAGCGCCGGTCAAAGATGGCCTGCCGCGTTGCCCTTACTGCGGCGCGCTGGCGCGGCCTGATGTCGTCTGGTTTGGCGAGAATCTGCCCGCCGAGGCGCTGTTGCGGGCGATGATCGTGACACAGGAGGCGGATGTCATGCTGGTTGTGGGGACATCCGGCGTGGTGCAGCCGGTCGCTGCGTTGCCCTCGCTGGCCTTCCGCGCCGGGGCAACCCTGATCGAGGTTAACCCTAACGCCAGCGCGATCACCTCGCTGGCCGCGCTGTGGCTGGATGGCCCCGCCGGGGAGATTCTGCCGCAGCTTGTGGCGGCTATTCGGGCCAGGCGAGGGGGCCAATGATGAAGCGTGGGATCGTCTGGCTGCTGGTAACGGCGCTGATGGCTGCGGGCGGGCCAGTGCTTGCCCAGCCGGATAGCGGTCTGACTGAAGTCTATGTCATGCGCACGCCTCCCGGCGTACCCGCCGGTATGGCCCGGCTGTTCTTTGTTGACGCCCTGACGGCCCGGACAGTCACTGTAGATGTCAGCGGGGATCGTTTTGCCATTGTCGGCGGGTATGTGCTGTACGAAGACCCGGTCACCAGGACGATCTACCGCGCCTGGCCGGATGGGCGTGTCGAATCGCATCCTTTCATCCAACCAGCCCCCGAGACGCGCCGGATCGACTGGGTCATTTCGGCGGATCAGCAGTGGATCGCCTGGACGCTGACCAACCAGACGGATAGTGGTCTGCAGACGATCACCACCCTGGCTCGCGCCGATGGCACCCAACCGCGGGTTATCCTGACCGATGGGCCGGATACCTTTATGCGGGTAGTGCCGGTAGCGCTGATCGCCGACCGGTTCTTCTTCTTTGACCGCCAGCCGCAGAATGTGGGCGACTTCTTCTTCTATCGCCAGTACGCAGCCCTGCACCGTCTCAATCTGGCTGATCCCGGTGCAGGGCCGGAACTGCTGCCTTTTGAGCCAAATTGCTTTTGTGGCGGGGCGGTTTCCGCCAACGGTCAGTACTTTGCCCGGCTGGAACAGGTCAGCCCCGCTGGAGGGTATGATGTGCGGGTATGGGACCTGGCGGCAGGGGTAGACGTGTTTGCCCGGTCGCTTAATGTCAACTATCAGGCGGCGGGGGCGGTGCTGGTAGCGGAGGATGGCCGCCGGGTGGTCTATAGCCTGGCCAGCAACCTGAGCATCGATAGCGCAACCAGCGGGCGGGAGCGGTTTATGCTGGCGCTGGTCGATGCCGCGCGGGGTGAGCAGCGCCAGTTGATCTACAATCCGCTGCTGGTGCCGCTATTGCCCCTGGCCTGGACTGAAGACGGCAGCGGCGTGCTGCTCATCAATCCCCGCCAGGACGGCACCTGGAAGATCGCGCTGGATACGGGTGAGGTGCGCCAGGTGGCGGCGGCGACGTGGCTGGGCAGGATTGGCCGCTGAGACCGCTCTGGTGTGGGGATGTACTTGCGTCTACGGATATCAGGGAGGACTGCCAGATGGGTGAAGGGTTCCGGTATGCGGTCGTGGGGGCCGGGCGGCAGGGCACAGCCGCCGCCTACGATATGGTCATGCGCGGCGGGGCGGAGAGCGTCCTGCTGGCCGACGCGGACGCAGGGACAGCTCTCCGGGCTGCGGAGCGAATCAACCGCCTGACCGGGCGCGATGTCGCCCGCGCGGCCCAGATCGACGTGCGGGATTACGACGCGCTGGTCGAGCTGCTGACGCCGGTTGATGTATACCTGTGCGCTGTCCCGTACCGTTTCATCCTTGGGTGCACGCAGGCAGCAATTCAGGCCCGGACGAGCATGGTCGATCTGGGCGGCCATACCGAGACAGTGCTCAAGCAGCTGGCGCTCGATGCTGAGGCCCGCGCAGCCGGGGTGAGCGTCGTACCGGACTGCGGGATGGGACCGGGCCTGAACAACACGCTGGGTCTCTATACGGTAGAGCGCCTGGAGGCGCGGGGCGCCCTTCCCCGCGAGGTGCGCATCTGGGATGGCGGCCTGCCGGTCAACCCGCCGCCGCCCTGGGGCTACCAGGCATCCTTTCACATCAACGGTCTGACCAACGAATACAGCGGGCAGGCGGTCTTCCTGCGGAATGGCAAGATCACGCTGGTGGACACCTTCACCGAGCTGGAAGTGCTGGAGTTTGACGGCCTTGGCCAGCTGGAAGCGTTTGTGGCCTCCGGCGGCACGTCAACCGTACCCTACACTTACGAGGGCCGGCTGCAGGTCTACGAGAACAAGATCTGCCGCTATCCGGGCCACTATGCCCAGTTCAAAGCCTTCAAGGACCTCGGCCTGTTCAGCGAGGAGCCAATCGAGGTCGGGCCTGATCGCGTGCGCGTGATCCCGCGCGAGTTCTACCATACCCTGCTGGCGCCGCAGATCGAAGTTGAGCAGGTGATCGACATCTGTGTCATGCGGGCGCGGGGCACCGGGGCGCTGGATGGGCGCGACATCTCGCTGGTTGTCGATCTGGTTGACGGCTACGACCCGGCGACCGGCTTCAACGGCATGGAGCGGCTGACCGGGTGGCATGCGGCGATCATGTGCGAGTTCATCGCCCGTGGCGAAGTGCCGCCCGGCGTCTGGCCGATGGAGAAGGCGGTGACTTCGACGCGCTTCATGGAGAAGATTTACGAGCGCGGCTTCAGGGTCACTGAGCGCTGGGAGGCATGAGCAGCCCGGCAGCGCGTCTCATCCCGGCTCTTTTGCCGCTTCACAATCATTTCCGCTGCCCGGAGCCGATCCTGCTCCGGGCAGCTGGTGACGGTTCATGCCTGCTTCGACGGGTCTACCCGTTAAATGGTGGCCGGGAAAGATACTTGAATCCGCTATCCGGGAAAACGGTCACAATCGTGGCGGTCTTCCCCTGGGCTGCCAGGCTTTCCGCCACGCGCAGCGCGCCGACCATCGCCGCGCCGCTGCTCACGCCGACGAGCAGTCCCTCCTCCCGCGCCAGGCGTAACACCATCGCGTGGGCGTCCTCGGTGCGGATGGGCAGGTTGCGGTCGGCCAGGCTGGCGTCATAGATGCCCGGCTTGATGGCCGAAGGCATATGTTTCATGCCCTCCAGGCCGTGGAAGGGCGCGTCCGGCTGGAGCGAGATCGCCATGATGCGCGGGTTCAGCTCCTTCAGGCGGCGGGTTACACCGGTGAAGGTGCCGCTGGTGCCCATGACAGCCACAAAGTGCGTGATCTGCCCGGCGGTCTGCTCCCAGATTTCAGGGCCGGTGCCGTGATAGTGGGCCAGCCAGTTGGCCGGGTTATCGTATTGCGCCGCGTAGAAGTAGCGTTCCGGCTGGCGCGCCAGTAAAGTCCTGGCGGCCAGCATCGCGCCATCCGTCCCTTCCTCAGCGGGCGTGAGAACAACTTCCGCACCGTAAGCGCGCAGAATCTGGATACGCTCCGGGCTGGCGTTTTCCGGCATAAAGAGCTTAACCGGGTACCCGCGCACTGTGCCGAACATCGCCAGGGCGATGCCGGTGTTGCCGCTGGTGCTTTCCAGGATGGTCTTGCCGGGGTAAAGCTGCCCGTCGGCTTCAGCCTGGCGGATGATGTTGAGCGCAGCGCGGTCTTTGATGCTGCCGCCGGGGTTGTACCATTCCGCTTTGGCGTAGATGGCGATCGTTTCTGGCAGGTGGCGGGTGATCCGCTGGAAGCCGATCAGGGGCGTGTTCCCGACCAGTTGCTCCAGTGAACGGGCTTCCGGCTGGACGGTGATGTGTGGGGCATACACTTGAACAGTCATGATCATCCCTGTGATGAAAACAAAAGACCAACGGATAAAACGAAAGAGCGGTCGCGTTCCCGATATGCGCCGGATTGCTGGCGGCGGGCGCAACTCCACCGCCGCGGGGACGCTGCCACTCTCTCAGCCGTTGGCCTCAGTTTTCACCTGTGGAATGACCTTGGTCTGAAGAGGTGGCTAGCGGCCCCGCCTCAGACACAAGCAGGTTAGTTGTGCGTGCATGACAATTTCTCCAATGAACATCTGCAAAAACTATACCGTCTTTGTCGCCAAAAGTCAATGAACGTGGCCGGAAAATGACTACTGGCGCTGGTAGTGCGCATAGGAACTGCGTAAGAATGTGGAGGCGCGTGTAACAATCCTTCCCGGCCATGCATCCAACAACGGCAGGAAATCGAGTCAATATCCCGGATGGAGTGAGGAACTATGGTCAGCTTCAACCTACCACTTGGTGGAAACGATGGCAGTGACCAGAACAAACACTACGATGTGATCATCATCGGCGGCGGCCCGGCGGGGGCCTCTGCCGCGATCTATACCGCCCGCGCCAAGTACCGCACCCTGGTGATCGACAAAGGGCTTACCGCGGGTGCGCTGGGCCTGACCCACAAGATCGCCAACTATCCCGGTGTGGCGGGCGAAGTAAGTGGGGCGCAATTGCTGCAGACGATGCGCGATCAGGCGCGCGCCTTTGGCGCGGAATTCGTGCAGGATAAGGTGCTCTCGGTTGATCTGCGCAGCGATCCCAAGGTGATCTTCGCCGGGGAGGGCACCTATACCGCCCGCGCGGTGGTACTGGCAACCGGCTCGATGGGCCGGGCTAAAGGCGTCAAAGGCGAAGAAGAATTCCTGGGCCGGGGCGTGAGCTACTGCGCCACCTGTGATGCGGCATTCTTCCAGGGCAAAGATGTGGTTGTGGCCGGGAACAATGACGAGGCTGTGGAAGAAGCGCTGCATCTGGCCAAATTCGCCCGCCGGGTGATCCTGCTGGTGCAGACGCCTGACCTCAAGGTGAGCGAAGAACTGCTCCACGAGGTTGAAGCTACCCCGGTTATTGAGGTGCGTTACGCCACGCGCCTGCGCGAGATCATGGGTGATCGGGTGGTGCATAGCGTGCGCATCGCGCCGCGTGAAGGCGAGGAGGAAATCCTGCCAGTGGCGGGCGCGTTCGTCTACCTGCAGGGCAGCAAGCCGATCACGGACTACCTGCAGGGGGAGCTACAGAGCACCGAGACGGGCTGCCTGGTCGTCGATCAGCACTATCAGACCAGCGTGCCGGGTGTGTTTGCCGTGGGCGATCTGCTGTGCAATCACATCAAGCAGGCGGTGGTCGCCGCGGCTGACGGCGTGATCGCGGCGATGGCGATTGACCGGCTGCTCAGTGGGCGTGGCGCGTTGCGCCCGGACTGGTCGTAGTGGTTGCGTCTGCGGGCGCAGACTGGTCGATTGGGCCAGTCTGCGCCTACAGACGACCAACGCGCGGCTGGGTGCGTTCCTCTTTGAAGGGATCGCCGTTGTTGTGGTAGCCAGCCCGTTCCCAGAAGCCCGGTTTGTCTTCCGCGCTGAATTCCAGTCCGCGCAGCCACTTGGCGCTCTTCCAGAAGTAGCGCTTGGGGACGACCAGCCGTAACGGATAGCCGTGCTCCGGCGTCAGCGGCTGGCCGTCGTACTTCCAGGCCAGCAGGACGTCATCATCCAGCATGATCTCCAGCGGCAGGTTGGCGGTGAAGCCATATTCAGCGTGGGCAATGACATAATGCGCGGTGGGTTTGAGGGTGAACAATTGCAGAAAGTCGCGGAAGCGCGGTCCTTCCCAGGTGGTATCGAATTTGCTCCAGCCGGTCACACAGTGGATGTCGGCGGTGATGGTGACGGTTGGGATCTGAGTGAATTCCGCCCAGGTCCATTGCTTTTCCGCTTCAACTTCACCAAAGACGCGCAGTGTCCAGGTGGCCGGGTCAAACGGTGGAATCGGGCCGTAGTGCAGCACGGGGAACTTGCGGGTCAGCGCCTGGCCGGGCGGCAGGCGACCGGCATCCTTCATGATCTGTTCGTCGTTGCGTCGGCTCATGGCATCAGTGAGCATGGCGAGTTCCTCGCAGGCTGGGTCCGAATGTGGCCGCGAGTATACAATAGGCCCTCTCAGGCTGCCAGAGTCAGCGGGCGGCGCAGCCTGTGGTGCGCCGCCGACAGTAGATGGCGCCAGGCGGTGGGGCGTGAAATAGCGATATCTCCTCGCTAGAAGGCGGCAATGGCGAAAACGATCACGATGAGCACACAGGCGCCGGTCTCGGTTAACAGGGTGAGCAGATAGGCTTTGAGGGCGATCCGGCTGGAATGCATCGCTTTGCTGGCCTCACCCAGGCGTAACAATTCGATCAGCAGCGTGCCGCCGACTACGCCGACCAGCGTCCCCAGTACGGGGATAGGGATGAGGAAGGTGCCCGCCAGTCCGCCGATCAGCCCGCCCAGGATGGCGG
>JAIOAT010000086.1:0-7250 GCA_019873685.1 Chloroflexota bacterium
ATCAGGTCGCGCAACGCGCCGATGGCTGTCGCCACGCGCTCCGGCGCGCCGGTCACCAGGGCGTTGTAGGTGACTTCCGCCGTCTGGCCCCAGTGCCAGGTATCTTCAAAGGCCGTGATCTGCGCTTCGCTATCCAGCCCGCTTTCGTCCTTGAACAGGACGTTGTAGCTGCGGTTGCTGTTGAAGGGTGGATCGAGGTAGATCAGGTCGATGGATTCATCGGGGATGTGCTCGCGCAGGATGGTCAGGTTATCGCCGTAGAACAGCGTATTGCGGGTGATCGGGTGGGGGGTCATGCCGGTTCATCCTCTGCCGCCTGCCTCACAGATGTTCTATTATTATAGATGGCAAGGGCGCGGCATGCCATCGGGCGGTGGTCGCCGCGCACGGGGGAGCAGGCAGCAGGCAGTCACGCGGCCTCTTTTCTTGCCTCGTGCCTCTTGCCACCTGCCTCCCCGCCTGGCCTCCCCACCCGGCCTCCCGGCCTCCTGACCACCCGGCCTCTTATCTTGTCTCCTGCCTCTTGCCGCCTGCCTCCCTACCAGGCCTCCTTCTGCGATTGACATTTGCGGGCGCCGATCCTACACTGGCGGATGGTTGTCGGTATCCCGGCCAGACAAGGCGGAGGGGATATGGGATCGTCGATTATTGAGGTAGGCGTGGGGCTGATCCTGGTTTACATGTTGATGAGCCTGCTCGTCTCCCAGATCAACAACATCATCAAGAACCTGCTGGACGTGCGCGGCGAGTACTTCGTGAACGAACTGGGGCGGCTGGTCAGCGACCCGCAGGTCCGCGCGCGTTTGCTGGCGCACCCGACCATCCAGGCGTTGATGCACGGCGATATGGTCAAGAACATCACCGCCGACAAGCTGGCCGAGGTGCTCGTGGATATCCTGGCGGGCAGCGGCGAGGCGCTGGAATACCTGGAACAGCTGCATAACAGCGCCCTGGTCGACCGCCTGCTGGAACCGATCAGCGATCCAAACCTGCGTCGGCGGCTGGAACAGGTGCTGGCGACGGCGCGCTCGCTGCCGGACGCCAAGCTCAAGTTGATCGACTGGTTCAACACCACGCTTAACCGGATGAGCGAGCTGTACCGGCGGCGGATGCAGTTCTTCTCGCTGGTGGTGGGGGCATTGCTGGCCATCCTGCTCAACGTGGATACGCTGGCCGTGGGCCGGGCGTTGTGGAATGACCCGGTGTTGCGTCAGGCGACGGTCGCCGCCGCCGACGCCACCCTGAGCGAGACCGATCTGACTACCGCCGATCCGGGGACGGTGCAGGAGTCCTTTGCCACCGCCCGGCAGACGATGAGCCAGTTCCTGGAGCTGCGGCTGCCGATCGGGTGGATGGTGGACGCGGTTGACGCCAGCGACCAGCCGCTGGCGACGCTTGACCCGCTGCGCGATTCACGCAACCTGTGGAACTTCGTGCCCGGCAACAGCCCGTACTGGTGGCAGCTCTGGCTGGAAAAGATCGGCGGCCTGATCCTGACGACCGTGGCTGTGATGCAGGGCGCGCCGTTCTGGTTTGATCTGCTCAAGCGGGCAACCGGCCGCTGAGCGCCAGCGCCGTATCCCTCACATGAGAGCGCCCGCGCTCCGGCTGCATGCTGACGAGGCCGAACCATGACCACCGACACGCTGAACCGCCGGTTGCGCGCCCTGCCCGCCGTAGACGCCCTGCTCAATACTGCCGCCGCAGCCGCACTGGAAAAGCGGTACGGGCGGGAACCGCTGGTCAGGGCGCTGCGGGAGGCGCTGAACCTGGCGCGGCAGGCCATCCGGGCCGGGGGGGACGTTCCTGATGCGGCCAGCCTGCTGAATAGCGCCGCCAACCTGCTCTCCCGTCAGGCCGCGCCCACGCTGCGCCCGGTGATCAACGCCACCGGCGTGATCCTGCATACCAATCTGGGTCGCGCGCCGCTAAGCGCAGCCGCCCTGGCCGCCATTCAGGACGTGGCGGTGGGCTACGCCACGCTCGAATACGACCTGGAAGCGGGCCAGCGCGGGCACCGCGACCGCCACGCGGAGCGCATCGTCTGCGAGGTTACCGGCGCGGAAGCGGCGCTGGTCGTCAACAACAACGCGGCAGGGGTGCTGCTGGCGCTGCTGGCCTTTGCCCGCGGGCGGGGAGCCTTGATCAGCCGGGGGCAACTCGTCCAGATCGGCGGCGGCTTTCGCGTCCCGGAGGTGATGGCCCAGTCCGGGGCGACGCTGGTCGAGGTGGGCACTACCAACCGCACCACGCTGGCCGATTACGAGGCAGCCATTGACGCCGACAGCGCCGTGATCCTGGCCGTCCACGCCTCCAACTTCAAGCAGATCGGGTTCACGGAACAGCCGCCGCTGGCCGATCTGGCCGCGCTGGCTCACCGGCACGGTCTGCTGCTGGTCAACGATCTGGGCAGCGGGGCGCTGCTGGACACAGCGGCCTTCGGCCTGGCCCATGAGCCGACCGTTCAGGAGGCGCTGGCGGCGGGCTGTGACCTGGTCTGCTTCAGCGGAGATAAGCTGCTGGGCGGGCCGCAGGCGGGGATCATCGTGGGACGGGCTGATCTCGTCGCCGCACTCAAGAAACACCCCCTGGCCCGCGCTGTGCGGATGGACAAGCTGGGGCTGGCCGGGCTGGTGGCCACGCTGGAAAGCTACCGGCGCGGCACGGCGCTGGCGGATATCCCGGTCTGGCGCATGATCAGCACACCCGCAGCGGTCATCCGGCGGCGGGCGATGCGCTGGCGGCGGCGGATCGGAGCCGGGCGTGTGATCGCCGCGGAAAGCGCCGTCGGCGGCGGCAGCCTGCCCGGCGAGACCCTGCCAACGTTCGCGCTGGCGCTGGACGTGGCCAGGCCGGACGCCCTGGCTGCCGCCCTGCGGGCTGAGCCGCTGCCGATCATCGCCCGCATTCAGGATGACAGCGTTCTGCTGGACCCGCGCACCGTCCTGCCGGGGCAGGACAACGCGCTGATTGGCAGCGTCAGGCGGTTGCTGGCGGCATTCCAGAGCGGTTCATGACCGCCATCCGCTGCCGGGGGCGTCCTCCTGGTCTCATGGTCTCCCGGCCTCTCGACCTCCTGGCCTCCTGCCCTCCCGGCCTCTATTCTTTTACATCTCCACGCAGACGTGCTACGATACTCTTAAAGGCAGCCTAACTTCTGAGGTGCAGCCATGCCGCGCGTTTTCATCTCCTACCGCCGGGCGGACAGCATCACCATCACCGGACGCATTTACGACCACCTGGTCCGCGCCTTTGGCGACGACCACGTCTTCAAGGATGTCGACGACATCCCGGTAGGGGTGGATTTCCGCCGGGTGCTGCAGAACGAAGTGGGCGGGTGCGATGTGTTGCTGGTCATCATCGGCCCGCAATGGCTGCGTCTGACCGATGAACAGGGTCGGCGCCGGCTTGATGACCCGCATGACTTCGTCCGCATCGAGGTGGCCGCCGGTCTGGCGCGCCAGAATGTGCTGGTGGTGCCGGTGCTGGTCAGCGGGGCGACCATGCCTGCACCGGCTGACCTGCCGCCCGATCTGGTCAATCTGGCCTATCGCAACGCGGCCATCGTCCGCGACGACCCGGACTTCTCGCGGGATATGCGGCGGCTGATCGAGCAGATCAGGACCGCCCCGGCAACGCCGGGCCACGCCCCGCAGCGATCAGCGCCCGCCGCCACAGCGCAAACAGCGCCGCGCGTTTCCGCTCCCCGCTCTGAACCTGCGCCGCGGCGAGGGCGCAGTCGCTGGCCGCTGGCGCTGGCGGCGCTGGCGATCGTCGTGGCAGGCGGGGTGTTGCTGGCGGTCGTCCTGCCTGATCTCAACGAAGCCATTCAGACGCTGCTGGCGGGCGGTGGAACCGCGCCCGGCAGACGGCTGGTGGATACCGTCGACGCTGCGCATATCCTGAGCTGCGGCACGCGGGCCAGCGGCTCACTCGACAGCAACCGCTGGCAGGAACACTGGCTCTTCCGGGGGGAAGCAGGCCAGACCGTGCTGATCGCCATGGATCAGCAGGGCGGGCCGGGAAATCTGGACCCGGCGCTGATCCTGCGTAACGAGGCTGAAGAAGTTCTAGTCGAAGACGATGACGGCGGCGACGGGATCAATGCCCGGCTGGTTTATGTCCTGCCCAGGGATGGGATGTACCTGGTCACCACGACACGGGCTGGCCTGGCGGAGGGGAACACCAGCGGCACATATGCACTGACGGTCGACTGTGGAGTCAGGCCGATCGCCTGCAACCGGGCGGTTGAGGGAGCCTTCAACCGGGATAGCCCGGTGGCTCGCTTCGCTTTCTTCGCTGAAGGTGGGACGCGAATCAACGCCATCCTGCGCATGGCTGAATCGAAAGAAGCGGCTCCGCCAGAGGTCACGCTGGAACTGCTCTCTCCGGCGGAGCGGGTGATTGCCATCAGCGAGCCTGTCGATGATTTCACGCACATGCTCAACGCCCAACCGGAGGACGCCGGCGTGTACATCCTGAGCGCGGCCCTGCAGAGCCGGATCACTCAGCAGCAGCAATACGTCATCCTGGAAGGCAATTTCACGCTGGAGCTACAGTGCGACTAGCGCCCCGCCAGAGCCGCCGGGAGGTTAAGCAGCGTCTTCGTCTTCTTCGTCGTCCCAGGTGATGATCCAGATGCAGGCGCCGGCGACCAGCACGGTCGCCACGATCAGCGCGATCCACTGGCCGGGCAACAGTCCAACATCCCGCGCTTCAATGGCCAGCAGGATCACCATACCCAGCGCAAGGACGATCCAGGCGGTCAGACGGGGATGAGCCTGCATCCAGGCCGACCCCGGCAAACGCTTCCACAGGTCTTGCATCATGCGTGTGTTCCTCATCATAGCGGCTTGAGCACCCGCTCAGCCCGCAGTTGTTTGGCATAAATCACTGTATTGGGCGGCTGGCTTTCCCGCGCCGCTTCCCGCCAGGCCGGGACTTTGATCTGCTCCAGGGTGCGGAGCGTATAACCCAGCCCGGTCAGAATCTCCAGCATGGCTCTGGGCGCGTTCTGCGGCAGGAACAGGAAGCCGATCTCACTCTGCAGTTCCCGCGAGGAGGATTCCACCGCTTCGATCAGGCCGGTGACGACCGCCGGAATCAGGGCGTCCGGGCGGACGAGAATCTGGTCAACGCGGGTGACCAGGTTCTCCACCTGGAAGCCAATGATGCCGACATTCTGGCCGTCGGCCTGAGCCAGCATGTAACTCTTCTGGCCGAAGGCTGTCATCACGTCCATGCGGGTATGCGGCTTGCCAGTGAGCTGGGTCAGCAGGGCAGCGATCTCCTCGGCATTGCGGGGCATCCCGCGCCTGATCGCAACTTCCTTGATGTCCAGCTTACCGGCAACAGGCGGGGCCATCACCGGGATGGTCTTCGCTTCCTCGGGGGCCTGGGCAAAACCCAGCTGAGCGCCCAGCCGGTTCCATTCCGCCTGAACGATTGCCCAGGTTTGTTCCGGCGTGCCGTCGTTCTGGATCACCACGGTAGCCCGGCTGAGCTTATCGGCCTGCGGGTTCTGCAGTTCAATGCGCTTGCGGGCCTCCCATTCAGAAAGGCCGCTGCTGACCAGGCGGGCGATCTGGTTTTCCGGGGAGGCGTTGACGACCCAGATCGCGTCCACTTTGTCGGCCAGGTAACCTTCCAGCAGATCGATGGCTTCGACGACGACCACGCGGTGGCGGGCGCGTCCGATCAGCGTATCCAGCGCGCGGCTGATCAGCGGCTGGGTGAGCGCCTCGCGGCGGCGCAGCGCCTCCGGGTGGGAAAACGCCACGGCGTCCAGCTTGGCCCGGTCAACGCGCTTTTCAGCATCCAGGATCCACAGGCCGAACGTCTGGATGGCCGGTTTGTAGGCGGGCGCGCCGGGCGCCATGGCCTGGTAGGCCAGCCCGCCGACATCCAGGGAATACGCGCCCAGGTGCTCCAGCATACGGCGCACCAGGCTCTTGCCCATCGCCAGATTGCCCGTGAGGCCGATCACGTATTTGTCAGGCCAGTGCCCCACTGTCGCCCCTCCCGGTTACATCGCGCATCTTCAGACCACCCGCATTGTATCTTGGGCGCCCGCTAAGGGCAACTGGCGCCAGGGCGTGAACCCGGAAGCTCTGCCTCACCAGTGGGCGCAGACCACTTCCCACCCGCGCCACACTGGACGGAAGGGCGCGCACTCCGTAGAATAGCCGGTGTTTGCCGGATCACCCTGTGGGGATGCCATGACTGACTCTGCTGTGGGGATCATCTCCCCCTATGAGCGCGAAGCAGCTTATCGGCGCAACTTCCGCCTGTTCCTGGTCGACGCCATCATGTTTACGGTGGCCATGGGCATCATCAGCCCGTCAACGGTCATCCCTGACTTCATCCGCCGCCTGACCGATTCCGAAGTCCTGATCGGCCTTTCCAGCAGTCTGTTCGATATCGGCTGGATGCTGCCGCAGTTGTTCATGGCCCGTTACCTGGTGCGCGTGGCCAGGAAAAAGTGGTGGTTCGCCGGGCCAAATATCGTGGTGCGCTTTGCCATCCCGGCCTTTGCCATGATCATCCTGCTGCTGGGGGCGGAACGGCGCGGGGCCATCCTGCTTGCTTTCCTGATCTGCTATGGCATTGCCGCGGTAGGGGATGGCATCGTCGGCGTCCCGTGGGTGGATCTGGTCGGCAGCAGCCTGGACGACCGCCGCCGCGCCCGCCTCTTCGGCTTTATGACGGCCATCTCTGGCATGATCATGCTCGGCGTCGCCCCGCTGGTCGGCCTGATCCTCAGCGAACGCGGGCCGGGCTTTCCGGAGAACTATGCCCTGCTGTTCGGCATCGCCGGTGCGCTCTTCCTGATCTCGATCGTGCCGCCGCTGTTCCTGAAGGAACTGCCCAGCGGCAAGGCGACGGAAACCATCCCTCCCTTCCGGGAGTACATCCCTCACCTGGGGCGGGTGCTGCGCGATGACCGGGCCTTCCGGGCCATGATCATCGTGCGGATGCTCACCAGCCTGTTCATGATGGGCGGGCCATTCTACATTGGCTTTGCCACGGTGCGCCTGGGGCTATCCAGCGAGGTCGCCGTCCCGACGCTGCTGGCTATGCAGACCATCGGGACGATCAGCGGGGCGCTGGTCTATGCCTGGATGGGCGCCCGCCATAATCTGCTCTACATCCGGCTGGCGCTGCTGCTGGTTGCTGTGTTGCCAGCCAGCGCGTTGCTGGCGCGGATTGTTGGGCCGTTGCCGCTGTATGCGGGTTTCTTCGCCGCCGGG
>JAIOAT010000086.1:8100-9646 GCA_019873685.1 Chloroflexota bacterium
GCGTATGTATTAAATCCATGTTAAACTGTGTGCAGCCTGCCCAACCGATCCTGCTTTATGGATCGGCCCGATCTCGATCAGGGGTCGGCGCGAATCTGACGGGCAGCGCGGCGCGGCGTGGGGTTCTACAGTCGCTTAACAAAACGCTAACCAGAATTTCAGGGTATCCTTGCAGCCGGTTAACTGAAGCGGGGTACCGTCTTTGCTGCCGGTTGCACGCAGTTCTGCCGGAGCAAGGCGGCTTCGCTTTAGCGAGCCATAGTAGCCGAATAGTTATGCCAAGTTCTGCAGGTTAAAGGAGAGAGCAATGAATCGCACCAAACCGGTTGTCTTGCTGCTCGTCGTCGCTCTTCTGTTGGCGGGGGTTGTCCCTGCGCTGGCACAGGCGACACCCATCGATATCCGCATGTGGATTGCCTTCACCGACGCCCGGCTGGATTGGGCGCGGGAGAAGGCCGCCGCCTTCAATGAGCTTTTCCCCCAGTACAACGTGATCATCGAGGGCTACAACAACTACGAAGAGCTGTTCAGCGCCACGGCGCTGGCTTTCGAGCAGGGCAACCCGCCCGCCATTGTCCAGTACTTTGAAGTCGCCACGCAGAACGCCCGCGACGGCCGCCTGGCGGATGGTACGCCCTGGTTCAAGCCGATCTCCGACGCGATTGGCGACCGCACCGAGATCAACGGCCAGCCGGTCAACTTTGAAGATATCGTGCCCGCTGTCTCCAACTACTACACCCTGGATGGCAAGTGGACCTCGATGCCCTGGAATACCTCTTCGGCCATTTTCTATGCCAACATGAATATGCTCGAGGCCGCTGGCGTGACCGAGCTGCCCAGGACATGGGCTGAGGTCGAGGTTGCCTGTGAGAAAGTCCTGACCATGGACAACGCGCCGAAGAACTGCATCACCTGGCCGAACTATGGCTGGTTCTTTGAGCAGTCGGTGGCCCAGCAGGGCGCTCTGCTGGCCAACAATGGCAATGGCCGTGAAGCCCGCGCGACCGAGGTCTACCTGACCAGTGACGCCATGATGGCTTACGTCACCTGGTGGAAGGACATGGCCGATAAGGGCTACTACGTTTACACCGGCCTCCAGCGCGACTGGGATGGCGTCAACAACGCCTTCTTTGCCCAGCAGGTCGCCATGATCGTCACCAGCAGCTCTGACGTGACTTCCATCACGGCCACCGGCAAGGAAAATGGCTTTGAGGTCAAGGCCGGCTTTATGCCCTACAACCAGGAAGTCGAGTATGTCGGCAACCTGATCGGCGGCGCCAGCCTGTGGCTGACCAATGGCCTGGCCCCCGAGGTAGAAGAGGGCGCCCTGACCTGGCTGCTGTGGTTCACCAATACGGAAAACGCCGCGGACTGGCACAAGTTCACCGGCTATATCCCGATCCGCACCAGCGCGGTTGAGATGCTTGAGGCCGAAGGCTGGTACGAGGAAAGCCCCAACTCCCGCGTAGCCTCCGACCAGCTGGCCGCCGCCAAGGCGACCCCGGCGACCGCCGGCGCGTTGATCGGCGCCTTCCCGGCCATCCGC
>JAIOAT010000087.1:0-4078 GCA_019873685.1 Chloroflexota bacterium
GGCCCGCAATCGTACAGCAGCGGCCTGCGCCGCCAGCCTGGGCGTGGAGGAACAAACGCTGCTCAACTGGGAATACGGTCTGGAGCAACCCAGTCTGCCGCAACTGGAGCTGCTGGCTTACGATCTGGGCGTGCCGATCAGCCACTTCTGGGGAACGACCACCTTCGCTGGCGAAGGCGCCGCACATACCATCACCCGCGAGGAATATCTGATTCTGCGCGACCGCGTTGTCGGCGCTCAAATGCGTCGGGCGCGTATGGAAGGCGGTCTCAGCCTGGACGACCTGAGCTACCGGGTTGGCATCCCGGTGGAACGGTTGAATGCCTACGAACTGGGGCAAATTTCTGTTCCGCTGAGCGAACTCACCACCCTGGCCTCCGCGTTGAACGTCTCGCTCAATACCTTTCTGGAAGCCAGCAGCCGCGTTGGGCGCTGGCTGGCGCTACAGGAGGAGTTCCACCGCTTCAGCCAGCTACCGGAGGATATCCGCCATTTTGTCAGCAACCCGACTAATCGCAGCTTCCTGCAACTGGCCATGTGGTTCAGCGCATTGAGAGTGGATGAACTGCGCGGAATCGCCGAAAGCATCCTGCACCTGAGCCGCCTGGAGGCAGGCAAGATGCGCCAGATCGCTGAGAGTATCCTGAACGATATCACGCTTTAGCCGTGATCCGATTGACCGAGGAGTCAGGTGTGAGTACCGCGAACGAACTGCAGGAACAAGGAGTCAAACTGTTTCAGGAACATGACTACACCGGTGCTGCCGAGCTTTTCCGGCAAGCGCAGGAGGCCTATGCAGCCGCCGGCCAGGCCGACATGGCCGCCGAGATGATGGTCAACATTGGCCTGGTTCACCGTGCGCTGGGCGAACACGACCGGGCAGCTACGCTGATCGAGGAGGCGTTGAACGTGTTCACCGCCATGGGGGACGACCTGCGGGCAGCACAGGCACTGGGCAACCTGGGCGGCGTCTTTGCGGCGCGGGGCGATAAGGAACAGGCCATGACCTGCTACCGCCAGGCCGCCGACACCTTCAAGGAGCTGGGTGAAAACCGGCTTTACGGCGAAACCCTGCTGGCGCTGGCTGATCTGCAGGTGCGCAGCGGGCAGATCATGGTCGGCGCCGCCACCTACGAAGCTGGTCTCGAGTACATCGAGCACCTCAGCGGCCCGCAGAAAGTTCTGCGCGGCCTGCTGGATATCCGCCGCCGCCTGATCGGCTCCGGCGCTCCGCCGTCAGATAAAGATAGCGCCTGATTCCCTCTGGCCAGATAAACAGAAAGGCGCACCCAACCGGGGCGCGCCTTTTTGATTTCCGCAACGTCGGGGCAGGCTACTCTTCTTCCTGTTCCTTCTTGGCAGCGTCGATGATCGCCTGTTGCAGATGCGCCGGGACAGGTTCGTAGTGGTCAAACTCCATCTCGTAAATGCCGCGCCCGCCAGTCATTGACCGCAGGTCGTTGCCGTAACGCTGCATTTCCGCCAGCGGCACCTGCGCCGTCACCACGCTCTTACCACCTGACGTGTCCATACCCTGAACACGCCCGCGCCGGGTATTCATGTCGCCCATGATGTCGCCCATGTATTCTTCCGGCACGATCACGCGCACATTCATGATCGGCTCCAGCAACGTTGGTCCGGCCTGGGACATCGCCTCGCGGAAAGCGCCGCGACCGGCGATCTGGAAGGCGATATCCTTGGAGTCCACCGGATGTTCCTTGCCGTCATACACCACGGCCTTGACATCCACCACCGGATACCCGGCTACCGGGCCGGACTCCAGCGTCTGGCGCACGCCTTTTTCCGTAGAAGCCACAAACGGCTGGGAAATCGCACCACCAACGATCTCAGAGGCGAACTCAAAGCCCGCGCCACGTTCCAGCGGCTCCACCCGCAGGTGAACTTCCGCGAACTGCCCGGCGCCGCCGGTCTGCTTCTTGTGGCGGTAAACAGCCGAAGCAGTCTTGGTGATGGTCTCCAGGTAGGGCACTTTCGGCAGCGCCGTATCCAGCCCGACGCCCAGCTGCTCAGCGCGGCTGATGGCGATGTTGATGTGCATCTCGCCCATGCCTTCCAGGATGGCCTGCTTGGTGGCCGCTTCCTGCCGCCAGGTGAGGGTGGGATCAGCGTCACACAGACTGGTCAGGATGCTACCCATCTTGGCGCTGTCGGCCTGGGTGCGCGGCGTGAGCGCCACTGCATACAGTGGGCGCGGGAAGCTGGGCACAGCCACCTGCAACCCATCGTTCCGGGTGGTGAGCGTGTCACAGGTGGTCGTCTTGTTCAGCTTGGCCACCGCGCCAATGTCGCCGACGTGCAGCCGTTCCACCGGCATCTGCTCTTTGCCGCGCATGACCAGCAGCGAGCCAACGCGCTCCTCGACATCCTTGGTCTTGTTGTAGTAGCGCGTATCGGGCGTCATAGTGCCGGAGAAGATGCGCAGGTAATTCAGCGTCCCCACAAACCGATCAGTCGTGGACTTGAACACATACGCGGCCAGCTTGCCATCATCGGTCTGCGGCGGTTCCATCACCTGCAACTGGTCGCCAACAACCACCTTGAAGGCCCGCGTATCCGGCGTGGGCACATAGGTGATCAGGGCATCCAGGAGCGGGACAATCGCCAGATTGTGCGTCGCGCTGGCAGCAAATACGGGCACCGTCCGCAGCGTGGGATCGGTCGCCGCCTTGCGGATACCCTGCCGCACCTCTTCCAGTGAGAGCGCCTCCTCGGCGAAGTACTTCTCCATCAGGGCGTCATCAGATTCGGCGGCTGCCTCAACCAGCGCCACCCGCGCTTCCTCGACCTCGTCGGCCATCTCCGCCGGGACATCGCTGGCCTGCTTGCCCGCTTCATAATAAGCCTTGCCCGTCAGGACATTCACCACGCCCTTGAAGGTGTGCTCCTCACCAATCGGCAGGGTCACCGGCACGAACTTGTAACCCGGAAATGACTTACGCAGCGACTCCAGCGTGCGGGCATAGCTGGCATTCTCCCGGTCCATCTTATTGATGATGACCAGCAGCGGCAGCCCGAATTCCTCCGCAAAGGACCAGGCCAGCTCCGTGCCGACTTCCACGCCGGAAACCGCGTCGACCACCACGGCCACGGCATCCGCCACACTGATGGCGTTCTTGACTTCACCCTGGAAGTCCGTATAGCCGGGCGTGTCCAGCACATTGATTTTGTAGCCCTCGTATTCGCAAGGCACCAGCGACGTGCTGATGGACATGCTGCGTTCGCGCTCGTCTTCTTCGAAGTCGGAGACGGTATTCTTCTCCTCGATCCGACCCAGACGAGTCGTCGCTCCGGTGTTATAGAGCAGCGCCTCCACAAGCGATGTCTTCCCGGCGTCCTGGTGCCCGACAAGGGCAACATTACGCAGTTTATCAGTGGTATAAACCTTCACCGAGCCTAACCTCCAAGGTAAAGCCAGGCCGAACGCCTGGCCAGATGGTAGTGGGGATTTTAGAGAATGAAACCCTGCTTGTCAACGAGCAGCCAGTGCGTCGCTCAACCCTGCCGCACCGGCAAGCCGACCGCCTCCGGCGACGGAAAGGCCAGTGTTCCCCGGTACTGGATCTTATGGGCGGCAACCCTCTGCCCGACCTGCAACGCCGCCGCCAGGTCCAGCCCGGCGGAGAGACCGGCGCACACGCCCGCCGCCAGCGCATCCCCGGCGCCGACGGTATCCACCACATGCGGCACCCGCTCCGCCGGAAAGTGGCGGGCCTCCCCGCTGGCAGCGTCTACCAGGATGGCTCCACGCGCGCCATCCATCCCGATCACTGTCTCAACGCCAAACCCTTCGTGCAGATGGCGGGCGAATTCTACCAGTGGCGGGCGCAACCGGGCCAGGCTGACAAAGATCAGGTTCGCCGCCAGGTAGAAATCGCGGTGGTAATCGTCTACATCAACCACGTCATGCACATCGGTCACCACGTACTTGCCCATCGTATGCGCGGTATGCGCAGCATAGCGCACCCAGTCATGCGTGGACGTGTACACCCAGGGGCCAGCCTTGCTGAGCGCCTCCCGCAGCGGCTCCTCAGGGTAGCGATAGGTCGATGACTGGCCG
>JAIOAT010000087.1:4312-9538 GCA_019873685.1 Chloroflexota bacterium
ATGTTGTTGACGTAATGGGCCGTGCCAAGTTGCAGCGGGAACCCGTACACCGGCACATTGGTTTCCATGTTCGCGCCGGCGATGACCGTCCAGACTGGCGTCGCAGCCATCACTGACCTCCCCCCTGAGCAGACGTCATGAGTTTACCCCGCCCGGCTTGACACGCCAACCATTCAATGTTAGGATGGAGCCAATATATGAGCAGTCGCTCATATATTTATTCGTAAATTCCTGTCAAACAGGACATCTCATGGACCTCAAGACATCCCTGCCAACCGACCTTGAGCTGCAGATCACCGGGATGGATTGCGCCGATTGCGCCCTGACCCTGGAACGTAGCATCGCCCGGCTGGAGAACGTCAGCGCCGTTGAAGTGAACTTTTCCACCGGACGGATACGCGTCTCCGGCAACGCTGACCGGGCCGCTATCGAGGCGCGTATCCGCGACCTGGGCTATGGCATCGCGGAAGCTTCCAGGTCCCCAGTTATCATGCCCGACTACAGCGGGCCGATCGGCCTGTTGCGCTTCCTGCTCGCCCGGCGGATCACGACTCTGGCGCTGGTTGGTGCGCTGTTGTTGCTGCTCAGCGCCGCCCTGACTCTGCTGGGCGCTCCGCAGGGACCGGTAGTAGTTCTGCATCTGGCGGTTGTCGCCCTGGCCGGTTTGCCGATCATGGTCAATGGCTGGCGGGAATTGCGCTACAGCCACAACATCACCATCAACCTGCTGATGAGCATTGCCACGCTTGGCGCCGTAATCATTGGCGAGACAGGCGAGGCTGCGACCGTGATCGTCCTGTTCGCCATTGGCGAGGCGCTGGAAGGGTACGCCGCTGACCGCGCCCGCTATTCCCTGCGCGGCCTGCTGGATCTCGTCCCGCAGACGGCAGCCGTCCTGCGCCCATGCCTGGATTGCGCGGAACACCTGGGCCAGGATGGCTACACAGGCGGCCCCTGCCCCTTCTGCGGCGTCCACGAGACGCGTGTGCCGGTTGGCGATCTAGCCGTCGGCGATACCATCCTGATTGCCCCCGGTGAACGCATCCCCATGGACGGCGTCATCCGGGAGGGTAATTCGGCCATTAATCAGGCCCCGATTACCGGGGAAAGTCTACCGGTGGATAAAGCTGCCGGTGACGAAGTCTTCGCCGGGACGATCAATGGCGCCGGGGCGCTGGAAGTCGAGGTCACCCGCCTGGCCGAAGACAACACCCTCAACCGCATCATCCATCTGGTCGAAGAAGCACAGGCCAGCCGCGCCCCCAGCCAGCGGTTCATCGATCGGTTCGCCCGCTGGTATACCCCGGCAGTGGTTATCCTGGCGCTGCTGCTGGCCGTTGCACCGCCGCTACTGGCCGGTGCGCCCTTCTGGGACACGCCGGATGGTCGCGGCTGGCTGTACCGGGCGCTGGCGCTGTTGATCATCGCCTGCCCGTGTGCGCTGGTGATCAGCACGCCGGTCACGATCGTCAGCGCTCTGACCAGCGCCGCCCGGCGGGGCATTCTGATCAAAGGCGGCGCACCGCTGGAAGCGCTGGCCGGCGTACGCGCCTTCGCCTTTGATAAGACTGGCACGCTCACCCGTGGCGAGCCGGTGCTGACCCTGGCCCAGGCTGTTGACTGCCAGACCGGGACGGGCGATCTTACCTGCGAGCCGTGCCGCGATCTGCTGGCGCTGGCTGCCGCCGTCGAGCGCCGTTCCGAGCATCCGCTGGCCCAGGCCGTAGTCACCGCAGCCCAGCATAACGCCCTGCTCGATCGCTATCCGGCTGCCCGTGCGGTCACCAGTCTGGTTGGCCGCGGCGTGCGTGGCGAGATCGACGGCCGCCCGATCACCATCGGCAGCCATCAGTTCTTCGAAGCCAGCTACCCTCACCCTGACGCGCTGTGCACCCGGACAGCCCACCTGGAGCAACAGGGGCACACCGTGATGCTCGTCGCTGACGGCGATCAGGTGCGCGGTCTGCTGACCGTCGCTGACCAGCCCCGCCCCACCAGCCGGGCCGCCCTGGAAGAACTGAAAGCCCTTCACCCCCGTCCAAGGACGATCATGCTGACCGGCGACAACCCGGTTACCGCCCGCGCCATCGCCGACCGTGTGGGCGTCGATGACGTGCGGGCCGACCTCCTGCCCGGCGATAAGCTGGCGGCCATCCGGGCATTGCAGGCTGACTACGGCCCAACCGCCATGATCGGCGATGGCATCAACGATGCCCCCGCCCTGGCGGAAGCCAGCGTCGGCATTGCCATGGGGACAGGCGGCGCCCAGCAGGCGATGGAAACCGCCGACATCGTGCTGCTGCAGGATGACCTGCGCCGCCTGCCGGAAGCCGTACGCCTGAGCCGCCGTACCCTCAGCGTGATCCGGCAGAACATTGCCCTGAGCCTGGGGCTGAAAGCCGCTGTCCTGCTGCTGGCGCTGGCTGGATGGTCGACCCTATGGCTGGCCGTGTTCGCCGACATGGGCGCTTCTCTGCTGGTGACGGCCAACGGCCTGCGCCTGCTGCGCAGGAATCCCGCCGCGCCTCCCGTGGCACCCCGGAGCGTGGCCTGAGGCGTCCCCGGCGCGGGAGAGCCGCCGAACAGGGGAGAGAGCATAGGCCTTGGCGATAGCTGCGGGTATACTGGGTGCGCCACGGCCAGCTCCCCGGACGCTACAGCAGACTCTCTCCCCACCCTGACACCTCACCCTGAAACAGCGGCCTGGCCTCTTCGCCATGCTTTTGCTCAAAGGCACGCAGGCAATGTTTGAGTTCAAACCCGACCTGGAAAAGACCCTGGAGCGCATGGAAGCGTTCTGGGCGTGTTCCGTGCTGGACCGCCCGGTGGTGCAATTCCACCTGGAAAAACCTCCGGAAGACCGCATCCCCCTGCCTGAATCGCACCACAGCAGCGCGGAGGAGCGCTGGCTGGACGTGGAATATCAGGCTCGGCTGGCCCACGCCATGCTGGCAAACGGCCTGTTCCTGGGCGATAGCTTGCCGGTGGCCTTCCCCAACCTGGGGCCGGAGGTTCTGGCGGCGTTTTACGGTTGTCCATTGCGCTTCGGGGACTATGGCACCAGCTGGACCGAACCGATCCTGAACGACTGGTCCGAGGCTGACCGGATCACGCTGGACTGGCAGAACCCCTATTTCATCAAGCTGGTCGAATTGACCGATGCCATGCTGGAACTTGGCAAGGGGAAGTACCTCGTCGGGATGCCGGACTGGCATCCCGGTGGCGATCTACTGGCAGCGCTGCGCGATCCCCAGAATCTGGCGATGGACCTGATCGACCACCCCGAACAGGTCAAAGCCTTGCTGGAACGCCTGCAGCCAGACTACTTCGCCGTCTATGACTTCTGGTATGCCAGGCTTCGCGCCGCAGACCAACCCATCACCAGCTGGCTGGAACTGGCCGCGGAGGCCAAATATTACATCCCTTCCAACGATTTTTCCGCCCTGATCAGCGCCGCGATGTACCGGGAATTCTTCCTGCCGGGGATCATCGAGGAGTGCCGCTTTCTGGATCGCGCGATCTATCACCTTGACGGCCCCGCGGCGCTCCGTCACCTGGACACCATCCTGGAAATCCCCGAACTCCATGCCGTCCAGTGGGTACCGGGAGCAGGTCGTGAAGGCTTTGCCCGCTGGATACCGGTCTACCAGCGGATTCAGGCCGCTGGCAAAGGGGCTTATGTCTACTGCGACGTCAGCGATCTTGACCTGCTGATGCAAACGCTCAGGCCGGACGGCCTGGCCATCGCCATCAGCGGCATTCCCGATGCGGCAACAGGCGAGCGCGTCCTCGCTGCGCTTGAGCGCTGGACATTGCACCCGGAACGCACGTAACGCTTTGACGCAGTCCAGCCCCGGCCAACTATCCTATTGAGAACGCCCGCGCCGGGTTGGCGACCGTGATCTGATAGATCATCTGCTCCGGCACGCCATGCGCCCGCAGCGCCGGGATGAACTGCTCGAACAGCGCCGTATACCCCCGGAAGCCATCCGGACTGGGCAGACCATCGGGCTGGGAGCAATCGTACCAGCCTGCGTCATGGGAAAGCAGCAACTGATCCGCGTAGCCCGCCTCGATGAACGCCAGCGTCGCCTGCAGCAATGCCTCCTGGGGATGCCAGTTTTCCGCACCGATCGCGTCAAATTCGATCCAGGCTCCCCGCCTGGCAGCTTCAACATGCACGGCGGTTTCCGGCTCCGTGTGGGCATGCACCCAGATGAAGCGCCGCAGGTCGAGCCTGGCCTGTTCCAGGATGTCCATCTCGCGGCGGGCTACCACCCCGCCGATAGTATGGCTGGCAATCACGGCGCCGGTCTGCCGGCTGGCCAGCGCAGCAGCCCGCAGATTGCGCACCTCGATCTCCGTCGGGCCGTGCTCGCTCATTGCCAGTTTGATGAACCCGGCGCGGCTATCGGTGCCTTCCATCCCCTGCGTCAGTTCGTCCACCCACAGCGCCGCCAGCGCTTCGACACTCAGATCGGCGATCGCCGCCGGGATGAACCCTTCCCGGTAGGTGCCGGTTGGGGCGATGATGTGAACAGAGGTGCTCTGCGCCAGCCGGCGCAACACCGCCACGTTGCGCCCTACCCCGACCGGCGCGCAATCCACCAGGGCGGTCCCCCCGGCAGCCTCCAGAGCCGCCAGGTAAGGTTTTACCACCGCAACGACTCTCTCCGGTTCGGCCTCTGCGTAGCCAGGGGCATAAGGGCCGCGCAGATCGACAAACAGGTGCTCATGCGGCAGCATCGGCCCAAGCGATTCTGCCGGCACATCGCCTTTCACCGTCCGCACCATTCGGGAAGCCATGGCATCCTCCTCAGAGTCAGAGGCACAGAGCACGGGATTCTAAGGTGACTATGCACCATGACCCCGCGCCCTGTCAAAGGCTGCATGCCGGAACACCGGAGCACTGGAATACATTATTACGATATATTAGACCGTTAATATATAGTACTGTGATCCCAGAGGAATTTGTATTAAGATCTGCTATTGTAATCATAATCTGCCAGCCTGATTGAGGAGCTACTCCCATGCAATATCTGCCCCGTGAAGAAGGCCAGGGTCTCGTTGAGTACGCACTGATCATTGCCCTGGTCACAATCGTCGAATTCGTGCTCCTCGCCCTGCTCGGCCCGGCTATCGGGAATATCTTCAGCAACATCGTCGCCGCGCTCTAGCGCTTTCGGATGGTCTTTACCGCCCCGCCCCTCACCAGGGCGGGGCCTT
>JAIOAT010000088.1 GCA_019873685.1 Chloroflexota bacterium
ATTGGGAGGTACGAGAAAGCGCCCCAGCTTTGCCGGGGCGCTATGATTATAGCGGACTCCGCCGCAAAACGTCAATGCTCGATTTTGACCCGCCTACCCCGTCCAGCGACGCACAAATTCCGTCAGCAAGCGCACGCCATAACCCGTCGCCCCCTCCGGGATGTACGGATTATCCTTGGCGTTAGCGGCCAACCCGGCCATATCGATGTGCGCCCAGGCTGGATAGCTGACGAAGTGCTTGAGAAACATCGCAGAAGCGCCTACGCCGCTGGTGCGACCGCCCGTGTTCTGAATATCCGCTACTTTAGACTCGATAGCTTTTTCGTACTCCGGATAAAGCGGCAGCGGCCATAGCTTCTCATTGGTAGCTTCAGCTGCCGCCAGCAGAACATCGCGTAGCGCGTCGCTGGTGCTGAACAGCCCGGCGGCCACCGCGCCCAGCGCCACCAGACAGGCCCCGGTCAGGGTAGCGATATCCACAACCGCTGAAGGCTTGAAGCGGTCGGCAAACACCAGCGCATCGGCCAGCAACATACGCCCTTCCGCGTCAGTGTTGCTGATCTCGATCGTCACACCGTTGCTGGCCCGGATCACTTCCTGTGGCCGGTAAGCGCGTCCGCTGATCATGTTATCGGCAGCAGGAATCAGTCCGACGACGTGCAGCGGCACCTTGAGCGCCCCGATGGCCCGCAGCGCCCCGATCACGGCAGCCCCGCCAGCCATGTCCGTCTTCATGGTGGCCATGCTCTCCGTGGGCTTCAGGTTGTAGCCGCCGGTATCGAACGTGATGCCCTTGCCGATCAGAACGACGCTGGGCAACTCACCCGCCCGTGTAGCGTTGTGTTCCAGAATAATGAAGCGCGGCGGTGTTTCGGACCCCTGAGCTACTGCTAGCAGCGCGTTCATCCCCAGCGCCTGCATCTGCCCGCGTTCCAACACCTGCACCCGCAGGCCAACGGCATCCGCAGCCGCCGTGGCCGCCTCAGCCAGGTAGGATGGCGTGCAGACGTTAGGCGGCAGGTTCACCAGATCGCGGGCCAGCATGACCCCGGCCACCACCGCCTCGGCCTGTTCAACCGCCTGCTGCACCGCCGCCGCGTCTCCTTCCCCTGCTATCAGTTCGAGCGTCTCAACCTCGGGGGGAACCTCACCCTGGCGAGGAGCCTGATAGCGGTACAGCGCCAGCCGCGTGCCTTCCACCACCGCATAGGCCGCCGCCGCTGCTGAAAGCCCCTCTTCCCCTGCGCCATGCAGGATAGTCGCCAGCCGCTTGACCTTGAGATCGCGGGCCTTCAGGGCGGCTTGTGCAGCAGCCCGGCGTACAGTCTCAACGTTCAATTCGGCCTGCTTGCCCAGGCCCACCAGAATCACCCGGCGGGCGGGCAAGGCCCCCCGCGGATAAAGCACCACGACCTGCCCGCTGGCCCCGCTGAAATCGCCAGCGCCTAGCAGATCGCTGACCGCGCCGTTCAGCGCCTCATCAACCAGACGTGCAGCTCCCTCCGGGGCTGTAACGCCCTCAAACAGGCTGATCACCACCGCATCAGCGTCGGATTCTTGGATCACCCCGGTCAGCACCCGAATATCCATGGCAAACCTCTCGATCTTGTCGCAAGTACATGCAGCAGCGGACAGGCTGCCGCGCGCAGCCAGACGTCGCCAAGTGTCACGCAAAACAGGGCTATTTTCAAGAAATCGGCGTACTCAGACCGCCATCCGTTTGACGACGATCACGCGGCGCTCCCGGCTCCTGCAGCCTGCGCGCAACGCGCCGTTGCAGTACAATGACAGTTGTTACGACCGGCGGCCACAACGGCAAGAAGACGCGCATGCTTCCCGAAAGACGTTACCGGACTGCTATCGTTGCCCTGCGCCACGGCAACTGGGAGGACGCCGCCCACCATCTGCTGACCATTGCGGCGGAGTACCCCTCCTATCGCGATGTGGAACAGGTGCTTACGCGGCTGGAAAGAACCCGGCCAGCTGCCTACTGGCGTGCCGTCGTCGAAGTCGCTCTGGCCCGTAATGCCTGGGATCGCGCCGCCAGGGCGTTGGAACGCCTCAGCGACCTTGATCCGGCCCCGGCTGATCTGGAGGCACTGCGCAGCCGCCTTGAGGCGCAGATGGCCGCGCTCGCCACACCTGCCGCGACCTCGCAGCCGCCACCGGCGAGCATGGAAGCGCAGCCAGGCCCCGCAGCGCCATCAACGACAGCTGTCGCGCCAGCCTTTACTCCGCCGCCAGCACCCGCTGAGACGCCCGCCGCAACCACGCCCCCCGCAACCATGCTCCCCGCCCCTATCATCACGCCGATGGAACACGCCGCGCCAGCAGGTGAGGGCGATTCGCGGAGCGTCTCCCCGGCGTTTCGCAATCCGCTGTTTGACTTCGTCGCCGATCTGCTGCCCATCCCCGACGAGGATTCCCGACCCGCTGCTGCTCCAGCTACATCACCACCAGCGTCATCCGGCGATCAGAGTATCCTGCGAGGCAAGGACACTACCGCCGCGGGTGGAGACACAACGACGCCCCCCGCCGATCAGCCGCCTTCCACCGCGGAAAACCCCACCCCGCCTGCAGAACGCTGATCTGGCGGGCAGATCATCACCTCAACGAGGCCGCCAGCACAGGCAGCCAGAAGCCTGTCTCCCTGAATCCCCAGCGAGCGTACAGCTGCCGGGATGCTCGGTTGCTGCGCTGGGTATTGACCGTTGTCAGGGGCAGCCCTGCCGTTGCCAGGATCGGAACTGCCTCATGCAACAGGGCGCTGGCTACCCCACACCGCTGCAACGCAGGGATGGTAGCCAGCCGTGCCAGGTGAGCCTCCCCATCCATAGCGGTGACCAGCGCGTAACCGGCTGGTTTGCCGGCTACTTCGGCCAGCAGAAAGGCTGCCGCCTGCCTGCGAGCCGCCTGCAAGTCGCCTGCGTCCAGCCGCCAGCACGGGGCAAATGCAGCCCGATCGACTTCCCTCACCATCCCCAGCAATCGATCATCGACCGGGATCATGCGCAGCGCCTCCGGTCGTGGAGCCGGGGGAGGCAACGGTGCATCCGGCGCACGCTCCAGCAGGATAACCTCCTCGACCTGCCGAAAACCAGCTTCCAGCAGGGGATAATGCGCCCACTCCGCCAGCACCACAGCGTAAACTTCGCAGACACCCTCCGCCTGCAGGCGCGAAGCCAGACATGCCCATAGCTGGCGGGTTGCCCGACCCAGGCTGACGCCCCTGCCGACTGCCAGCATACGCAGCCAGCAGACCCCTTCCTCCGGAACACTGGTCGCCATCACGGCAACTACTTCTCCATTATCGTATCCAGCGCAGACAGTGACGGCGGGGTCGGCCAGCCATGTCTCCGGCGCCCGCCAGTCCAGATGCGTCATGACGAATTGCGTACCGCTCAGCAGCGGTAATACGCTGTGCCTGGCATCTACGGGCACCAGACGCGGTTCGATAGACCTGCTGAATAACATCGGCAACAGCAACCTAGGGTTCCAGAGTAGCCAGAGCTTCGGCAGCCGCAATAAAGTTCGGGTTGATCACAAGCGCCTGGCGCAGATTGAGAATGGCGCGCTCAGTCTCGCCGAGCGCAGCTCTGGCCAGCCCGGCGTAGTAGTACGTTTCCTCAATGGCATGCTCGCCTTCTGGCGTCGTTGCCAGGTTGAAGCGCACCAGATCAAGCACATCCTGGTAGCGTCCTGCCCGGTAGTAGGCTTCAAAAGGGCCGAACTGATACCACAGCATCCGCCAGGGCAATCCCTGGCCTGCCGTCCGCGCCCGGTCGAAGGCCAGCGCAGCCTGTTCGTATTGCCCCAGAAGCACATAGCTTGTCCCCAGGTTGAACCAGGCAAACGGATCATCGCTGCTGGCCGCGGCCTCCGCGCGGGCCACAGCCAGCGCGTGTTCCCAATTTGCCTGCACATCGGCGTCATCGCCAAGCAGCGCCAGCACAGCAGCTTCTTTCTCCGGTGGATAGAGCACGATGTACACCCGGTTGAAATGCCGCCAGTAGCGGTCGAAGTCATCCTGCCGGTAGGCTGTATCCGGCCCCAGGTAGGAATCCTGGGTGAGCATCGTTCCGGCGGGATCGTCATAGCCCGCTACCAGCAGATAGTGCCCCATCCAATCCTCATTGCCCGGCTCAAAGCCTGCCGCCACTACGACCGGATAACCGGCGTTGATCAGTCGCCGCAGCCGATCCAGGTCCCCGCCATAGCGCACCAGCGCCCGAACAGACGTGAACTGGTTGACAAACGCGGCCATCTGCTCTGCGCTGACATTCTTGTCTTCCGGGTCGGGTTTGAGCCAGCGGGCGGCCACCGTCTGGTTGTCGGCCCAGCCGTAGTAGCTTAGAGCCATTGTCAGCGTCGCCGGGCCGCAGTTGTTCCAGCCCTGGTACTCGTGACGGAAACCGGTCAGTCGGGCTGTCGGCGGCAACCCATCCCCACCCTGGGCAGCAACAGGCATGGTCAGGCCTATCAGCAGTATCACTAACAAGCCCTGCGTTACCCGGCTGAGTATCCTTTTCATCGGTCAACAACGCCTTTCCCGGAGAGCCTCGTTTCCGTAGCGTTGGCACAGCGGCTCACCGGTTACGCTGTAACGCCATTCTGCGGGCAAACTGCGCTAAAATCAACCCAATTGCTGATCTTGTGGTCCTCCGGACCCCGCAGACAGGGGAAGACAGGCATGCGCCAGCACGTTGATCTGCTGATCACCCATGCGCAGCAGTTGTGCACCATCCCGCCCCACGCGGGCGGCCCGCAGCGCGGGCATGCCCTGGGCGACCTGGGCCTGATCGAAGATGGCGCTCTGGCCATCCAGGACGGACTCGTGCGGGCCGTCGGCCCGACCGACTCCATCATCGCTGCCTATAGCGGTGAAGATGTCATCGATGCCAGCGGGCGGCTGGTGACGCCCGGCCTGGTCGATCCGCATACCCATCTGGTCTGGGCTGGGGATCGAGCGGAGGAGTTCGAACGGCGCATTAAAGGTGTCACATACCAGCAGATCATGGCCGAGGGAGGCGGGATCAACCGGACAGTCCAGGCTACCCGCCAGGCCAGTCTGGATGAACTGGTGACTAGCGGCCTGCAGCGCCTTGACCTGGCCCTGCAACATGGCACAACCACCGTCGAGATCAAGACGGGCTATGGCCTGAGCACCGCCGAGGAGATCAAGATGCTCAGCGCCATTGCCCTGCTGGACGCGGAGCATCCGATCCGCATCATCCCGACTTTTCTTGGTGCACATGCGGTGCCGCCGGAATTCGCCGGCCGTTCCGACGCCTATGTTGATCTGATCATAAAGGAAATGTTGCCTGCCGCGGCAGCCTGGAAGGCGGAGCACTGGCCAGGCGTGATGTTCTGCGATGTCTTCTGCGAGGAAGGCGCTTTCACGCTTGAGCAGACGCGCCGGATTCTGGAAGCCGCCCTCCAGGCCGGTTTGAAGCTGAAGATCCATGTCGATGAGTTCGTGGCGCTGGGCGGGACGCGCCTCGGCGTTGAACTGGGGGTAACCTCCCTCGACCACCTTGACGTCACTCCCGATGAGGAGATCGCGCTCCTCGGCGCCAGCCAGACCGTCGCTGTTGCCCTGCCTACCACGCCTTTCGGACTGGGCAGCAGCCACTACCCGCCGGTACACAAGTTGCTGGACGCGGGTGCGATCCTCGCCCTGGCGACGGACTGTAATCCCGGCCCAGCCTGGACGGAAAACCTGCAGTTCGTTCTGGCGCTGGCTACCCGCTATCACCGTCTGACCCAGGCCCAGGCGCTTGTGGCCTGCACGCTCAACGCGGCATGGGCGCTCGCGCTGGGCAATCAAGTCGGGAGTCTGGAACCAGGCCGCGCCGCTGACGTGATCATCTGGCGCACCGGCGACTACCGCGAACTGGGTTACCACTTTGGCATCAACCTGGTCGAGCAGGTGATCATCGCCGGGCGGCCTGTTTACACCACGCCGGACTAAACCGCTGTACAGAAAGGGCAGACACCTTGCACATCGACCAGAGCCGGATCGTCCTTACTGGCGCTGCTTCCGGCATAGGCCGCGCCCTGCTGGGCCTGCTGGCAGCTCGCCCCTGCCGGATCATCGCCGTCGACATCCAGTCTGACCGCCTGGAGGACGCCATCCGGGCAGCAGGTGGCCAGGCGGAGGTGATCCCATACGTCGGCGACATGGGAAAGGTGGAGGATATCGACGCGCTCTTTGACCTGGCCCTGTCAGCGCTGGAGGGCGTGGATCTCCTGATCGCCTGTGCAGGCTTCGCCTACTATGAAAAGCTGGAACAGGCGGAATGGGATCGGCTGGCGCGCATCTTCGAAGTCAATACCCTGGGGCCGATCTATGCCGCCATCCGCATGAGCGAGATCAACCGCGACCATCCCTACAAAGTCGTCATGGTAGCTTCAGCGATGGCTCGCCTGGCGATACCGGGATATGCCCTCTACGGCGCCACTAAAGCGGCGCTGGATCGCTTCGCTGAAGGCTACCGCCTGGAACTGGACGATCCAGCACGGCTGCTACTGGTCTATCCAATTGGCACCCGAACCGGCTTCTTCCATCGCTCAGCCCGTGGCCAAGATGCGCCCTACCCCTGGCCTACCCAGAGCGCTGAGCACGTCGCCCGGTGCATCCTGCGCGGGATCGAGCGCGATCAGCTGTCTGTACACCCCTCTCGTCTGTTTGTGGCGCTGCTGCTGGCGGACCGCCTGTTTCCGCTGGCTCGGCACCTGGAGCAAGCGATTGAATTGCGCCGCTTCCGCAGCTGGCTGCACCGGGTGCAACATCCGGCTGTGAAATAGCATCCAATCTTACAGGACACTTGTGATGCTTCACTACACGAAAAGCAGATGCATGTTGGCTCGCCTGCGCCAATTTATCCACCGCCACCCCAATCTGGCTTTCGCGCTGGCCTTACTGATCCTGTTTGGCCTGGCCCAGCTTGTCCTGGGCACGCGCCCCTCGCCTATTGACACTGTCGAAGCACTGGAGGCAAGGCTGTCCGCCGGCCAGCCGGTGATTGTGGAACTCTACTCCAACCTTTGAACGCAGTGCTTGATTGCCAAGCCCATCGTGGATGGGCTGGAAACCGACCTGCGCGGCAAAGTGGAAGTGTTGCGGCTGGATATTCTGAACGGGCCAGGGCGGGAGCTGGCCCGGCGCTATGGTGTGCGCGCTGTGCCGGTCTTTCTGCTATTCGATGGACAGGGCAAGCTAGTCCAGCAGCATAGCGGCATCCCCAACCGGGGTACATTGCGTGAGGCTGCACTGGCCATCTCTGCCCCGGGTTAAGTGTGCTGATCGGCAAACATAGCAGCACGTGCTATGCGGTGTTATGTTCCTCCGCATCAGCGCTACCGCTGGCTCGCAACCGATCCCGCAGGGCATTGATCGGGGCCAGGTCATTGCCACCAGCCTGGCGATAGTACCAGCGCTCCCAGCCATTGCACGGGCCGCCTGCCAGATGCCGCCCAATCTGGTGGATCGAACCGGTCAATTCGCCGCAACGGATATGGCCGCTGGCAAGCACCAGCGCCACCCGGTCGGCCCGGCCATCGAAGTAAAGTTCCTGCCCCGGGGCAAGCAGGCCATGTTCCAGCAGAGCGCCGAAGGGCACACGCGGCAAAGCACGACGTTCCCCGGAAGCCTGGATGGCTTCCTGATCCCGTACTGCCTCGACTGCAGCAATCCGTTCCCTCGCCAGCCGTACATAGTCCGGATCGCGCTCAATCCCGATCCAGTGACGGCCAAGCCGCTTGGCGACCGCGCCGGTTGTCCCAGTGCCAAAGAATGGATCGAGCACCACATCGCCGGGATTTGAACTGGCCAGGATCACCCGGTAGAGCAGCGCTTCGGGTTTCTGCGTAGCATGAGCTTTCCTGCCATCCACCCTCAGCCGCTCTTTCCCGGTACAGATGGGTAGCGCCCAGTCGCTGCGCATTTGCAGGTCGCCATTGAGCGCTTTCATCGCCCGGTAATTGAACGTATAACGCGCGCCTTTGTGCTTCTGCACCCACAGCAGCGTTTCATGAGCGTTAGCAAAGCGCACTCCCCGGAACTGGGGCATAGGGTTGGTCTTCAGCCAGACAATGTCATTGAGGATCCAGAAGCCCAGGTCAAGCAGGATTGTGCCAATCCGGTAGATGTTGTGATAGCTGCCGATCACCCATAACGTGCCGGTATCTTTGAGCACGCGCCGGCAGGCCGTCAGCCAGTCGCGGGTGAAAGCGTCATAGGCCGCGAAGCTCTCAAAGCGATCCCAGTCGTCGTCTACGGCGTCAACCTGGGTCAGGTTGGGACGCCATAGCGCCCGCTGGAGCTGCAGGTTATACGGCGGATCGGCGAAAATCAGGTCAACCGACTGCTCCGGGAGCGTGCTAAGCACCTCGACGCAATCCCCTTCAAGCACCTGATCAAGTGGCAGTCCGGCATCACTCATGCCGTCGGACCCTCTCCTTATCCCTGTATCACGGAGACTCACGCGGACTATCCAGCGAGCAAGCGCCTCAGCCGCTGACCAGCGGCGGCGTGGGCGAAGGGGTGAAGGTCGGTGTTGGCGTAGCAGGCGTGGCCGGGTCCGGCGTGTTGCTGGGCTCAGGCGTCGGCAACGGTGTGTTCGATGGCAATGGCGTCAGCGTTGGCAAAGGGGTGCTGGTGATCGATGGAGTCGGTGTTGGATTGACGGGCCGCAGCAAACTCTCGTGCATGTAACCCAGAGTCGTAAAGAACTGGCTATCATCCAGATCGACTATGTACCAGTCACTGGCCAGATAGTCGCGCTCCAGCACACAGATGACCTCTCCCTCCCGCCGCGTGCCGGCCACAGCGCAGCGCGTGCTGGCGCATTCACGCACGATCGCCTCCGGGACAACTACCCGGAATTCCTGGCAGGGTGGTACCGGCGTCCGCGTCGGGACAGGCGTAAAACGCGGCAAATCTGTTGGCAGCAGGCCGGTTGCCACCGGCGTCTGAGCCGCGGGCGTAAGCGGAGTCACCGCCGAAAAAGCGCCGCGCATGTAGTTGCGCACGCCAATCCAGATGAAATATCCCCCAAAGACCAGCGCCGCCCCGACCAGGATCACCAGCCAGGCCGGCGGGCCACCCTGCCCGGAAGACCGATACCCCATAATCACTCACCGCCAAAACCCACCGCCACCTGATTGAAAGCCCGTTAGCGCCGGGAGCAGGAACCTGTATCTGCTCACTGCACCCGCCAAGTCCCGGCGGCACAGCCCGCTCCAGCCGGCCAAGTACTCATTCCCGGACGCAGGCTGATTCTAGCATGGATGAGTCGCCTATGACAGATAAGAGAAACCGAAACAAACCAAAAACGAAGAGTCAAGCGAGTTCAGCCAGCCACCGAGTAGTAAATTATTCCTAAAAACAACGCCGCGCTGTTGACGTTCCGGGGGAGTTGTGTTACCTTACGAGTAGCCTGGT
>JAIOAT010000089.1 GCA_019873685.1 Chloroflexota bacterium
CGCAAACCTACTATAGCGCCCACAACCATGTCTACAGCCTGAAGGCGGCCTATGCCAATCCGGACTGCAATCTGGCGACGCTCCCGATCCCGGGTTTCTCCTACCAGCTGGACGCCTATGCGACGGCTGAGGACGCGGCTGCCGCGCTGGCTGATGGGGCGCTGGCCGATCTCCTGGCCGCCCAGGGCTTCAGCCCTTACACCGAGATTGAGTTACCCTACGCGGTGTACACCCGCTCTCAGCAGGATTGCGGCGCCGATATGGTCGCCGCCCGCGCTTACCTGCAACGGGGGCGCTTTGTGACCATGCAGGAGGTCATCGTCACCGCGGAAAACGCGGAAATCGCTGCCTTCCTGCCGGAAGCGCTGGCCCTGCCGCTGTTTGAGGATGCCTTCAACAGCCTGCTCCGCCCGGAAACTGTTAGCCCCGGCGCAGAGTAGCAGGCGTCACTTTCACGCTGGCAGCCCTCAGCCGCCCGGTTGAGGGCTGCCCCGCCAGTAGAGATAGGCCCGGCCCCGCCGACCATCGACGCGGATGGCTCCCATCTCCCGCAAGCAGTAGCAGATCTGCCCGGCCAGCCGGCTGCCCGCCCCCAGCGCCCGCGCCACATCGCCCACCGTAAACGGATCGGCCAGCGATTCCGGCAGCAACGCCAGCAGATCAGCGGGCGTCTGGAACAGCCGTCGTTCCAGCACGCGCAACAATTCGCGGCGATCGGTAGCCCAGCCGCGCCGCCGCCAGTTACGCCCGTCATAGCGACGGAATTCCGCCTCTTCGATCAGCAGCACTTCAAGTGCAAAGCCGGGTTGCAGCATCAGGCGCGGGAAGCTGACCAGCTCCCGGAACAGATCGGCGTACATCCCGCGCCGGGGCGAGCGGCGGCGGGCGTCAGCGCCGGACGCGGCGCCCTGGCGGACGATCCACTTCTCGCGGGCGACAGGATAGACCAGTCGGACAGGATGCCCGGCGGCGGTCAGGGCAATCAGTTTACGCCGGATCGCGCGGAAGTTCCCCGTCTGAATCTCCACCAGCACGCCATCCTGGGATAGACCAGTCGGACAGGATGCCCGGCGGCGGTCAGGGCAATCAGTTTACGCCGGATCGCGCGGAAGTTCCCCGTCTGAATCTCCACCAGCACGCCATCCTGCAGCAGGTCGATCACGTAGCCATCGACGATAACCTCCGTCTGTGCGCCGGAGGCGGCGTACCATGCCTTGAGCGCGGCATGCAGCGGCGCTTCGTTGAGTGTGCCAATGGCCGGAGCAGACGGCATGGTCTCTCCTGGGAGCGGCGCAGGGCCGCTACTCGATCTGCTGGATGGCGGCGGCGGTAACCGGATCGTAGATCACGACCCTGTCCCCGGCGGCAACGGCCAGATGTGCGCCGTCCGGACGAAAGGCCAGGCTGCCTACCGCGCCGGGCAGTTCCACCACCCGCTCGACGTAGTAGTTGCCTGCCCCCAGGTTCCACACCTCCATCAGCCGGTTGACGGCCACCGCGCCGCGCCCGACATCCGGGCTAAGGGCGACCCGCACCGGCCCACCTTCCGCCAGCGTGCTGCGCAACGTGAAACCGACGCCCAGCGCATCACCATCCCACAACCAGAGGCGATCGCTGAACCCGGCAGCCCAGGGGCCATTGCCTGCCCAGGTGATATCTCCAAAGATTCCCGCCGGCAGAAAGTCATTACGCACGATGTCGAACTGGCAGCCCGTCCCGGCAACCTGACAGGTACGCACATTGACGACATCATTGATCACAGCATAACGGTTATCCGGGCTGAAAGCAGCGCGGATCACGCCCCAGCCGGGCCACCAGTACGGCACCACCTCCGGCGGGCCGGCCCGCCGGAGATCCCACAACGTGGCCGGGGTGCCATCCGAGGTGGGTCCCAGCACCAGCCAGGCGCCATCCGGGCTGGCGGCAGCCCAGGCCGGGTCGTAAGGCGCCTGAGCGAGCGCCGCGCGAATCGCGCCGCTGGTCACATCCACTACGCGGAGGCTGTCGGTCGCCCAGACCACGGCGTACAGACCGCCTTCCAGGGCGATCAGGTCGATCACCGGGCCGACCGGGATCGTCTGCTGCAGGGCCAGCGTATAGGCGTCGTACAGGCGCAGCCCGGCCCCCGATCCCACCACCAGCCGCGTCCCGTCGGGTGTGTAGGCCGCCCGCTTGATCACCGGCGGCGGCGTGGTCGGGCGGGGCGTGGGAACCGGCGTCACATCCGCCGGGAGATCCGGCGGCGAGGGAGGGATATCCGCCAGCAGGGCAGGATCGACGACCACCGGCGGCGGGTTAGCCGGGTCGATCAGCAGATAACGCCCACCGGCGGCTTCCACCGTCCAGCCGGTGCGCCCGTTGACATCCACCTGCCACCAGCGGCGGTCAGCGACACAGGTCGGCCCACCGATCACCCGCAGCACAGCATCCTGATAGACCACCTGCAGGAAGAGGCTATCCGTGGCCGGTTCAGCCCGCAGGCGGACGGGATGGGCCTGGTCGGCCACACGGGCCGCCGCGCCTACCTGCAGGTAACTGGCCGCCGTCTCGCCGGGGCATTCGGCGGAGGACTCCGCAGCAGGGGGAACAGGCGTCGCACCAACCGGCACGGGGACGGGCGTGGGCGTATAAACCGGCGCAGCAGACGGCGCCAGGTAGTAGACTTCGCCCAGCCCTTCGGCGGACCAGCCCTCCTGCTCCGATTGCGGGACGAACAACCGCCACCAGCGGAAGCCATCGTTGCAGGCCGGGCCTTCCAGGACACGGGCGGCCGTCCCGGCGGGAAGGATGGTCAGTTCGTCAGCAGTGGTGCGCGGCGCGTCGCGCAACCTCAGGCCGCCCGCCGGGGTGCCGGTGACGGCAGTGGTCACGACCGCCCAGCCGCCAATAGTCAGGCGGGGCGGCGGGGCATTGTCACAGACGCCTTCCTGGGCGGCGGCGGGTAATCCTCCCAGGAGGAGCAGCGCCGCCAGCAGCGCCCACAGCGTAGCTTTTGCGTTCATGGTCATTTGCCTCTGATTATTGCCTGGCGATCATCGTTAACCGCATTGTAAAGAGGCCTGGGGCCGGAGGCAAGGAGGAGGGCAGCCAGGAGGCCGGGAAAGAAAGAGGCAGGTGGCAGGTGGCAAGAGAACGGAGGCCGGGTGGCCAGGAGGCCGGGAGAAAAGAGGCAGGTGGCAGGTGGCAAGAGAACGGAGGCCGGGTGGTCAGGTGGCCGGGAGGCCGGGAAAAAAGAGGCAGGTAGCAAGCGGCAAGAGAACGGAGGCCGGGTGGCCGGGAGGGCCGGTAGCCGGATCGCTGGCTACCCCGCCCCGCTCCTGCTATCCGGGTTGCAGCCCGGCAGTTCTTTGCTAAAATCAATAAACAAGACCTGAGTATTCTTAATTGCCCGGACGCGAGGCTCCACGCCATGACCCTCATCGACCAGTTTGGCCGCCGCGTCAACTACCTGCGCGTTTCCGTCATCGATCGCTGTAACCTGCGCTGCCACTTCTGCATGCCCCTGCATGGGCTACAATTCCACGCGCCGGATGAGTTGCTCACCTTCGATGAGATCATCCTGACCCTGCAGGTTGCCAGCCGCCTGGGCATCGATCGCGTCCGGTTGACCGGCGGGGAACCGCTGCTGCGCCCCAACCTGCCTGAGTTGATCGGACGCATCAAGCGCGAGACCGGCATCCGCCAGGTAGCCATGACCACTAACGCCATGCTGCTGGCCCGCTACGCCGAGGCGCTGGTCGCCAGCGGCCTGGACTGGATCAACGTCAGCCTGGAATCGCTCCAGCCGGAGCGCTACCACGCCATCACCCGCTTCGGCCTGCTGGAAACCGTCTGGGAGGGCATCCGGCGCGCTGCTGCCGCCGGGTTGCCGACGATCAAGATCAACGCCCTGATCATGAAGGACATCAATGATGACGAATTTGACGCCTGGCTGGACCTGATCCGCGAGCATGATCTGATTGTGCGCTTTCTGGAGGTCATGCCTATCGGCGAGATCAACCACAACGGCGGGATGAACCGTTTTGTTGACCTGACCGCGGTGCGCCAGCGCCTGATCGCCACGCACGGCCTGGAGCCAGCTACGGTAGCACGTGGCAACGGCCCCGCCAGGTACTGGAAGGTGCCCGGCGCCAGGGGCAAGATCGGCTTCATCACCCCGATCTCGGACTCGTACTGCCAGGACTGCAACCGCTTCCGCCTGACGGCCATCGGCGAACTCCGCCCGTGCCTGGCCTATGACATCCACGTGGCGCTTGGCCCGGCCATCCGCGCCGGGGATGTGGCCGCAATTGAGGAGGGCTTCCGGGAAGCGGCGCGGATCAAGCCCGCCGGTCACCAGTGGAAGATCGGGCAGAAGACCGAGACGGTCATGTCAAGCCTGGGAGGATAGCCCTTGATGCACATCCGCGTGACGTTCTATGGCCGCCTGAAGCAGGATACCGGGACACGCCAGGCGGCCCTGGAATTGCCCGGCGACCGCGCGACCGTGCGCGATGCGGTGGAGGCTGCCCTGAAAGCATACCCGACTCTGGCCGCCCACCTGGACACGCTGGCCTGCTCGGTCGGCGCGGCGCTGGCTGATCCCGGCACGCCCATCCGCGATGGCGATGAGATCGGCTTCCTGCCGCCGGTCAGCGGCGGCTGAGGAGGAGACAGACCATGACCACACGGGTCACCGACGCGCCGCTGGACCTGGCTCCGCTGCTGGCGGAGACGGAGGATGACGCCTGCGGGGCGCTGGTCATCTTCAGCGGAACCGTCCGCAACACCAACGAGGGCCGCCCGGTCAGCGGCATGACCTACGACGCGCATGTGGCGCTGGCCGAGCGCGTGCTGGCCGAGATCGAGGCGGAGGCGCTGGCCCGTTTCGCCGTCCGCCACTGCCGGATTGTCCACCGTATTGGTGCGCTGGCGCTGGGCGACGTCAGCATCTATATCGTGGTGCGCGCGGCACACCGCGCGGAAGCCTTTGACGCGGCCCGCTACGCCATCGATCAGGTCAAAGCGCGCGCCCCGATCTGGAAGGAAGAGCATTACACCGACGGCGCCAGCCGCTACCTGGACGGCACGCCGCTGCGCGCCCCATCCCCGGAGGCTGATGCCCGGTGAAAGACATTTCCGCTAAAGAGGATACCCTGCGCGAAGCCGTCGCCGAGATCACCATCGATATGCCGCCGGAGCTGGTGACGCTGCTGCAGGAGCGCCGCGCCGAAAAGGGTGACGCGCTGGAACTGGCCCGCGCTGCTGCCGCGCTCGCCGCCAAGAAGACCTGGGACCTGATCCCGTTCTGCCATCCCATCCCACTGACGTATGTTGGCGTGGAGTACGAGTTCGCCGCCGCCAGCGTGCGGATCGTCACCACCGTGCGCACCAGGGCCAGCACCGGCGTGGAGATGGAGGCGCTCACCGCCGGCAGCATGGCCGCCCTGACCATTTACGACATGCTCAAGATGTACACCCAGCGGATGACCATCCGCGATCAGCGGCTGCTTTCCAAGACCGGCGGCAAGAGCGGCGATTACCGCGCCGCCAGCTGACGACATCCGCGCTGCCCTGCATTGGGAATCACAGCCAGCGCCCCTTCCCCGCCCGGAGAAGGGGCGCTGCCGTAGTATTGCGGCGGCTCAGTTCAGGAAAGCCGCCGTGATCGTATAGTGGATGGTGTAGCAGCCGTCGGGGCAGGTGCTGCGCTCGCTGTGCGTGCCCGCACCCCACGAGGCGGCGGAGGTGTAGCGGCGCGAGACCGTGCCCATGTCGTCGTGATCGTCAAAGGTGGGGAAGCCCGGCGCATCCTCGTCCGTCCCTTTGACGAAGATCGTTAGATCGGTACCCTCGGTCAGCGTCAGCGTGAAGGTGCGGTTGACCGTGACGGTATCCCCGCTGTTGACGCTGCGTGTGCCGCTGCTGGGGAAGCGCCCCGTCTGCCCGCCGACTATGAAGTCCAGCCATAGTTCGCCATCAGCCAGGGGATCGGCGTCGTCGTGCACAGTGACACTGGTGAAAGTGACAGTGACCCGCGCCTGGCGTGGCGGGGCCGGCTGGACGGTTACCTGGCGGGTGACGCTGTTGTTCGCTTCGTTGCTCTCCGCCACGCGATCGAAGGGATCGACCACGACCACCGTGTCGAATGTGCCCGCGCCGATATAAGCGAAGTCAAAAGTGAACGACGCTGACATGCCGGGATCAAGCTGGGCGACGGAACGGGTGATGGCGGTGGCCGTATCGGTGGCGCGGGGCCGCCATTGCACATGGAAGTTGCGGGCTGCCGTCTGCCCGGCGTTCTGGATCGTCACCGTAGCGCGGGCGTTGTTGCGCTCCACCGGCGAAGCCGGGCTGATCGTGAAGGCGGTGATGCGCAGTTCCGCCGGGGCGGGGACGGGTGTTGGCCGCAGCACACGCACGACGGCAGTCAGCGGGTCACGCCCGGTATAGGTCAGCACCAGGTCAGTGCTGCCGTCCGGCACGCCCAGCGTGGATACATCCAGCACGATCTGCTCGTTGCTGGCCGCGTTGATGGCCACACTCTGGCCGCCAATCGTAGCCGTGGGACGCTGGTTGTTGGGCGTCAGACTGCTGCCCCAGACCTGCACCTCCCGCGTGGTGCCGATGGTGATCGTCTCCGGGAAGACTTCAAGGATGCGCGGGGCAAGCGTGATCTTCTCCAGCCGTTCGCGCAGCCCCAGGCCGGTGGCCGTCATGACGAAGGCGCGCGCCTGCGGTACGAGCACAATCGCCCCGAAGACCACCAGATACAGCGCCATGAACAGCAGAGCCAGCACCCGGCTGAGGCCGCCCTGGGGCAGCCGCCGGGTGAAAAGCAGCCAGATGAACACCAGCAACCCGATGCCCAGCAGCACCAGCGCCACGATCAGGATCGCGTTGTAGAAGGCGCGATCCAGGACAAAGGCAGCGGTTTCCCCACCAACGATGATGACTTCCTCCAGGTCGCGACGCAGTTCGTCAGCAACGCGGCGGGTCTGCAGGCTGGCCTGGCGGATGACTTCCTGCGCCTCGGCGCTGACCAGGCGGATGTCCTCCTGAATCTTTTCGTGTACGCCCTCCATGAGGGCCTGCAGTTCCAGCAGCTTATTGCGGGTAGCCGCATCCAGGCTGTTGAGGGTGATGTTGAGGTTGTCCTGGTAAGCGCGTTGCAGGTCGGCCATGATCTGGGCCAGGTCGCCCCGCAGTTGTTCCAGCGTGACGCGCACCTCCTCCCCGGCGACGCGGATCGCCTCCTGAATCTCGCGGATGGTATTGGCGCCCAGGCTCAAAAAATCGGAGATGGTCTGGAGCACGCCAGCCCGGGCCGGTTGGCCGCCGGTCAGCAGCGGCAAAAGCAGGGCCGCTACCAGCACCAGGCGCACAGCGGTGACGGGTACGGCAACGGTAAAACGCCTTGTGGAAAGCATAGTGATAACCTGTTCGCTACAAGAATCGGACTTTTACCTGCCAGTTGCCACGGCAGGCATTCGCGCCGCGCCGATCAACCGGGGCCGCCTGGGGACGGCCTGCTGACAGGCAACGGAACCGAATGCTACCCGTATTGTAAGATTTATGGTGCCGGCTGGGAAATGGCCCTTTCTGCCCCCCTGCCAGCGTAAGAGTTACGCAAGAAAACGCTGCCCACCTCCGCAAATCGTTATAATGAGTAGTTGGCTCAGAGATAGCGATTTGTACGGTTTGTGAAACGAACGGTAACGCCAGGAGGCTGACCTATGGCCGAAACGTTCACGTTCAAAGCGGAAATCCAGCAACTGCTCAATATCCTGATTTATTCGCTCTATACCGAGCGCGAGATCTTCCTGCGGGAGTTGCTGTCTAACGCCTCGGATGCGCTGCACCGCCTGCAGTTTGAGATGCATACCGCCGAAGCCGTCTTCGAACCGGAAGCGGAGCTGGCCATAACCATCACGGTCGACAAAGAGGCCAACACGATCACCGTCCGCGATACCGGCGTGGGCATGACCCGCGACGAGTTAATCACCAACCTGGGCACGATTGCCCAGTCAGGGGCTTCGGCGTTCCTGCAGGCGCTCAAGGAGAAGGGCGACGCCGCAACCAACATCATCGGGCAGTTCGGGGTCGGTTTCTATAGCGTGTTCATGGTGGCTTCCAGGGTGGAGGTGACCTCGCGCTCGTACCTGCCGTCGGCGCTGCCCGCCCGCTGGACCTGCGACGGCTCGCCCAGCTTCACGGTGGAGGAGTTGCGTCCGGAGCAGGTGCCCCACCGTGGCACCGCTATCACCATCACGCTCAAAGAGGATGCGACGGAGTTCGCCGATGAATGGCGGCTGCGGCAGATCATCAAGCGGCACAGCGATTTCATCGCCTTCCCGATCTATGTCGGCCAGCCAGCGGAAGGCGAAACGCCGCGCCCGGCCAACCAGCAAACTGCGCTGTGGCGGCAATCCCCCCAGAGCGTCGAGCCGGACGCCTACCACAGCTTCTACCGCCAGATCACCCTGGATACCGAGGACCCGCTGACCTACGTCCACATCAGCAGCGAGGCCCCGCTGGACCTGCATGCCGTTCTCTATGTGCCTGCCCGGCGGGATCGTGGGCCGTTTGCCCCGCGCGATCATGGCCTGCGGCTCTACAGCCGCAAGATCCTGATCCAGGAGCGCACACCCGACCTGCTGCCGGAATACCTGCGCTTTGTGGAGGGCGTAGTCGATTCGGAAGATCTGCCGCTCAATGTCTCGCGGGAAAGCGTGCAATCCAACGCTTTCATGCGCAAGGTCAGCGGCAACCTGGTGCGCCGCCTGCTGCGCCACCTGGAGGCAGTGGCTACCGACGAGCCGGAGCGCTACCGGACGCTGTGGGAACAATTCGGCCCCTTCCTCAAGGAAGGTGTGGCCACCTCGCCGGGCGATCATCCGCAGCTGCTCAAACTGCTGCGCTTCCATTCATCCCGCACCGGGCCGCAGGAGTGGGTCTCCCTGGCGGAATATGTGGCCCGCATGGCCAAAGGCCAGGACAAGATCTACTACCTGTTCGGAGAAGACCTGACCTCGATCACGCGCAGCCCGCACCTGGATCCATTCAGGGCGTCCGACATCGAGGTGCTCTACCTGACCGAGCCGATCGACTCCTTTATGATGATGGCCCTGCGCGAATATGAGGGGCATGCCTTCCAGAGCATTGCCGACGCGCATGTGGAGATGCCCGCCCCGCCGGAATCCACCGGCGAGACGCTGACCGATGCGCTGTTCGATCCGCTGCTCAAACGCTTCAACGAAGTGCTGGCAGATCGGGTGATCGTAGTGCGGGAGGCGGCGCGACTGACGGAAAGCCCGGCCCGGCTGGTGGCCCCTGACGATGTGCCCGGCGTGAGCAACCTGGATCGCGTCCGGCGTTATGTG
>JAIOAT010000090.1 GCA_019873685.1 Chloroflexota bacterium
CGGCGGCGCAGGCCGTGGAAGATCGTCGTCAGCCAGCCAACCTTGACGCCGAAGTAACCCAGCCCGCTGACCAGCAACGCCAGCGCGGTGGCTTCGTCCAGGTTGCCCAGCACCGGCACCACATCCGGGATCAGTTCCAGCACCCCGGCGCCCGGATTGATCAGGTATAACCCGGCCACGCCGGTGATGACCAGCACGATCAGCTTTTGCAGCAGGTTGGCTGAAGCGGCCGGTGGCGCTTCCGCTGCCGGGCTGTCTTCGACGATGATCTCGATATCATCGTCTGGATATTCCAGCGCCAGCAGCGCTTCAAGGCGGGCGATTTCCTCGTCATTCAGGTTGTGTCCAGGTTTGAGTTGCAGGGTCATAGCTCCAGTTCCCCGGGGGATCAGGCTCGCAGGAAGGCGGCAGCGGTAGCTGCACGGCCCGGTTAAAGACGATCTCGGTTTTCCTGCCGGTCAACGCGCCAACGAGATTAGCGAACACCAGCCGCGCCTGCTCCTCCGCCCGGTTCAGGATACCGCTTTCCAGGGCGTCATCGCGGAATTCGATCACCGCTGTATATTCGGCCAGCTGGCGGGCCTGGTCACGGTCGACGGGCAGGATGGTACCCGAATAGGCATACTGGCGGATGTAATCCACATGGCAGCCGGTGAGTTGCGCCGGGGGCAGAGTGACAGTGTATGTACCGCTGGCAGCGTCGTAGGCCACATCGGAGACGCTGAGACGGGTCAGGTCAATCCCGGCTTCGATGGTGCCCTGCGCCACGTGGCTGGTAGAGAAGCTGCTGGCCCCCAGCAGCCCCTGGCTGATCGACACCTCGATGTCGGCTTTGGCCAGTTGTACGCTAATGCTGACCAGCTGGCCCATCGGCTGGATGCTGTTGACGATCGTCTGCGATGGCACCACGGTGATCTGCGCCGGGCCGGGAGCCAGCAGGGTGGTCAGGCCGCTGGCCAGCCCGCCCAGCGTGATCTGGGTCGAGAGGATGAGGACGGCGATCAACGCGGCGGCAATCAGCGCCAGGGCGATCACCACACGGGCGCACCCCCCGCCCCCGCTACGCTGCCGGGGAGCGGCCTCCTCCTCTGCGGAGGCACGGCGGACGATCACGCGCCGCGTGCGGCGTGGCGTTTCTTCCGGGAGTGTAGCCGGCGGTGAAGCCGGAAGCGGCGTCTGCCGCGGGGAATTGTTCATCTGCCTGCCGATCGTCGGTCTCCTCTACCGCTATATACGCGCGCGCCGCCCGATCGTTGCCCTTGCCGGGTCTCAGTACGCGCCGCTGCCCAGCACCACACGCGGGATCGTCCGCAGCAGGATTTGCAGGTCCAGCATCAGCGACCAGTTCTCGATGTAGTACAGGTCCAGCAACACCATCTCCTCAAAGGGAACATCACTGCGCCCGGAAACCTGCCACAGGCCGGTCAGGCCGCCGCGCGTCTTGAGGCGCTGGAGATGCCACGGTTCGTAATGGGCCACTTCGTCCGGCGTAGGGGGGCGCGGCCCAACCAGACTCATTTCCCCGACCAGCACGTTGAAAATCTGTGGTAATTCGTCCAGGCTGAAGCGGCGGATAACCCGCCCGACGCGGGTGATGCGCGGGTCATATTTGAGCTTGGGATGGCGCGGGTCCAGGCCCTGTTCCGCCACCAGCCGGGCTTTGAGCGCATCGGCGTTTTCTACCATACTGCGGAACTTCCAGACCCGGAAGCGCCGTCCCCCCTCGCCGACTCGCTCCTGCCCGTACAGGATCGGCCCCGGCCCTTCCAGCCGGATGGCCAGGGCTACCAGCGCGAAGATCGGCAACCACACCGGCGCACTGATGATGACCACAACGATGTCGATCACCCGCTTGATCATGCGCTCCGTGCGCGGGATGCGCACCTCGTTGTGCAGGCTCAGCAGCGGGATGCCGGCCAGATTCTCCACCCGCATCCGGCTGAGCTTGAGCTGGAACAGGTCGGGCACGATGCGCACCGGCACATCGCGACGGTCACATTCGCGCACGATCTCCAGGATGTCGCGCTGGTGCTCCCAGGACAGGGTGACGATCACCAGATCCACCCGCTCTTCAGCGAGGAGGCGCGGCAGGTTGTCGATCCCGCCCAGCCCGCGCAGACGGCCAATATCAGCGCTGCCCCGTTCCGGGTCGCGGTCCACAAAGCCGACAACCTGATACCCCAGGTCAGGGCGGGCCAGCATGTTACGCAGGACAGCCAGGCCGATCTCCCCCGCGCCGACGACCAGCACCCGTTCCACGCCGATTCCCTGTTGCCGCTGGTAAGCGCGGATCACGCGGTACACAGCCCGCGCCAGCGAGAGCAACACCACCGCAAACACGCCCGCGTACAGCAGCAGCAGGCGGGAGAACACCAGCGGCTGGAGCAGGAAGCTGACGCCCATCACCAGCACCAGGGTGTTGGTGGCGCCGTTAGCGATGGCCAACAGTTCGTCGCCCCAGGAACGCCCGCGCACATGCCGGTACAGATTGTGCTGCTGCATCGACACCATCTGTGAAACGGCAAACAACAAGGCATATGGCACGAACGGCTCAAACCGGGCGCGGAAAGCTTCATCCAGCGGGCGCAACAACTGAAGCTCGTAGCGGGCAACATAGGCCAGCCCGAAGGCAATCAGGATCAGGCCCAGGTCAATCAGAGGGGCCAGCCAGGTCGGCCAGTTCACCACCAGCGTACGTTCAACGTGTTCGTGATCGGTCATGCGATACCCTGCTATGTCATCTGTTCAACCGGCGGCCAGCGCCCGACGGTAACAGGCCGTATGGACACGCGCTGTCTGTTCCCAGGTGAAAGCGGCGGCGTGAACCAGTCCCCGTTCAGCGGCGGCGGCTCGCCAGCCGGCGTCAGTCAGGGCGCGTTCAAGCGCCTGCGCCCAGCCGTCGATGTCGTTCGGCGGCAGCGCCAGCCCGCCATCTCCGACCGCTTCCGGCAGGCTGGAGGTTGCAGACACGATCGCCGGCGTGCCACAGGCCAGCGCCTCGACAACCGGCATCCCCCAGCCCTCATAGACGGATGGGTAAACGAAGGTCGTCGCGGCGTTATACCATAGCGGCAGATCGTCATCCGGCGCGTAACCTTCCAGCCGGACATGCTGCTCCAGCCCCAGCCGGACAATCGTGGCGCGTAGTTCGTCCAGCCCCCAGCCCTTGCCGCCCACCAGGATCAGCGGCGCTTCCCGGCGCAGCGATTCCGGCAGGCGGGCATAGGCGTACAGCAACACGGTCAGGTTCTTGCGCGGTTCCAGTGTGCCCAGGTAGAGCAAAAAGCGCTCCGGGAGGCCCTGCCTTTCCCGAAAGGCAGCCACCTCCGCCGCCGGAAGCAGCTGGAAGCGCTCCTGCACGCCGGGCACGGCCACATCGATCCGCGCCCGTGGGACGCCCAGCAGCGTTTCGATATCGCGGGCGGTGCTTTCGCTGATGGCGATGACCCGGCGAGCACGCCGGGCGGAATACCCGGTCAGGCGCTGTAAGTACAGGCGGCGCGCCGTGGAAAGCCGGTCGGGATAGCGCACAAAGCTGAGATCATAGATGGTGACTACCGTCGGGCAGCGGCTCAGGACAGGCGTTACAAAGGCCATCCCGTGCAGCAAATCCAGCCCGCCGAGTTGCCAGGGCAGCGCGGCCTGCTCCCACAGGATGCGGGCCGGCGGCCAGCCGGTCGGCAACCGCGAGCGCCGCACCCGCATCCGGGCAGCCATATCCGGCGCGCCTTCCCGAACAAACACGGTATAGCGCAGCTCAGGGTCAGCATCAGGCAGGCAGCGCAGCGTGTTAGCGATATAGCCGTGGATGCCTGCCCGGCGGTAACCGGCCTGCTCGCTGAGCAGGTGGGCGTTGATGCCGATGTGGTAATGCCCGCTTGCCGTCGTGATCATGGCGGGGATTATAGCGTAGCCACAGGGGGGCCGGTAGACGCGGCCCTCTGGCGGGCGCTCTGGTCGCCTGGACCCGGCTCAGGCTCCAAGCCCTCGCGCGGCCATGAAGGCGGCCACCTCCGCCTGCGTGGGCAGCGCCGGGATCGCGCCCGCTTTGGTGCAGGTCAGCGCACCAACGGCGTTGGCGTAGGCCAGCGCAGCGCGGACGGTTTCCTCCGGCACCAGGGCCAGCGAGCCGTACTTCTCGCGTTCCGGCAGCAGACGGGCGATCATGGCGGCCATGAAGCCATCGCCAGCGCCGGTGGTCTCCACCACGTTGATGCCGGTCAGAGCGGGCAATTCGATCCGGTAGCGGCCATTGGTCGCCAGCGCCCCCCGGCTGCCCCGGCTGATCACCAGCAACTCCGGCCCGCGGGCCAGCACCGCCTTGATCCCGGCGTCGAGATCGTCGTAGCCGCTGGCGACCGCCCATTCCTCCTCGCTGATCTTGGCCAGGTGGGCATACTGAAACGCCTCCTGGATCACGGCGCGGGCGGTTGCCTCGTCCGGCCACAGGGTGGGACGATAGTTGGGATCGTAGCTGAGCATCAGGCCGCGCTCGCGGGCCATCCGGATCGCCTTGCGCTGAGCGCTGGCCCCCGGCTCGTTGATCAACGTGATCGAACCGTAGTGAAAGCAGCGCGCCCCGGCAAAGAGTTCCGGCGTGATCTCTTCCGGCAACAGGCGCATATCCGCGCCGGGGTTGCGGTAAAAGCACATCTCTTTGCGGCCGTCATCCCATACACCAACGAAAACCACCGTGGTGCGGGCTTCTGTGTCGACGAGCAGGTAGGTGGTATCCACCCCGTTGCGGGCCAGCGTGTCCCGCAGCAGGACACCGAAAGGATCGTCGCCGACCTTGCCCACAAAGCCGCTGGGAACGCCCAGCCGTTGCAGGGCAACGGCGACATTAGCCGGCGCGCCGCCGGGGGCGCGGGTGAAGCCGGGCGATTCGGCCAGCGTGACGTTGCGTTCCGTGGCCACAAAGTCGATCAGCAGTTCGCCAATGCAGATCACTTCAGGCATAGGACACCCTTCCTGTGTGCAAGGGACTCAGGTCTGCGATCCTGATCCCACCCTGCTCCAAAAACCAGCGGGAATGAGGCATGGCCGGCAAGTGTTACTCCCGCTCAAGCGCCTTCGTCACCGCGGCGCCGATAGTCCTGTAACCCTTTCGGCGCGGAAGTACCGCCCCGATGTGGCGACCACCAGCTTACTGTTCAGGCGCGTCATTCGCGTCCCGTTCCCGGCTCGCCCGCTCCAGCGGCAAGCGAACCGTGAAGGTGCTGCCGCGCCCGACCTCGCTTTCGACCGTCAGCGTACCGCCGTGCAGGTCAACGATCTCGCGGGAGATGGTCAGGCCCAGCCCCGTCCCACGGGCGACTTCCTCGCTGACGCGGAAGAACGGCTCAAAGATGTGCGGCAGCGCTTCCGCCGGGATGCCGATGCCGGTATCCTGCACGCGAATGACGGCGGCGTCTTCCTCCCTGGCAACAGAGACTGTAATCGCCCCGCCCGCCGGGGTGTAGTTCATGGCGTTGACGACCAGGTTGGTGATCACCTGAGTCATGCGTTTGGAATCGATGCTGACGATCAGCGGCGCTTCTGACAATTGCATGGTGAGCGTCAGGCCCTGCTGGGCAGCAGTAGGCTGTTGTACCTCGACCACCTTCTCAACCAGCGCCTGCAGGGCGACCGGCTGACGCTCCAGGCGGATCACCCCGCGATCAAAACGGGAGATATCCAGCAATTCCTCCACCAGGTCGCTCATCCGGTCAGCCACATAGTCCAGCACCTGCAGGTGGTCGTCCTTCTTGTGGGGCTGGCGGCGGAGCAGGTACAGGCGCGTCTTGAGGTTGGCGATGGGCGTGCGCAGTTCGTGGGAAGCGTTGGCGATGAAGCGGTCCTTCTGGGCCTGCAGGGCGCGCTCCTGGCTGACATCGCGCACGACAGTGACGACCGATAGGGGCATGGACTCCACCGGCCCGACCAGGGTAGCGGTCAGGCTGGCCTCGAACTCGCTCCCGTTCTTGCGCCGCAACCGCACATCCCCGTGCCAGATGCCGCGCTGGCGCAGCGCCTGCACCACCCCCGCCAGCCACAGGCGGCGATCGTCGCGGCCCTCAAAGACCATCAGCGTATCGAGCAGGTGGTCAATGTGGCCGCGAACTTCCGCAGCCTGGTAGCCCAGCATCTCGGTGAAGCGGTTGTTGACGTACAGGACGGTACTGTTATCGGTATAGACCACGCCTTCGCCCATAGCATCCAGAATGGCCTGCAGCTGGGCGCGTTCATGTTCCAGCTCCATCGTGCGGGCTTCCACCCGCGCCTGCAGGTCGGCAGCATGCCGGCGGATTTCGTCGTAGAGCTGGGCGTTTTCAATGGCGATGGCCGCCTGATCGGCAAACGCCTGCAGGCGTTCCACATGCTCATCGGTGAAGAATCCGGCCTGGCTGCTATCCAGGTTCAGGAAGCCGATCACCTGGCCGTGCGCGCGGATGGGCACGCCAGCGTAGGACTTCGCCCAGCGGTTGGCCGGCCAGTCCACCCACTCACCAGGCCCGGCATGGGTGAGATCGGCGATCCGGAATGGCTGGCCGGTCAGGAGCATGTGGTGGAAGGAGGGCGTTTCCAGCGGCATGCGCATGGCCGCGATCTCCGCCTGGAGGGCAGGGTCATAGCCACGCCAGTTATGGATGCGGACATGATCGCCTTCGATCAGGGCGAAGTTCGCCGCGTCATGCGGCACAACCCGCCCGACGTTATCAAGAATGCGGTCAAGCACCGTCTCCGGCTCAAGGGAACTGGCCAGTGCGGAGGCGGTATCGCGCAGGGCTTCGGCCAGCGTGCGCTGTTCGTGCTCGGCGGCTTCCGTGCGCTTCAGTTCGCTGATGTCGGTGATCGAGACCAGGATACGCCCCCAGGTGTTTTCGTAGCCGGGGGCAACAGAGAGACTGACAATGATGTACCGCTTCTGGCCGCGAATCGTTTGCTGCGATTCAAACATCATCTGATGCTGGCCATGCGCCAGGGCATTCAGCTCATACTTGAGATTGCTCCAGTCATTGGCCGGCAGAATGTTGCCCAGCGTATCCAGCAAAGGCGCTTTACTCTCTTGCCCGTACAATTCCAGGGTTTGCCGGTTGACATCGACCACCCTGATACCCTGAACACAGCGGGCCAGCACATCCGGGTGTGCGTCAAAATAGGCAACAAAATCCTCCACGCCGTTCGCCTTCAACTGGTCGATCAGGTGCTTGGCGCCGGAGTAATCTTCCTCCCACAACGAGATCGGCACATCCTCGAACAGGCGCTTGTAGCGGGCCTCGCTCTCCCGCAGCGCGATCTCGGCCTCCAGCCGATCGGTGACATCCAGCATGGAGATGATCACCCGCGACCAGCTTTCCTCATAGCCGGGGGCGATGGTCACCTGGACGCTGACATAGCGCTGGTTCCCTGGCACCGTCTGGACCATCATCTCGGCCTGCACCTGGTGCTGCCGCTCAGCCAGCGCCACCAGCAGCAAGCGGAAGTCCTCGAACTGCTCCTCCTGCAGCGTCCGCTTGATGTGCGCTCGTAACCTGTCAGGGTCGTCCGTCTCGAAGAGCTTGAGCAGAGCGCGGTTGAGCGTCAGCAGGCGCAACTGTCCGGCGCAAGCGATCACTTCCCCGGGATAGTCGTAGAAGTACTCCCGGAAATCCGTCACCCCGGCTGCCCGGTAAGCTTCCAGGGCGGCCAGAATTCCGGAAAAATCAGCCTCCATCAGGGCGATGGGCAGGTCTTCAAACAGGCCGCGGTAGCGCTGCTCGCTTTCCCGGAGGGCCTGCTCGGCTTGTTTGCGCTCGGTGATATCTTCGTACGTGCCCAGCACGCCGACGATAGTGCCATCCGGGTCGCGCAAGGGCACCTTGTTGGTGGTCAGCCAGCCGGTAGCGCCATCCGCGCGGGACTGGGGCTCCTCGATGCCAAACAGGGGTTCGCCGGTTTCGATGACGCGCCGATCGTCGCGGTTATAGATTGCCGCCTGCTTGTGCCAGATCATGTCGGCGTCAGTTTTGCCCACGATCTGCTCCGGCGATTCCAGACCAGCGTCGCGGGCGAAGGCGCTGTTACAGCCCAGATAGCGCAGGTCCCGGTCCTTCCAGAAGACGCGGGTGGGGATGCTATCCAGGATCAGCTGGAGCATCCGGCGCGATTCCTGCAGCTCGCGCTGGGCCTGCTGATGCTCGGTGATATCGTGGACGATGGCCCCGAGCATGTAACCTTTATCCGTTTTGACCGGGAACATCGAGGAAAGCACCTCGCGGATCGTGCCGTCGGGGCGCTGCATCCGCATGGGGCCGCGAATGAAAGAGACGTCGCCGTCGGCCAGCATCTGGCGGGATAGGCGCTGCAGGCGTTCGCGCGTCTGGGGAGAGCGCATCGTCGAGGGAGTCAGTTCGTCCAGCACCTCCCAGATCGGGCGGCCCAGCACCTGCTCCCGGCTCAGGCCGGAGATGCGTTCCATGCCCGCGTTCCATTCGATCAGCCGACCCTGCTCATCCACCAGGCGGATGCCATCGCGGGAGTGTTCGACAATCGCGCGCGATTTTTGCTCGCTTTCGCCCAGGGCAGCCTGGGCAGCGCGTTCCTCAGTCACATCGCGCACGGAAAGGAACAGCAGCGACTCGCTGACAAGATCGATCCGGTTGAGGCTGGCAGAGAGCACCGCTGTGCGCCCGTCGCGGCGACGGCAGCGCATCTCAAAGCGGGCGCTGCCGCCTTCCCCAGCGGCGGCAAAGTGCGTGTCCAGCGCCGCCAGGTCAGCAGGCATCACCAGATCGCGGATCACCCTGTCAGTCAGTTCCTCCGGCGGGTAACCGGTGATGGCGACAAACGAGGCGTTCACCTCCCGGATGTGGCCGTCCAGGCTGAGGATGCAGAAGCCATCGCTGGCCATCTGCAGGATCATCTCATTGCGCAGGATTTGTTCCCAGAAGGCTTCTTCGAAGGCTTTCTGCTGGGTGTATTCCTCCACCTGCAGCAGGGTGTAGGGGAGGACATTGCCGTGCTCATCGCGGATAGGGGCGCAGATCAGGCGTACCCACAGGGTGTGACCGCCACAGTGCAGGGCGCGCAACTCCAGCCGAACATGATCCCGGTGCGCTTCCCTGAGTTCCTGTACCAGGAAGTTCAGCGTAGGCCGGTCATCAGGGTGAATCAGCGACTCCAGCGACCGCCCGGCCAGTTCGTGGGCTGCGCAACCGAGCAGCGCACCCAGCGACGGGTTAGCGACGATCAGACAGCCATCGGTTCCCAGCAAAGCCAGGCCGTA
>JAIOAT010000091.1 GCA_019873685.1 Chloroflexota bacterium
GCTGGGAGCGTGGCCGGCCTGACGAAGGCGGCGACGGCGTGACCGTGGTCTTCCTCGTCGCGCAGAATTAGATCGTAGACGCGTAGGGGCGCAGCATACTGCGCCCCTACCAGCGACTCACGCCCGATTCACCGCCCCTAGCCGCCGCGCTGCCGGGCGTCAACCGTCGCCACTGCTGCCGGGTCCAGGCCCTCAAACTGACCAATCCACTCGTAGAACAGCCGGTCCCACTGCTGGCCGGTCACATCCTCCAGCGTCTGCAGCATCCCGCTGATACTGGCCACCTCGTAGCGGTAGCGGCGGAAGTACTCCTGCAGGAAGGCGTACATCTGTTCCCGCCCGATCTCGCTGGCGATCTCGTTAAAGAACAGCGGCCCCTTGGTATAGATGATCAGGCTGTACTGCGCCTCCACGTAATCATCCGTCGAGAGGCCCAGCGGCAGGTCGGGATTGCCCGCGCCAGTATAGGCGTTGTAGCTCTGTCGCTCGCGGCGGATGTAATCTGCGGCTTCCTGGTTATCGCGCTCAGTTTCGGCGGTTTCCCAGAAGTACACATACTCGGTGAAGCTGGTCAGCGATTCATCCAGGAACGGGTAGCGCACCTGATTGTTGCCCACCAGGCTGTAGAACCACTGGTGACCGGCTTCGTGAACCAGCACGACCTCGAAGAAGGGGTCCCCGGCGTTCCAGTAGGCATCCGCTACGACGATCACGCCGGGGTATTCGATCCCGCCGGCGCGGGTGTTGGTCTGGACGACATCGAACTCGCGGAAGGGATACTCGCCAAAGGCGCGGTTGAAAGCGCGCAGCGTGCGGCCGATGATCGCCAGCCCGGCGCGGGCGGCGTCGGCGTTGCGTCTCAGGTTCTCCTCGTCATCCCAGTAGTACAGATTGACCGTGATCCCATCCACCTCATCAGACAGGCTGAGCAGGCGGCGGCTGGCGATCAGGATGCTGTCGCGCATCGGGCCGCTGACGATGTGGTGGGTGACTGTCCCATCCTCGTTGGCCTGCTGCTCGATCTCCGAGCCGCTCATGACAACGGTCACATCAGCATCGGCGGTCAGGCGGATGTCGTACAGACCGGTCTCGGTATAGGTCTGCTCTCCCTGCTGGCTGCGGGCGCGGTCCGTCCACCAGCCGTGCCCCTCCTCGTACACGCTCAGCACCGGGTACCATTCCGGGGCGGTGAACACACCCTGCTGGTAGCTGTATTCGCCGTAGTTGGCGGCAAACCCGCGCTCAATAGCGCTGGTGAAGGTCAGGTGCACCTCGGCGGACTGACCGGGAAGCAGGGGCGATGGCAGCGGCACGCGCAGAACTGAATCGCGCTCCTCAAGCACTGGCGTGACCGGTACGCCGCCCACCTCGACCGCCAGGATGAGCATCCGGGCGGAAAAGGCGTCCAGGTTGGGATACAGGCGGAAGACGATCTCGTCCAGCGTGTCAGCGGAGCGGTTGGTGTAACGGACGCGCTGCGCCCCGCGCACGGTAGCCGCATCGCCCAGCTCAACCGTGGCCTCGATGGCATAGCGGTTGCGGTCAGCGAAGGCGTCTACGTCCTCCTCAAAGCCTTCCCGCATGGCCTGACGGAAGATGGCGATATCCCCCCAGTCCACCGGCGGCAGCGGGGCGGGCGTCGGCAGGGGGACGAAGGTGGCCGTGGCATAGGGCCGGGCGGTCGCCGTCGGGACCAGCGTGGGCAGTGGCCGATCCGGGAACGGGCCGCCGCATCCGGCCAGCAGGGTCAGCCCAACCAGCGCCACAAGTATGGCGAGACGGTTCCTCATCGCGTGGTTTTCCTCACGTTGTCACGGTGTAGCGCCCAAGTGTATCGCACTGGCGCCAAGCAACCCTTCCTTTAGCGAGCATGCCAACGTAACCACAGAACATGCAAGGCACGAGCACTACTGACAGCCATCAGCGGAACCAGCATTGAACGTTCCCTTACATCCAACCCTGCCGTTTTTACCAGCAACACGCCCGCTGTGAAATATAACAGACATAGCAGCACCGGCCAGAAAAACGTCCACTCGCGACGGCGAAACGCATCCCACAGGCCGTAGACCGTCCCAAACAGAAATAGCAGGTTCCAGCCGATCTCAGCGAGCACACCCAACGGCTGGGCACGGAGCAACACCGCTTCTGTAAGGCCATACATACGGGCAAAGCCCAGGGGCAGGGTTAGAATGGTGTACAACGGATAGTGGACCATGGTTTCGAGAGCTACCCGGCTCAGCGCCTGACTGACTTCCGGTGTAGCCGCCAGATAGCGGTGTCGGTACCCTGCATCAGCCAGTGCCGGATCATGACCCAATAGAGTCTCAATACGCTGGTTGAACGCTGTGTAGACTTCTTCGATATCGCGGCCACTAGCCAAGTGCTCAATGGATGCGGCCCGATAATACACCATGGTGTAGATACCCACTGTAGAGAAGGTAGCATGTCCGAAGACGACATAGTTGTGGAGCATCCAACCGCCAACTCCAGCAGCGCTAATCACCATGAAGACAACCGTAACCAGCCGTCTGGCACGGTAAGCCAGTAGCGCCCAGAGACCCAGAACACTCCACAGCAGATACACCGCCGGGCGGGTTAGAGCGGAAAGTACAAGCCATAGACCGGCAAGACCACTGAGCAATACGGCATGGAGACGCAAGGGGGACTGCAACGCGGCCAGAAGCGTCACCAGCATCAGTGCCAGAAACAGGTTTGCCAGTGGTTCCGGGCCAAGGAAGGTTGAGTACGCAATACTGCCCGGGTCAAATGCAACAATCAGCCCTGCCACCAGAGCAACAGGAGCGCTCATCTGCAACCGCTTTCCCAATGCATATGTCACCGGAGCGATCAGCGCGCCGATCGCAATATTCGCCATAATGACGACCAGGTCTTGGTTACCCAGCAAATACACCAGCAATGGAAAAACCGGCGGGCGCACCAAGAAGAGACTGTTGCTGAAATCAAGATGGTCGCGGAAGTGCTGCGCTCCAAGGGTGTACAGGATATAGTCGCCTGATTGAAAATGACTGAGATCGGCGCTATACCAAGCAGCCATCGCTAGCAAGCGAGGCAACAATGCTGCAAGAAACACCATCCCGTACTGCCAGCACTCTTTCCTGAAATAGCTACGTCTTGACATGTGTCTGCACTTTTCCTGTGATGGCGATATCTCTGCGATTTTAAACTCTTTGTCCCGGTTGCCAATAACCATCCTCTTGCTTCCTGCCTGGCTGCGGCGCATACTGGAACCCGCGTTCATCCGAGGAGAGATCGCTTCATGTTCACCCTGACTTCCTTCAGCTACAACCTGCCTCCCTGGGCCGTCAACCGCCTGGGTCTGATCATCTGGAATCGCGACAGCGGGCCGCAATCGCCCCTGTTGCGCGTTGCGCCGTTAGGCCCCACTGGCCGCTGCGATCAGAACGTACCCGCTGGCCCCAGCGATGCCGACCGGCTGGTCGTCACGATCGGCTGGGGGGCATCCCTGGAACCCGTCCTGGCTCATCTCCCCTGGAAATGGGGCGGGCGACTTGACTGGAACGGAACGACCACGCTGATCGGTTATGTAGAACAACTTCACCTGCAGGAATGGGCCGGCCTCTCGCTGCTGGTGCTGGAACTGGTCGGTCATGTCGCGCCGATCACCTACCGCCGCCTGCCCCCGCTGCCCGCCCCCGTCGTAGGCGACCGCCATGGCTTGCACACCGATCGCCCGCTGGAAGACAGCCCCGAACAGGTCTACTACCTGCTGGCCGAAGCGGAATCCCCCTTGGCGACGCTGGCGCAGGATGCCCTGGTCAGCAGCCTGCGTGTCGTGGCTACCGCCAGCCTGGGGCCGGGCGCGGGCGGCTGGCACGAACTGGTTAACCTGCCGCTCACGCTGGACGGCCTGACCCTGATCGGGCCGTGAGCGCCGGTTTGCTCGCGCCCGGCAGGCAGGATATGCTCCTGACCATGAACATCATCGCCGCCTGCAATCGTCGCCGCTGCTTCCTCCAGCCTGTACTGGCGGTTCTGGCGCTACTGCTATGGGCCAGCCTGCTGGCCACCGCGACCGCCAGCGCCCAGAATGGCCCGGATCAAACGCCGCCGCTCTTCTTCACACCCACGCCATTGCCACCGCTGACCGGCCCGCTGCTGGCCGCCAACGCGCCGGAAGGGGCGGGCATTGCCCTCTACGATCTGGGTAGCGGCCAGCAGCGCGATCTGGTCTTTGGCCCCGGCCAGCACTGGCTTGGCAGCTTTGCCCCGGATGGCTGCCGCGTGGCCTTCGTGATGAGCGATGCGGACGGAGAGAATCTGCGCCTCTATAGCGCCCGGCTGGACGGCACCGACCTCCGCCCGCTGGTGGACTTCACCGCCGAGAGCGGGGCGCTGGGCTGGGGAGTCTGGTCGCCGCTGTGGTCGCCCGCCGGGGATCGCATCGTCTTCATCCTGCTGCGCGATTACGAGCGCAGCGGGAAGCGGACACGCACCACGCACCTGGCCTGGGTCCCGGCGGAAGGCGGCCAACCAACGCTCTACAGCGCCAGCGGGGCGGAAGGCTCCCCCGCCTGGAGCGCAGATGGTAGCTGGCTGGTCTACACTTCTTACCAGGAAGGGCCGGGCGGCCAGCGGGAAAACGACCTGTGGGTGGTCAGCGCAGACGGTGCGACCAAGTATCCCCTTACTGACTTCGCCAGCGGCAGCACGCTGCTGCCGCGCTGGTCGCCGGATGGACACGTGATCAGCTTCATCTACGCCCCCTCCGGCAACAACCACCAGTTCTGGACCGCGCCCGCCTCCGGCGGAGCTGTCCAGCAATGGAGCGAAACCTGGACGCTGGTGCTGGATTACGACTGGCTGCCCGATGGCAGCGGGTTGCTGGCGGCGATCAAAGACTGGCAGGACCACGACGATAACCTGCTGTGGCGGGTGCCGCTGCCCGGCTTCGCGGACCGCGACGCCAGCCTGTACCTTGACCATCCGGAAGCCACCGCCGTCGACTACCCACGCTTCAGCCCGGATGGGCGCTACCTGGCCTTCCGCACTGCTTACAGCGCCGCGATCTACGACACGGTCACCGGCGCCCTGCGCCTGCTGGAGGGCCTGGGGCTGAGCAACAGCCCACTGGTATGGAGTCCGGCGGGCTTCAGCGGGGAGTATAATTGCCAGTAGGGGCAATGGTCACCGAGCCGCGCCGGAGCTTACAGGATGACACATGATCCAACGTCTGCGTGAGCCGATCAACGGCTTCACCCACCTGATCGGGGCGATCCTGAGCGCGATCGGCCTGGCCGTGCTGGTCATGCTCAGCCAGCATCAGCCGGCCCGGCTGGCAGCGGCGATCGTCTATGGCGTCAGCCTGATCCTGCTCTATACCGCCAGCACAGTGTATCATCTGGTCAACGTCGGGCAGCGCGCCCTGCGCTGGCTGCGCTCGCTGGATCACGCTGCGATCTACATCCTGATCGCCGGAACGTACACGCCGTTCTGCGTCAGCCTGCTGCCGGACCCCTGGCGGGCGGTCATACTGATCGTGATCTGGGGGCTGGCCGCGGCGGGAGTGATCTACAAGCTGGCCTTCCGCCACCACAATCATCGCTACGTTTCCACGGCCCTCTACCTGGGCATGGGCTGGCTGGCCGTGCTTGTCCTGCCGGAGATGCTCCACCGCCTGCCGCCCGGCGCGCTGATCCTGATTGTAGGCGGCGGGCTGGTCTACACGCTGGGAGCGTCAATCTACGCCCTCAAACGCCCTAATCTGGGCGGCCGCTTTGGCCACCACGAACTATGGCACCTGCTGGTGATGGGCGGCAGCGCCCTGCATTACGCAGCGGTGGCGCTGTACGCTGTTTGAACACCTGGCCACCCACGCAGGCAGAAACCACCTGTCGCCTCAAGGTGAATCGGGCGTTATCACATAGAAAACAAAACGGGCGAGGAGCCTTTATCCTCGCCCGTACAGTCGCCTGCGGTGCAGTGCTTATTCAGCCGGGGGCAGCAGGACGCCGTCAATCACATGGATCACGCCGTTGCTGGCCTCGATGTCGGTGATGATCACCTGGATGGTGTCGTTCAGGTAGACCTTGCCATCGCTGACGGTGATCTTGATGTCGCTGCCCTGCAGCGTGGTCACGCTCTCCAGCCCGACCACGTCAGCGGCCATCGCCTTGCCGGCCACCACATGGTAGAGCAGGATGTTGGTCAGGGTCGCGGTGTCTTCCAGCAGGGCCGCCGGCTCGATGCCCAGGGCGGCGAAAGCGGCGGCAAAGGCGTCATCGGTCGGCGCGAAGACGGTGAAGGGGCCTTCGCCAGCCAGCGCCTCGACCAGGCCAGCCGCCTGCACAGCCGCGACCAGTGTCGTGAAGCGGCCATCGGTCACCGCGATCTCGACGATGTTGGGACGGGCCACCGGCAGGCTCATCAGGTCACCGCTGGGGGTGGTCAGGGGCGCATACACCCAGCCCGGCTGGCCGTTCAGGAGGATCTGCGCCCAGTCGCCAGCCTCGTTGCGGGCCACGGCCTCAGCACGAGCGCCGCGGGGGAAGCTGCCGATGATCGGCTCATTCAGGCCGGGGCCAGCGCGGAAGTTCAGGTTGTTGGCGCTGCTGTTGGTCAGGCTGAAGGGCGGCAGCAGGACGCCGTCGATCACATGGATCACGCCATTGTCAGCCATCACGTCGGTCGCCACAACCTTGATCGTGTCATTCAGGAACACGCCCTCATCCGTGACGTTGATGCGGACGTCCAGCCCGTTAAGCGTGGTCACGCGCTCCAGGCCCACCACATCCTCTGCCAGCGCCTGGCCAGCAACAACATGGTAGAGCAGGATGTCCGTCAGGGTCGCGGTGTCGGCCAGCAGATCAGCCGGTTCGATACCCAGAGCAGCGAAAGCCGCGGCAAAGGCGTCATCGGTCGGCGCGAAGACGGTGAACGGGCCTTCGCCAGCCAGCGCCTCACCCAGGCCAGCTGCCTCAACCGCCGCCAGCAGGGTATTGAAGGTGCCAGCCGCAGCCGCGACATCAGCGATCTTGCCCATGCTTTCCTCAGCCGGGGGCAGCAGGACGCCGTCAATCACATGGATCACGCCGTTGCTGGCCTCGATGTCGGTGATGATCACCTGGATGGTGTCGTTCAGGTAGACCTTGCCATCGCTGACGGTGATCTTGATATCGCTGCCCTGCAGCGTGGTCACGCTCTCCAGCCCGACCACGTCAGCGGCCATCGCCTTGCCGGCCACCACATGGTAGAGCAGTATGCTGGTCAGGGTTTCGGTGTCGGCCAGCAGGGCCGCCGGTTCGATGCCCAGGGCGGCGAAAGCGGCGGCAAAGGCGTCATCGGTCGGGGCGAAGACGGTGAAGGGGCCTTCGCCGGACAGGGCGTCAACCAGGCCAGCCGCCTGCACGGCAGCGACCAGCGTCGTGAAACGGCCATCAGCCACGGCGATCTCGACGATCGTCTGCTCGCCGGTCTGGGCCAGGGCAGGGAACGCTGCCACAAACAGCATGGCAACAGCAAGAAGGGTGACGAGTACCTTGTGCATCTGAACCATTCTCCTCATTGAACCATGAACCACTAGACATTTTGTAGAGCTACTGAACTACCAAAACTGTACAGGCTAAGGCTTAGAAATGCATGGGAAGAAGATAAGCAGTTCATTAGTATATATTTTGTCTAGATATCATAAACAAATGTGACTGCGTCGCCCTGCCGGGGGGATTATGAGCCGCAATCGCTTATATCCGTGTATGGGAGGAAAATCCGCGCCGCACCCGGCGCAGGGCGTTCAGCCGGTCGCCAGCGCCGCCACACCGTAATGCTGCGCGATCAACTCCGGCGGCGGATCGCCGGGGCCGAGGTGCATCCGCGTGCAGGCGCGCCGGCGGCGCAGGTTATGGGCATAGGCCAGCGCCGAGGCATGGGGATTGCGGTCGGGGATATCCACGCGTACTTCACGGCCAATCAGCACACTCAGCGCGGTGCGTAACAGCTTTTCCGCCCCCCAGGGGGAACGATGCATCCACGGCCCCAGATGCGCTGGCGTGCCATCCTGGCGATCGTCCTGGGCCAGCAGAAAGCCGGTGATCTGGCCGTCTTCCTCATCCACCCAGGCCAGATGGGGGTAATCCTGCACCAGCCGGCGCAGGATGCGTCCGCGCGCCACGCCAAAAGTTTCCGCGTCCAGGGCCACCACAGCGTCCAGGTCGCCACGCCGGAGCGGGCGCGCCCGCGGGCCAAGATAGCTGCTGGCCCGTCCCGCCCAGACTTCAATGTTGTAGATCGGGCGGAAACCCAGCGCCTCATACATCGGACGGCCCTGCTCGGAGGCATCCAACAACACATGGGGGATAGCTCGCTGCCGCAGGTAGTCCAGCGCCACGGCCATCAGCCGTGTCGCCAGTCCCTGCCGCCGGTGATCCGGATGGGTGATCACGCCGCCGATCCAGGCGCGCTCGCGCCCGTAGACGGTCGCGATCGCCGTCGCCACCAGGGCATCGCCCCGGTAAAGGGCGAAGCAGCCGCGCCCGCCCCAGAGGATCATCCGCTCCCAGCTGGCCAGAGTCAGGCTCCATCCTACCAGCCGGGACAGGGCATGCGCCCGCGGCGCGTCAGCCAGCCATAGACGGCGTAATACTACCTCCGGCAGCGGCTTGTCTTCCCAGGTGATGGCCATGGTTGGCTTCCCTTGGCATGGCGTCCAGCAGCAGCCCGTGCCCTGTATTGTAAGCCACATCCGCCGCCTGCGCCTTCCCCCGACGGCGAGGCGCCGACATGCCTCCTGACCTCCCGGCCTCCTGGCCTCCCGTTCTGCCTTTTGCCTCTCATATATTGGCAAGAGCGCCTGTCGCTATACTGAGGACAGGCGCCAGCCCGGTTGGTGAGCACGACTTGCCACTGACAGCCAGGACTGTGTTGGCAAGATAGGGGCCCC
>JAIOAT010000092.1 GCA_019873685.1 Chloroflexota bacterium
CTGGCCAGCGCCCTGATCAACGCGGGCTTCTCCGTACAGGCGTCGTGGCCCGTCCACACGGAAAGCGAGCACTCGCTGCACCAGGCGAAGAAGAACGCCGCGCAGAGCACGATCCTGCTGGCCTGCCGCAAGCGCCCGCCCGCCGGCGAGCCAGCCTGGTGGGAGGACATCCGCGGGCAGGTGCAGCGGGCCGCCCGGGAGAAGGCGGAGGAGTTCGCGGCGCAGGGTGTGAGTGGCGTGGACCTTTACATCAGCACGTTCGGCCCGGCGCTGGCGATCATCTCGGCGCACTGGCCGGTGCTGACCAGCGCGATCGACGAGCGCACGGGGCAGCCGATGCCGCTGCGCCCGGAGACGGCGCTTGACCTGGCCCGCCAGGAAGTGATCAAGCTGCGCAAGCGGGGGCTGTTGCTGGGGCGCGACATCGCCTTTGACCCCTTCACGGACTGGTACCTGCTGGCCTGGGATGCTTTCAAAGCCGTCCAATTTCCCTATGATGAGGCGCGCAAGCTGGCCATCGCCCTGGGGGTGGAGATGGACGGGGAGGTGCGCGGGCGCAAGAATCTGGTGGCGCGCGAGGGCAGCAATGTCACGCTGCAGACGCCGGTGCAGCGCCGCAAGCGCGGCATGGTCGACCCCGACCTGGTGATATTCGAGAGTCTGATCGACGCGGTGCACACGGCGCTGCTGGTGCTGGAGGAAGACGGCACGGACGCCTGTGAAGCCTTCCTCAAGCGCGCCGGCCTGCTGACCGATGGGCAGTTCCGCCAGTGCATCCAGGCGCTGCTCAACGCCATCCCGCGGACAAAGATCAGGGGGAAGTGGGTGCGCGTGGAAGCGGAGTTGCTGGAACGGCTGCGGGCGAACTTCTACCCCGATCTGACCGCCCCGCCGGAGGCAGAGCCGCCCGTCCTGCCGCAGCAGCTGGGGCTGGGCGGCGAGTTCGGCGGCGCGGAAGAGGGGTACGAGGAGGAGGAAGAAGGGGAAGAAGACTGATGCCACCCGACATAGAAGCTTTGCGCCGGTGTTTTGTGGAACGCACTTACCTGTTGACGGCCCACGCCTCTGATCGCGCTGCGCAACGTGGTATCATCAGTCGGGAGATCGAAGAGGCTGTCGTGAATGGCGAGGTCATCGAGGACTATCCTGACGACAAGTATGGTCCAAGCTGCCTGATACTGGGATACACAGGAGCGGGCCATGTCCTGCATGTGCAGGTCAGTTATCCACCAGCGGTCAAGGTGATCACGGTTTATGAGCCGTCGCCGGAACAGTGGGATGAGGGTTTTAGAGTGAGGAAGCCAAGATGAGCGAGCAGCGTTGTATGATCTGCCAGGGGGAGTTGGAATTGCAGCGCGTGACCCGCGCCCAGGAATATGAGGGGCGCTGGGTTGTGATCGAAAACCTGCCGGCGCTGGTATGCCGTCAGTGTGGCGAGCGATACTATACGCCGGACGCTCACGATCTCGTTGTGGCATTGATCCAGGGTCACGGCAGCCCGGCGCGTACCGAGACGATTGAGGTCTATGACGCGGCGCGTGTTGCGTGAACAGCATGAGTGATGATCGCTTCTTCTTTGCGTGAAGTCGCATGGCAAATCTCCTACGGCCCATCCGATGACCGTCTGAACAGTTTTTATATCCCGGCCCTGCAGCGCAGCGTGCGCTATGACCGCAGCGCGGGCTTCTTCAGCAGTTCGGCGCTGGCGGTGGCGGCGGCGGGCGTGGCCGGGCTGATCGCTAATGGCGGCACGATGCGCTTGCTGGTTGGCGCGCAGCTCAGCCACGAAGATGTCGAGGCTATTGCGCGCGGGGCGGCGCTGGAAGGCATTGTCGCCGAGAAGCTGATCGCCGCGCTGGATCAGCCGGTTGAGGACTTGTTGCGCCGCCGGCTGGAAATCCTGGCCTGGATGGTGGCGCAGGGCACGCTGCAGATCAGGGTGGTGCTGCCGCGCAGCACTGATGGGCTGCCCATCCCCGCTGACCAGGCGCAGGATTACTACCACCCGAAAGAGGGTGTGTTCACCGATGCTGAAGGCAACCAGGTTGCCTTCAGCGGCAGCGTCAATGAGTCGCTGACGGGCTGGCAGCGCAACTACGAGCAATTCAGCGTCTATTTTTCCTGGGATGGCAGCCGACCCTATTTGGCCCAGGTGATGCACCGCTTCAACAGCGTGTGGGAAGGCCGCGAGCAAGGCTGGATCGCCTTTGATATCCCGCAGGCAGCCCGCCAGTCGCTGCTGCGGTTCGTGCCGGCCAGCGCCCCGGAGCACGATCCGCTGGCTCCGCCGCCAGTTGCCGTGACGCCCGCCGACTGGGAAGCGCAGTTACAGCGCGAGCGCCTGCTTTTCCAGTTCATCCGCGATATCCCCTACTTCCCCAACGCGACCCAGCTTGGCGCGGCGACCTGTGCGCTCAGGCCCTGGCCACACCAGATTCGCGTGGCGCAGCAGATCATCGAGACCTATCCCCGGCGATACCTGCTGTGCGACGAGGTTGGGCTGGGCAAGACCATCGAAGCCGGGCTGGTGCTGCGCCAGCTGGTGATCTCCGGGCGGGTGAAGCGCTGCCTGCTGCTGGTGCCGAAGTCGGTGGCCCGGCAGTGGCAGGAGGAGCTGTACGAGAAGTTCGTGCTCGATGTGCCGCTGTATGATGGCGGGCGCTTCTGGAACTACGCGGGCGAGGAACTGGACTGGGCGTATGACACAGACAACCCGTGGGATGCGTTTGACATGTTCATCGCGTCCAGCCAGCTGGCCAAGCGCCGGGATCGGCGCGCACAGGTCATTGCCGCGCGCCCCTGGGACCTGGTTCTGGTGGACGAAGCGCACCATGCCCGCCGACGGGACTTCTTGCGGCCAATCTACCGCCCCAACCGGCTGCTTGACCTGCTCACCGATCCCGATTTCAGGGCCAGGGCTATCCTGCTGATGACCGCTACGCCCATGCAGGTCCACCCGGTGGAAGTGTGGGATTTGCTCCGGGTGCTGGGGCTGGGTGGCAAATGGGGGGCCGACGAAATCAACTTCCTGCGCTTTTACCAGGAGTTGACGAGGCCCTTTGACGAAGTCGACTGGGACTTTGTTTATGAGATGGTCAGGGACCACCTGGAACATGGCGGGCAGCTTGATCCAGCGTTTGTGGAGAAAGCCCGTGAGGCGCTGGGGTTTGTGGACTGGGACCGGCTACAACAGCTGCCGAAGGCCCTCCATCCTTCCCGGCTGGTACGCACCCTGCCAGAAAAGGTCAGGCCCCATGTTGTCGAGATGGCTCGCCAGCATACGCCGTTGCGGGCGATGATGTTCCGCAATACGCGCGACCTGCTGCGGGAGTATGTCCGGCGCGGACTGCTGAAAGAAAACGTTCCCACGCGCGATCCGCAACTGGTCTGGATATCGATGCGCCCGGAGGAGATGCGGCTATACCTGCGCATCGAGGAGTACATCACCAAGTTCTACCGTAAGTATGAGGACGAACGCAGAGGACTGGGGTTCGTGATGACGGTCTACCGACGCCGCCTGACCAGCAGCTTCTACGCGGTGCGGAAGAGCCTGGAGCGTCGGCTGGCCTATCTGCAGGGGCGTGCTGTACAGGTCTTTGACGATGACGATCTTGAGCAGGCCGATCTTGAGCAGGATGTTGCCGAAGAGATCGTGGATGAGAACCAACGAGCGCTGTACAGGGACGAAATCGGCTATGTGGAAGCGTTTATCAGCGATCTTCAGCAACTGGCGCTCCAGGATTCCAAGACCGACCAGCTTATCCAGGACCTGAATGCGCTATTCCGGAAGCGCGAAACAGCGCTGGTTTTTACCCAATATACCGACACCATGGACTACCTGCGTGACAAGCTGCGCCAGGTATATGGCGATCAGGTGGCCTGTTATAGCGGTCGTGGTGGCGAGGTCTGGAATGGCATCGCCTGGGCGGCTATTGCCAAGGAGGAAATCAAGCAGAAGTTCCGGGAAGGAAACGAGATCAAGATTCTGGTCTGTACGGAAGCGGCCAGCGAGGGTCTGAACCTGCAAACCTGCGGAGTTCTGATCAACTATGATATGCCCTGGAATCCGATGCGGGTTGAGCAGCGCATTGGCCGTATTGACCGTATTGGCCAGGTGTACGCCGAAGTATGGATTCGCAACTACTTCTACGAAGAGACGGTTGAAGCGCGGATATATCAGGCTCTGTCAAGGCGCATCAACTGGTTCGAAGGGGTCGTTGGTGATCTGCAGCCGATTCTGGCTCGTGTCGGGCGGGCCATTGAGCGCGTGGTGATGACTACCGCTGAAGAGCGAGAAAGTGTACTGGCGGGGGAACTTGCCGAAATCGAACAAGAACTGGATCAAAAAGAGCGGGATATCCTGAGCGTTTATGAGAGCAGTGAGCGTGTTCATCCCTGGGCAGGGATTGCTGCACCGATTACGCTCGGCGAGCTTGAGCGCTGTTTCCTGGAAAGCGCTTTCTTTGCACACCGCTTCGCTCCGCATCCGGACATTGAAGGGGTTTACCTGATCAATGAGGGCCAGGGTCAAATCGCAGTAACATTCGACCCGGAGACCTTCGACCGTTTTCCGAATTCGCTTCAGTTTTTGTCTTATGGCAATCGTGTGCTGGATGCCCTGCTCAACCAGGTTCCACCCCCTGAACATGATGCCTATCTTGACGTGGTTCGCTTCTCCGCAGATGGCGATGTGCCGCTGAGGGTCTACTATGGCCTGAATCAGGAGGGGCAGCCGATTCAGCTTCAGACATTGCAGGATATCCTGGAAGTACTGAAGAATGCGCATCAGGCAGGTACATGGCCTCAGGAAGCCTCCCGGCGAGCTAAGCAGGATTTTGGCAGGTGTTTGCAGGATGTCCGCCAGAAATCAGCCAGTGTTACAAGTCTTTACTTTTGCGCTGCCCAAGCAGCTTTAGTCGAACAGGCTTTTCAGATTGTTCTTCAGGCTACCCTGCTCGATCTGCTGCAAAGCGGGACTTTCAGTAGCGCGGAAGATGCCTGGCATGCTGTCATAACAAACGCCCAACTGCGTCAGAGCCTGATGCGCCATGGTTATCCGTTCACTGCCTTGCTGGAATTAGCTTCAAGACGAAGCCCTGGAGCAAGCGCACCCAGGTTGACACTTGATATTCCCGGCAATGCAAGCCCCGAACAACTCAGGAAGATATTCCGTGATGTGCAACAAAAGGGCGAGGTGCTGCTGAGGCGCTGGAGCGCAATTACGAAATCGTTACGCTCGGATGCAGGCAATGCTGTAGGGTGAGAAAGCAGCAAGAAACTGACATCTCAGAACTGCCTGACGGTGCTTTCGTGGTGCTGGATGACAAAACGCCGGTGTACCTGGTCTGGGGAGAGCAGTTGAGGGAGTGATCACCGGGTAGGTACATCAACCCGCTGGCACGACCGGCGAAGGGGCGGGTGACAGTCCTGACGCCGCGATCTATCGTGAACACTCTGGCGGCTGGCTGTGTGCCTGAGGCATCCGGTATTCAAGCTATAGTCAGCCGAGAATAATCGTCTAGACACAGAATCTCAGAACCGTTCTGGAGGAGCTCTGTCCATGCTATAATCCCCTCCGCAACTGAATAGCCCCGCCCCTGACCTGAGCGAGCGGACCTGACCCCCCTTCGTTCGTCATTCCTCGCAGATGCCTTCAGACACCAGAAATGCCTTCACCAGCGGCATTTTGAGCCGCAGCAGACCAGCCCTGGGGGCTATATGCACCGTCTGAGAGACCGAGAACCCCGTCATCAGCACCACAAAACACCACGTTTTTGGGGTCAGTGATGGTCTCTATGGGCCGACTCAAAAAGGGGGATAGGCCACACCGACCGCACTTCCAGCGCCGGTGAACCCTCCAGAACCGTTCTGGAATTGTGGTGAGGATGTGGGGCGCTCGTGAGGGCGGTCGCCGCCAGGAGGCGCTGACTATCCCCCTTTTAGGCTGGCCGCAGGGCATGCCAGGCATCTGTGACCCTTCACTGCTGCAGTGTGCTTTCATCTGGAGAGGCCAGAACCGTTCTGGTGCGCTGGCAAGGTACGCCGCTGTACAGCCAGCAGAGTGCCCCCTGCCCCATTTAGGACTGAGCGATGTCGTTTGCTTAGCCGTACCGGCGGAGGCGTTATTCCGCTTCGCCCGGCTGTTCCAGTTGGGATAGCATGGCTTCTACAGCGGCTTGAAGCTCAGGCAGTTTTTCCACCGCCTGCCAGACCATATCTGGTCGCACGCGATGGTAGTTGTGCGCTAGGAAGTCCCGGAACGCCTTAATGTCCTGCCAGGCAATTTGCGGCTGGGTTAGCAGTAGTTCTTCGGGCAATCGCTTGGCGATCTCGCCGATCACCTCATAGGCACGGATGACCGCATACTGGGTTTTGCGATCGCGCATGAAGTGCTCACGGCCATCCTGGACAAAGCCTGCAATCTCCCGGGTATAGTCGCGCATGTCCAGCAGATAACGGCGGGTAGTACTACTCACAGGGGAACCGCATCTTTCAGCGCCGACTGCATGAACCGATCGGTAGGCGTGTCCTCGGCGATCACGTTGACTTCGCAGCCCAGCAATTCGCGCAGTTCGCGCCACAGGGCCACGGCATCCCAGAGCGTGGTTTCCGGGCGAAAATCCACCAGCAAATCTACATCGCTCTGTGGCCCGGCTTCTCCACGGGCGACACTGCCGAAGACACGCACATTGAATGCGCCGTGCCGCTCCGCCAGGCGCAAGATTTCCTCGCGGCGGGCGCGTAGGGTTTCAAGGGTAAGCGGTGTGCGAATGATATCGCTCATGGCCCAGCCTCCGCACTTCATTATAACGGATTGCGCTGAGCTATTTCGGTTGCCTGATCTGCTGACTTGATGGGCGGGAGAGAAGGCGGCGTGACGTTAACGGATGGCGGTCCGATAGGTAATGAACGGGGTGCTGCCCTCTCGGTAACGTAGGTCACGTGGATCACTTGCAGCGGGGCGACAGGGTACGGCTAGCTGCTTCGACAGTGATCATGTCGGGTATCTGGCGGTCCGGAGTGACGATTTCCGGGCGGCATCCATTTACTCAGGCAGCCGATACCGCCCTGACCGTCAGCGGCAGGGTGAGCCGATCCCGGTCATACCACACTTTCAGGCCTGCCATAGGATGGTTCCTCTCTTGTGACGGCTGCTGAAGAACGCCGTCGGTATACCGTGTCAACATGCGCGTGAGCACATAAACACAGGCGCAGGGCACTGGCTCCCTGCGCCTGCGCCCTTCATTTATGCCCGCTTACTCGATGACCGGCACATCCTCACACGCGCCGTACACGTCGACGACATCCTCGCGTAGCCACTGTGGCGCGGCAAAAACCTGCCACCAGGTGAAGCCCTCGGCGTCCTTAGCCTGGCCGGTGACCAAGACACCCTCCTCCACGAAATTCGAAAGGGAAACTTCCGCGCTGGTGCTGGGGCCAGTGTGGATATCTACCCCGCCATGCGAATACAGCACGCAGATCAGGGGGTCTGTGTCGGTCAGCTCGCTCCTATCGAGCTTCTCGCGCGAGTTTTCGACCAGCCAGCGCAGCGCGTTGTCCCAGAAGATGAACTTGTCGTCGCCCTGTGAAGTCAACCCTCTGTCAAGCGGGAATTCGATGGTGGTGGCGACGGCGATCAAGGACCCGGCCTCGGGATTGTCTGCGACAGCGGCGACCGTGTAGTCTTTCAGGGCCAGTAGCGGTTGAGCCGACTCGTCAAGCATCAGGGCGGCGTGCGAGTGAAAGTTCACATGCCTCACGCTCTCCAACACTGGATGTCCGATGGGAACGGGAGTGGCGAAAACCGTCTGCCCGTACCAGCGAATATCATCGCGGGTATACCGGATGCCTCTATCGCTGGTGATCTCGTTGGCTAGCGCGGCGGCTTCCCTCCCCAGCGGAATACAATCGTTGCTGCCGAGCACCAGCGCCGATCCGCCCGCGGCGATATAGTCGCGCAGCAGGGAGAGAACCGGTTCTGCCGCGCTGACCGACGAGCACGTATCGATGATGATCACGTCATACCCGCTCAGGGTTGCTTCGTTCATGGGTACGACATAGTCAACAGTGGCTCCAAGGGCATCGACCATCTCGTAGAAGGCGGTCAGTGACGTGATGCTGCCCAGATTGCATTGGTTGGGGCTGACGCGTGGATCACATCCCGCGGTCCACATGATGCGAATGGGGATAGGCTCCTGGGCGGAGACCAGGGCTTGTCCGCTCATCGCCAGGACTGCCAGCAAAACCAGGCAAAAGCCTACTCTAGTGCGCATACAGTTTTTTCCCTCCTGACGATGAGGGGAACCCATGTTCCCGTACCCGTGCTTGCTCATTATAGTGCTCTGTGCGGCCATCGGCTTAGCCAGGATCACGGCCTGCCGGCAGCCTGCTACGCGCCCTGCTGGTTGCCGAAGAACGCCGTCGGCTCCAGAACGGTTCTGGCTGGAAAGGGTGCCGTCGGGGAAAGGTGCGCCCTGCCCGTTCAGACGCGATCTGGCCCGGAGGGTTCGACGCCGTACACCCGGCACGTATAATGGTAGCGGGAGGGGCCACATCCTCTTTTTTGCCGTGCTATGGCGCGTGTACAGCTTTTCATCTTTCAGCGCCGATCTCGTTGCTCAGGGAGTACGACGATGCGTAAGCTGATAGTCTTGGCCGTGATCACCTTGCTGATCGCTACGGGCCTGGCCAGCCCGGCATGGGAGGAACGGGCGATGGC
>JAIOAT010000093.1 GCA_019873685.1 Chloroflexota bacterium
GAGGCAGTTTCCAGTTGCTGCAGATCCGGGATGACCAGAATCTCCCCGCTGCGCAACACCTCTAACCACGGCAGGTCAGCGATCGGCACGCGCATATTCTGCAGCATAGTCGAGCCATCACCGGCGCTGGCTACGACCACGGCATCCGGCGACTCCCGTTCCAGAAACGTCACGATGATACGCTCACAGGGGATCAAACGGCGGAGGCCCTGGACAACCACGTTGATCGTGTCCTCAAGGGAGCGGGCAGCGATGATGTCCCGATCCGTTTGATGCAGCGCGGCCAGCCGCTCGTTGGTTCGCCGGAGCGCCTCGATGGTCGCCTTCTGCTCAGTGATGTCGATATGGGAACCAAGCATGCGAATGGGACGGCCCTGATCATCAAACAGAAGCGAAGCCTGGGCCAGGATCCAGCGGTAAGAGCCGTCTTTGTGCCGCAAACGGAATTCGTTGGTGAAGATCGGCCCCGGCTTGGCCAGGAATGCCCGGACCCGCGCCATGGCCCCTTCCAGGTCTTCCGGGTGAACGCGGCTTTCCCACTCGCTGAAGTCGCTGGAAATCTCATGGTCGTCGTAGCCGAGCTGCTTCTTCCACTCCGGCGAGTAGTAGACCTGGTTGGTGCGCAGGTCCCAGTCCCACAGACCGACATTGGCCGCCCTGACCGCCAGGCGCAACCGATCTTCTACCTGGTGTAGCGCCCTTTCCGCGTGTTTGCGCTCGGTGATTTCGGTGAAGTAAATGGTCAGACCGTCAGGGGAAGGATAGATGCGGTTTTCAAACCAGCGATCCCACGGCTCGTAATACTCTTCCAGGTAGACCGGCTGCTGGGTTTCGATGGCCCGTTGATAAGCGTGGTAAAAAGGTTGGCCGATGCCTTCGGGGTATTCCGTCCAGATGTGCTTGCCGATCAGGTCTTCCGGTTTCTCGCGGCCCAGCAACCGGGCCGCCTTTTCGTTGACATAAACGTAACGCCAGTCCCTGTCCAGGGCGACGAAGCCGTCGCTCACCCGCTCAACGATGCCCGCCAGTAAGGCATAAGGGGGGCTAGTTGCCGTCTTCTTCCCTGCCGGGCGACGGGGAGACTTGTTCCGGGTCATCCTTACCCTCCGGCTCTACCGGACCATCTGTTGTTATTATACCCACTTGGGAGTTGCTTCGCCCGGCATACCCGCCGGTAATCGCTGCAGGCACCGGCAAGTCCGCCTGCCTCCCGATCAGATCACTTGCCGGATTGTCCAAGGTCAACTATAGTCATACGCAACGTTAACCAAAACTGGACTGATGAGCGGGATGCCATGATGTCCACCCAACGCGCCGAAGAGCCTCAGCCTGGCGCGGTCCCCTCGCCCGAATCGCCCCCTCCCGCCGCCAATGCCGATCTGTACCGGGCTATCTTCGAGCGGGCCGCCGACGCCATCCTGGTCGTGGATTCCGAAGGACGTATCCTGCTGGCCAACGCTCCGGCTGCTACCCTGAGCGGCTACGCGCCTGAGGCGCTGGCAGGGTTGCCGCTGGTAGAGCTGGGCGTGGAGCTGCCGACTGGCGTCACCCGCTGGCAGGCCCTGCTCAGTCCTGCGGCGGGCGATCGCCGTCCGGTCGAGATCACCTGTGCGTCCCTCGGCGCACCACTGGATGGCCACCGGGTGCTCATCCTGCGCGATTTCAGCGACCATGTTGAGGCGCTGCAGTCCTATGAGCAACTGACCGCGGAACTGGACGACTTCGCCCATACGGTCGCCCATGACCTGCAAAACCCCCTCAACAACATTCTGCACGCGATGTCGATGCTGCAGGGCGATCTGTTGCGTTACCCCCGCGGCACAGTAACCCAGATCACCAGCGTAGCCATCCGCAGCACGCATAAGGCTCTGAGTATCATCGACGAATTGCTGCTGCTGGCCGGGGTACGCCAGGATCAACAGGTGCCCATTCTGCCGTTGCAAATGGCCGCCATCATCGCCGAAGTGCAGGATCGGCTGCAGTACCTGATTGGCGATACCGGCGCCACGCTGATCGTGCCGGAATGCTGGCCCGTTGCGCTGGGGTATGCGCCCTGGGTGGAGGAAGTATGGGCCAACTACATCACGAATGCCATCAAGTACGGCGGGGAGCCGCCTGTAGTGACGCTTGGCGGCGATGAGCCGCAGAACGGTTACGTCCGTTTCTGGGTGGAAGACAACGGCAAGGGCATTCCCGCAGAACAGGCCGAGGCGCTGTTCAGGCCGTTTACACGGGTGCAGGGCGTGCGAGCGCAGGGCTATGGGCTGGGGCTGTCCATCGTGCGGCGGATCGTGACCCGTCTGGGCGGGGATGTCGGCGTGGAAGCGGCCCCGGGCGGTGGGGCGCGCTTCAGTTTCACCCTGCCGACGGCGCCAGCAGACCCGGCGTGATATGGCTGCTGCGCGCATGCTACACATGCCGCAATACCGCATGCGTGCAATTGACAATCGCACCGGCGGCGGGTAAACTTTTGCCTTGCCACACCCGTTCTACATGGTTGTGTGCAACAGGCTCGGGCTGGGTCCTGCGCGGCAGGACCTCCGAACCGTGTCAGGACCGGAAGGTAGCAGCACTAAGGAGTCCCTCCTGGGTGCCGCAGGGTCGCCTGGCCTGAGCCTATTGCACACAACACCTCCATCCGAACGACCGCGGCGACCGGACGCCTGCCAGCAGCACGGCAGGCGCGAAAGGCGGCTTTGTGGCATCGGAGTCACCCTCCAAGCACTCTGACCATCCCCTTTCCAGACGTGCAGTATCCCCGACATTAGCAGGCCTTGCGCTGCTGGCGGCGGTACTGGGCATGTTGCTGATCGCCCTCAGTGTCTTCCTGCTAACCCAGAAGACGGTGACGCTGGAGATCGACGGCAGCCAGGTCGTCGTCTATACCCATCGCCGGACGGTTGGCGAACTGCTTCAGGAATTGCGGCTCTCCCTGACCGCCCAGGATGGTCTCAGTCTGCCCTTCTCCGCGACTCTACAGGACGGGTCGGTCATCCGGGTGCGGCGCGCCCGGCCCGCCCTGGTTATGGCCGACGGGCGGGAGATCGAAGTCCTCACCGCCAGCCGCACACCGCTGGACATCCTGGCTGAGGCCGGGGTAGCGCTGGGGCGCTATGATCGCGTCCTGATCAACGGTGAGCCTGCTGACCCGGCGGTGAATCTGCCGGCCCCGCCGGCAATGATAGAGGTCACCAGAGCCGTCGCGCTGACGGTCAGCGTTGATGGCCAGACCTACAGCGTCTACACCACCGCCCCGACCGTCGGCCAGACGTTGCATGAAATGGGCATCAGCCTGCACACAGCCGATGCCGTCACCCCGCCCATTGACCAGCCGCCCGCCGAAGGGATGCACATCACCGTGGAGCGCGCCGCGCCGGTGACCATCACCGTTGATGGGGTGTCTGTAGCCGCCCGTACCAGGGCGGCTACTGTTGCCGGGGCGCTGGTAGAAGCTGGCTTTGCCCTGGTCGGCGAGGATTACAGCATCCCGTCGGCGGAAGCGCCGCTCCCCCCTGATGGTCATATCCGCATCGTGCGCGTCAGCGAAGACATCCTCACAGAGCGCACTGCCATCCCTTACCGGACAGTCTACCGGCCTGATCCCGATCTGGAACTGGACGCTCGCCGCCCGATCCGGGCAGGCGTGCCCGGCATCGCCGAACGTCGGACGCGCATCCGATACGAAGATGGTGTGGAAGTCAGCCGGATCACGGAGCCGTCGCGCATCGTCCTGCCGCCGACCGACGCGATCATCGCCTATGGCACACGGATCGTCATCCGCACGCTGGACACGCCGGATGGCCCCCTGGCCTACTGGCGGGTGATCCGGATGCTGGCCACCAGTTACGCCCCATCGACTTCCAGCAAGCCGCCCGACGCGCCCAGTTACGGCCTGGCCGGGACCGGCATCCCGGTGCGCAAAGGCATTGTGGCCGTCGACCCGGCCATCATCCCCTATTTCACCCGCGTCTATGTCCCCGGTTATGGCATCGGGCTGGCAGCGGATAGCGGCGGCGCGGTCAACGGGCGGCGCATCGACCTGGGGTACAGCGACGACGACCTGGAACTATGGTATAGCTGGGTCGATGTCTACCTGCTCACGCCCGTCCCACCGGAAGACGAGATCCTCTACCTGCTGCCCTGACCACCCCGCCGCCCCGGATAGGACGAAAATCCCCATCTGCCCGGTGACAGAGGGCACTGATCATCTCACGTAATTGGTGCATAATCATCAAGGTCGTCCCCGGCAGGGGACTCCCGCTTGAACCTGGGCACAGACCCGCGGGAATCCAGGGGGGCCGGTCGGTCGCAACTTCGTCCCGTCCGGCCTCGTACTGTGTCCGGGGAGCGTGAACGATGAGCATCATCAAGGTGTTCTTTGTGCGGGAAATCACCCGCCTGCATCGCAATATTGAGGCGCTGTCGCGGGGAGTCAACGGCGAATTGCCAGAACTGAACGGCCAGCTTGAAGGGCAACAGCAAATGCTGCAGGCTGCCTACCGCTGCCGCCAGTTGCTGCTGGACCTGGCCGAAGAGGCGAGCGACCTGACCACCCTGCAACTGACTCTGCGGGTGCGCTACGGAACCGCCATGCGCGCCCACGACCGCATCCGCGCCCGCCAGAATGGGGCGCCTGCCGCACGCAGCACCCAGTGGTGGGAGGCCCTGGGCGATATGCAGTATTACGCCCACCTGCAGGCCAGCCTGAATGAACTGCTCCGCCAGTATACCGAAGAAGAAATCCAGCAGGAGATTCGCCGGGCAGCCCGCGCCCGCGATCTCGCCTCCACCGCCGAGCATGACGAAATCCTGCACGCCATAGCCAGCGCGGAAGCTTCCGCCGGGGTCAAGCTGGCGCTGGTACGCCATGATCCCCGCCTGCCCGCGCCGGACGATGATGAGCAGAATTCTTGAACGTAACGGAGCGATTGGGAATAGGGAGTAGGGAATGGGCAGTTGGCGACAAACCTCCCGGCCTCCTGGCCTCCCGCTCTCCTTTCCTGCCTCTGGCCTTCTGCCTCTTTGCTTCCTGGCCTCTGTCTGGCCGGGGGCGCTTGCCTTTTGGCCAGCAGCGGGTAGCATTATGGGGCAGCGCGCTCCCTGGCGCGCCTGGCATCGCTTACCACGTCGTACGTTGGCTTTGTTGAGGAGAGCACTATGACGGCTGAGACACGGCAGCGCAAAGCAGCCCGCGACCTGGAGCGCAGGCGGAAGCAGCAGCTTTACCTGCTGATCGCGATCGTCGCAGTGGCGGTTGTGGCGCTGGCAATAATCATCCTGACAACGCAGCAGGTGACGCAAAGCGAACAGCGGGCCGCCCAGATCGCCGAGAGCGGGACCTACGCCGGTATCGAGCGTTCGGTGACCGAGGATGGCAGGTTCGCGCTGGGCAATCCTGACGCCCCGTTGACCATTGCCGAATATTCCTCGTTCAGCTGCGGCCACTGCCTGGGCTTTCATGATAACCAGTTTCCCCAACTGCTGGATTACGTTCGGGATGGCTCGGTTTACTTCGTGTATGTCCCGGTTGCCTTTGACCAGTATGCCGCTGCCGCCACTGTAGCCGCCTACTGCGCGGGCCAGCAGGACAAATTCTGGGAGATGCATGACGTCCTCTTCGGCTACTTCGCCGACTTCAGTATCAACGGCTACACACGGGGCAACTTTGATGCGGCAGCTAACGCCCTGGGTCTGGATCAGGCCGCCTTCGACACCTGCCTTGAATCCTCCGAAGCGTCAAGCTGGATGTCGGCGTCCACCGACCTGCTCCGCCAGCTGGCCCAGGAGTATCCGGAAGTAACCGGCACGCCAACCCTGACCTTCAACGGCGTTCCGCCGGACTGGGGTTCGGGCGCACCGCCCATGGATTACATCCGCCAGAAGATCGCCGAAGCCGCCGGTTAACGGCCCACAGGGGACGAATCTGCATGATCGTCGTCGATGCGCACCAGGACATCGCCTATAACGCGCTGCAATACGGGCGGGACTACACCCGCAGCGCCTGGGCGACCCGTCAACAGGAAGCCGCCGCCGGGCGAACGCCCGGCGGTCTGGCGGCCAACGGACTGCCGGATGCCCTGCTGGGACGTCTGGCAGTCGTTTTCGCCACCCTCTTCGCGGAGCCAGACTGGGCGCCCTTTACCGCGGAGAAGAAGCTCGGCTACAGCACACCGGAACAGGCTTACCGCCAGGCGTTGCGCCAGTGGGACTACTATCAGCGGCTGGCCGATGAACACCCACAGCTCGCCCTGATCCGCACGCAGGGCGAGCTGGACGCGGTGCTGGCCAGCTGGGCGCCGGGGACGACGCTGGCCGATCATCGGGTGGGATTGGTACTGCTCATGGAAGGGGCCGACCCGATCCTGGAGCCGCGCCAGGTTGAGGAATGGGTGGAGCGCGGCGTGCGCATCATCGGCCCGGCCTGGTCGGAGACGCGCTACGCGGGCGGCACCGGTCGCCCCGGCCCGCTGACGCCCCTGGGCCGCGAATTGCTGGACGCGATGGCCGGTTTCAACCTGATCCTGGACATCAGCCACATGACCGAGGATGGTCTGCTGGAGGCGCTCGACCGCTATCCGGGGCCAGTCATCGCCAGCCACAGCAACCCGGCCGCCTTCTGGGACAACCACCGCAACCTGGCCGACCATCACATTCTACGCCTGGCGGAACGCGATGGTGTGATGGGCGTGGTGCTCTACAACCGGTTCATGAATTCGGCCTGGCATCCTGGCGCTCCCAAATCCGAAACGCCCCTTCAGCGCGTGGTGGAAGTGATCGACTATGTCTGCCAGTTGACCGGCAGCGCGGCGCATGTGGGCATCGGCACGGACGTCGACGGCGGCTTTGGCGCGGACGAGATGCCCGACGGCATCGACACCGTCACCGACCTGCTGCAGATCGGCGAGGCGCTGCGGGCGCGGGGCTTTAGCCCCGAAGATGTCGAAGCGATTATGGGCGGCAACTTCCTGCGCGTGCTGCGGCGGGCGCTGCCTGTCTGAGTATTGCAGCAGGGTCGGGAGAAGCCGCGGGGCGCGGGAATCGCTGAAGGCTGAGCGCGCATGGCACAGGTAGGGATCGCAATCAGCACGCTGGGGGCGGTGCTGGCGCTGATGGGTATGTTCCCCGGCGTAAGCGGGCTGGACGCCACTCCCGGCATTGGCGTGTTGCAGATCGTGGCGATCCTGACCGGCTTCATCCTGCTGATCGTCGGCGCACTGCTGTATGTCCAGGGCGCGTTTTACCCCGGTGTCAGGCACAACCTGGCCCAGAAGATCGCGGTGCGCCTGAGCGCCACCGGCCTGTTGTTTTCCGCTATCGCCGCCCTGGGCGACCTGCTTGGCTTCGGCTCGCACCCACCGCAGATCACCGACGGCCCGTTCCTGGGCTACTGGCAGGCGCTGGGTCTGATCGGCGGCTTCCTGATTGCCTCGCTGGGCGTGGTGCTCTTCGCTCTGACCGGGCCACCGCGGGGAAACGGGCAGGATCGATGAACCGCTCTGGCCTCCTTCGCTGGCTGCGCGATCGCGCTGGCGGCTGGTCCGCCCGGCGCTGGCTGGCGATCATCCTGGCCGGTGCGTTACTGGCCCGGCTGGCCTTTGTGGTCCTCTTCGGCCATACGCTATCCCTGCAGACCAGCGGTTATGATGCTTACGCTGTCAACGTCCTCAGCGGGCACGGCTACACCCGCTTTGATGACCGCCCGGCGGAT
>JAIOAT010000094.1 GCA_019873685.1 Chloroflexota bacterium
GCCAGTCATCATCGTAGTATTCCTGCGGGCGGTACCAGCGCACAGTGGCGCTGCCCAGGTACAGGCGGCCCAGCTTGCCGGCGCGGATGGCGTTGTAGGCTTCCTGCATGGGCGGGTTATAGCGATTCTGCAGGATGACGCACAGCTTGCGGTTGGCGGCGCGGGCGGCGGCGATCATGCGGTCGGCGTCGGCGGTGTTGAGCGCGATCGGCTTCTCTACGATGACGTGTTTGCCGGCAGCCAGGGCGTCCAGCGCCATCGAGGCGTGCAGCCCGGAGGGCGTGCAGATGTTGACAATGTCGATATCCGGGCGGTCCAGCAGGGCGCGGTAATCCGTGTAGTGCGCCTCCGCGCCATACTGGGCGACAAAGTGCCGGGCGCGCGATTCGATCACGTCGGCGACGGCTACCAGCGCAGCGTCCGGCAGGGCGACGATCGACGCTGCATGGCGCGGCGCAACGCGCCCGCAGCCGATCAGCCCGAAGCGCAGGATGTGACGATCGGTCATACAGGTATCATTCCCGGGCCGCAGCGAGCCCAGCGTTCTCTTCCCCGCGCAATTTACCGCCAGCGCCTTTAGCCACCGGGCAGGAACTTCTCCGGCATGCGCTCGAACTGTTCCTGAGCGCGCTGGTAATCGCCGGGGTTGCCGATATCCAGCCAGTAGTCCGTGCAGGTGTAGCCCATCACCCGTTCCCCGGCGGCCAGCAGGCGAGCCACCAGCTCCGGGAAGTCCAGGTGTTCCCCGCGCCGGATGTAGCGCAACACCGCCGGTTCGTAGACATAGATGCCCATGCTGATCGGGTAGTGCTTGACCGGTTTCTCCAGGTAACCGGTCACATTCCCGGCGGAATCCAGCTCGATCACACCCAGGTCGATCGGGATGGCTTTGTCGTAGATGCCGATGGTCAGGGCGTTGCCGTTGGCCCGGTGGAAGGCGACCATCTCCGCGTAATTGAGCGAGGTCAGCACATCACCGTTCATCACCAGGAAGGTGTCCTCCAGCCCTTCGACCAGCGCCAGGGAGCCAGCGGTGCCCAGCGGCTCGCGCTCCTTCACATAGGTCAGGCGGACATCCGGCAGGCCCTCGTTAGCCGTCTGGAAGTAGGCCTGGATCAACTCGGCCAGGTAGCCCACGGTCAGGATGATGTCGTTGAAGCCGTAGTAAGCCAGCTGGCGCACGATGATGTCCAGGATCGGGCGGTGGCCCAGCGGGACCAGCGGTTTGGGGAAGACGGTGGTATAGGGAGCAAGCCGGGTGCCTTTGCCCCCGGCCAGAATCACAGCCTTCATCAGATGGTATACCCCGGTTTGTAGCGGTCCAGATGGCTGGCGATCCAGGCGATGGTCGCCCGCAGGCCATCCTCAAAGGGCGTGCCCGGCGTCCAGCCGAGCACCTCGCGGGCCAGCGTGCTGTCGGCCCACAGGCGGCGCACTTCACTCCGGTCGGGGCGCAGGCGCTCCTCCTCATCCGTGATCAGGGGCACATCACGGCCTACCAGGCGGATGATCGTGCGAGCCAGGTCGCCGATGCTGATCTCGAAGCCGCTGCCGATGTTGAACACGCCGCCGATCGCCGCGTCGTTCTCCACGGCGCAGAGGTAAGCGCCGGCAGTATCGCGCACAAAGGTGAAGTCGCGGGTCGGGCTGACCGCGCCAAGCCGCACTGCGTCCGCCGTGAGCGCCTGGGTGATGATGGTGGGGATGACCGCCCGCGCCGACTGGCGCGGCCCGAAGATGTTGAACGGGCGGATGGTCACCACGGGCAGATCAAAGGAAGCGTGGAAGCTCTCCACGATCTTGTCAGCGGCGATCTTGCTGGCGGAATAGGGCGACTGTCCCTGCAGCGGGTGCTTCTCGTCGATCGGGACGTACTGCGCCGTGCCGTAGACCTCGCTGGTGGAGGTGTGGACGACACGGCCCACGCCCAGGTCGCGGGCAGCGACCAGCACGTTGAGCGTGCCCAGCACGTTGGTCTCGATGACCTCACGGGGGTGAAGGTAGGAGTAAGGGATGGCGATCAGAGCGCCCAGATGGAAGATGGCGTCTACGCCTTCGGCAGCCTGGCGGACGGCTTCCGCGTCGCGCAGGTCGCCCGCGATGATCTCCAGCGCCGCCAGCCGTTCGGCGGGCAGGTCCTGCAACATACCGTAACGGTTCTCGGAATTGTAGCGGATAAAGCAGCGTACCTCGGCCCCGGCGTCCAGCAGCCGTTCGACCAGGTGGCTGCCGACAAACCCGCCTGCGCCGGTGACCAGGACGCGCCTGGATGCCAGGTTCATGGGTCGCTCCGTCTCAGGACTTCAGCAGTCCCTGATGTTAGCCGGTCGGCGGGAGATTGTCCAGTGCGGGTAAGAACCGCCGCGCGCTCAAACGAGCGGCTGGCCGTTGGTCTCAAAGCCATTGAAGCGGAAGAAGCTGCGCACGTCCGGCGTGAGGCGCGTCCGGAGGAACTCCGCGCGGCGCAGGACCTCCAGGAGCCAGGCTTCACTGGGCTGGTCGCCCAGCAGCGCCTGCGCCTCGGCGTAAGTGGCCCAGCGGTAGGCGTCGTGCTCCGGGCCAATGCGAATCTGGCCGCGCCCGGCGATGGAGCAGCAGTATACCACCCCCAGCAACTCCTGCTCCGGAGTGGCTTCCCCGCGGAAGAAGTGTGTCGTGCCGACGATGAACTCGATCCAGACCTCGACGCCCAGCTCTTCGCGAACCTCGCGGCGGAGGGCCTGCTCAAAGCTTTCGCCCTGTTCCACCCGCCCGGTCACACACTCCCACAGACCGGCGGCATAGTCCTTATCCTTTGCCCGCCGCAGGAGCAGGTACGAATCGCTGGCCGCGTTCCACAGCAAAGCTCCTACCCCAGCCAGAAAACGCCCGGACATCCCCCCATCTCCTCTGCTGATCGCACGGGCGACCATTCCCAGCAGGCCGCCCCTCTACGATCATTGTGCCGCAGATCGCCGCCGCCTGACAAGCAGATTCAGAGGGCTGAGGGGGCGCAGGCAGCCCTCCAGCCGGGAGCGCCGTGCACCCCGTACCCGACCGCAGATCAGCTTTCCGCCGGGACTTCTAGGGCGACAAAGTCGATGCCCAGCAGGACTTCCTCGGTGACGTTAGCCACGTTCGGCACTTCCGGAATCTGCAGTCCAAAGTCGCTGCGCATGACGGTTGTCTCCGCCGTACCTTCCAGCCGGCCATCTTCTGTCAGCGTCACCCGCGCCTGAAAGGTCACCGGGCGGACGATATCGCGGATCTTCAGGTCGCCGGTGATGGTGAATTCATACGTCTGCCCGACCTCGCCGCTGGTGGGCAGCCCTTCCAGAGCGGTGGGCGTGAACTCGATGAATTCGTAAGCGTCCTGGGAGGACTGCAGAATGGTCAGGCGCAGGGCGCGATTGCGGAAGTCGTTGTCCGTAGCCAGGGTGCGGGCGTTGATCCGGATCATGCCGATCTCGGAATTGGCGGGGTTGCTGAAGTCGATGATGATATCGCCAGCGACCTGGTTTGTCGTGCCAACTACATGCTTGGGCGCGCCCATCAGTTGCTCATCCAGCTCAAAGCGCACCTGCGAATCGGCCTGGCTGATGCGGAACAGACGGCGGTCGCCGCTGACCGCCGTGTTATTCTCGCCCTCCAGCGAAAGCGCCTGGGCCTGGATCGGCGCGCTGGCCTCGCCGGAACTCTGGTAGTACAGGCTGGCCAGCAGGGCCGCCCCGCCGATCACACCGACGATCGCCACCACAATCAGGAAGTAAAGCACGCCTCGATTCACGGTAATACTCCTTTGTTTATCGCCAAAGTACAGTTATAGCGCCACGAAACGGCGGGAACTCGCCCGCGCCGCCGGCTTTTACTGTGTTAACCGTCGCCATTATGCCGGAGTGTAGCCTGCCCCGCTATTAGAGGACGGTGAGAGTTGGCAGCGCAGGGGCACACCTATAGAGATTTACGCCGTCTGCAACCGCTTTGGATGTTTGACCAGCTGGCGAAGCAGGGCGATTCCCGGCCCTGTTTTCCCACTTTCCCACACGGCCACCCTTTCTTGCGCTTTCCATAAAGCCATAGGATAATGACTCTAAGAACTCAGCACCCAGACGCTGATGGTTAACAGATCATGGCTACGATCAGTCTCCGCCAATACCATAAGGAACTGCGTGCGCTGCTGGACGAAGATGCGCCGGACTCGGTCATCGCCCACGCCCGGCACATTCTCAAGAGCTTCCCCAGGAATGTCGAAACCTACCGCTTTCTGGGGCGTGCGCTGAGCGCCAGGTCTCGCTTTAAGGAATCGGGCGATATCTTTCTGCGGGTGCTGAGCGCCGTGCCTGACGACCGCGAAGCCCATATTGGCATGGCTGAAGCTTACCGTGACCGCCGCGAATGGGACCGCGCCGTCTGCCACATGGAGCGCGCCTTTGAACAGGCGCCCAACAACGCCGCCATCCAGGAAGCGCTGCGGGAGATGTACACCACGCAGAGCAAGGGCGGGCAGTACGACCGGCTTCAGCTCACCCGCGGCGCGTTGGCCCGGCTGTATATGAACAGCGGCCTCTACGACAAAGCGATCACCGAGCTACAAACCGCACTCAAGAACAACCCTGATCGCATCGACCTGCGGGTACTGCTGGCGGAAGCGTTGTGGGCTGGCGGCCACCAGGTCGAAGCGGCGGAAATTGCCACTGAGATCGTGCAGGTCTTGCCGTACTGCCTGGCGGCCAACCGTATTCTGGCTGAATTGTGGCTGCAAAATAACCGTCCTTCCGACGCCCAGCGTTTCCTCAAGCGCGTCGAAGACCTGGACCCCTACCTGGCCCTGCAGCTCATCGGGCGCGAGATCAGCGACGAAAACGATCCCTACACCGTCAAACGCCTGGACTGGGAAGCCGCCTCGGCCATGATGGCTACGGCCACGCCGGACTGGATGGCCGAGATCGGCGAGGCGCTGGAACGCCCGGAGACCGTCCAGCTGGCCGGCAGCGAGAGCATCCCCGACTGGATGCGCGAGCCGGAAGCGCAGGAAGCGGCCCCCGCCCCGGCAGAGGATAGCGCTCCCGCCCCGGCAATGGAAACTCCTGAATGGATGGCCGATGTGGAACGGGCCGCCAGCGGCGAGCTTGACCTGACCGCCTGGCTGGCGGAGGAGAGCGCCCCCGCCGCCGAACAACCGGCAGAAGAAGCGGCCCCGGCGGACTGGGACGAGATCAGCGCGGCGCTGGCCGAAGCGCCGGCAGCCCCGGCTGAAGAGCCGCCCTTCCCCGTGGAAGAGGACTGGCTGGCCGAACTGGAGGGCGCTGCTGCGCCAGAAGTGCTGCCCTCCGCCCCGGCTGAAGAAGCCATCCCGGAGTGGCTGGTAGATGTCGAAGAGGTGGCCGGGCCAGCGGCTGCGCCCGCTGGTGCGCCCGCTGCCGCGCCGGAAGACCTGGGCTGGCTCGCTGAGCCGCCAGACGAGGCCGATCTGGACTGGTTGGCGGTAGTGAGCGCCACGGCGCCTGCCCAGCCGGAGTCCGGCGCACCGGAAGTCTTTGTGCCAGAGCGTCCGCCGGACCTGGCCCGTACCGGTTTCACCGGCCTGCTGCAGGGGCTTCCTCCCGCGCCGGTTGGCGCGGAAGAAGCGCCCGCCGAGCCTTTCGCCGAACCGGAGGAAACCCGCCTGCCGCAGACACGCGATCTGCCGCCCCTGCAGGAACAGGCCGACGAAACGACCGATCGCCTGCGCGCCAGCGTGGTGGCGAGTGATATCAAGACCGATGAGATGTTTGCCGCCAGCGAGCAACCGGCGGAAGTTGAACCGCCGACCTGGCCGGAGTTCCCCGCCGAAGCGCCCGCCACAGAGCCGGAACGCCCCGCCACGCCGGAGAGCGAGACGCTGGCCTGGCTCTACGCCGACGAGGCGGCGCTGGAAGAAGCGCTCGAACTGGCTCCTTCGGCGTCTCTTGGCCCTGCTGACGAAGACCCGCTGGCCTGGCTTTACGCCGCTGACGCCGGCGTGCCTTCTCCACCCGCAAAGGACGAGGCCATGCTCCCATCTGAGGAACTGCCACAGGCTGAAGCGCCGCAGCAGCCAGTCCCCGAAAGCGGCGAACCCCTGCCTGCCGCCGAACCGGCTGCAGCCGCTGAACCGGCTGCAGAAGAAGACTGGCTGGCGGCCATTGGCATCACACCGGAGGAAGCGGGCGAATTGCCGCCGGTCGCGGAACAGGCTGCAGCGCCAGCGGGCGATGACTGGCTGCAGGACTTCGGAATCACTGGCGAACCAACGCCACCTGCCGCACCTGAACCCGCCCCCGAACCGGGCGAACTGTCCGCCTGGCTGAGCGAGATGGGCGAAGAAACCTTCGAGCCGCAGCCGGAAGCGGAGGCCGCTCCCGCGCCCGAACCCGCCCCCGAACCGGGCGAACTGCCCGCTTGGCTGAGCGAGATGGGCGAAGAATTCGAACTTGAGCCGCAGCCGGAAGTCGAGGCCGCTCCCGCGCCGGAACCCGCCCCCGAACCGGGCGAACTCCCGGCGTGGCTGAGCGAGATGGGCGAGGAAGCCTTCGAGCCTGCCCCCGAAGCGGGCGAACTGCCCGCCTGGCTGAGCGAGATGGGCGAAGAAGCCTTCGAGCCGCAGCCGGAAGCTGAGGCTGCTCCCGCGCCCGAGCCTGCCCCCGAAGTGGGTGAACTGCCCGCCTGGCTGAGCGAGATGGGTGAAGAAGCCTTCGAGCCAGAGCCGGAAGCGGAGGCCGCTCCCGCGCCGGAGGCTGCCCCCGAAGCAGGTGAGATTCCCGCCTGGCTGAGTGAGATCGGCGAAGAAGTATTTGAGCCGCAGCCGGAAGTCGAGGCCGCTCCCGCGCCGGAGACTGCCCCCGAACCGGGCGAACTGCCCGCCTGGCTGAGCGAGATGGGTGAAGAAACCTTCGAGCCGCAGCCGGAAGCTGAGGCCGCTCCCGCGCCCGAGCCTGCCCCCGAACCAGGTGAACTTCCTGCCTGGCTGAGCGAGATGGGCGAAGAAGCCTTCGAGCCGGAAGCGGAAGCCGCTTCCGCGCCCGAACCCGCCGCCGAAGCGGGCGAATTCCCCGCCTGGCTGAGCGAGATGGGCGAGGAATTCGAACTTGAACCGCAGCCGGAAGCGGAAGCCGCTCCTGCGCCGGAACCCGCCCCCGAACCGGGCGAACTCCCCGCCTGGCTGAGCGAGATGGGTGAAGAAACCTTCGAGCCGCAGCCGGAAGCGGAAGCTGCTCCCGCGACGGAACCCGCCGCCGAAGCGGGCGAACTGCCCGCCTGGCTGAGCGAGATGGGCGAGGAATTCGAGCTTGAGCCGCAGCCGGAAGTCGAGGCCGCTCCCGCGCCCGAGCCTGCCCCCGAAGTGGGTGAACTGCCCGCCTGGCTGAGCGAGATGGGCGAAGAATTCGAACTTGAGCCGCAGCCGGAAGCGGAAGCTGCTCCCGCGCCTGAACCCGCCCCCGAACCGGGCGAGCTCCCCGCCTGGCTGAGCGAGATGGGCGAAGAAGCCTTCGAGCCAGAGCCGGAAGCCGAGGCCGCTCCCGCGCCCGAACCTGCCGCCGAACCGGGCGAACTGCCCGCCTGGCTGAGCGAGATGGGCGAAGAAACCTTCGAGCCGCAGCCGGAAGCGGAGGCCGCTCCCGCGCCGGAGGCTG
>JAIOAT010000095.1 GCA_019873685.1 Chloroflexota bacterium
GGGAAGACCTGGGGGCCATGCCGGTGGAGGCGTTCATCGCCCGCCTGGGCGAGATCGTCAAATCGCGCGCACTGGCGCTGTGGCCGTAGCGCGTGGCCTGTTGCACGGTCGCGGGGGCAGCCTGCTGGTCGGGGGCTGCCCCCGCTTTTTTGGTTCTGTTCCAGGCAAAAGACCGGGCCGCGCCGGAACATAGATAATCCATTAGAACCGCCCGGATTCTCTTGAAGCCGGGCGGAAGCTGCTTAGAATCAAGATGTGGAGGGAGGATTACTGTAAAGCAGAGGGGAGGGTAAGGCAAAGACAATGTTCTTCGATCCGAACTATCTCCTGTGGGTGCTGATTCCGGGCATGCTGATCTCATTTGCGGCGCAAATGATGATCCGCAATGCCTATGGCAAATGGAGCCGTATCCGCAATGGCGCCGGCCTGACCGGGGCGCAGGTCGCCCAGGTGATCATCGACCGCACGCCGGTTGGCGATGTCGCCTACGGGAACGCGCAGATGCGCTTCACGGGGCGGAGCGTCTCCAGCATCAGCCTGGAGCGCATCCGCGGCCAGCTGACCGACCACTACGATCCACGCACGCACACCGTCCGCCTGTCGGATTCGACGGCCAACCAGCCGTCGGTGGTGGCGATGGCGGTGGTGGCTCACGAACTGGGTCATGCCCAGCAGCATGAGGAGAACTCGATTCTGATCCAGGCCCGCAACTTCCTGATCCCGGCGGTGCAGATCAGCCCGATGATCTCCTACAGCCTGATTCTGTTCGGCCTGCTGTTCAACCTGCTTGACCTGTTCTGGCTGGGCGTGTTCTTCTTCGCGGTGGCGGTAGGCTTCACCATCCTGACGCTGCCGGTGGAGTTTGACGCCAGCCGGCGCGGCCTGCAGCTCCTGCGGGATTCCGGGCTGATGCTGACCACGCAGGATGAGCAGGGTTCGCGGGAAGTGCTGACGGCGGCAGCGTTGACCTACGTAGCCGCAGCGGTCACCGCGATCCTCCAGCTGCTGTACTTCATCAGCCTGGCCCAGCGCCGCGATTGAGCATCCACAGGCCACCAGCGCTCAACCGAACGCACCGCCCCGGAGCGGTGCGTTTTGCTTCCGGCGTTCACCCGGCCTTCTTTCTCCTGACACTTGTCTCCGGTCTTGCCTCCCCCTATCCCGGCCTCTTGCCGCTACGCACAGGTGTTGGCCTGGCAGGCAGGCACGGGTACAATGAGAATATCCATGGAACATGTGTTTAAGCCGGCAACTGGCTGGCCGTCAGGCAGCTATGGATCGCAGAGAGAAAATCGAGCACATCAGCCGCCTGCCCCTTTTCTCGGAGCTGACCAGAGACGAGATCGCCCAGATCGAGCCGCTGTTCTCCGAGGAGCATTACCGGGCGGGGGAATACATTTACCGCCAGGCGGAGTTCAGCTTCGCCCTGTACCTGTTTGTGGAGGGGCGCGGGCGGCTGCTGCGGGTGGGACCGGATGGCATCGAACGGCGCGGCGCGGATGTCGAGCCGGGCGAATTCGTGGGGGAAAAATCGCTCTTTTTGCACGAAGAGCGCCCCAACTCGCTGGTGATTGTGCGCGACGCTACGGTGCTGGTGCTGCCCCGTGTCCGCTTTGACGAGTTCATCCGCCGCAACCCGGCCATCAAAGCCCGCCTGAACATCCGCGATGATGTGCGGGGCGCGGTGCAGGATCAGGATTTCCCCTGGCTGCGGCGCGGCGAGATCGTGCTGCGCTACACCCACCGCCACCCCTGGGCGTTCATCCGTCGGGCCGCCTGGAGCGTGCCGATGCTGGTGATCCTGCTGCAGGTGCCGCTGGTGATCGCCCTGTTACCGCCGCCGTTTCCCAGCAGCCTGGCGCCGTTCGGCCTGGTCCCGGCGTTGCTGGTCCCGGCGCTGTACATCGTCTACACCTATTTCGACTGGAAGAACGACTGGTTCGTGATCACCAACCAGCGCGTCGTCCACGAGGAAGCCGTACTGCTCACGCTGAGCGAGACGCGCCAGCAGGCCCCCCTGCGCAGCATCCAGAGCGTGGAGACCGTCCAGCGTGGCTACTTTGCCGTGCGGCTGGGCTTTGGCGATCTGATTGTCAACACCGCCGGTTCCGGCGGCAGCATCGTTTTTGACACCATCGAGAACGCCGAAGATATGGCTTCGGTACTCAAGGCCGAACTGGCGCGGGCGCGCTCCCACAGCGCCGCCGAGGATCGGCAGAAGATCCGCGCCGAGATCGACCGCTTCCTGGGCCGCACGACCCTCAACCGCACTTACGCGGAGACCATCCCCCAGCCTGGCGCCCCCCAACCCGGCGCGCCCACCCCGCCCAGGCCGGTCAGGACGCGCGTCCAGGAATGGATGGATAAGCTCAACGCCTATTTCGACATCCGCGTCCGCATGGACGAAGGCCATCGCGTGGTCTACCGGCGCCACTGGCTGGTGCTGTGGAACAGCGTCTTTACGCCGGCCTTCTTCTTCCTGCTAACGCTGGGGGCCTTTGCCGCCTCGCTAATCTGGAGCGGGGAATGGCCCTGGAATGCCGTCCATCCGCTGGTGCGCATCGTGATCTTCCTGCTGCTGCTGACGGCGGAAGGCTTCTGGCTGTGGTATAGCTACGAGGACTGGCACAACGACCTGTACATCGTCGAAGATCAAACGGTCACGCGCATCCACCGCCGTCCACTGTGGCTGGCCGATGAGCGCAGCACAATCCTGATCCGCAACATCCAGGGCGTCAACGTCTCGATCCGGGGGGTCTGGCAGAAGGCACTCAACTACGGCACGGTGATCATCCAGACGGCTGCTGACGACCGCAACCCGAGCGACGGCATGGGCGGCGAGACGATCATCCCCTTCATCTACAAGCCCCATACCCTGCAGGAAGACATCCTGCGCCGCCAGCGGGGAGAAGATACCCGGACAGCCCAGCAAGAGTCGGATCGGATGGCCGAACAGATCGCCCGCTGGCTGGCCGTCTACCACCAGGCCACCCATGCCGAAGATTTCGATAGCCAGCCGATGAACCAGTACATCGACAAAGGGCAGCTCAAGGGCGGGCCGTACCGCAGCGAAGACGAATAGTCGCCGGAGCCGATCCACCTTCCGCGACACCAGGCGGCAAAAGGAGACCGGGAGACCAAGAGGCCAGGAGGCCGCCTGTGACACGGCGACACCTGGCGGCAGGCGACGGCCCCTGCCCCGTCCGTCAGGGCATTGCAGGGCGGCAGGAGCGCCGCCTGTGCGTATACCGGATTCATCATCTCCTCTTCAGAAAGTCATCCGGGACGCGCTATAATCGGGGCCGTCCCCGGCTGCAGGCCGGGGACGGGCGCGGCGGTTACGCGCGCCGAAGAGTCCGTGACCTGTATGAGGAGGCAAGAGTCGTTATGGAATACACCTATCTTGGACGGACCGGCCTGAAAGTCAGCCGCCTGTGCCTGGGCACGATGAACTTTGGGCCGCAGACGGATGAGGCTGACGCCCACGCCATCATGGACAAGGCCCTGGAACTGGGCATCAACTTCTTCGATACAGCCAACGTCTATGGCGGGTGGGGCAAATCCAACCGCAAGGGCACAACCGAAGAGATCATTGGCCGCTGGTTTGCCCAGGGCGGCGGACGGCGGGAGAAAGTCGTGCTGGCGACTAAAGTCTATGGCGACATGGGCGACTGGCCCAACCACAGCCGGCTTTCCGCCCTGCACATCAAGCACGCCTGTGAGGCCAGCCTGCGCCGCCTGCAGACCGATTACATCGATCTGTACCAGATGCATCACATCGACCGCAACACACCCTGGGAAGAGATCTGGCAGGCGATGGAGCAGCTTGTCCGCGAAGGCAAGGTGCTATATGTCGGCAGCAGCAACTTCGGCGGCTGGCACATCGCCCAGGCCAATGAGATCGCCCGCCAGCGCAACTTCATGGGCCTGGTTTCTGAACAGAGTCTGTACCATCTGGCCGCCCGCATGATCGAACTGGAAGTCATCCCGGCCTGCCAGGCCTACGGGCTGGGCCTGATCCCCTGGTCGCCGCTGGGCGGCGGGCTGCTGGGCGGCGTGCTCAAGAAGCAGAACGAAGGCCGCCGCGCCTCGGAGAACATGCAGAAGCGCATTGAGGAAATGCGCCCGCAGCTGGAGCGCTGGGAAGCCTTCTGTGCGGAAATGGGCGAGGAACCCGCGGCGGTGGCCCTGGCCTGGTTGCTGCACCAGCCGGCTGTCACCGCGCCGATCATCGGCCCGCGCACGATGGATCAACTCACCGGCGCGTCCCTGCGCGCACTGGAGATCAAGCTGAGCGAAGAACAGCTCAAGACGCTGGACGAGATCTTCCCCGGCTACAAGACCGCGCCGGAGCACTACGCCTGGTAGTTGAATATCCCTGGCTGCCGGGGCGCATCATTGCCTGACACTGCCCTCCAGCTCCGGCAGCCTCACTTCCGCGGAACCACCCGGCGCTGGCGCATGATCTCAAAGGCCAGCACCGCGGCAGCAGCCGTCGTCCCCAGCGATCCAGCGAAGCGCCGCCCATACGGAATCTGCAGCACGAGATCAGCCCGCTCCAGAAACGAACGGGTAATGCCGCGCTTTTCCCCGCCGATCAACAGGAAGAGCGGGCCGGTCAGGTCGGCGTCGTAGAGCGCGACAGCGCGCGGCATGTAGGCGGTGGCGGCAATGGTCAGCCCGCGCGCCCGGAAGAAACGCGCCGCTTCCTCCGCTTCCCCGGCAACCGCCGTCGGCAGGCGCTCCGAGGTCCCGGCAGAGGCCCGCCCGACGATACCCGCCGCGCTCATCCAGTTGCGGGGCCGCACAACCAGCCCATCCGCCCCTGCCGCATACAGGGCGCGGATGGCCTGCCCGAAGTTGAAGGGGTCTTCCACGCCGTCGATCATGGCGATAAATGGTGCGCGGCCCTCCGGCGGGAGCAATTGCTCCAGCGGGACGAAGCGTCGCGGCCCACACAGAGCGATCGCGCCACCGTGAGTCTGGCCGCTGGCGCGGGTGGCAATCGCCGCCGCATCGACCCGTTCCACCGGCACGCCCGCCGCTTCTGCCGTGCGGGCCAGACGGGCCAGGTCGCCGTGGCGGTCGCGGCTGGCGCGGTCGATGTAGACGGTGTAGACAGGCCGGCTGTTCGCTTCCAGCGCCGCCTGAATGGCGATGTGCCCCTCAAGAATCGCCTGCTGCTCTTCGTTCCCCGGCTCCAGCATACTCTCTTCCTCCGCGCTGCTGAGTCCGCGCCTGCCCACCATTAGACCACAACGCCGCCACACTGGCATCCGGAAGGGCGACCTCTCCCTGGCCCCCACCCACTTGATGGAGAACGGGGTTCCGGGGGAAAGGGGCGAGGCTGCCCATGCGCGGCGCGGCCTGATGTGGTACAAACAGCGCGTGCGCAGTCCGGACCTACCAGGAGGCACTCGCTTATGCCTTATGTTGACCTTGCCACCGGGGCGCGGCTGGAATACGTGGACACCGCCCCGGCGGATTCCGCCAGGCCGGTCGTGATCGCCGTGCACGGCCTGCTGGGCACCGCTCGCCGCCACCTGGGCCGGGTGATCGACTGGCTGGCGGCGGATTACCGCGTGCTCGGCCCGTCGATGCGCGGCTATGGCGGCTCCAGACCCAAGCCCCGCGACTTCCCGCCGGATTTCTACCGCCGCGACGCGGATGACCTCCTGGCTTTCATGGATGCGCTGGGCATCACTCAGGCCCACCTGATGGGCTATTCCGATGGCGGTGAGATCGCTCTACTGGCGGCAGGGCTGGCCCCGCAGCGTTTCCGGTCGGTTGTAGCCTGGGGGGCGGTAGGCTACTTTGGCCCGCGGCTGCGCGAGGTGGTGACCGCCCCCGGCTACCGTGAGCGTCTGGCCCCCACCCCGACGCAGATGACGCTGCACGGCATCCCTGACCGCGACGCCTTCGCCCAGGGATGGATCGACGCTGTGCTGCACCTGATCGACGTGCAGGGCGGCGATGTCAGCCTGAGCACGGCTGACCGGATCGCCGCGCCGCTGCTGATGATGCTGGGGCGCGAGGACCGGCTCAACCCCGCCGAATACGCTGAGCGCTACCTGGAACGCGCCGGGCATGGTCGATTGATCCTCTTTGACTGTGGCCACCCGATCCATGACCAGCAGCCGGAGGAATTCCGGCAGGTGGTAGACTACTTCCTGGCCCATGTGGAGGCGGGGGACGCCAGGGCGCAGGGCTACTAGGCTTTCTCACCGCTCCCTAATCCCCGCTTCCTGCCGCCGTGCTACACTTACGCTTCCCGGCGGGCTGGCCGCCGCTAACGCCCGAAAGGGCAAAGGACTGACCCGTGAAAAAGTACACCCTGCTTACCCTGCTGGCTGCGTTGCTGCTGACCGCCGGCCTCCCGGCGGCAGCGCAGGACGCCCCGCCGACGCCCACCGAACTATGCGCCGCCGCGACGCCCGCTGAAACGCCCGATGTCCTGACCTTCGCCGCTGCGGAAGATGTCCTGGCGGAGGGGGTAGACTATCTGGCTGTGTTCTGCACGACAGCCGGGCCGATCCTGATCGACCTGTTTGAGGCGCAGACCCCGGTCACCGTCAACAGCTTCGTCTTCCTGGCCCGCGCCGGATACTACAACAACACCAACTTCCACCGCGTGATCGCTGGATTCATGGCCCAGGGTGGCGATCCGACCAATACGGGGGCCGGCGACCCCGGCTATCAGTTCGAGGACGAGATTGTCGACAGCCTGAACTTCGACCGGCCCGGTCTGCTGGCGATGGCCAACGCCGGGGAAGACACCAACGGCAGCCAGTTCTTCATCACCACCGCGCCGGCTGACTGGCTCAACGGCAAGCACACCATCTTTGGCGAGGTGCTGGCCGGGCAGAGCAACGTGGAACGCATCCGCCTGCGCGATCCGCAGCAGGCGCTGGAACCGGGCACGCTGCTGGAAACGGTGGTGATCGTAGAAGGCGCGGAAAACGTCGCCGCTGTAGAAGAAACGCTCACCCCTGCCGGGCGACCGGAAGCGGAGGCGGCGCTGGAACAGGTCGATGCATACGTCCCCGTCCAGCTTGACCGCCTCGGCGCCCCCTTCGGCGAGACGCTCTCCGCCAGCTTCACCTATGATGCGGCGACCAGCGGCGTCTTCGACACCGCCGGGCTGATAGAGACAGTGGAAGGCGCGCAGATGGACGCGCAAACCTACTATAGCGCCCACAACCATGTCTACAGCCTGAAGGCGGCCTATGCCAATCCGGACTGCAATCTGGCGACGCTCCCGATCCCGGGTTTCTCCTACCAGCTGG
>JAIOAT010000096.1 GCA_019873685.1 Chloroflexota bacterium
AAGACATGCGGTTTGTTATTCAAGCTACGGAGTCAGAAAACAGCCGCTCTCTCGATAACCGAAGTAGTCAGTACAAACGAGAGAAATTCCTCAATCCCGTAGTAACAAGGAGAATGTGGATAGATCAAGACTTGCGTGATACTTGCGAGTATCCCGCATCTTGTGCTATCCTCCCCCGTAACCTTTCGCGTGGCCGCCCGGCTGACCGGCTCCAGCGGCCGCCTTTTTTATGCGGGATATATCGATGGAACAGCATCTGGACGCCTTTTTCGCCTGGCTGGGCGATGTCTCCCTGCACACCCGGCGCACCTACTCGAACGACCTGAGCCACTTCAGCCGCTGGTTTGCCTCCCGTCACGGCCAGCCGCCCCGGCTGGATGACCTGACCCCGATCACAGTGGTGCTCTACAAGGCCGCCCTGGTCGACCGGCTGCGGCTGAAGCCGGCCACCGTCCGCCGGCGGCTGGCCACCCTGCAGCGCTTCTGCCGCTGGGCCGCTGAGCAGGGCTACATCAAGGAACTGCCGACGCGCGGGGTGAAGATCCCGCCGGTGCCGCCGAGTGGGCCGCGCAGCCTGGACCCGTCAGTGGTGCGGGCGCTGCTGCGCGAGGCGCGGCGGGACCCCCACCGGCTGGCCCGGCGCAACTACGCCATCCTGCGGGTGCTGGCCGACACCGGCATCCGGGTTGGCTCGCTGGTGGCCCTGCGGCTGGAGGACATCCGCTGGACAGAGAAGCGGCAGAAAGCCACCCTGCGCGTGCTGTATGGCAAGGGCAAGCGCTCCAACACCATCCCCCTGCCCCATATCACCCGGGCCGCCCTGGAGGCCTACCTGGAGGTGCGGCCGGACACGGGCGATGACCACCTGTTCCTGTCGACGCGGGGGACGGCGCTGGACACCGACACGGTGCGCCATGTGCTGGACAAGTACGCCCGCAAGGCGGGTCTGGACCCGCGGGAGGTCTCGCCGCATCTGCTGCGCCACACGCTGGCCCGGACGCTGCTGGCGGGCGGCTCGCCGCTGACCGAGGTGCAGGCCATCCTGGGGCACGCCCACATCGCCTCGACGGCCATTTACACCCAGCCCAGCGAGGAGGAGAAGGCCGCTGCCCTGGAGCGGGCCGCGGGGGAGTACTGAGGCCGGGCGGCGGGAGAAAGTCGCAACCGGTCCCGGCTGGCTGCGGTAGACAGGCTCTGCCAGCCTGTATAAGGCTGGTCGACTAGGATATAAGCTGTGTAATCCCTCGTGATATGAGTTAAGATGTACTTGTATTTCGACCAATCAGCAGAGTTCCCAAGCATTTCGGTGATTCCGGCGCTGTCTGGAGAGTACAGGACATGTTGTCCATTTTTCAGACTTGTGAACCTCGAGCGGAAGTTTTATCAGGGGAGTTGCGGGAAGAAATTTTCGCGGCACGATTGCGGGATGTCATAGAAGGTCAGGCCGATGCGGTTTACTTGAATCCCAATATCTTCTTTGACAACACTTATCCCACCACCGGTCTGACAACGTTATTGAGCGAAGCTCTGGGGCGTTTGTCTGGCATCAGACCGTCCAACAATGCCATCATCCGCCTTGAGACTGCTTTTGGTGGTGGCAAGACCCACAACCTGATTGCTCTGTATCATGTCGCCTGTGGGCATGTACCTCCACCGCACTTCGTGGATGCTGAGCTTGTCCCAAAGCCAGGCGCAGTACGGATTGCCGGTGTTGTTGGTTCCGACCTGGACCCCATCGCGGGACTGCAGCATCGGGATGCCAAAACCTATACGCTGTGGGGAGAAATTGTCTACCAACTGGGAGGTGCCCCAGCGTACGACCTGGTTCGGCAAAGTGAGGTAGATAAGACTGCACCCGGGACAGGACTGCTTAACCAGTTGATTGGCGACAGGCCGACCCTCATCATGCTTGATGAGGTGGCCCGTCATCTGCGCGCTGCTAAGACTGTTCCCACTGCCACCGGACGATCCGACCTGGCTGAGCAGACAGTGGCATTCCTCATGTCACTCTTTGAGTTTGCCGCCAGCAAAGCCCATGTTGTTGTCGTCCTGACTCTGGCCGATGTCGCTGATGCTTTTGGCCAGGAAACAGAGGAGCTTCAGCGGCAGCTTGGTCGTGAACTGGCGGAAACGAGACGGCTCTCTGCCCGTCAGGAACGGGTGATTACGCCGACATCGGAAACAGAGATTTCCGCTATTGTGACGCACCGGCTATTCAAGAACATCAACAGAAAAGCCGCTGCAGAGACCGCCCGTATTTACATGGATTACTACCGCACTTGCCTGGAGCGTGGCGGGGACCTTCCGCAGCGAGCATTGCGGGCGGAGTATGGTCAGGAAATCGAGGCGGACTATCCCTTCCACCCGGAGTTGCTTACAGCGCTCAACCGGAAGGTTTCGACCATTCCAAACTTCCAGAAGACGCGCGGCGCTTTACGTCTCCTGGCGATGGCCGTCCGGCAACTATGGCGTCAGCCACGCGGGGAAACCGGCCTTATCCATCCACACCATCTCGATCTGACGCACGAGGGGATTATCGAAGACCTGACGGGCCGCCTTGACCGCCCGCGCTTCAAGCAGGTGATCGAAGCCGATATTGTGAGCGCACTACCGGGTTCCACGGCCCATGCCCAGGCGCTTGATGAAGCGGTCGGGGGCGCTCCCTTTACGCAGCGCGTGGCGGTCACTGCCTTCCTGCACAGCCTCACTCAGGGGGTTGCTTCCGGCGTTGATCCTGCCGATCTCACATTGGCCGTTATCACGCCCGGCGATGACCCGGCACTCATCCGCCGCGCCGCTGAGCGCCTGGTGGAAAAGGGCTGGTACTTCGAATATGACGGCCACCGCTACCGGTTCAAGCCGGAGGTCTCGCTCAATAAGATCATCGAAGATGAGATGGACCTGGTTGGCAAAGTCGCAGCCAAAATGGAGCTTGACCGGCGTATCCGGCTGGTCTGGCGGAAAGGCTTCTTGAAGCCTGTGTATTTCCCCAGCGAGCCAGCCGACGTGGATGACGACGCCGGCGAGCCAAAGCTGGTCATCGTCCATTACGATGCGGCAACCACTACTACGCAGAGCGTAGCCCCGCCTGATCTGGTTGCGCGTCTGTTCAACCACACAGGCGCACAGGAAGGCTACCGTGTCTACAAGAACAACCTGGTTTTTCTGGTCGCCGACCAGGATCAGGTTGACAACATGGTCACTAATGCCCAGCGTTATCTCGCTATCTCTCGCATCCTCAATGATGCTCAGCGTTTGCACGATTTCTACGAGGAGCAGAAGCGGAAGCTCAAAGAGATGGGGGGAGGCGCCGAACTGGAAGTGCGGGTGGCGATCACCAAGGCCTACCGCTGGCTGTACTATCCCAGCGGCGACGCCCCCCAGGCCCACAGCAACCTGGCCCGCGAGCAGTTGCAGGTTCAGGACCAGGGCGAGGTCAACGTCGACCAGGGCGAGGTGGTGCTGCGCGTTTTGAGAACGCTCGAGAAAGTGCAAACCCACGACTCACCCCCGCTTCAGGCCAAGTTTGTCAGGTCCAAAGCCTGGGAACAGGGGCAGACTCACCTCACCACCGAAGACCTGCGCAAAGCCTTTGCCCGTAAGATGAACCTGCGCATGTTGCTGGATGTCAACCAGCTCAAAAAGACTATCCGCAATGGCATCGAGCAGGGTGTTTGGGTGTACTACGATGCCGCTGGGCAAAAGGGTTACAACGCCAGTTCACCACAACCCAGTATCCAGATCAGCGAGGAAACTTTCCTCTATGCCCCTGAAGAATATGCTCGCCTTGGCTGGCCGATTGCTGGTGTGACGGATATTGCTCCGCCCCCAGAGCCTGCACGCTGCCCCGTGTGCGGGAATCTGGTGAGCGAATGTACCTGTGGCCGGTCCCCGCTCATTACGCCGTTTAAGACGGTATCCATTCGTGGCGAAGGCGCGCCCGGTCAGGCCTTCCAGCGCGTGGTCGATATCTGTGCGGATGAGAAGATCGCCCGGTTACGTACGCTGACTATCAGCATCCAGGGCGACGATCAGCAGGGCGCGAACGAAGTGCGGGCGCTCGGGATGGCCATCCCGCAGATGGGCAAAGGGCGCTTCCGGGTAGACCTGACCCTGACGGCGGAGTTTGATGGCGACGAGCAGTTCTCTGTCACCTTCAACGGTGGTTGGGATCGCTATAAGCGTCTCAAGCAGGTGACCGACGCTTTTGCCCAGGAAGCGCGCAGGCTCAGCGCCCGCACTACCCTGCGCGTCGATTTCCCCGACGGCCTGGACGTGCGGGGCGATCAGTTCCGGACGATCCATGACGTATTCGTCCAGTTCAGCTTTGGTCACATGATCGTTGACGCCGAGCCGTTTGATGAGAAAGAACGCCTATGAAGGCCCTCTCCATCCGCCAGCCCTGGGCGGAGCTGATCCTGCAGGGACGCAAGACGATCGAACTGCGTACCTGGCTGACCCACTACCGTGGCCCGATCCTGATCCACGCCGCCAGTACCCTGGCGCAGGAAGGCTGTGACGCCTACAACATTGACCCGGCCACCCTGATCCGGGGGGCGATCGTTGGCATGGTCGAAATTGTGGATATGGTCACCTTTGACCACGCCAGCTTCGCCGCCATGCGGGATCAGCACCTTGACCCCGGCGAATGGCCGGGCGATGTGTACGGCTGGCGACTGGCTAACCCCCGGCGTCTGCCAGAACCGATTCCTATGCGCGGGCGAATGGGGCTATTTGACCTGCCCGATGACGTGTTGCATGGCGCGCCGGTCCCCGCCTACCTGGCTCCGCCCTCAGCGCCGCAATCCGCGCCGCAATCCGCGCCGCAACCCGCGCCATCCCCGCCACAATCGCCCACTTATGACCCGGACCGGCCCTTTGAACTGCGCGTCGAACCGCGTGACGCCCAGAGTTATACCCTGGCCCTCTACCAGTGGCCGGTCAGAACCAACGGCACCCCGCCGGAAGCCCGCCGGATTGTGGCCCTGACCGGCCTCAAGCTGCAGGCTGTGGCCGACCACGTTCTGGAAGCCCTGCGCCGCAGCGGGTATAAGGCCACCGAGCTTTCCCCCCGACGGCACAAACCCTTCCGCCTGGACGAGGAAACTGGCCTGCGGCTGGGGCTGCTGTTCCTGACCATTGCTCCGCTTTCCCGCCTGGACCGCATCGAGGCGATCTCCCGCGAGTTGCGGGCCATGCCCTCCGAAGAAGCCTATTACTGGTATAGCAAGTGCACCAACCCGTTCATCAGTGGCCGCGCCCAGCAGGCGCTGCGCGTTCTCTTGTCTGCGGAGTAGAGCATGGATACCAAAGGACGCCCTGCAGGCCATGCGTACGGATGACTTTGAGAGCTTCCTGTCTTACCGCGAGAAGGCCCTGGTCAATGAAATCCGCCGCCAGCTCACCGGCGCATAACGATTCTGAGGGCCGCCGGGGGCGCCGCGCCCGGTCGTGGAAGCGCTCCCCGGCTGTGCTGGAAGTACGCTTAATACTCCGATACAATGTTCTTGCGGAGAGATCACGGTAGCGCGGAAGAAAGGCGGATCTGTGGATGATCACGCTGCCAGGCGCCAACCGTCAGCGGGCGGGCCTCCGGGATGGCGGCGCATGAACTGAAGCAGGCGGCTACCTTCGACGGGGAGCCTTTCGCCCGCTTTGAAGCCCCCTCCGTGATCGCGCCCGGCAGACCGGGCGGGTAACCCGTCCTCATAGCCTGCGCCGGCGCGGCGGGCAGACCGCCCCGCCCCGCTGATCGAAGCGCTCACCCCGGTCGGTATTTGCCGCCATCCGTGGCCTGCCCCGCCGGATGACGCTGTACAGATAGAAGGAAGACTGAGATGTCCCCACGCCCCGCCGTCCTGATCGAAGACTGGCTGCCCTTTGCGGCCGTCGGCGCTGAGAGCCAGCGCGAACACTCGTTTGGAACACCTTTTCCCGCACCTATTCGCCTGCATGTCTGGTGGGCGCGCCGCCCGCTGACCGTCAGCCGGGCGGCGATCCTGGCCGGCGTGCTGCCGCAGTGGTCGGCGGACTGGCCGGAGCGCCTGCGGCAGCGCTTCCCCGACGAGGAGAGCTACCGCGCCTGGTTCGTGCACCTGCTGGGCATCCGTGGCGATCCGGTGGCCGGGCGCAAGCTGATCCAGTGGGCCAAAGAGCGCAACATCACCATCCAGGGTGGTCCTTACGGCGGCGCGCCGCGCGCCTTCACCGTCAACCCGTCCCCGGAAGACCTGACGCTGCTGCGCGACCTGCTGGAGTACACCTGGGGCGCGCGCGACCTGAGCGTGATGGACGTGACGGCGGGCGGCGGCTCGATCCCGTTTGAGGCGCTGCGCTACGGCTTCACCACCTACGCCAACGAACTGAACCCGGTCGCCTCGGTCATCCTCAAGGCCACGCTGGACTACCCGGCGCGCTTTGGCGTCGGGCTGGCGGCGGATATTCAGCAGTGGGGCAGTGAGTGGGCGCGGCGCGTCGAGGCGCGGCTGGCGGAATACTTCCCCAAGCAGCCCGGTGAGAGCATCTTCGCCTACCTCTGGGCGCGGACGGTGGCCTGCCCGGTGACCGGCAAGCCCGTGCCGCTCTCGCCCAACTGGTGGCTGAGCCGGGGTGATGAGCCGGTCGCCGTGAAGCTGGTGGCCGATCCCGCGTGGGATGCGCCGCAGTTCGTCATCAAACGCGGTGACGCCATCGACTTCGACCCGAACGCGGGCACGGTCAGCGGGGGCGTAGGCCTTTCGCCCTGGACGGGCGAGGCGATTGAAGGGGACACCATCAAGCGCGAGGCGCAGGCCGGGCGCATGGGGCAGATGCTCTACGCGGTGGCCGTCAAGCGGTCGGGCGGCTTCGACTTCCGCGCGCCGACCGCCGCCGACCTGGAGGGCGTGCGCCGCGCTGAGATCGCGCTGGCGGAGAACCTGCCGCGCTGGGAAGCGGCGGGATTGGTGCCACGTGAGCCTTACCCTGAAGTCAGCAACGATCCGCGCCCGCTGATTTACGGGATGCCAACCTGGGCTGACTTCTTCTCCCCGCGCCAACTGCTGGCGATGCTGACCTTCCTGGAGACACTGCGCGAGCTTGGCGGCGAGATTCGCGCGGCGTTGCCGCCGGATCGCGCGGCGGCGGTGGAGACGTATTTG
>JAIOAT010000097.1 GCA_019873685.1 Chloroflexota bacterium
CTGCCCACCTGCACCGCCTGCGCCTGACCCGCAGCGACCACCTGCTCACCCTGGACGAGGAGATGGAGACGGTCTTCGAGACGGTAGCCAGCTTTGTGGACACCTACGCGGCCTAGCAACCGGGAGAATAGACATCTTTGTTTTCGCCGGTTGCCCGCCGTTTTTCGGGCCTCCCGGTCTCCTGACCTCCCGGCCCCTCTCTGTCTGCCGCCAACCCTTCAGCTGAAGCGATAGCTACGGTAGTCGCAGACCGGATAGTAGCCGATCTTCTGGTAGATACTGTTGGAGGTCGGATTAGCCAGATCGGTGAACAGTACGCAGTACCGCCAACCCTGATCCAGCAACCGCTGGCTGAGCGCCGCCACGCAGGCCGTGGCGTAACCGCGGCGCCGCTGCTCTGGCGGCGTGTACACCTGCCCGATGCTGATGCATGTCCGCAGCGGGCGGGTGGTCGCGGCCACTGACACCGGCTGGCCGCCATCTTCCCACACGAACATCTCGCCCGCGGCAATCCGTCTTTGAACAGCCTGCAGAAGCGCGGCAACGCCCGCTGGCGGGCTATCGGGCGTAGCTTCCGCTTCAAAAGCCGCCATCCACTCGGCCAGCAGTGGCGTATCCGCCTCCACCGCCTGGCGGAAGCGGCCTAGCGGCATCGGCGGCGGGATCACGTCCTCCAGGCAGTACAGCCGCAAATCCCTGACCAGCCGGGCATTCTGGCCGGTCGTCTGCGTCCAGGCAGCGGCGAAGGCATCTGCCACCGCGACCGGTCCTGTCACACCCGGCACATCCCACCCGGCGGCCAGCAGACCTTCCACCAGCGGCGGCAGTGCAGCATGATCGTCGGCGACCAACAACAGCGGATAGGGCGGGGTCATCACGGCGGTCGCCGCCAGCCGCCAGCCATTCGTCGCCGCGGCAAAGAGAAGATCGCTCGTCGGTGGCGCGCCCCGCATCCGCCGGGCGATTCCCAGCTGCAGGCTATATTCGATCTCGTGCGCTTCCAGCCAGTCCTGGGCCACCGCCAGGAACGACTCCGCATCGGGATAGATGACCACTTCCATACGCCCCATCTTCATGCTTCCTGTCCCTGGCCCAGGGCCAGCACCGCTTCCGCAGGCAGATTGTGCATCAGGATGGCGCGCAGGGCCAACCGTCGCCGCCGCTGCGGATCGCTGATCTCCGCCGGGATGGACGCCGCGATCAGGCCCGGCCAGCGCGCGGCGGGCGCATCCGGCAACGACCCGCGCCGGAAAACGCACCAGAAGTCGCCGTGATAGCTGCCATCCGGGGCGAACTGCGCTTTGGCGCTGATCACCGCCGGGGCGACATAGTGGGCCGCCTCGCAGCGCAACCCGGCCCCATGCAGGGCTGCCAGCAGCGCCACCCAGGCCCGCCCATCCAGATTGTTGAACGTGACCAGAAGCGCGCCATCCGACTGCAGCAGGTCAACGCTCCGGGCTGCCACTTCGCGCAGCCCGGCAGTGTAGGCGTCCCAGCCAGCCGGAGGTGCTGCTCGGTTAGAAACAGCGATCTCGCGGTCGTACTCGACCGGCTCTCCCAGAAAAGCATTCCACAGTGCAGAGTATTCCAGGTATGGCACAGAGTCGCCGTAAGGCGGGTCAAAGAAGACCAGGTCAAAGCGACAATCGTGGGCAGCCAGTGTGGGCAGCAAATCCTGCGCCGCGCCGCGCAGCACGACAGCAGGCGGCCCGGCGCGGGTGCGTTCCCAAAGCCGCGGGATGCCACGCCGGTAGCGCCGCGCCCACGATTCCAGCAGCGGTAGGGGATTGTGCTCCACATGCAACGGCGCCACCCAGAAGCCGGGCACACTCCAGGCCGGGCCGCCGCCGCGCAGGTCATCCCGCCAGGCGATCAGGCGGCTGCACCCGGCCAGCGCCGCCGTCAACAGGGCCAGCAGCGCCCGCGCCTCCGGCGAACCCGGCATGGCGCAGGCGGCGATCAGGGCACGCAGGGCGGCGACGGCTCCAGCGTTACGCGGCGTGAACAGGTCGGCGGCGGACATGCTCTCCCAGGCCAGGATGCGCGGATTGGCCGGGAAACCGCCTGCCAGCTGCGGCGCGCCCTGGACTCGTCCGGCAGCGGCCTGCTGGTGGGCCAGGATCGCCGGGTCGGAGCGCCGCGTCCCATCCATCAGAGCGACGCCCACAACCTCCGTCCCGACCAGCGTGTGCACGTTAAAGCGCAGCCGCGCACCACAGGCCGGGCAACGCCGCCCGTGACCGGCCCGCCGCGCTTCCCCGGCGCGGACGCGCGCCGCGCAGCCAGGGCAGATCGTGATACTGCTGTGCACGGCGTAGCGAACTTCCGCGCCATCCGGCAGGCGGTACAGCGGGGCCAGCGCCGCCTGCGCCCCGGCCATGAAAGTGCTCAGAGCGGCTTCGAACGTAGCCGGATCGGGTGGGTTGGCCGTGACCTCAGCGATCAGCGCGGCAACAGGATTGAGATCAATGCCGGTGGCCTGCAGGCCCAGCGCCCGCGCCTCCGCCAGGATCACCCCGCTGCCGCAGAACGGATCGAGCACGCTGCCGCCGGGCGGCACCAGCGTGTGCAGAAAGGCAGCGGCGACATTGTGCGGCTTGCGCGCCCAGTACTTGTGCAGGCGGTATTCAGGGGGATGCCGGGCAGCAACCAGGGAATCGGGCAGGGCGTCGATCATATGCCCGTTACAGGCGTCCCTCAACAGTCCCCGGCGTTCACGCAAGGCAGGGTAACGGTAAACGTCGTGCCCACCCCTTCCCGGCTCTCACAGGTGATCTCGCCGCCATGTAGCTCGACCGCCTGCCTGACAATGGCCAGACCCAGACCGGTGCCCGCCACCCCTCTGGCATTACTGGCGCGGAAGAACGTTTCGAACAGGTGAGCCTGTTCAGCCTCAGGGATGCCGATGCCGTGATCCTGCACGCGCAATACGATGGAGTCGGCGCGGCACTCCACGGTGAAAAGGACAGGCGTCCCGGCGGGGGAGTACTTCATGGCGTTGGAGAGCAGGTTGTGCAGGATATGACGCAGCAACTTGGGGTCCAAACGGGCCGTGTTGCAGTCCTGGCAACGGAATTCAATCGGGCGTTCCGGGTCAACAGCCTGTCGAACTTCCTGAACAACATCCTGGCAGAAAGCGGTCAGGTCCAGCGCAACGGGTTCGAACTTCAGTTTGCCCGATTCCACCCGGCCCATCGTCAGGATGTCGTCGAGCAATTCGATCATCACGGCGATGCTGCTGTGGATATTCTCATATTTGAGCCGTTTCTGCTCTTCCGTCAGCCGGTCGCTATAGCGCTGCAGGAGATCAACCGAGGTCTTAATCGCCGCCAGCGGGCTGCGCAGGTCATGGGCGGCCATCGACGCATACCGCGATTTCAATTCACCCAGGCTGATCGCCTGTTCCAGCATATGCCGCAGCTGTTCTTCGGCGAGCTTGCGCTCCGTAATATCGCGCCCGACAGCCTGATACTCCAAAAAATTGCCCGCCTCATCAAACAGCATGTGCTCGCTCCAGTGAAACCACCGCTCCTGCCCGTCAGCGGTGACCTCCCGGAGTTCGATAGTGGCGATCGGGTTCTGCCGGTCAAGCGACGCAATCAGGTGTTCCAGCCGCGCCCCTTCCTCCGCAGGGAGGAGATCGAACAGGCTGGTGCCCAGCAACGCTTCAGGCTTGCGCTGGAAGTGCTGGCAAAAGGTCTGGTTGACAAAAGTCAGGATGCCCCCCGGCAGAAAGCGGCAGACCAGGTCAGTCTGGCTCTCGATGATGGCCCGGTAACGCGCCTCGCTGCGCTGGAGGTCAGCCGTGCGCTCCGCCACCCGCCGCTCCAGTTCGCGGGCATGACGCTGAATCTCCTCGTAAAGCTGGGCGCGTTCGATGGCCAGCGACGCCTGGTCGGCGAACGCCTGCAGGTGCCGGGCGTGAAACTCGGTGAAGAATCCCGGCACGTCGCTATCCAGATTCAGGAAGCCGATCACCTGCCCGCGCGAACGGATGGGCGCGGCCACATAAGATTTGACCCATGCCGTAAGAGGTATCTGAACCCAATCTGTATACTGGTCGGTATGAGAAATCAGGAATGGCGCCTGGGTCTCAACCATCTGGCGCAGGTTGGGGGTGTCCATGACCGAAACACTGAATTGCTGAATGTGAGGGATTCGTTCAGGCTGGTAGCCGCGCCAGTAGCGCGGGCGGGCATAGCCATCCTCGATCAGCATGATGTTAACCGCGCTGTTGGGCACCACCCGGGCGACGCTTTCCAGGATCACCTGCATCACCGTGTCGAGGTCCGGCGCGCCAATCAGGGCGGCAGCAGAATCGCGGAACGCTTCGGCCAGCTGACGGCTCTCACGCTCCGCCGCTTCCGAAGCACGCAGGGCTTCTATGGCCTGCTGCCGCTGGGTGATGTCACGGGCGATCCCTTCCAGGGCGACCAACTCACCCTGCTCATTGTAAATCGGTGTGTTATGCTGCTCGGTCCAGATGATGGCGCCATCCTTGCGGATCCAGCGCAGCACCAGCGGCTGGCCGGTATAGCCAGCGCTGGCCGCCTGGGCCAACAGATGGCGGTCGTCGGGATGTACCACCTTGAAGCCGAGTTCCGGGTCGGCGTAATGCTCTTCGGGCGTGTAGCCAAGAATCCTGGTCGCCGCCGGGCTAACGTATTCAAAAGCTGGCGTAGGCTTGAAACGATAGCGGTAGATGAGATCGCGCGCGTTTTCTGCCAGCAGCCTGAAGCGCCGCTCGCTTTCCGCCAGGCGGGCGCGTTCGCGCTCCAGTTCCGTGCCGTAGAAGGCGTTCTCCAGGGTTGCCGGCAGATTGAAGAGATAGCCGGGGTTCTTGACCAGGTAGTTCACCGCCCCCAGCCGCAGGGCCTCAACCGCAACCTCTTCATCCCCGCGCCCGGTCACCAGCACAGTAGGCAGGTTAACGTCAGGTTCGTGCTGGAGCATCTTGAGCAACTCGAGCGCGTTCACGCCGGGTAACTGGTAATCCAACAGCAGCACATCGTAGGGCGCGCCTCCCTCCTTGCTGGCGCGGAGCCGCTGCAGGGCTTCCAGAGCGGTATAGGCGACATCCAGATGAATATGGGGGGCGTAACGCGCCAGGTGGCGCCGGGTCAGATCGATATCGATGCTGTCATGCTCAGCATAAAGCACTTGCAGCGACCGCGACCGGCGCGCTGTTGTGGCCTTGAAGCGTTCCAGGGCAGTTTCCAGAATCAGCGGCAGGCGGGCCAGGTAGTCGCTGCGCTTCATCACATAGTCGTCCGCCCCGGCTTTGAGCGCGGCCACGGCGGTCTCCTCGTCGCCGACCCCGGTCAGGATAACCACTGCCAGCGCCTGCGCCTGCTTGCGGATCTCTTCCAACAGTTCCAGCCCTGTGCCGTCGGGCAGACGCACGTCCGCCAGCACCAGATCGTAGCTGGCGTTCGGGTCAGCCAGACGGTTACGCGCCGCCTGCAGGGTCGGCGCGATCTCCAGCTGGATGCGGGCCGCGGATCGGGTCAGCTCGCGGCTGACCAGGTCAGCGTCACGCGGGTCATCTTCCACATAAAGGACATTCATTACGCTATGCTTTCTTCCCCTGCACCTGGACTACCCGGCATTTTATTCCGACCCATGCAAAGGCTTGTTGAGCACCGTCCAGTACAGATCCACCTGTTCGACCACTTCCATGAACTTGGCGAAATCAACCGGCTTGACAATATAGGAATTGACGCCCAGCTGGTAAGCCTGCTGAATATCGCGATCTTCAGCGGAGGTCGTCAGGATCACCACCGGAATGGCGCGAAAGGTTGGGTGGGACTTGAGCTGGCGGAGCACTTCCAAGCCGTCAACTTTGGGCAGTTTCAGGTCCAGCAGGATCAGGGCGGGCAGCGGCTCGCCGGCTTCCCAGCGGGCCATCCACGCCAGCGCTTCTTCGCCATCGCGGGCGACCTCAAGGGGGTTGGCCAGCTTGCGCCGGGCAAAGGCCCGCTTCGTCAGGTCGACATCCATCGGGTTGTCTTCCACAAGCAGGATGGGACGATTAAGAGAAGTCATTTTGGCACCTCCAGGTAGAAAGTCGCGCCGTGGCCGGGTTCGCTTTCAGCCCAGACCCGGCCGCCCATCCGCTCCATGGCTTTTTGCACGATGGCCAGGCCGATGCCCGTGCCGGGGTAATCTTCGCTCCGATGCAGGCGCTGGAAGATTTGCAGGATGCGGTCGTGGTACTTCATGTCAAAGCCGATGCCGTTATCGCGCACCCATAGGATACAGGTTTCTGCTGTTTCGCGCCCGCCGATTTCAATGGCCGGCGCTTCGACCTTGGCGGTGAACTTCAGAGCGTTGTCCAGCAGGTTGCGCAGCGCCATGGCCAGCCCATCGGGATCGGCAGTGACCGTCACATCCGGCACCGCCAGAGTGGCGCGCACTCCGCGCTCCTTGATCTCCACAGCGCGCTCGGCGACCAGCGCTTGCGCCAGCCGTTGCACGCCAACCTGGTCGGTTTTCAGCGGTCGCCGTTCCAGACGGGAGTAGGCCAGCAGATCCTCGATCAGTTCGTTCATCTGGTTGGCCGCCGCGCGGATGCTTTGCAGGAAGTAACGTCCCTCTTCGCCCAGCCGATCCAGGTAATCTTCCAGCAACAGGCGGCTGTAACCATCGATACCGCGCAGCGGCGCCTTGAGATCGTGCGACACGGTGTAGGTAAAGGTCTCCAGTTCGCGGTTCTTGGCCTCCAGCTGGGCGGTGCGCTCCGCCACGCGCTGCTCCAGTTCCAGGTTCTGGCGGTAGACTCGTTCACGCAGGTAAATCTGGTGCAACGCAATAGCCAGGACGTTGGCCTTCTCCTCCACGATCTCCCGGTGCTCAGCGGTGAAGAAACCGGGCGTCGCTGAGTTCAGACTGAGAAAGCCCAGCAACTGCCCTTCCATCAGCATGGGAGCCACCATAACAGCGCGTATGCCCTCCTGGATAAGCCGTTCCATCATGCTGGAGGTGGCCTCCACTTGCAGCAAATCCGGGATGATCAGAATCTCCCCGCTGCGCAACACCTCTAACCACGGCAGGTCAGCGATCGGCACGCGCATATTCTGCAGCATAGTCGAGCCATCACCGGCGCTGGCTACGACCACGGCAT
>JAIOAT010000098.1 GCA_019873685.1 Chloroflexota bacterium
TTGGGGATGGTAACCAGCGCGCGATCAAGCTGGCGGATGCGTGTGGTGCGGAAGCCGACATGCTCGACAAGGCCGGTGACATCGGGCGTGCTGATGTACTCCCCGATGGCCAGTGGCCGGTCGCCAACGATGGTAGCGAAGCCGAATACATTTGCGACCGTGTTTTCGGCAGCCAGGGCGACAGCTAGCCCGCTGACGCCCAGCCCGGCGATCAGACCGCCGATATCATATTGCCACTCGCCCAGCACGGTCAGGATGGCCAGGATGACCACCAGCGCCTTGAGCATCGTGCGCAGGAAAGGCAGGAGTTGTTCGTCAATGTGGACGCCGGTGACTGTTGCCAGGCCGCGTGCTGAGCGCATGATCAGCCCGATTCCCTTGTACAGCGCGGCGAAGGCGGCCACAATGACCAGCGTGCGGGTCAGGTTGGCAGCAAAGGCGGGTGGCTCCACCCACAGGATCGCCGAGGCGGCGGCGACCGCCAGCGCCCAGATCAGTAACTGCACCGGCATGCGTACTGTATCCAGCAGGACGTCATCGGCTTCAGTGCTCATGCTGCGGGTCAGCCGGCGCAGACGGGGCAAGATCAGCCGGAACAGAACGCGCTGGGCCAGCCACAGCCCGGCGACCACCACGATGACCAGACCGCCACGGATGATCAGCGCCTGAAAGCCAGTTAAAGGGAGGGTATCAGGGAACATCGTCAGTCCGTTTCACTGCGCAACGCCAATCGGTTACTGGCGTAATCTTGGCAAAAGGTCGCCCGGAATGCAACGCTATTGGCCGCGCGGCAGGGCGGGGTAGAATAACGGGTGTGGGATGCCGCGCTGGGTGGCGCATCGGCAGCGGAAGGGGTGATGAGCCAATGGTCAGGGCGCTTGTGACAGGCAGCACCGGCTTCATCGGCGCGCATGTGGTACGGGCTTTGCTGGCAGCCGGGCATCAGGTGCGCGCCCTGCGGCGCACGACCAGCGCCACCGCCGCGCTGGAAGACGTGCAGGGTTATGAGCCGGTGATCGGCGATGTGCTCGATCCAGCCTCGCTGGAAGCGGCGCTCGATGGCTGCGAGTGGGTCTTTCATGTGGCCGCTGTCTCCGATTACTGGCGGCAGCCGGTGGAACGGCTCTACCGGGTCAATGTGGATGGCACGCGGAATGTGCTGGCAGCGGCCCGGCGGGCGGGCGTCAAACGGCTGATCTTCACCAGCAGCGCCTCGGCGGTTGGTATGCGCGAGGACGGCTTCCCGGCGGATGAGACAGTTACTTTCAACCTGTCGCCAGCGGCCTTTCCCTACGCCCACAGCAAGTTCCTGGCGGAAATCGAGGTGCTCAAGGCGGTGATCGCCGGGCTGGACTGCGTGATTCTCAACCCGGCCGTGGTGACCGGCCCCGGCGATGTGTATCTGGGAGCCGGTAGCCTGTTGATCGAAGTCAGCAAAGGGCATCTACCAGTCATCCCACCGGGGGGTGTGACGCTGATCGATGTACGCGATGTAGCGGCGGCGCATGTGGCTGCCGCGGAGCGCGGGCGGGTGGCCGAGCGCTACCTGCTCGGCGCGGTCGACCTGAGCCATCGCGCCTGGATTCGGCTGATCGCGAATGTGGTTGGCGTTCGCCCGCCATGTCTGTACCTGCCGCCGGAAGCTATGCCGCTTCTGGGAGCGGCAATCGATCTGGGCCGGGCGCTGGGCATCCCCATCCCCGCCGATGGCAACCAGGTGCGGCTCAGCGGACGGCATCTTTACTTCAACTGCCAGAAGGCCTGGGAAGAACTGGGCGAGCCGAAGATCGCGATCCAGCAGAGCCTGCGGGATACCTATGACTGGTACCGCGCCCATGGCATGATCTGAGCGCCGCGAGCCAGGCGCTGGCGCTCTCTGGATTGTTGCCCGTTCTGCGCTAACGGCGGCGACCATCCCCTGATGTGGTCCCTGCCTGAAATCTTCTACGGGGCGGTCTTCGCTTTCCTCGATACGCTGTAGGTGTGCTCTCCGGTTGTTGGCAGACTCCCGAATTCCCCTTTCCAAAACATGAGAATCTCATGTGTCTTTCCCAATTGTGTTGAAAATCTGTAGATTTCTGGTAAAAAATTGTCAAGTTTTTGATATTTTTATGGGCTTGCAGGGGAGACTGCCTTATGACCTTCGGACGGATCGCCAATCTTGGGCGGATGGGTTTCTTCCCGTTTGCGCTGGGGCTGACCGGCGTATTTGTGACGGGCACGCTGAACCGGGTGATGATCGTGGAGCTGGCGATTCCGGCGACGCTGGTGGGGTTGTTCCTGGCCGTGCCGCTGTTGCTCTCCCCGCTGCGGATGTGGCTCGGTTACCGCTCTGATGCAGCGCCGCTGCGCGGGCTGCGCCGGGAACCGTACATTGTGCTTGGCGCCCTGTTCAGCGCTGGGGGTGTCCTGGCGGCGACGACGCTGGCCGCAGGCGCGGGGACGCGCACGGTGCTGGCCGGGCTGGGGTTGCTGGTCGCTTTCATGGCCTACGGGGTGGGCAAGCATCTTTCCAGCAATACCTTCGAAGCGCTGATCGCCGACCGGTTCGAAGGCGTCGCCCGCTCGCGGGCGATTACGCTCTACAAGCTGCCGATGTTCGTGGGCATCATCGGCGGCGCGATCGGGCTGGGGCGGCTGCTGGAGCCGTTCAGCATTGAGCGATTGCTGGCGGTGGCCTTTGGCCTGGCGCTGCTGGCCTTTACGCTGGCGGCCCTGGCCGTGATCCGGCAGGAGCCGCGCCGACCGCTGGTACAGGCGGCGGCGGAACAGGCGCGTCGCGTGCCCTTCTGGCAGACCTTCCGGCGGCTGGTGTGGGCGGATCGCCAGGCGCGGCTGTTCTTCGTATTTGTGATGCTGGCGATCGTTGGCACCCAGACTCAGGAAATCCTGCTTGAGCCATACGGGGCGCTGGTGCTGGGGATGAGCGTGGCTGAGACAACCCGCCTGACTTCCCTGTGGGGGACGGGGGCGATTCTGGCAATGGCTCTGGGCGGCGGCTGGTTGCTCAAGCGTTTCGGTTACCGGGCGGTGCTGCGGGTTGGCCTGCAGGCCAATGTGCTGATCTTTCTGGGCCTGATCGTAGCTGGTGTGGTCGGGAGCACCGGGCTGTTCCGAGGGCTGGTGCTGATCCTGGGTGTCGGGACAGGGCTGGCCTTCGCCGGTTCAATGGCCGCCGTGATTGACTTCACTACGGTTGTGCGCGCCGGGTTCCTGATGGGCGTGTGGGGGACGGCGGCGGAACTGGGCGAGGCGGTCGGGAACCTGTTTGGCGGCGCGATCGTGGATACGATCCGGGCGCTAACAGGCAGCCCGCTGATCGCCTATGGAACAGTCTTTGCACTTGAGGGAGCGCTGCTGGTGGGCGCACTGATCCTGCTGGGCCGGATCAATGTGCGCGAATCGGTGGCGCTACAGGAAGCCAGCCACGAAGGGGACGCCCTGCTGGCCGGTACCGCTGGCGACTGAAAGCCGTTCTTTCCTGCACAACCCTGACTGACCGCCCAGGGGGACACATCACGGATCGCCCTGTGTGCTGTTATGCTGCCATCAGGGAGCCTGCTCCAGCTCCTGGCGGACGGTATGGTACAGGGCGTCGGCCTTGAGTTCGGCCAGGGTGTAGCACGGCCCGCCCATAGCATCGGCGATCTGCTGGGCCAGGCCCTGGTCAAAAGCGGCATGCTCCATGTTGATTGTCACTGTGCGGATGGCATCATGCTTGAAGCGCGACGCGGCCAGTTGCGCTTCTTCCTGCGGGGGCAGGTCGGTCAGGCTGACATTGCCCGCGCCATCTGTCAGCAGGATCATCAGCGGCATCACATCAGGATGCAGGATGCGCTCCTGGCGGATGATCTCATAGGCCAGGATCAGACCGGCGGAAAGCGGGGTCTTGCCGCCAACGGGGATATCGCTCAGGGCCTTCTTGGCCAGGGTGACCGAATTGGTGGGCTTGAGGACCAGGGTGGCCCGGTTCTTTTGAAAGACGACCAGGCCCACCCGGTCGCGGCGCTGGTAGGCGTCGGTCAGCAGGGACATGATCGCGCCCTTGGTGGCCTGCATCCGTTCGGAGACGGCCATGCTCCAGGAGGCGTCAACCACGAATAGCACCAGGTTAGAGGCTTTCCGCACGCGAATCTTGCGCTGCAGGTCTTCGCTGCGGATGGTGTAGGCCAGGGCTGGCCTGGCAGTGGCGGCGCGGCGGCGCTTCTGGTAAGGCGCGGCGGCGCGTAGCGTGGCGTCAAAGGCCAGGTCGGTCTTGCGTTCGCCGGGGCGGAAGGGGCGGGCCTGGATGTAACGGCCACGCTTGCGATCAGTGCGGGTGCTGCTGCGACGACCGGCATTGCGGCGCGTCAGGCGGTCAAGCGGCGTATCGAGGCTGCGCGGGTCGAACTCGCCCTTGGCGTCGACCTTCTTGCCGCCTTCCCACCAGTAGGCATCCTGATGATCAAAAATGCGTTGCGGTGACGCATCAGCCTCGCCATGATCGGGGGTGTCCTCGCGTGGCTCCTGCGTCACCTCATTGCTTTTTTTTTGACCGGTGTGGTTTCCTCCATCGGATCGATGGGAACTTCGTCGCCCTGCCATTCGGAGCTGATCTGCTCCACGCGCTCCTCCAGTTCGGCCATGTTGACCTGAGCGTCCTGGAAGGGGCCGCGCTTGAGGCGGTGCGGGATAGCCAGTTCAGCGGCCAGCAGGATATCGCGCTCGGTGATGGCCGCCCGGCCTTCAAAGGCGGCGTGGGCGCGGGCAGTCTTGAGGATAACCAGGTCGGCGCGGTGACCATCGATCTTGAGCGCGCCGGTCAGGTTAGCGATGGTGAACAGATCGCGGGAGGTGTAGGTGACGCGATCCACGATCTGGCGGGCGCGGGTGATCCGCTCGCCCAGTTCCTGTTCCTGGGGCAGCCACTGGTTGTGGAAGGCCACCGGGTCTTCCTCAAAGGCGATGTGCCGCTGCAGGATCATCATGCGCTGGCGTGGTTCTTCCAGCCCGCGCACTTCCACGGACAGGGCGAAGCGATCCAGCAACTGCGGGCGCAGGTCGCCTTCCTCCGGGTTCATCGTGCCGACCAGGATGAAGCGAGCCGGGTGCTGAAAGCTGATGCCTTCCCGTTCAACGACGTTCACGCCCATCGCCGCCGAATCGAGCAACAGGTCAACGACATGGTCGTCGAGCAGGTTGACCTCGTCTACATAAAGCACGCCGCGGTTAGCGGCGGCCAGCACACCCGGTTCAAAGTGCCGCTCGCCTCTCTGGATGGCTTTTTCGATGTCCAGGGTGCCGACGACGCGATCCTCGGTGGCGCTGACCGGCAGGTCGACGAAGGGGGTGCGGCGCAGCGCGACCGGCAACTCCTCACCGCGACTGGCCCGTTCACGACATTCGTCGCAGAAGTGCTCGGGGTGGTGTGGGTCGCAGCCGAAACGGCACGTGGCAACGACCGTTTCCTCCGGCAACAGGGCGGCCAGGGCGCGGGCGGCGGTGGATTTGGCCGTACCGCGCTCCCCACGGATGAGCACGCCGCCGATGCGCGGGTTGACCGCGTTGAGGATGAGCGCGCGTTTCATGCGTTCCTGGCCGACAATCGCGGTGAAGGGGTAGATGGCTGTTCGTTCCATGCTGGTGTTGTGATTCCGCTCCGCCTGTGTTTTTAATAGACACTCATCGCTTTTATTGTCGGGGGGATTATACCGCACGGTGTCGCACCCCGGCAACGGCGGATTAAGCGGGGGTGGATAGGTTTAGGGCACGGGTATACGGGGGGCATGAGAATCAAGCTCTTTGCCTGGGATCGCCGCCAGCTATTCAAGCCTGGGTAGTGACTGTCAAGAACTGTGCTCGGGGTACATCTTCCGGGTAAGAACCATGCCCGTGTTAGGCTGATGTTTGTTTTTTGCTCTTACCCCTAACCTCCTTGTTCACGGGACTTCGTACAGCCGGTAGCCTTCCGCCGCCAGGATTTCGCGCAGGCCGGCTTCGGCGGCCCATGGCGGTTCCGGCTGGCCCGGCCCGGCGATCCAGTAGTCATGGGCGGTCACCGTAGCCCGGTCGGCGGCGTCCAGCTGGCTCAGGCGCAGATCGGCCTGCATCAGGGCGTAGTAGAAGTGGTACTCAGCAAACAGCACCGCTGATCCCGGCGGCGCTTCGGTTCGCAGCCAGCGAATCACCGCCCAGCGCCCGCCAAGCTGGACGGCATGCCGGGCGTCGTCGCTCATGAACGGGTCCTGCAGGATTTCCGGTTTGTGATCGACGGCCATCCGCGCGGCGGGCAGCGCCAGCAGGATCACAGCCAGCGGCAGCGCGACGCGCATCAGCCAGCCGGTGCGGGCTAGCCAGCCCTGACGGATCATCCATCCGGCGGCGGCCAGCAGCAGGTCAGCGCCCATCACGGCAAAGACGCCCCAGATCAGCAGCAGGAAGCGCAGGTCGTAGCTGAACAGCAGCCACCAGACCAGCCAGAACGGGACGCCAAAGCCCAGTAGCAACGCGGCGCGCGGCTCCAGGGCGGGGCGCGCCCGCCACAAGCGGACGGCCTGCCAGCCCGCGCCCGCAACTCCCAGCACACCGCCCAGCAGAAAGTGCGACGGCGTCAGCGCCGGGCCGAGCAACATAGCCAGCGTCCGGCTGGCCTGGCCGGTCCAGCCGGTGGGCGGGATCAGGTAGCCGTAGGCCAGCAGGGCGTGGACGTACCACGGCCCCGCCGCCACGAGCACTCCACCTGCTATCAGCGCCGTCTCCCGTCCGCTGATGGCCCGCCCTGCTCCTGTGCCTCTGCGCCACTGCGTGAAGATGACCCACCCGGTCAGCGCTGCCGGGATCAACAGCGCGCCGTTCTTGGTGAAGGCAGCCAGCCCGGCCAGCAGTCCGGCCAGCGCCGCAACAATCGCGCTTGACCGGCGGCTCAGCCGCCAGGCGAAGATCA
>JAIOAT010000099.1 GCA_019873685.1 Chloroflexota bacterium
TACAGGCAACCGGCGGCGCTGCGACAACGACCGGTAATTCTCAGGACGTGGCGCCGGTCGCCATGACCGGGGCCGAACCGCAATTGTATTGACAGGACGGCAACCGCCATTTCTGGATGGGGCTGCCCGATCGGCAGCTGACGACCCGCACTATTCATCAGGAACCGGGGGCACACATGCCCCCGGTATTGATTCCCGGTGCAGCCGCTGGCTCGTCCGCAATGATCCCTTTTCTGGCCAGGTGGGGCCGCTTCAAACCGGGCGTACCGGCACACCCTGTTCCGCCAGGTACGCCTTGACCTGCCGCACTGAGAGTGTCCGGAAGTGGAACAGACTGGCCGCCAGCGCGGCATCCGCGCCGCCGACCGTCAGCGCTTCTTTGAAGTGTTCCAGCCGTCCCGCGCCGCCGGAGGCAATCACGGGGATGCTGACCGCGGCGCTGACGGCCTGCGTCAGTTCAATATCGTAGCCGATCTGCGTGCCGTCACGATCCATGCTGGTTAGCAGGATTTCGCCTGCGCCACGCGCTTCCACTTCTCTGGCCCAGGCGACGGCCTCTTTATCGGTCGGGATGCGCCCGCCGTTGATGTGGACGATCCAGCGGCCATCGATGCGCCGGGGATCGATGGCCACGACGATGCACTGGCTGCCAAAGCGGAGCGCCCCTTCGCTGATTATTGCCGGGTTGCGCACCGCCGCGCTGTTGACCGAGACCTTGTCCGCGCCGGCCAGCAGGGTCGCCCGCATGTCGTCGAGGGTGCGGATGCCGCCGCCGACGCAAAAGGGGATGAAGATGTTCTCCGCTACCCGCCGCACGACGTCCAGCATGATATCGCGCCCCTCATGGGAGGCGGTGATATCCAGCAGGACCAGCTCATCAGCGCCTTCGCGGTCGTAGACGAGGGCGTGTTCCACCGGGTCGCCAGCGTCGCGCAGATCAACGAAGTTGACGCCCTTGACCACGCGACCGTCTTTGATATCCAGGCACGGGATGATTCGTCTGGCAAGCATGGCTGTCCTCGTTAGCGGTGAAGCTGTTGTTGCGCCCGGCGGGCCAGGCGACGGGTTTGTTGCTCGTGAATCTCGCGTACGTGGCCGATCTTCTCGGCGATGGCGGCCTCCAGCCAGCGCGCCCCATTCTCGGCGGTGGCCAGGCTGCCCGCGCCGTAGCTGCCCGTCCGCGTGTCATCCGTCCAGGGCGGGTTGGCGATCAGGTCGCCGCCTTCGATCCAGTCCATGTAGTAGTTGGGCGTGCTGATGAAGTCCGTCTCGTCAACCACGCGATCCATGCGGCAGAGTTCCGGGCGCAGGTGGAGCATATAGGATGTCTCCAGTTCGCATGCATGGCCCATCCCGCCCCGCCCGGAACGGCGGTAACGGACCAGAATCGGCGCGGCCAGGTAGCCGGAGGTATGCAGCCAGGCTGTGGCGGCAAAGATGCCCGGATGCCGTTCCCCGGCATATTTGACCACGTTGACCAGGAAGGAAACATTGCCGCCGTGCCCGCTGATCAGGTACAGGCGGTCGGCGCCGCGTTCCACCAGCGCCGCCACTACCGCCAGCAGGAAATCCTCAAAGACTCGCCCGCCCATGTTGAAGGTTCCGGCGAAGCTGGCGCGGTGGGTGCTGACGCCATAGGGCAGCGTCGGCAGCATGGCCGCCTCCTCCGGGATGGCGGCAACTACGCCGCGGGCAATGGCGTCGATGATCACGGTATCGGTGTTCAGCGGCAGGTGGTAGCCATGTTGTTCGGTATGCCCGCAGGGGATCAGGATCACGCGCTGCGGCGAGGCGTCGATCCCGGCTTCCGCCCGCGCCGCGCGATCCAGCCGGAGGTGCTCAATGCCCGGTGCGGCGAGGGCCTCCGTGCCGCTATGGACGGCGATCAGGCGGCTGAAGCCGTCTTCTGCCGGGCCGCTGAAAATCCCGGCCACGACGCGACGCAGCAAGTCCGGCTCGACGGAGACGGCGCTCCCCGCCCAGCCGTAGGGCAGCGCCGGGAGCAGGGCGAACGCCTCTGCGCCCAGGGCGGCGGCGATCGCTGCCGGGGCGTAGCCTTCACCCAGCGGCAGCACCAGCGGCAGGTCGCGCGGCAGCGCGGCGACTTCCGGCCAGGTCAGTTCTTCAAAACGGATGATTTCCGGCACGCCCGGCTTCTCCTCGGCGGGCCTATAGCCTGAGCTGGTCATTGGCGACCAGCCACTCCAGCGATTCCTTGACCGCCTGCAGCGAGCTGTAGCGCGGGCGGTAGCCGATCAGGCGCTGCGCCTTCTCGATGCTGCAGTTGGGACTGTGGGCGATGTGATCCCAGGTGGCCTGCGCGTCTTCCGGCGAGACGGTTTCCTTCCAGGTGTCCCAGGGCAGGTAACGCAGCCGGGCTTCCTGGCCGAACCAGCCGGCCACCGTCTCCGCGTAGCCGCGCAGGGTCAGCGCCGCCTCGGAGACAACATGGAAGCTTTCGCCAACGGCCTCGCTCCAGTTGGCCAGGGCGCACATAAAGCTCTGAGCCACATCATCGGCGTGGACATGATGGACGGTTTCCATGCCGATGTTGGGCAGGGTGACTTCCTCGCCGTGCGCCAGCTTCTCGTAGATGGCCGGGTTGAAGTTGCCCTGCGGGTTAAGCGGCACCCAGCCCGGCCCGACGATATGCCCTGGATGCAGGCAGGTGGCGGGGAAGTTGTTCAGCCGGGCTTCGCGCAGCAGGTAGGCCTCAATGGCGGCCTTCTGGATGCCATACTCGCCGAAGGGGCGGCGTGGCTGAGTTTCGGTCGTCGGCACCTGGACGCTCGGCCCATGCACCCAGATCGTGCCGCAGTGAAGGAAGTGCAGGACATGCCGGCGCAGGGCTTCCACCAGGTGGCGGGCGCTATCCAGGGTGAAGCAGATCATGTCGATGACGACATCGGGGTGCAACGCGACGATGCGCGACCCGAATGTCCCGGCGTGCTCTTCAGCCTCCCGATCGAGCGTGACCGTTTGCACCTGCGCCCAGGCCGCGTGCGGCTGGTACGGTTCCCGGCGTCCCCGGCTGACGTTGACGACTTCATGCCCGGCCTCGACCAGACGCGGGATCAGGTAAGTGCCCACATGGCCGCTGCCGCCAATGATCACCACGCGCATGATGAATACCCCCTTGCTCCGGGCGGGATCACCCCGCCGATGAAACCGGTCGTAGTTGTTGAATGACCCTGATTGTACCGCGAGAGCGGGAGATCATCAGGAGACTCGCAGGTCAGGGGGCCGGGAGAGCGGGAGGTCGGGGACGGTTGGATTCGGCGCAGGCGGCCATTCGGAAAAATGCGATGGTCTTGCTATAATTCCCGTGCAGTACCCAGTCCAGGTCATCGTCCGGTCTTGTGGCGGTTACGCGGCAAGCCGGTACCCGGTAGCGCGGGCTTACTCAGGGAGCGTACCAAGTGGAGCAGCACATCCTACTGCGGCATCGGGACATCGAGAACATCCACCGCCTTGAGGTTTACCGGCAGCATGGCGGCTTTGAGGCGTTCCGGAAAGCAGTCACAGCGATGACGCCCGACGAGGTGATCGAGGTGGTCAAAGCCTCCAACCTGCGCGGGCGCGGCGGCGCGGGCTTCCCGACCGGCGTTAAGTGGAGCTTCATTCCCAAGAATGAGCCGATCAAATACGTCGTGGTCAACGCCGATGAATCCGAACCGGGCACGTTCAAAGACCGCGAGATTCTGGAAAAGAACCCGTACCAGCTGATCGAAGGCGCGCTGATCGCCGCCTATGCCATCCAGGCAAAAGCCATCTATGTCTACTGCCGCGGTGAATTCTGGGACCTGGCCCACGAGCTGGATCAGCATATCGCCGCCGTCCGCGAGGCGGGCTTTCTGGGCCAGGATATCCTCGGCTCCGGCTGGTCGTGCGAGATGTACACCCATCTGGGCGCAGGCGCCTATATCTGCGGGGAAGAATCGGCGCTGCTCAACAGCCTGCAGGGGTTGCTGGGCCAGCCGCGCGTACGCCCACCCTTCCCGGCGCAGAAGGGCGGCGGCCTCTACTACGAGGCGACGGTTGTCAACAACGTGGAGACGCTGACCAACGTGCCCTGGATCATCACGCACGGCGCGGACGCTTACAAACAGATCGGCACGCCGGAAAGCCCCGGCCCCAAGATCTACTGCCTGAGCGGGCATGTGGCCCGGCCTGGCAACTACGAGCTGCCGCTGGGCATCACCTTCCGCGAGTTGATCTTTGAGCACGCGGGCGGCATCCCGGACGATCGGCGGCTCAAGGCGATCCTGCCCTCCGGCGCGTCGGGGCCGGTCCTGCCCGCGACGGACGAAGTGCTGGACACGCCCCTGACCTATGAAGCGGTGGCCCAGATCGGTTCGACGCTCGGCTCGGCCTCGATCATCCTGCTGGATGAGACGGTCAACATGGCCTGGGCGGCGGCCAAGATGATGGAATTCTTCTCTCACGAAAGTTGCGGCAAATGCACGCCGTGCCGCGAAGGGACGTACTGGAGCAAGATGCGTTACCGCGCCCTGCTCGGCGGGCGGGTGCAATCCGAAAAGGATATCGACATCCTGGCTGATGTGGCCGGGCAGATGGCCGGGATCACCCTGTGTGCACTGGGAGAGTTCGCCGTCAACCCGGTAGTGGCCACCATCAAGCACTTCCGCGAGGATTACCTGGCCTGGATCAAGCAGGCGGAGGAAAAGCAGGCTGCTCCGCGCCCCGCGCGGGAGAAAGCCCCGGCATAGCCGCCCGGTTGGTCACCACGAGATAACCAGAGGCAGCCAGCCCACCCGCTGGCTGCTGTTGTTGAGGTTATCTCCAGCGCCTCAGCCGCGCTTTACATTCTTCAAGGGGCAGACGACAGTTGCTGTCAAGCATGGTTCGCAGTGCGGCAGCGGCTTCACCTTCGGAGAGTATCTGCAGGTGGACCATCTCATCCAGCAGCCAGAGTGTGCCATGCGCCGGGACGCCAATCTCTGTGGCAAGTCGGCGCAGGGCGCGATCACCTGTCAGGAGCGTGGCCTTCCGATCTCGAGCCAGCACGAGAGCTTGCAGATCGCTGACCGGTATACGGGGATACTGCCGCGAGAGAGCCATAGCTTCGAGGAGTTGCTGAGGCTCCAACACCAGGCGGCTCACGCCCAGTAGCTCAACTTGCGTGCCTTCAGGGTCCTGCAATTCCGCGACTATGATGTCGGGGGCGGCAAACTGGAAGGGAAGCTCAAAGAGACGCACCAGTATGCCGCCCAGGTACATATCGATGATGATGTTGGCGTCAACGATACAGACCGGCGACAGGCTTTGCATCATAGAGGCCTGCCCTCTGCTTCAAGTAGGCTCCAAGCGAGAGACCCATTAGCTCTGCCGCGCGCGCCTCGGAGATGACCTGCTCCGCCAGCAGACGCCGCACCAGCCGGTGCATCCGACCGGGTTCCTCCGGCGGCAGCGGATTTGGCTCCTGCCTGCGCCAGCCGCGAGCGCTCAATTGCCGCCACAGTACGCTGGCGGCATGCTCATTGAGGATGCCCAGGTCCCTGGCCCGGTAAATCCAGGCCCCCATACTCATGCCGTACTTCTTCTTGAGCATGGCCAGTTCAAGAAGATCAAGGCGCGTCCTTACCCTGCCTAACTCCAGGTAGGCTGCTTCGGCAGGGACGAGGAAAGCTCCGGCAAAGCGATGCACCGCCTGTTCCTCATCCAGCCTGTCCGTTGCCCGCAACATGATATGTCCCAGTTCATGAGCCAGATCAAAGCGTTGCCGGTCGCCGGGCCGATTCCTGTTAACGGCGATGACAGGCGCTTTGCCATCATAGAGAAAGGCGCAGGCGTCAAAATCGTCATCTGCTGCGATCAGGCCAACTTTGATCCCCTTTGCTTCCAGTAGTTCGGTCAGGTTGTCGATCGGATCGCTACCGAGCCGCCAGGCCTCCCGCAATGCGGCGGCGGCCTGCTCTGCTTGCGCCAGAGTCTGCACTTCCTGCGGAAAGCCTTGGGGCATCTCAAAGCTGCGCTCTTCAAGGCAGAGTGATTCGATCAGCAGGTAGCGTTCCAGCCAATCCTGAATCCGGGCCTGGATAGCAGTCTGAGCCTTTGCGCGGAGCTTGCTGTGCTTGCGGTAGACGGGTTCAATGACCAGCCGTGGCGCGCTGCGCAGCAGGAACTCTGGACGTACGTCCAGCACTGCACTCAGCTTGAGTAGCACCTCTGAGCTGGGCATCATCGCGTTATTCTCGTATTTTGAGATGGCCATGGCGCTCACGCCGGCACGGGCCGCCAGGTCACGCTGGCTGAGCTGTGCCCTGACGCGCGCCAGCTTAAGGCGTTCTCCAATGCCGTTCATCAAGATACCCTCCGGGGGGGGATTTATCGTTGGTCGTTGTTTACACTTTATCGAAATTGATGTGATTTGTAAACATTGCTAACCCGCTGACTCAGGTTCCTACCCGGCGGATCACGACCGGCCCCAGGTCAAGCGCCACCGCTGGCTGCCCATCCGCGCTGATGACCGGCAGGTGTTCTGCCGGAGCATTGCCGCCGGATACCGCCAGCCTGATCCACCACGCGCCCGGCGCGGCGCCCTCCGGCAGCG
>JAIOAT010000100.1 GCA_019873685.1 Chloroflexota bacterium
GTTCAATCATACATCACCTTCGCAGCCCCTTACAAACATTTAACAGGGGTTGTGCTACCAGTGGTGCTGGGGTGATGACAACGCGCAGCAAAGAGCAATCCTGCTGCGACATGGTTTGCAGGCAAGCTATAGCCAGTGGTACAGAGCACCCTGGTGAAGGGGTGGAAATGCCCCGCCTGAGGTGTTATGCCGGGGGGATAGGGGTTAAGCGTCCAGGGGTGACCGCTGAATCAGGCCACCAGCTCGCGGGTAGTCTCGTCTCGCTGGCGATTGCTGAGTAGATGTGACAGGGAGCGTGCTGTCAGGTAGAACAGGGTCAGCCCGCCGATACCGGCAGCAATCTTGGTGCGGTTTGACATAGGCGGGATGCGCCTGGGTACAGAGAGCGCCACCCGGCTCCACCAGCCACGACCAGCCTGGCGGCGCTGCAGCACCAGTTCGTTGTAGAGGCTCTTGACAAAAGCCTCAGATGGCGTGACCTCGACCAGCGCTACCCGGAGCCGATCGCTCAGTGCGACCAGATCGGCGATCTCAGCGTAGGTGAGGTTGTAGCGGTGCAGCAGGGCGGCGAGCGGCGCCGTGCCCTCGACGTAGTCCATCAGAAAGTTGGCGATTTGCGCGTCCTGCGGTGCGGAGGATATAGCCATAATCCGTGATACCTTCCTGCGAATGCCGTGCGGATCGATCCGGTCAGGTTTCTGTTTCAGACTGCTGGTGAAGGCCCCTGGATAGTTCCTTACGCAACGCCAGCAGTGTCCGGTGATACAGCGACTTCACAGCGCCTTCGGTGCGGTCCATAATCTGGCCGATCTCGGCGTTGGAGAGTCGTTCCACGTATTTCAGGATGAGCAGCTGCTGACGTTCCTCCGGCAAGGCTCGAAGGGCGTTCAGCAGCGCCTCCTTTTCCTCATCCGTCTCGTACTGGTCATCGGGCGGTTCCTCATGCAGGCCGGAGCCAAAATAGTCCTCCAGCGAGATGATCTGCCGCCGCCCACGATCCCGATGCCAGTTGGCGACAAGGTTATGCGCAATCCGGTACAGCCAGGCTGAGAACGGGATTCCCCGGTCGGTGTACGAGTCGATATGCCCATAGGCCCGGTAGAAAACCCGCGCCGTCAGATCTTCGGCGTCATGGTGGTTATTGGTGCGGTAGTAGATGTAGCTGTAGATTTTTCTGACGTACCGCCTGTATAATTCGCCAAACGCCTCGGAATCGTCTCGCGCCCAGCGCACCAGTTGAGCATCATCGGCATGCTCGTAGTCTCTGGTAACGGGCTTTTCCATAGGGTAGAACACTCTCTTTGCACCAAGGTTACGCCAGCAGCGATGACCGAGGCTTCGCGCGTTGCTTGCAGGCCCAGTATACCGCGCGGTCATACTGGCGGCTACCGGCGTCTGAAGGGGTAAGGGTGGGGCATCTGGGTCCTGCCAAGGAGTATTCAATGATGAAGCGTCTATTGTGCGCGGTGCTGCTTGTAGTGGTGAGTCTAACTTGCCTGCCCTTCAGCCTGCGGGCGCAGGGCGATCTACGGCTGGCCTCCCTGCGGGTGGGCCTCTGGCCAGAGTATGATCAATCAGCGTTGCTGGTCATTTACTGGGGCCAGCTGGCTCCAGAGACATCCTACCCCGCCACGGTGCAGCTGCGCATGCCGGTGCGGGTAGCCGCTCCGCATGTAGTGGCTGCTCAGGCTGGCCCTGACCAGGCTATCGATGAGGTGGATTACGACAGCGTGGTCGAAGGTGACTGGCGCGTGATCACGTTCCAGACGGGCGGCCCGCAATTCCAGTTTGAGTATTACGACACGTTGACGCGGGAGGGGATGGGCCGGACAGGAGAGTTCACCTGGCCTGGCGACTACGCGGTTGATAACCTGTCAGTTGAGCTACAGGAGCCACCGGGAGCGCAGGGAGTGACCACCCAGCCAGCTTTGCAGATCATGCAGACCGGCCCTGAGGACGGGTTGGCCTACCGTGGCGGCGGTTTTGGAGCGCTTCAGGCCGGGCAATCGCTGACCATCCAGGTGGCTTACACCCGTACCCGTGACGATTTGACGGCAACGCTGCTGGCCGCGAATCAGGCGGCAGCAACGACATCCTCAGCGTCCTCGACGACCGTAGCGGGCCGTAGTGGAACGGATGTCATCCTGCTGGTGGTGGTAGCGGTGGTGTTCTTCCTGCTCGGGGCGGCGACCATGCGGGTGGCGATCAACCTGCAGACGCTCAACCGGCAGCGCCGGCGTTAGCCAGCAGGTGGATCCAGTGGCGTATCCCGGCTATGCTCTGGCGTGATCCACAGCGTTTGCCCGTCAGTAGCGATGCTGACCACGCCGTGCACATCGGTGCGGTAGAGCGGCGTCACGCCCAGCCGATCAAGCACGGCTGCCGCCGGGTGGTCATAGCGGTTGCCGGGATCGACCTGAACGACGGCCACCTGTGGCGCAACCGCCTGCAAAAAGTTCGCACTGGATACGCGGTCAGAGCCGTGTGAGGGCAATTGCAGCACTGTCGCAGCCAGTCCATACCCACTATCGAGCAGAACGGCTTCAGCTTCCGCGCTGAGATCGGGTGTCAGCAGGAAGGAAGCTGCGCCGTATGTCAGGCGCAACACCAGCCCTGCGTCATCCGGATCATTATCGGGGGCGGGTGACTGGAGTGGATGCAGGACTTCCAGCCTGACGCCGTCGCTGGTTTCAAGCCGGTAGTCTGCACAGACGGGCAAGACAGGTATCTGGCGCTCGGTCAGGATGGCTTTCAGCGCCAGGTAGTTTTCCGTGTCACCTTCCTGGCCGTTGGTCAGCACCTGGCCGACACGGTAGCGTTGCAGCAGAGCAGGGATGGCGGCGGACTGGTTGTCCTTGGGCTGTGTGAGCATGAGCACATCAATCTTGCGCTCCCAGAAAGGCAGCAAGTCGCCAAGCGTGGTAAGCAACCGCGTGGGGTACTGCCCGCCGTCGATCAGGATGTGCGCTCCTGCGGGCGTCCGGATCAGGACGCCGTTACTGTGGCCGGTGTCCAGGAAATGCACATGCAGACGGCCATCGGGCAGGGCCAGCGCTCCCAGCCACAACAGGCTGGCTGCTGCAGCTCCGCTGCCAAGCAGCACCAGAGCAGGCACACGGCCTTTCAGGAAGCGGCTCAGCGATCGGTGCCAGCCGGGTCGCACCCCCTGCAGGATAAGCACCACCAGCAGCGCAAGGAAGAATGCTCCAACGAGGCTGCTGCTGATTTGCAGGGCGACGCTGGCTCCCGGTAGATCGCCCAGGAAGCGCACCACCAGCGTTGTCCACCGCAGCAATAACCAGGCTACCCAGAACAAGGGTTGACTCAGTGGCGGCGCAACCAGCCCGATCAGCGTCGCCAACCCGCCCAGGATTAGCAGCGGCGGCTGGACAGGCAGAATCAGCAGGTTAGCCAGCGGTGAGACCAGCGACAGACGTCCGAAGTACAGTGCGATGAGCGGCAGCGTCGTGATCTGGGCGGCCAGGGTGACGATCAGCGGTTCGCTGAGCAGGCGCAGCAGTCGGCTGACTGTCTCGGTGGGGAAGAGTGGTGTCAAGAGACGCCGGAAGCCGTGTTCCAGCGGCGTCGCCAGCAATGTCAAGCCGAGGATGGCTGCCAGACTGAGCTGAAAACCCACATCCCAGAGCACGTAAGGATCGAACAGGCTCATGACCAGCGTGGCAAATGCCAGCGAGGCCGGGACGTAAACGCGCCGGTTGAATAGCGGAGCCAGGATCAGCAGGCCGCTCATCACCGCAGCCCGCAGAACGGCGGGGTCCGCGCCAACGAATGTTGTGTACATACCGATAGCCAGCAGGCTGAGCGTGGCGTTCAGGCGGCGACGAGCCGGCCACAACAGCATCAGCCCGCGGCTGAGCAGCCCGGCGATCAGAGTCATGTTGAAGCCGGAGATGGCGATGATGTGCGCGCTGCCGGTAGCGTTGAACGCTTCCCGCACTTCCGCCGCAATGCCAGTTTCCACCCCCAGCAGAATCCCGGTCAGCAGGGAGGCTTCCGGTTCCGGGATGGCGCCGGCAATGAGCGTTTGCGCCTGCCTCTTGAGGGCGAAGAGCGTGCTCAGCAGAGGGCTGCCCTGGCCGCTTGCTATGACGGTCACGCGGGCGTTGGGTACTAGGGTGAAGATTCCCCGCCGCGCCAGATAGTCCTGATAGGAGAAGTCGTCGAATTCAGGCGGCGTTAGCGGCGTACCGGAAAAACGGATGCGATCGCCGTAAGCGTAAGCGCCGTAGCGCGGCGCCTGCACCAGCGCAACGCCTTTCACCGGTTCTGCCAGACCGGAGACCAGACGCGCCTCCACCTCGATGCGCAAATTCACGTGCCGGTCGCGGACATCCGGCTCATCGGTGATGACACCGGTGAAAGTCTGCCATCCCTGGCCGTTATAGTGGGCCAGTGCATCAGTACCGGGCGGGGCGGCAACGGCCGTCATGCGCAGCATCCCCAGCAGGGCGGCCAGGACACATACCAGCAACAGGCGTAGTGTGCGATCGCGCCTCGCCAGCACTGCGCCGGCAGCGCTCCCCAGGGCCAGCGGCAGGAGAAGGTACGGATTCAGCCCGGCTGAGGTGCTGGCCAGGAGCAGTCCGGTCGCCCAGGCCAGAGTGAGATAGATTAACGTCATGGCTTAGATGGACAACAAGAGGTTACGCGGCAAACGCCATTTGGGGCAGAAGTATACCCCGGCCCAGTGTTTCCTGCTGAGGCTCGGTCGCATCGCGCTACACTACGGCGCTTGAATGGGCAGGTGGCGGGCGCTATACTCTGACTTAATTTGTGTTTTTTGGAACAGCCCGCAGCATGCCCGTACGCTTTAAGACTGGAGACGCGGTCCGTGAATTTGCACGAGTACCAATCCAAGCGACGCTTTGAGGAATTTGGCATCCTGGTTCCTCACGGAAGGCTGGCGGAAACGCCCCTGGAGGCGCGGCTCATCGCGCAGGAACTGGGCGGCCCCGTGGTGGTCAAGGCGCAGGTGCTCACCGGCGGGCGGGGGAAGGCCGGCGGGGTGAAGCTGGCGCGGACGCCCGAAGAGGCGGAGACCGTGGCTGGCCAGATTCTGGGGATGAACATCCGAGGCCATACCGTCCGCAAAGTGCTGGTCGATCCCGCCGTGACAATCAAGCAGGAGATTTACCTGGGCATCACCAATGACCGCCTGGCGCGTATGCCGGTGATCATGTGCAGCGCGGAAGGCGGCATGGACATTGAACAGGTCAACCGCGAACGTCCGGAGGCGATCATCCGCGAGCACATCAATCCGCTGCTCGGCTTGCGCGGCTACCAGATCAACGCTCTGGCCGCCGGGATCGAACTGCCCTACGATCTGTGGCGGCAGTTCCAGCGTGTGGCCCAGGGGCTGTACCGCTGTTATACCGCCAGCGACGCGACCCTTTGCGAGATCAACCCGCTGGTGATCACCGGGGATGGCAACCTGCTGGCGCTGGATGGCAAGATGTCGATTGATGACAACAGTCTCTTTCGTCACCCCGATCTGGCGGCGCTGCGCGATACGGAGGCTGAGCCGCCGGAGGAGACTAAAGCCCGCGAGGCCGGTCTGAGTTATGTCAAGCTGGATGGGCAGATCGGTTGCTTGGTTAACGGGGCGGGGCTGGCCATGGCTACGATGGACATGACCAGTATCTATGGCGAAGCCGATGGCATTGGCCCGGCCAACTTCCTGGATATTGGCGGCGGAGCTGACGCGGAAACGGTGGCCGCAGCCCTGCGCATCATCCTGGCTGACCCCAATGTCAAGGCGATCCTGCTCAACATATTCGGCGGGATCACGCGGGCGGATGAGGTTGCCAGGGGGGTCATCCAGGCGTTTTCCGAGTTCGAGACGGATATTCCCAAGGTGGTTCGCCTGGTGGGGACGAATGAGCAGTTGGGGCGCCAGCTGCTGGAGGAGGCGCACATCCCCAACATGATCACAGCGACGACGCTATCCGAAGCGGCCCAGAAAGCCGTTGCGGCAGTGAAGGGGGTGTAGCATGGCTATTCTGATTGACCGCAATACGCGGCTGCTGGTGCAGGGCATTACGGGTCAGCAGGGTCTGTTCCACACCCGCCAGATGATCGCCTATGGCACAAATGTGGTAGGCGGCGTCACACCCGGTAAGGGCGGCCAGTGGGTGGAGGGCAAGCCCGTCTTTGACACCGTGCGAACAGCCAGGGAAGCCACCGGCGCGAACACCAGCGTGATTTATGTTCCTGCTCCCGCCGCAGCGGACGCCATCCTGGAAGCGATTGATGCCGGGATCGAGTTGATTGTAGCCATCACGGAGGGGATTCCTATCCAGGATATGATGATGGTGCGCCGCGTGCTGGAGCAATCGTCGTCGCGCCTGGTCGGTCCTAATTGTCCCGGCCTGCTCACCCCCGGCCAGTCGAAGGTTGGCATTATGCCGGGCCATATTGCCATGCCCGGGTCAGTGGGCGTGGTTTCGCGCAGCGGCACCCTGACGTATGAAGCGATCTATGCCCTGACCCGGCGTGGCATCGGGCAGAGCACCTGCGTCGGGATCGGCGGCGATCCGATTAACGGC
>JAIOAT010000101.1 GCA_019873685.1 Chloroflexota bacterium
AGCGGCGCGATAGCGGCGGACAGGACAGCATGTTATGCGCAACCGGCAGGCTCCCCGCCTGAGGCTTGACTTCTCATTCACCCGCCCCTGGCTGGTCGGCGGTGGGCTGATCATCTTCGGCATCTTCACCCTGTTCCTGGCGCTGGGATGGTTCGCCTACTTTGAACTGCTGGCCATTTCCGCCGGGGTGGCGGCGCTGGGCGGGCTGGTGCTGCTCTACGGCCTGGCCCATCCGGACCTGCGCTGGCCGGGCTGGGCGGCTTATATCCTGTTCAGCGTGGCGGTCTTCTTCTCCGCCGCCTTCTTCCTGGACTTTCAGCCGCTATACACACTGGCTGTGGGCACAGCCCTGCTTGGCCTGCCCTTCCTGACGCTTTATTGCTTGGCCTGCCCTTCCTGACGCTTTATATCCGCCGGGTGTGGCTGGAGCACCGGCCCGGCTACTGGTGGGCCGGACTGCCAGCGGGCGTGCTGTTCACCGGGGCGGCGGCGCTGATGCAGCTGCGGCTGGGCTGGCCGCCGCATATGGTGCGCGGCCTGACCATCTTCACCTTCATGGGCGGGATGGCCGTCACCCTGTTCCTGATCTGGGCGCCCAACTACCTCCGGCCCACCTTTGGCTGGATGATCGGGCCGATCCTGCTGACCAGCCTGATCGCCATCTACGGCCTGCTGGACGCCACCGACCTGGAATTCCTGACCATCCCGCTGATACTGCTGATTCTGGGCGCGTACTTCCTGTTGCGCGGCTTCCTGCAGGAAGCGATGACCCGGCTGGCCCGGCGAGCCGCGCCGGATTCCGCTTCCCGGCCCACCCTGGACCTGCCCCACCGTCAGGCCGCGTTCACGCCGCCGGCCCGGACGCCGCTACCTCCATCCTTGCGTGACCCCGGCGCTCCCGCTAGCGCACCGGACACGATCCGCCTGTTCAGCCCGGACTTCCCACCGGACGGCCTGCTGCCAGTAGCCTGTACCTGCGACGGCGCGGGCGAATCGCCACCGCTGGCGTGGGAAGGACTGCCTGCCGGGACGGCGACGCTGGCCCTGATCGGCGAGACGCCTGATTCCCCGCCCGGCCCCCTGACTCACTGGGTGCTCTACAACCTGCCCGCCGCCGCCCGCGAATTGCCCCGCGCCCTGCCGCCCGGCAGTGCGCCGGGAGGCGCCCGGCAGGGGACGAACGATTTCGGCGTACCGGGCTACACGGGCGCCTGCCCACCACCCGGCGAAAGTTACCGCTACGTTTTCACCCTCTACGCCCTGGATTCTCCTCTACCGTTACCGCCGGGCGCTGCCCGCGCCGCTGTCAGCGAGGCCATACGCGGGCACGTGCTGGCCACCGGCCACCTGACGGCGACCTATCGCCGCATGCCTGCCCAGCCACCCCTCTGATCAATACCAGGCCAGGCAACGGCGCGGCGTGCCATGCCGCAGCCGATCCAGCCCCAGCGGGATCAGCCAGGCCAGGTTGCTGATGATCGCGCCGGGCAGCGCGTTCACGGGATACCACGCCACCGCTTCGGCGGTGCGGCTGCAGGCAACAGCGGGATCGCCCTGGTACACAGCCGCGAAGACATGTACCGTCCAGCCGTCAGCCTGCATGATCGCCACGGGCAGCCAGTCACCCTCAGCGATGTCCAGCCCGCCTTCCTCCCACACCTCGCGCCGGACTCCGGCGGGAGGCGTTTCCCCCGGCTCCAGCGCGCCGCCCAGACCGTTGATCCTGCCCGCCTGCCAGGCCGGCTTGCGCTTGTGGATGAGCAAGACGTGCTCCTGCGCCCGGTCAAAGACAAAGCCCAGCGTGTATTCCATGATGACCGCTCTCCCGGCAACCGGATCGACCGAAAGCGATTGTAATCCCGTGCACGCCGCGCTTCGAATCGCAGCGCAGAAAAGCGGATTTGCCTATAATCTCTGAGTGGCTCCCGCGCCTTGCAGACGGCTGAGGCCGTCCCGGGGGATTGAGAACACTCATGGACACTAACCGGCTTCGGGTGCTGGTGGTCGAGGATGAACTGCGCCAGCGCATCGCTACGGTGGAAAACCTGCGCCAGTTTGACTACGAGGTACATGTCGCTGAAGGCGAGGGAGCGGCGTTGCTGGCGGATGCTCGCCGGCAACTGATGGAGCACTTCTGCCATGTAGCAGTCATCAACGCCCGGCTGATCGGGCCGGTCAATCTGCTCGATCCGACCCAGTTCGACCTGGGACGCCAGCTCACGCCAGCCGGCGTGGTGCTCTACAGCACTGATCGGGACGACGCCATTGCCTACGTTGCCGGCTGGCATCGGATGGGCTACGTCCGGGCCAGCGACCCGCCGCGAACGCTGGCCGAAGCCGTCCGCGTGCAGGCCGATCAGCGCCAGGTGCGCATTGACTGGCCACACGATGGCTTCAACCGGGACATCGCCCAGGCGCTCAGGATGAAGCCGGAGCAGCTCCTGCCACAGGATCTGACCGACCTGCTGGGCCGCCTGTTCCCCAGGGCCGTCGCCGTCGAACTGAAGCTGCTGCCCGGTGTAGAGAATACGCCGGAGAACCCGGCAGCGACTCCCGTCCGCCGCGCAGTGGTGCTCTGGACCCAGGAGCGCCGCCAGTACACCAATTACCTGACTCCCAAGGTCACCAAAATCAGCACCCGTGACCGCATCCAGCGGGAAGTCGACAATTACACCAACCATGTGGAGAGCCAGCTCAAGCACAACCGCCAGGCCCGCCTGGAAGGGCATGCCCTGCTGTGGCATATCGGCGCGTGCGCCTATGAGTTCCTGGGCGTAGCTCCGGATGACCTGCAACCTTTCCAGCGCTTTTACATGGAGAATGACGCCGAAACCATCCTGGAAGCCCTGCGCACCCTGTTCCTGCAACTCTGCGAAGTCTGGTACATCACCGAACGGCAGGTGGTCAGCGGGGGCAACCTCTACGCGCTGTACGATAGCGCCCTGGACCTGGATGCGCATCTGGGGCGGGTGCAGCAGAACGAGTACCGCCTGCGCTTCCCCGGTGTGAATGGCGACCTGCCTAACCCGGCCCTGTGGGTGCTGCGCGAGGGCAAGCAGCAGGTCTTCGATAGCCTGACCACCTGTATCGCCCACGGCGACCTGCACGGCGATAACTTCTTCGTCGACAACACCCGCATGACCTGGCTGATTGACTTTGAGCATACCGGTCGCACTCATGCCCTGCGCGATTTTGTCGAACTGGAGGCCGACATCAAGCTGCGCCTGACCGCCTACCCGGACAGGGACCTGAGCGGGCTGGCCGCACTGGAGCGATCGCTGCTGGCCGTCCGGTCGGTCGGCGATCTGTTGTTGCCCGCGCCGGATATCGCCGCCGATGCGGGGCTGTTCAAGACCTTCCAGACGCTTGCCGGGTTGCGCCATCTAGCCTGCCAAGCCACCGGCATCACTGATCTCACCGAATACCTGCACGCGCTGCTCTATGAAACGCTGTTCATGGCCACCCTCAGGCGCCTGCGGGAGCAGGTGCGGCAGCGCGCCCTGCTCTCCGCCGCGCTGATCGTCGATCGGCTGACGACGCGCAGCGGCCTGCGAGATCGCTTCCAGACGGCGGTTCCCCGCCTGGACGCCAGCGCACTGGATGGCCGCCCCCGTGCAGAGGCGCAGGCGCTGGTGCGCCAGCACCTGCAGCATCTCACCCGGTGCTACCACTGCGCCGAACTGCAGAAGAAGCTCTACCACGGCCCGGCCCTGCCGGAGGCGCTGCGCGACAGCCTGGAGCTATTGCACGAGGAAGGTCGCCGCACCCGCACCCTACAGGAGACACTGCAACGCGGCGGCGCGTAGGGCGCCACCTGGCAGGTAACAGTATCCCAACGTTCACAAACGATATATTAATATTTTCTGGCGGCAAAATGTTGTCATATACTTAAAACTGTGGTAAACGAGGATAAGTGTTGTTATCACATCAAGTCTTCCGGTTATGAGCTGTCCTGGAAACCCTCCGCACCGCAAACCGGGGACTTGTACCAGCAACATGGTCACCACAGCCCCGGCCCGCCGACGACTTCATCTACACTGGCCAGGGAATAAGCTGCCCGGTCTGTGGTCTGCTGGCGGTTATGCCGTCAAGCATGGCGATCCTGCCGCTGTTGGCCGGGCCAAAGAGCCTTGACAACTCCGGGCAGGCTGGCTAGCATGGCGCCGCTGTTATTGATACAATAACCTGCAACACTAAGGAAGTTGGTAGCAAGGTCTTTATTCTAGAGGGATAAAGATTTCGGTTCTTCACGGGGTCATACCCCGCGCCGGGTATTCAGGGTTTGTACCCAACCATCGCACCACACCCTGCCGGCAAGATTGAATAAAACTCGTTGTCTCTTGAGCGTCAACAGGTCAGGTGAAAAATGACGACAAGCAAAGCAGAACGTCTGGTCAACGAAGGACCTCTCGCCTTAAAGCGGGAGACCGGCGGTAGCCCCCTGGTCGTCCTCTACCCCCGCAACCGCTACCGCAACGCCTATCTGTCCCGTTACCTGCGCGAACCGGACTGCGGCCTGTACTACTACGCCCTGCAGACCACCGATCGCAACCTGCGCAAGTTCCTCAACAACCTCATCGAAGACCTGGATGCTTCCACCGATGGGTTTGGGGAACATCTCCGCGCCGCCATTGCCGCCAAGGCCAAGGTCCAGGACCTGGCTGCCGCACTTGCTGAAGACCTGCGGGCGCTCAGCAGTGAACCATTCACCCTGCTCCTGGATCAATACGACCGGCTGCCGGAAAAAGATGAAACCAAACGCTTCATGGAAGCCCTGATCGAGCACATGCCGGAGCACGGTCAGATCATCATCAACGCCCGCGAGCAGGCTTACCTGCCCTGGTTTGACCTGGTCTCGGAGCAAAAGGCAACCGTCCTGGGGGCGGAATATGTACCGGAGGAAAGCGCCCCGCCGGAACCAGCGCCAGCAGTCCCGCGCATTGAGGTGTATTCCCTGGGCCGTGGGCATACGCTGGTTAACGGCGCGCCCGTCACCCACTGGGATGGTGAGTTGCCCAAGAATCTCTTTTACTTCTTCATGGATCATGAGCTGGTCACGCGCGACGAAATTTTCGATGTCTTCTGGCCTACCCTCTCCGTTAAAGAGGCGACCAATGTGTTTCATGTGACCAAGCGCAAGATCAACGAACGGCTGGGCTACGACCTGACCCAGTATGCCAGCGGCTTCTACAGTCACAGCGACAAACTGGACATCTTCTACGATGTCTTCAAGTTCACCAAAGCGGTGGAAGAAGCCATGGCTGCCGACGATCAACAGGCCGAAGCGCACTGGGAAGAAGCCGTTCGCCTGTACCGTGCACCTTTCCTGCACCGTCTGGACATGGACTGGGCCAGGGAGCGCCGCGCCGAACTGCGTCGCCTGAACGCCACCGCCCAGATCGGGCTGGGGCGCATCCGCGAGGCGCAGGGCCGGATCGACGAGGCTCTCAAGCACTATAGCCGCGCCCTGCGCGAGACGCCTGAGCGCGAAGACATCCACCGCCAGGTGATGAACCTGTACTACCGCAAGGGCGATATCGAGAAGGCAGTTGAGCAGTATAACCTGCTGGAACGATCCCTGCGTGAAACGCTTAACATCGCTCCCTCGCCGGAGACTGTCACCCTCTACCGGCAGATCACCGGCCAGAGCTGAAGTCTACCTGCTGCCAAAACGAACACCGGAGGCTGCGCGGACAGCCTCCGGTTGGTTTTCCGCCACCGCGTTACACCACTGCTCAGGCGACTCGCAGGG
>JAIOAT010000102.1 GCA_019873685.1 Chloroflexota bacterium
CAGTGGCCGTGGGCGTGAAGGACGGTGTATAGGTTGGTGTGAAGCTGGGCGTGTTAGTCGGGATCAGGGTGTAGGTCAGCGTCGCCGCCGGCGTCGGGGTAATGGTTGGCGTCAGGCTGGGTGTGGCGGTCGGGGTGGCGGTCGCCGTCGGCGTGGCCGTAGCTGTGGGCGTGTCGCTCGGTGTGAAAGTGGGTGTTGGCGTAAAGGTATGCGTTGGCGTTGTCGAAGCCGTAGCAGTGGCGCTGGCTGTGGGCGTGATCGTCGGCACCAGCGCGGTCGCCGTGGCGGCATAGGCCACCGCGCGCGCTTCGGCTTCTCGTTGCTCCTGTAATGCGCTGACTCCCCAGTAGATGGCGGCAGCCACCGCCACCAGCGGTATCAGAGCAAAGAACACGCGCAACAGTCGCCTGAGCCAGGTTCGCATCCAACCCCTGTCCCTTCGTCACAGTCAGCCGATAACGGCGGTCAGTGTACCAGATGGGCGCACGACCTGCCAGAACCCTAGCGGAAGGTGACGCGGATGGCGCAGGGTTGCGGGTAGTTACCGGTGATGTCCACCACGGTCAGCTTGAGCTGGTAGTGCCCCGGCCCGAACGCCGCCGGATCGATGGTCGCCAGCGTGCCGCCGGTGACCGGCTGGTTGGACTGCCCAACATTGTGGAAGACGGTCTCGTTTTCCGCCCGCAATTCCACTTTGTAGAAGCTGAAACGGCTGCTGTCCTCCAGCGTGGCGCTCCCGGTGACGGCGAAGCGGCTGCTCAGGACGGCGCCGGGAGCCGGATAGGCGATCTGGATGCCGGGCACGCTGCAACCTGCCTGCCGCGGGATGGAGGAGGCGGTCTCCTGAGCCTGAATGGGCGAGGTCGGGGCATTGGAATAGAAGAAGGTCGGCGGCACGTAGATTACCTGCCCGGCGATGATGTTCGCCGCGTTAGGAATGCAATTGACTCGCTGCATCTCTGCCAGGGGAACGCCGGCGCGCAACGAGATGCGGAACAGATTCTCCCCGGAACGGATTGTATAGGGCCGCCAGTCGGCGGGCGGTGTGCAGGCCGCCACAGCTGCCGTTGGCGTGATCGGGGTGGCCAGCACAATGGTCGGCGTCGGTGGAAGTGGTGTCGGCCAGGGTGTTGCCGATGGCGTTGGCGTGGCCGTGGGTGCGGTCAATGTTGGCGCAAGGGTGGGAGATGGCGTCACTGTTGGCGGGCGCGTGGTGGTGGCTGTCGGTGTGATCCCGGTGGTAACGCTGGTGATGCGCGGCACCGGCGTCCGGGTAGGCCGGGTGGTTGGCGTGGCCGTGGATGACGCGATTGGTGACGGCTTGATGGCAACAGGCGTAGCACTGGTGGAGGTTACCGGGGCGGGTTTGCCAGGCGTCAACGATGGCGCTGGCGAGGCAGTCGCGGACGCAGTAGCGGACGCTGCAGCGGGCGCTGTGGCGGGCGCTGTGGCGGGCGCTGTAGCGGACACCGTGGCGGACGCTGTGGCGGGCCGGGTGGCGCTGCTGGTCGGGGTGGACGTCGCCTGTAATGACTCCACAGTTGGAGTTGAGCTAGCCGTGACAGGCGCCAGCCCGACTGGTGTGGAAGTCTGCCGGAATGCCGCCAGACTGTCGCCGGTGAGGACCACCGCCAGACCGACCGCTGTCGCCAGGATGACCAGTGTGACCAGTGCGACCAGCAACTCCTGCTTGATATTCCTGCGCGGTGTTTCCATGGGTTACCACTGCTCCGTAGCGGGCGCGCAGGGGATGGCAAAGGCGAAGCGGGAGCCAACACCAACTTCGCTTTCCACCCAGATGCGGCCTTTGTGAGCTTCAACAAGCGCTCTGGCGATGGACAGGCCAACGCCGGTATCCCCAACCCCCTGGATCAGCGGGTTATCGGCCCGATGTAGACGGGAGAACACACGGGCGCGATCCTGCGGCGGGATGCCACCGCCCTGGTCTTCAATCGCCAGGATCACCGAGTCGCGTTCCACCGGGGCCTGACCGGCGTCTGTGTAGGTCAGTGGCTGGGTGCGGGCAATGATGCGCACCTCGCCGTCAGTCGGCGAGGCCAGGTAGGCATTGGTCAGCATGTGGTTGAGCACCTGTTGCATGGCGTCCCGGTCAACATGGATGGGTGGGACTTCGTCAGGGATATCCAGATCGAGGGTGATCCCTTTCTCGCGGAAGCGGCTGCTGATCTCGGTGATGGCATCGTCCAGCAGGGCAATCAGGTCGACCGGCTCCGGTTCCAGGCTGATCTGCCCGGTATCCAGGACAATGACGCGCAGGAGGTCCTCGATCAGGCTGCCCATGCGCTCAAGGTTGGCTTTGATCCGCTGCAGGAACTTGCGCTGGGAAGCGCCCAGAATGCCGACTGATTCGCCCAGCAGGAGATCGACGTAGCCGGTGATCGAACTCATCGGCGTGCGCAGCTCCTGAGCTAGCGAGAGCACCACTTCGGGCTGTTCAGGCCGGGGCAGGGCAGGCGCAGCCTGATCAGCGGCGGCTGCCGCCGACTGTTCGTAAGCGCGTACCTTGCCTTCCAGCGATTGCAGTTCGCTCTGCGCCTGGAGCAGCCGTTGCTCCAGGGCGGTACGCTCAGCCGTCAGATCGTCGATCATGGATTTGAGCGTGTCGATGCCCTCCGCACCCAGCTGACCGGCGGCCTCCAGGCTGCCCTGCATCCGGGCCAGCAACTGGTCGCGCTCCGCCAGCAGGGCGGTGCGCTCGGCCAGCAGGCGGTCGCGCTCCTCCTGCAGGCGCGCCCGTTCCGCAGCCAGGGCGTTGCGCTCCTGAATAATCTGGTCGCGCTGAGCGTTAATCGTGTTAATCTGCTGCTGGATGGCGCTGATCTGCTGGCCCAGGCGCTGGCGCTGGGCCTGCCATTCCTCGCGTTCCTGCTGCCAGGCGGCCTGTTCCTGGCGCAGGGCATCCCGCTGCTTGACGGCGGCCTCGCGGTCGGCGGCCAGACGGGCCAGTTCGCCTTCCAGCGCTTCGATCCGGGCGCTTGCGGCAGCTGGTTCTGTCCGCGACTCGCTCAGGGCGGCAAGCTGGGCGCGCAGCATATCGCGCTCTTCGTGAAGCTGGCCGATCATGAGGGCCAGTCCGGCTACGCCGCCCTCAACACCGAGCAGGGAAAGCTCGGTCTGCACGTCCTCCAGTTCGGCGGCGATCCGGTCGCGCTCTTCAGTCAGGCGTGCTTTGTCCGTATAGAGGGATTCCAGGGTTTGCTGGATGGACGCGGGTACCAAGAACATATCGCTGGTTTGCTCTCGCAGCACGGCCAGCTGGTGCTCCAGGTTGGCCTTCTGTTCTTCCAGCGTTTTCTGCTCCTGACTGAGCATATCAATGAGCGAGCGGTAAAGGTCATCGTTGCCGCGTGCGGTAGCCCCCGCCAGTGTGGTGCGCGCCTCCTGCAATTCGCTGGCCAGCCTGTTGCGTTCCGCTTCAAGGGCGATGCTTTCCTGGCTCAGGCTTCTGATCTGCTGGGAGATGGAGAGCGTTTCTTCGTCGGAAGCTAACACCTCGGCCAGGTGGCGGCGTTCGCGCTCAAGCTGGCTCTTAAGCTCGGCGACGGCAGTGCTGAGTTGCTCGATCTGGGCGTGGGCCATCTCCAGACTCTGTTGCATGGCCTGCCGGGCGCGGATGGCTTCCGAGAGATCGATCTCGCCGGATGGTTCTCCGGGGGCTGCCGGGAGGGGTGCGGGCGGGACGGCAACAGCCTGCTCGCTCAGCGCCAGCAGCTTGCTGGCCATTGGAGCCAGCCCTTCCAGCAGCGCCGCTTCGCCGGTCCGCAATTCGCGTCCGGTGAAGGGGAACAGAACGATCAATACAGCGCGGGTCTCGCCCTCCACGCGTAGCGGCTGGAAGTAAGCGTTGCCAAGCGGGCCGCTGCCGCTGACATCCAGCCTGGTAAACAGGTCAACGAGTTCGGTCGCCTGCTGGTCGGGGCGGAGGGTTTCCTGGCGGGCGCTGGCGATGGCGCGGGCCAGGGTGGGTTGGTCATTCAGGTTGAGGTCCATGCCCTGCAGCGACTTCTGGCGGACGCTGTCGTAGACCGCCGCAATTTCGACCCAGCTGGCATCTCTGATCCGCCCCAGCGCCACCACATCCGCTTTGAGCGCGTTAGCCGTGGCGGTGACGATCTGGGTCGGGATGGCGTCCGGTTTAGTGGTCGCCAGCATGTCGCCCAGAGCACGCAACAACTGCACCGATTCACGCTCAACGAGCGCGGTGGATGGTGCAGTCTTGGGTGGAGCCTGGCGCGGTCTGACCGGAGCAGCAGCAGGATGGGCGGCCTGCTGGCTGAGGCGGGCGATCACGTGGCGGTAGACCACAGCGCCGTAAAGAGCCATGCCGATCAGGTATGCCCCGCGCAATACCCCCGCATAGTCGCCACTCAGAGAGCCGGAAGCAGCCTGCGTAAGCAGGATGCCGTAACCGGCCAGGATGATGATGAAGAAGAGCGCTTTGAGCGGCGCGTTTGGTGTGACGCGCAGCCGCAAAATGGCCGCGATCAGCATCAGCGCCGTCAAGATCAGGCCACCCAGCATCCAGACCGCGGCGGGCCAGGTGGCGTTGAAAGCAATTGTCTCCGTAGTGGAAAGCCAGTAGCGCAACGTCAGCGCGCCGCCGGTCACCGCCAGCGTCAAAAGTACCAGCAAGGCAATGTCCCACAGCCGGCTGCGTTGCAGGTTTTCCGCGCAGAGCAAGGCCCACCCGGCAAAGAGCAGCACGATCACATTGACTACCGGCTCGACGGGAGGCAGGATGGCGCTGACGGGCTGGCCGGTCAGCGGGCCGGCCAGCGCCCCGGCTCCCAGTATAACCCAGCCAGCCAGGATACCGAGGCTGGCCAGGGTGTAACGACCTGCAGCCTGCTCAGTTTTCGGATTCCGTCGGCGCTGCTCCAGAGCGATGAACAGCGCGATCTGGCTGATGGCAATGACCGCGATGAAGTACAGCAAGTTGCCGGGCGGAAGCACGAAGATGTCCAGGAACTCTGCCACCGGGTGGTCTCCTCCAGGCAAGATGGCGGTCAGGGCCGCCTGACGCTGCGCGGGGTAAGCCCGTAGTCAGTATAGCATAAGG
>JAIOAT010000103.1 GCA_019873685.1 Chloroflexota bacterium
CAGATAGGCTTTGAGGGCGATCCGGCTGGAATGCATCGCTTTGCTGGCCTCACCCAGGCGCAGCAATTCGATCAGCAGCGTGCCGCCGACTACGCCGACCAGCGTCCCCAGTACGGGGATAGGGATGAGGAAGGTGCCCGCCAGTCCGCCGATCAGCCCGCCCAGGATGGCGGCCCGGCTTCCGCCCTGAGCCTTCATCCCGGCGGCCTGCATCCACCAGCCAGCCGTTGAGCCGAGGATCATCAGGAGGGTCATCAGCGCTGCGGCAAGAGGGGATACCTGCTCAAAGCGGGTCAGGGCGGCATAGAGCATGCCGATTGCCCAGACCAGCGCTGGGCCGGGGACAACCGGCAGCAGCGATGCTGCTGTCGCCAGTAGCATCAGAATCACGACAATCATCGGAAAGAGGGCATCAGCCATGCTTCAACCTGCCGGTGATAACAGCTATACCACAGGAATCTACGCTGGCTGCGCCGGAAAGTTGTGTACCAGCTTGAGGGCGCCGGGGCCGGGAAGTTGGCGTATTTTGGAAGGGTCAGGTCAAGCGGACGATCGCGCTCGCTTGACAGGCAGGCCGAGCGGGTGTAAGCAGGGAGTACAGGGCGCAGTGGCGGATGGGCGTGACCTGCTGCCACGATAGACAGTTGAGACAAACTATGTGGATCCTGCGTCTGAGTGAACAACGGGGCCAGGAACTTGCCTCTGTGTTGATCGACTTCTTCACCTACGAGGTGCTGGAGACGGTGGTCGAGCAACTGGAGGATAATCTGTTTCCAGAGGTTCGGCTGGAACTGTGTGGCGCAGGCTCGATGGAGGTCGGTGCAACACGTTGCGAGCGGGTCACGGTCTCCTACTTACCGGACAACATGCGCGAGCCGCCGCTGTACCTGATCGATCCCGCTGTTCCGGCCAACCCGGCGGTGACCGTGCCGATCAGCGTGTATCCTGAGCCGCTGGAGATCGCGCTATACAAAACTGTGACCAGAGATATGGCGCTCCGGGCGTTGCTGGACTTCTTCTTTACCGGCGAAATCTCCCGCGATCTGCTGTGGAGGAGCTACTGGGAAGATCGAATGCCGCCGGATGCTGCTGACGAAACCGGCGCTAACCCGGATTCGCCAGGCGGCGTGTAAGTGCCTGGCAGACGGAAAAGCACGGCGCCCCGGTGAGCAGCCGGGGCGCCTGGCGTGATCGGGAGGATTACCCCGCCAGTCTGGCTAGTGCTCGCCGAGGTAGGCCCGGCGCACCATTTCGTTTTGCTGGAGGGCCTTGGCCGAGTCCGATAGCATGATCTGACCGGTCTGCAGGACATACCCCCGGCTGGCTACCGCGAGCGCCATATGCGCGTTCTGTTCCACCAGCAGGATAGTTGTGCGCTGTTCGCGGTTCAGATGGGTGATGATGTTGAAGATCTCCCGTACCAGCAACGGTGCCAGCCCCATGCTCGGTTCGTCCAGCAACAGAATACGTGGATGCCCCATCAGGGCGCGGCCAATGGCCAGCATTTGCTGTTCGCCACCGGAAAGCGTGCCGCCGAGTTGCTTTTCCCGTTCCTTGAGCCGGGGAAATGTGTGGAAGACGAACTCCATATCTCTGGCGATGCCGGCAGCGTCCGTCCGGGCGTAGGCGCCCATTTCCAGGTTCTCGCGCACAGTCAGGCGGGTGAAGATCTTGCGGCCCTCAGGGGCCTGGCCAACCCCCATGGCAACAATCTCATGGGAGCGTTTGCGGGTGATATCCGTCCCATCCAGCGTGATGGTGCCACGCGCGGCGGGGGTGATGCCGCAGATGGTGTTGAGGGTGGTGGTTTTGCCTGCGCCGTTGCCACCGATCAGGGTGACGATCTCGCCTTCCTCAACGGCCAGTGAGATACCTTTGAGGGCGTGAATCTTGCCGTAATAGGTATGAACCTCTTGGAGTTCCAGCAACGCCATGGTGCTATCCTGTGTATTCTGGCGGCGGGGGCGATTGCCCCAACCGTTGGCTCAAAACGCGCGTATCAGACGGCAATCTCGTCATCGTCCATTGCTGTACCCAGGTAGGCGGCAATCACGTGCGGGTCGGCCTGCACCTGGGCTGGCGTGCCTTCGCTGATCTTGCGGCCGTAATCCAGCACGCTGACCTGATCGGAGATGCTCATCACCACATTCATATCGTGCTCGATCAGGAAGATGGTCAGGCCGCGTTCGTCGCGCAGGCGGCGGATGAAGATCATCAATTCTTCCGTTTCCTGCGGATTCATCCCTGCGGTCGGTTCGTCCAGCAGCAAGAGCTGCGGATCGCTGGCCAGTGCCCGACCGATCTCCAGGCGACGCTGGAAGCCATAGGGCAGGTTGGCTGCCTGTACATCACCCTGACCGGCCAGCCCCATGAAGTTCAGCAACTGGTAGGCCTGCGCGAGGGCTTGCCTCTCTTCATGGCGGGTGAGCGGGTCATGCAGGATGGCGCCAACCGGGCCGGACTTCAGGTGCGGGTGCATGCCGACCAGCAGGTTCTCCAGCACGGTCAGCGCCCCGAACAGGCGGATGTTCTGGTACGTACGGGCAATGCCCGCCTTGACGATCTGGTCAGGGCGCAGGCCGGTGATCGGCTTCCCCTGAAAGAGGATGGCGCCTTCCTCAGGGGTGTAGAAGCCGGTGACGCAATTGAAGAGCGTAGTTTTGCCGGCGCCATTCGGGCCGATCAGGCTGGCGATGGTCTCTCGCCTGATCTGCAGGTCTACCCGCGAGACGGCCGTCAGGCCGCCAAAACGTTTGGTGACTCCACGTGCTTCAAGAATGATGTCATGGTTGGCGGCCATCGATCAGGCTCCTTCTTCGGCGGCGACTCTGCGTGCCTCTTCTTCCAGGCGGGCTGAGGTTGGCGGGATGATGCCCTCCGGGCGCAGCAGCATCATGATGACCAGCAGCGCACCAAACATCAGCAGCCGGTAATCCTGGAATTCGCGCAGAGCTTCCGGCAGGCCAAAGATCACCAGCGCGCCGATCATCACGCCGGGGATGTTGCCCATGCCGCCGATGATGATCAGGCTCAGCACATTGATCGAAACTAGCAGCGTGAAGCTGTTGGGGAAGATGGACTTGATATAAGCCCCAAAGATCGCGCCGCCAATGCCGGAGAATGCCGCGCCGATGGAGAACGCCAGCAGCTTCGTCCGGACAAGGTTGACGCCCACTGCCTGCGCCACCGCCTCATCTTCCTTCATGGCGCGCCAGGCGCGACCCAGCCGCGAATGGGCCAGACGATAGGAGACAAAAGCGGTAACCAGCACGCCCCCCAGAATCAGGTAATAAATCTCATGAGGCTGGGAGAGCGCGATCGGCTTGGCAAACGCCTGCCCCAGCGACTTGAGGAGCGGCGGGTCAGTGTTGAGGAGAGTCTGGGCCAGACCGGTGAGATCGATCACCGGTGAGGGGATGGCGATGATGCCCTGTGCGCCGCCGAAATACGGTTTGCCCAGGTCCGACAGGGCGATCAGGCGGATGATCTCGCCGAAGCCCAGGGTTACGATCGCCAGGTAGTCCCCGCGCAGGCGCAGCACCGGGATGCCCAGTAGCACACCGGCCAGCCCGCTGGCCAGAACGGCAATGGGCCAGGCGGTCCAGAAGGTCAGCGTGTGACACCAGGCGGCCTGTTCCCTGGCGTTGAAGCTGCGGGCCGGCCACTGATCATCGGGTGGTCGGAAGGGCTGGCTGGCGGCAAATCTGCCGTCGCTCAGGTAAGGCTGCAGCGCAGTTTGGCTTTCTACGACCGCCACCACTTCGCCTGCCTGCAGGGCGCTGACGGCTTCGTCGAGGGTGTCGAAGGCGACCAGCGTGGGGCGAGGCAGCGCCGCTGCTGCATAGGCAGCCCGCGTGCCGCTCACAACCCCTACTGGCTGGCCCTGCAGGAAGGTGAATCCGGTATCCTGTACGGTGGCCTGCTGCGTGATGACAACGTTGTCAGCGGGCACCGGGCAGGTGATGACATTGGGTGTGGTCAGGATGCCGACGGTGTAAGCGCCGATGGTGAAGAAGGCCACATAACCCAGGTCAAGCAGCCCGGCAAAACCGACGACGATGTTCAACCCCAGCCCCATCATCACGTACAGGCCGATCAGGTCGACCACATTGTTGATGTAGCCGCTGAGCAGGTGGGGGATGACCAGGGCGAACAGCAGGCCAACTAGGCCGATGGTGAGCCGGCTGGTGCGCTTCTCAGCACGGTTGAGCGCCGCGTACACGGACTCAGCCTGCCCGGCGGTGCGCTCGGCCAGCGCCTGGCTGGCGGCACTCACCAGGCTGATCAGCAGGGCGGCGGGGAGGGTGATCCGCCCAAAGCTGTAGAGGATGCCCAGCATCAGCAATGCCGCCACAGTGGTCACGCCGACCCGGTGAATACCGCGCGAGGTCGAACTCAACGCCGCGCCTGCCGCCGCCAGAATCGCGCCGACCACAGCGAACAGCGCAACCGTCAGGGCCAGGCTACGCCCTACAAAGAGGAAACCCAGGATCGCCGGGGATGGCGTTCCCAGGGAAGCAGGCAATCCGGTCTCGCTGGCGCCAAGCGCGGCGAACACCAGCGCCAGCCCCGCGCCCAGCGCCGCGCCAGCAGCGACGGGCAGCAGCAGGCGCGCTTCCAGCCGACGTTGATGCCGCCACACGGCGATGACATAACCCGCTGCCACCAGCAGGGTAATCCATAGGGCGTCCACCAGGGCGAAAATGCGGTTGATCTGATCCTGCAGCACACCCAGCACCAGCACCAGCACGATGGTCGTGATCCCGATCCGCCGGA
>JAIOAT010000104.1 GCA_019873685.1 Chloroflexota bacterium
CCGGCTGGTGCTGTCCTTCGGCTATCCGGCGGGGGAGGCGGCGCAGCCCCGCCCGGCCAGGAAGGGCGGTCGCCGCCCGCTGGCTGAGGTCGTCCACTGGGAGCGGTGGTAAGCCCTACCCGATCTTCGGCGGCCCCTGGACGACGCGCTGGCGGATGTTAGGCACGATCTTCTCGACCCACTGCGGGTCATCCCAGGGCACATCGCCCAGCGTGTCGGCCACCCACCAGGTCACTCCCAATTCTGCGTAAGGGGCGATCGCCTCCGCCGCCGCGTCGGGATCGGTTGGCAGCGGGCCGCTGTGTACGGCGTCGAACGGCGCGTCAGTCGTCCGATGGCGGGCCACGATGGCCATGATCTCCCGCCAGTCGTCAGGCGTCAGCCACCTGTCCGCGCCGGGGCAGGCCCCATCCCAGCGGGCGGCGCGGGCCATCGGACGGCGGTGAGGCCACCAGCCGCCGACCCAGATCGGGATGCGCGGCTGTTGCAGCGGGCGCGGCAGGAAGATCAGCTCCTGTAGCCGGTAGTGCTTCCCCTCAAAGTGGAATCGCTCCCCGCGCCACAGGCCGGTGATGATCGCCAGCCCCTCGTCGAGCATCTCCGCCCGGACGCGGTTGTCCGTCGGCTCGCCGAAGAATCCAAAGTCCCACTGCGCCGGGTCGCCCAGCCCGACACTGAGGATCAGCCGCCCGTTGGAGAGCCAGTCAAGCGTGACCGCCTGGCGGGCGACCTGCCAGGGACGGCGGCGGGGCAGCGGGGTTAGCATCGGGCCAAGCCGGATACGCTCTGTGGCGGTGGCGATGGCCGCCAGCGATACCCAGGGATCGGCTACCGCGTTCCCGAACGGGTGAAACACCACATGATCCCACAGGAAGAAGCCATCCCAGCCAGCGGCCTCTGCCTGGCGGGCCAGCGCCACCAGTTCACGCGGGTCGGCCAGCTCCCCGAACGGCGGGATGTTCACGGCGAACTTCATACGCGCAGCGGTCATGATCTTCCCCCCTCAGTTGTTCCGCACGGGCCGTAAGTGTGCCAGAAAAACGGTGCGGCGGCTAGCTCGGCGCACCTACCCGGCATCCAGTCAGCATTGTTGAATACACACTCCTGCGATAAGCTGGAAGCATGGTCACCGGCAAAGGCGGCAATGAGGCAGCAGTTCCGGGGACGCCACAACCGGGACTATGCTACCGTGTCTCTTTGCCGCGCCACTGATGCCCGCAGGCAGAACCCGCAGCGGATGATCTGATACATTCGAGATGCCTGATCACGGTACGCTGGCCCGGTTTCAAGGGGGTCGGGGGCCAGAACGCCCGGCAACTGTGTTCCTTCCTCAACGCCGATCCTGATTGGAGAACTTGCCTATGCTAGACATCACCCTCATTCGCGAACGCCCGGAGTGGGTCAAGGCCCAGATCGAAAAGCTCAACGACCCCGAAGCCCTGGCCCGCGTGGACCGCGTCCTGAGTCTTGACCAGCAACGCCGTACCCTGCTGGGACAGGTGGAGGCGCTCAAAGCTGACCGTAACCGGCTCAATAAAGCCTACGGCCCCTTCCGGGGCAACCGGCAGATCAGCGAGGCGGCCAAAATCGCCACGGCGGTCGAAGTCGCTGCAGCGCTGGCCTCCGGCGATACTGCCCGCGCCCTGGCGTTGTTCGCCTCCCCGGTGAGCAGCACCGCCCTGCCCATCCCCCCTGACCTCAACAGCGCCTTCGCCCGGCTACAGGAAGCGCTGGGCAGCCTGGGCAACCGCGCCGCCGAGCTGGACGAGCAGGTGCACACCGTGGAAACCGAGCTGGATGACCTGATGCTCTGGCTACCTAACCTGCCCCACGAGTCCGTGCCCGTCGGCCTGAGCGATGCTGACAATGTGCCCCACCCGATGCATGGCGCGATCCCGGAGTTCGACTTTGAGCCAAAGGCCCACTGGGACCTCGGCCCGGCACTGGGCATCATCGATTTCGAGCGCGGCGTCAAGCTGGCCGGGACGCGCTTTTATGTGCTGGCCGGGGCGGGCGCCCGGCTGCACCGCGCCCTGATCAACTGGATGCTGGACTATCACCATGCCCACGGGCGGACGGAACTGTACACGCCCTTCATGGTCAAAGAGGAGTGTATGGTCGGCGCGGGGCAGTTCCCCAAGTTCCGCGACGTCGTCTACTTTGACCCGGAAGCCGACCTGTACATGCTGCCGACCGCCGAGGTCAGTGTGACCAACATGTACCGCGACGAAATCCTGGAGGAAGCCGCCCTGCCGTTGCGCTTTGTGGCCCATTCGCCCTGCTTCCGCAAGGAAAAGATGAGCGCCGGGCGCGACGTGCGCGGCATCAAGCGCGTCCACCAGTTCGAGAAGGTGGAGCAGTACAGCTTCACCACGCCGGACGAGAGCTACGCTGAACTGGAGCGGATCGTCGGCGCGGCAGAAGAACTGTGCGGCCTGCTGGGGCTGCCTTACCGCCGGCTGGAGATCTGCACCGGCGATCTGGGCTTCAGCGCCAGCAAGAAGTACGACGTGGAAGTCTGGGCGGCAGGCAGCCAGGAATGGCTGGAAGTCTCCAGCTGCTCCAATACAGAAGCGTTCCAGGCCCGCCGGGCCAACATCAAGTACCGCCCGGCGTCGGGCGGTCGTCCGCAGTTCGTGCACACGCTTAATGGCTCCGGGCTGGCCCTGCCGCGCATTGTGATCGCCCTGCTGGAAAACAACCAGCAGGCCGACGGCTCGGTGATTATCCCGGAGGTGCTGCGGCCCTACCTGGGCGGGCAGCAGGTGATCACGCCAGAAGGTTAGCCCCGGCACGCCGATTCACTAACGTGAGGAGCGAGCCGCCCTCCTCCGGGCGGCTCGCTGCATCGAGGGGGAAAAAACGGGGGAGTTAGCGGATGAAGCCGTTGATCTCGCCGCCGGGATAGGCCGATGTATGGACGTTCACGTATGCCCGGCCTTCTTCAATGGCCTGCCGCAGGTCTTCCAGCGTCTTGCCCCCCATGATCGGGCCAACCAAGTTGGCGGCGGTCGCTGCGCCGACTCCGAGCGGCCCCTGGCTGCGCCCGGCGATGAGATGGGCCGGAGGCTGGGGTGGGTACAGCCACAGGGCGGGCGGCCCGGCCAGTCCCGGCGCAGTTGCTACGTGGATGTGGGCCATGGTGACGTTCTCAATGTTGGCCACAATCAGCCGATAGCTGAGGGTCTGCCCATCTGCGCTGAACTGGAAGATCGCCTCGCCCTGGCCATCGAAGAATACGAATACGCTTCAACATGCCAGGCTCCCTTTCAGCAAAAGTTTGTTCCAGTAATCCGCTGGCGTGGCTTCTGCGTTTTGCGGCTACTGATCAGTACGCCGGTTGAGCGCAGATTGGATTTTCTCAATTCGATTTTCTGCTGGCCTGGCCGGGCTTTCGCTGGCTTGGCAATCCGACTATGCTGTATCCCAGAGCCATCTGAGTCGCGGGTGTGGAGGTCAGGCTGATGACAACCGAACGCCTTCCGCTGCAGCAACCCGGCGTCAAAGACAGGATCAAGCGGTATGTCCCGCGCCGCCTGTGGAATGCGCTGCGCCGGGGAAAGCGGAGTAGCCAGGAAATGCTCTCACGGATATTCATCAACGCGGCAGTGGCGACGAGTGGTCCTTCCAGAACCCTGTGCCTGCTTTACGATACCTTTGAGTTCACGCCAGAATTGGTGATCCAGGGGTACATGCAGGGTATCGGTTTGTTCCCGACCAATGGCAGAATCCGCTGGTACGATCCCGATCCCCGGGGGATTATTCCAATTGAAGGTTACCATGTGGAAAAAGAGACAATGCGCATCTTGCGGCAAGGGCGTTTTGAAGTCACGGTTGACCGTGACTTCGCCGGCGTCATCAGGGGCTGTGCAGAACCCAAGCCGGGCCGCGAGTCAACGTTTATCACGCGAGCCTTCATTGATGTGTATCTCCAACTCCATAGCATGGGTGTAGCCCATAGTGTTGAAGCGTGGCAAGATGGTTATCTTGTAGGCGGCGTGTTCGGATTGGCGCTCGGTGCTTACTTCATTGGAGAAAGCCAATTCCATAGGGTTAGCAACGCTGGCAAAATTGCCTTTGTCTACACGCTGGAGATCTTGAGACGGGGCGGCTTCCAAATCCACGATGCGTTCTGGCTCTCACAGCACATCGCTCAGTTTGGTGGTTATGAGATTCCCCGTGAAGAGTTTAAGCGTCGCCTAGCCCGGGCAGTTGTGACCCCGGCAACCTTTGCCCCTCTGGATGAACCGCCGAATTTCTCATGAAACTTCCGGAGGTATTGGAGAGGTATTAGAAAGGGATCACTGATACTGCCGGTAATCAACCCGAATCGGCTCCTCCGGCACACGAAAATAAGTCGGGGCAACCAGGGCGCGCGCCAGCCGATGCATGAATTCATCACGTGTGATTTCTATGGCCCCCAGTTGTTCAAGGTACGGGTGCATCCACCAGACATCCAGCAATACGAACTTCTGTCGGCGCAGAACTTCAACCAGGGTAAGCAGAGCGATCTTGCTGGCGTTGTCGCTGGTGTGAAACATGCTGCTGCCCGAGAAATAACCAGCCACAGACACGCCAAACAGGCCGCCAACGAGCCGATCATTTTCATAGGCCTCAACGCTATGGGCAAAACCAAGCCGATGTAGTTCGGCAAATACGCGCCTCAACTCTGGCGTAATAAACGTGGTCTCCCGGCCCGGCCCTGGCGTTGCACAACCCTCCTGAACACCACCAAAGTCAGTATCGAAGC
>JAIOAT010000105.1 GCA_019873685.1 Chloroflexota bacterium
ACCGGTGCAACCCCATGATGGCTGGGGCGCGTTTGTCGTCTATGTCGGGCTGGATGGCGGGGCGGTGCCTGTCGATCTGCCGCTCCACCATCAGGTGATCCTGCGCGAACCGCCGGGTGAGGGCAACACGGCCTTCCTATCCCTCAGCCCGGCCTGGGATGAAGGACGTGCGCCCGCGGGCCGCCGCGCCCTGACGATCAGCACGCATACACGCCTGGCCGACTGGTGGCGGCTACACGAGGCCGACCGGGAAGCCTACGAGATTCGCAAAGAGGTGTATACCGACCGCCTGCTGGAGGCCGCCGGGCGTGTCCTGCCGGAAATCCGGGAGGCGGCGGACCTGATTCTGCCGGGCACGCCGGTGACTTTTGAGCGGTTTACCCGGCGCGCCTGGGGCTGGGTGGGCGGCTTCCCGCAGACTAACCTGTTCCGGGTCTGGGGACCACGCCTGGGGCCGGGGCTATGGATGGTTGGCGACAGCATTTTTCCGGGGCAATCGACGGCGGCAGTAGCGCTGGGTGGGTTGCGCGTGGCGCGGATGCTCCTGCGGGAAGGGCGGCAAGCAGCGGAAACCGATCGGCTGCTCAGGCCGGTATCTTCCGGGTAAGGGTCATGGTCGAGGGAGGAAGGGACGATGAAAGTCGGGATTGTTGGCAGTGGCTTTGTCGGAGCGACGGCGGCCTACGCCATGGTGGTGCAGGGCGTAGCCCGCGAGATCGTCCTGATTGATCTGAACACGGCCCGCGCCAAGGCAGAGGCGGATGATATTGCCCACGCCACACCGTTCACGCACGCCACCCATGTCTATGCTGGAGACTATGCTGACCTGGCCGGGAGCCAGGTGGTGGTGATCTGCGCCGGGGTGAATCAGAAGCCCGGCGAGACCCGCCTGCAACTCCTGGAGCGCAACGCGGCGGTCTTCCGCTCGATCATCCCCCGCATCCTGACTCACGCGCCGAACGCGGTGTTGCTGGTGACCACTAACCCGGTCGACGTGATGACTCATCTGGCGGCGCGGTATGCCGCAGCCCACGGGGTGCCCTCCAGCCGGGTGATCGGTTCGGGGACGGTGCTGGATACCGGGCGCTTCCAGGCCATGCTGGGGCGTTACCTGGACGTTGATCCGCATCACATTCATGGGTACGTACTGGGCGAGCATGGCGATTCGGAAGTGATCGCCTGGTCGTCGGTGCGGGTGGGTAGCCTGGCGCTGGACGACTTCAACCGCAAACGGGGCATCGTGCTGGACACGGCCATTCGCGACGAGATCACCCATCGCGTGCGCGATGCCGCCTACAGCATCATCGAAGGCAAGGGAGCGACCTATTACGGGATCGGGGCGGCCCTGGCTGAGATTGTGGACGTCATTCTGGACAACCGCCGTTCGATCATGACCGTGTGTACCCCGGTGCCAGAAGTGGTTGGCGTGGCAGATGTAACGGTATCCCTGCCGCACCTGGTAGGCGGGAGTGGCGTGATGGCGACCTTCCCGCCGATGCTCAATGACACGGAGCGGGAGTTGCTCCACCGTAGCGCCATGATCATCCGCGAGGCCATTGCCGAACTGGATCAGGCTGCCAGCGACCGCCAGGCTGAAGCAGGCAAAGATAGCACCCCTGCCACCTGAAGGGGTTGCCGGGCAGAAGGGAGCTGTCATGACCGCCGCGATCTGGTGGATCCGGCGCGACCTGCGCCTGGAGGATAATGCTGCGCTGGCTCTGGCGCTGGCGCGAGGGCGGGCGGTGCTGCCGGTCTTTGTGCTTGACCCGGCGCTGCTGGCTTCGCCGTATAGCGGGGAAAAGCGGCTGACCTTTCTGCTGGGTGGCTTGCGCGCTCTGGATGCTGATCTGCGGGCGCGGGGCAGCCGCCTGATCGTCCGTCGAGGACGGCCGGAGATTGTCCTGGCCGCCCTGGTGGAAGAAGCGGGCGCCGAAGCGATTGTCGCTGAAGCTGATTATTCGCCTTACGCCCTGGCCCGGGATGCCCGTGTTGGCGCAGCCCTGCCGCTGACACTGGTCGATGGTCTGACTGTTCACCCGCCCGGCGCAGTGCTCAAGAGCGATGGTACGCCCTATACCGTATTCACCCCGTTTAGCCGGGCCTGGAAAGCGCTTGGCCTGCCCGGCCAGTCTGATGTGCTGCCTGCGCCCTCGCATATCCCGACGCCGCCCGGTGTGATGGGGGAGCCGTTGCCTGATGCGCCGGGGCTGCCCGCTGGCGTGATGTTCCCGCCGGGGGCGGACGAAGCCCGCTGGCGACTGGAGGCGTTCACCGGTGGGGAAGATGCGCCGGTCTACCGCTACCGGGATGATCGCAACCGCCTTGATCTGGATGGTACGTCCGGCCTGTCGCCATACCTGCGCTTCGGGATGCTTTCCGCGCGGCAGGCGGCTGTCCGCGCCAGTGAAGTGATCGCCGCTGCGCCGGAACGGGCCGCACGGGAAAGCGCCGAAACGTGGCTGAACGAGCTGATCTGGCGGGAATTCTACGTGCACATCCTGGCGCACTTCCCGTATGTGCGGGCGATGAGCTTCCGGGAGTCATTGCGAGCGATAGCGTGGCGCAATGACGAGACCGCCTTTGACGCCTGGCGGGAAGGGCGGACGGGCTATCCGGTGGTGGACGCGGCCATGCGCCAGCTGCTGGCGACGAGCTGGATGCACAACCGGGCGCGGATGATCGTAGCGTCTTTCCTGACCAAAGACCTGCTGATCGACTGGCGGTGGGGCGAACAGCACTTTATGGCTCACCTGATCGACGGCGATCCGGCGGCCAATAACGGCGGCTGGCAGTGGACAGCGGGGACGGGTACAGACGCTGCGCCGTACTTTCGCATCTTCAACCCGGTTGGCCAGGGCCAGAAATTCGATCCGCAGGGGGCGTATGTGCGGCGCTGGGTGCCGGAGCTGGCGCGTGTGCCTGTCGCGGTTATCCATGAGCCTTGGCGGATGTCGGCGGAAGAGCAACAGGCGGCTGGCTGCGTGATCGGGCGGGATTACCCGGCTCCGATCGTCGATCATGCCCATGCACGGGAAAGGGCTTTGGCCGCCTATGGCGGGGCCGGGATGCCGCGCTGAAGGATGCCTTCGCTGGCAGGGCGAAATCAGAGCCGCTGGCGCGGCAGGCTATCCAGAAAAGCGATCACATCGCGGTTGAAGGCTTCAGGCGCCTCCTCCATCGGCAGGTGACCGACGCCAGGATAAGCGACCCATGACGCGCCGGGGATCAGGTCGCGCAGCGTTTCGCCATCGCTGACCGGTACCCAGGTGTCAGCTTCTCCCCAGACGATCATGGTCGGCGCGCTGATTGTGGCTACTGCGTCAAGGTCAAGGCGGTTGCGTCCGGCGTCGCGCACCAGGCCGACGAACCCGTTCTGCCACCCTTCCGTTTGGAGTACGCGCCCATACCCGGCGCTGATTTCATCGGTCACTGTGAAGCCGGGGCCATAGGCGGAGGCCAGCAGGCTATTGAAGCGCTCCGGTGTGACCACCGCCGGGGCCAGCACCTGAATCCAGCGTGTCAATGGAGGGAAGCTGATCAGAGGGCCGAGGAACGCGGGGCCGCCTGTCCCGCCGACGATCGCGCCATCGACGATGACCAGCCCGCTGACCCGCGTTGGGTGTCGGACAGCCATATGGGCAATCACGTTGCCGCCAGCGCTGTGGCCGATCAGGACGGCTCGCTCGACGCCCAGCACATCCATCAGGTCGATGGCGAAATCAGCCTGGGCGGGGTGGGCGTAATCCAGTTCTAGGGGCTTGTCGGAAAGTCCAAAGCCGGGCCGGTCGAAGGCGATGACGCGGTAACCCGCTGCCGCCAGCGCCGTGATGTTCTCCCGCCATGAGAAGGTCGAGCCGCCCAGT
>JAIOAT010000106.1 GCA_019873685.1 Chloroflexota bacterium
ATCCGGCGCACAGGCCAGGACGACCGGCGGGACGCGCTGCGGGGTTGGGCCGCCGGTCATCCACTGCAACATCCGGTTGCGCAGGAAGTTGGATGCCAGGTGCTCGGTGGCAACGTTAATCTGGCCATCGTGCCAGGCCTGGCCAATGGCGACCAGCGCTGGCCCGACCATGTCCAGCACAACGCGCTCCAGGCTATAGAGGGTCAGCGCGTCGGCCAGGGCCAGGCTGGCCGCGTCCAGATCGTGGCTCAGCAGGGCCTCGGTCAGCCGCGAGCGGAACGATTCCAGCGAGCCGCTGGCGGTAGCGCCTACCTCGGTCTGCAGGGCAGGGGCAGTTGCCGGAGCCGGGCGCCCCAGCGCACTGAAGGGCGGCTCCGGCAGGCGATCCTGCTGCTCCAGGTGGCGCAGGGCGCTGATGGCGCGACCGGTCTGCATCCCTTCGTCGATGCGCGCTTTGACCCAGCGCAGGCGCATGACCTCGCGCTCGGAATACAGGCGGTGACCGCCGGAGGTGCGCGAGGATTCCGGGAAGTTGTAGCGACGCTCCCAGACGCGCAGGGTAGCGACAGGGATGGCGGTCATGCGGGAGACGACGCCGATGTTGTAGAGCGGCTCGTCGCTGGGCTGGGGGTGCGGGTATCCTGAGGCTGGCTGGGTCATGTCCTGTTCCTTTGGCAGCGTTGTTGATCTGACCTGGTTGTGTACGCTCAGTGTAGCGAATATTAGACAATATGTCAAGAATAATTGAACATCAAGTTGCCAAAAATTTGACATTATCTATACAGAATGTTATCCTGAGGATGGCGAGCCGAAAGCTGGCCGGGATACCAGGCTGGCTTGATGCCACCGATGCAGTGAACCGGTCTGATTCTGCATACAATGGGCATAAGGCGGACTACAGGGGCGCAAACTATCACGAAGGAGGTGGGTCATGCGGGTGATTATCACAGGTGGGACAGGCCTCATTGGCCGCGAACTGGCCAGGTCATTGAGCACTGACGGGCATGAGGTGATTCTATTAAGCCGCAATCCCGGTAACGCGATCAACCTGCCTCCGGGCGTGCGGGCGGTCTACTGGGATGGGCGCACCGCCGAAGGCTGGGGCGAACTGGTCGAAGGTGCTGGAGCGGTGATTAACCTGGCTGGCGAGACAATCGGCGGCAACGGTCTGCTGGATGTACGCTGGACGCCGGGCCGCAAGCGCCGCATCCCGGAGAGCCGGGTCAACGCCGGGCGAGCGGTGACCGAAGCGATCCGCGCCGCCGAGAAAAAACCCGGCGTGCTGATCCAGATGTCCGGCGTGGGTTATTACGGCACCCATGAGGATGAGCGCGAGATCACGGAAAACGCACCGGCTGGCAAGGACTTTCTAGCCCACGTTTGCACCGTCTGGGAAGAGTCAACCAGGTCGGTGGAGCGGATGGGCGTCCGCCGGGTGATCACGCGCACAGCCCCCGCGCTCAGTCGGCGGGGTGGCCCCCTGCCGCGCCAGATGATCCCCTTCCGCTTCTTTGTCGGTGGGCCGATCGGTAGCGGCAGGCAGTGGTTCCCCTGGATTCACCTCACCGATCTGGTGCGGGCAATCCGCTTCCTGATCGATACGGAAGAGGCGAAAGGCGTCTTTAACGTCTGTGCGCCCAATCCGGTCACCAATGCCGAATTCAGCAAGGCGCTGGGCAAAGCGATGCACCGCCCGTCGTTCCTGCCCCTGCCTGCCTTTGCCTTCAAACTGGCTTTTGGCGAGGCGGCGACGGTGCTGCTGGAAGGCCAGCGGGTGGTCCCGGCCCGGCTGCAGGAGCTGGGTTTCACCTTCAACTTCCCGACAGTAGAGAGCGCCCTGGAGGACCTGATCGGATGAGGTACACCCACCGCTTTCGCGTCCGGGCGGATGTGCCGACGGTCGCTGAGTTTCACAGCCGGGCTGATGTGCTGCGTGCGATCACGCCACCGCCGATCGTGATGCGCCTGCACAGCGCGCCGCCGCGCCTGGGCGAGGGCGATGAGATGGATTTCACCATGTGGGTCGGCCCGCTGCCTATCCGCTGGGTGGCGCGGATCGAGCAGGTCACCGCGAACAGCTTTGTCGACCGCCAGGTGCGCGGGCCGTTCGGTGGCTGGGTGCACACCCATACGTTTGTCGCGGTCGGCGACGGCCTGACGGAAGTGCGCGACGATATTGAGGCCACCTTCGGCGGGGGACTCTACGGGCGGCTGGTGTCGCTGGGCATGTGGCTGGGGTTGCCTGTCCTTTTTGCCTTCCGGGGCTGGAAGACGCGCCGGTTGCTTGAGAAAGGCCGTTAACGTGCCAGCTACGGTCACAGCTGCGCCGATGCGGGCGGCGGAAGAGGGGCTATGCAGCGTATTGTAGTCATCGGAGCCGGGGTGGGCGGTCTGACGGCGGCTGCCGTGCTGGCCCGCGCCGGGCTGGAGGTCACTGTACTGGAGGCGCATGTCGACCCCGGTGGGTGCGCTGCGACCTTTTTCCATCAGGGTTACCGCTTTGAGGCTGGCGCAACGCTGGCCGGGGGCTTTTACCCCGGCGGACCGATGGATATGGTGGCCCGCGCGGCAGGGATTGCCGCCTGGCCGGCCCGCAACTATAGCCCGGCGATGGTCGTGCACCTGCCGGATGGGGCCGCTATTCCCCGGCCAACCGATGGCACGCATCGTCCACTTTACCGGGAGGCTTTCGACCGGGCGGCGGAATCCTTCTGGGACTGGCAGGAGCGTACTGCTGACGCGCTGTGGGCGCTGGCCCTGCGCCTGCCGCCCTGGCCGCCGCAGACCCCCGGCGAGATGGTCGATCTGGTCGGGCACGGCCTGGGCTGGCTGGGAAACGATCTCGCTGCCCGGCTGCGCCCGGCGCTGCTGGCGGATGCATTTCGCCCGGTAGCGGCCCATTTGCGCGGCGCGCCAGAACGGTTGCGGCTGTTTGTCGACGCCCAGCTGCTGATCTCCGCGCAGACAACCAGCGCCGCCGCGAACGCCCTCTACGGTGCGTCCGCCCTGGATCTGCCGCGCCGGGGCGTGGTGCATATGGAAGGCGGCATCGGGCGCATTGCTGAGGAACTGGCTGCCGCCGTCCGGCGCAATGGCGGGCAGGTGCTCTTTCGCCAGGAGGCGACGCGCATCGTTCACGAAAAGGGCCGCCCGGTCGCGGTGGAAACCCGGCGGGGCGAATCCTTCCCTGCTGACGTCGTGGTTGCCAATCTGACACCGTGGAACATCAGGGCGCTGCTGGCGGACGAAGGCGAACGCCGCTTGCCCGTTCGCCTGCGGCGTCTACCGGCGCAGCCGCGTGATGGCTGGGGTGCGTTTGTCGTCTATGTCGGGCTGGATGGCGGGGCGGTGCCTGTCGATCTGCCGCTCCACCATCAGGTGATCCTGCGCGAACCGCCGGGCGAGGGCAACACGGCCTTCCTATCCCTCAGCCCGGCCTGGGATGAAGGGCGTGCGCCCGCGGGCCGCCGCGCCCTGACGATCAGCACGCATACACGCCTGGCCGACTGGTGGCGGCTACACGAGGCCGACCGGGAAGCCTACGAGATTCGCAAAGAGGCCTATACCGGGCGTCTGCTGGAGGCCGCCGGGCGTGTCCTGCCGGAAATCCGGGAGGCGGCGGACCTGATTCTGCCGGGCACGCCGGTGACTTTTGAGCGGTTTACCCGGCGCGCCTGGGGCTG
>JAIOAT010000107.1 GCA_019873685.1 Chloroflexota bacterium
CCTATACCGAGGTCTACTACACCCTGGCCCTGATTCACCAGGCGCTGGGCGACCGGGATAACGCCATCGGGGCGCTGCGGCGGGCGATCTACCTGGAGCGTGACTGGGCTTTGCCGCGCTTCACGCTGGCCGGGCTGTACCACGCCGCCGGACAGGATGACCAGGCCCGCCGCGAACTGCGCAACGTCATTGCGCTCACCCGCAACCTGCCGCCCGATGCGCCGATCCCCGGCGGCGACGGCCTGACCGCCGCCCGCTTGCGCAGCGCCGCCGAGCGCCAGCTGGCCAGTCTCGCGGCGAACGCCGCACCTCCGGCCAGCCCGGAATGATCACGGGCGCAGCTACCGCGCCGCGCCCGTTCGTGTTTCGCGTTTGATATGTCCTAGAACCGGTGGCTGAAGTACCCGTGCAGCAGGCGCAGCGCTTCCAGCGCGGAGCGCGGCTCGCGGCGGGCGGTCTCCAGGCTGCGGCCCAGGCCGCTGTCCGTCAGCGCTTTGGGGTCGCCCCGCTCGGTCATCAACAGGATCACGGTCGCCAGCGTCTGCAGGTCGGCGGCCAGATCGGTCTGCAACCGCTGCTGATCTTCCAGCCGCAGGCTGTGCCACAGGCTTTCAATCTCGGCGCGGAAAGCCGGCAGGGTCAGGCGCGGCGGATTGGCGGGGAAAGCCTGCCGCAACCGCTCCAGCAGCCGACGGGCGACCGCCGACTCTTCCTGGAGCATGTTGATGGTACGCTGGCCCACGATGTGGACGGTTGACTCGCGGACGATGCGCCGCTGCAGCCCCTTGCCTTCGGATAGATAGCCGCCGATCCAGATCAGGGCGCCCACACCGGTGCGCGGTACATCCTGGTTGGCCAGCAGCTTTTCGTGCTCGCGGTCTCTGCCGCGACCTCGCCCGGCCTGGTTGCCCAGTTCGTAGACCAGCCGTCCGATCGCCAGCAAGTCAGCGGAAAGCTGGGCCAGCCCGCGCTCATTGGCGCTGCCGGACATGGCGTCCAGATCGCTGCGCAGGTGGTTGAGCGTGGGATAGGGCTTTTGCTCATAGGCGGCGGCGACATCCCTCAGCAGAGCAGTGGTAATTTGTATCTCCCGCGCCAGGGCCACCAGATCGGCCCCGCCGGTGACCACGTTCATGACCGCGGTAGCGCGCAGGGTGTCGGCCACCCAGTCCCCCAGGCGGCGGCGCACCAGCTCCGGAATACGCGCGGCACGCTCCGCCGGGACCTGGCGCACGTAGCGCCGCATCAGTTCGAGCGCCGCCTCACGGACATCGTGGTTCCAGTTCAGCGCAGCCCAGATGCGGCCCATGATGGCCAGGCCTTCTTCCACCCCCTCCAGGTTGTTGGTGATGGCCGCCGCCAGGCAGACGGCGCCTTCTTCATCGCGCCGCCGGGCATATTCCTGCATCAGGCGCAGGGCGACCTCGAAGCCGACCAGCGGCACCAGGTACTGGTCGGTGCACAGGTACTCCATCAGGCGGTCCATGACCGGTTCCATCGCCTGGCTGAAGCCCTTGCTGATCAGCGCCCCGCGGTAGGCCATGACGGTTGGCACCGGCTTCAGGCCGTGGCGGGTGATTGCCTGCAGCGCCTCTACCAGGGCGGCTTCACCCAGGGCGCTCTTCTCAAAGACCTCGCTCACCCAGGCGGCATAGCGCACCTGCGCGTCGCCGCGGTAGAGGGTTGTGGAGATGCGTTCCAGCAGGGTGACTGCCGGGCGGTACTCGCCCAGCGTCAGCAGAATCTCCACCAGCAGGCGCGGGCCGGGGGCCTGCAGGGTCGCCAGCGTGGCGGGCTGGCCGACCTGCAGCACTGTCTCGCGCAGGATCGGTTCCAGCCTGCCGCGCATCGGCGAGCGGGCCAGTTGAAGCAAGCGTTCCAGGACGGGGGTGTCGATCAGGTCGGGCCGCTCCATAGCCAAAGCCCATTCAACCAGTCGCCCCAGCAGGAGCACGTCGTATGGCCTGGGGATGCCGGTCACCGCCTGGATCAGGCCGCCTGCCGGGATCGCCGTCGGCGAGCCGGGTCGGAAGTGCGCCAGCGCCGCCCGCAACGCTGGCGGCAACTGGCGGGCGAACCCTTCCCGCATCAGCAGGGCGCGGAAGCTCGCTGCTGGCAATTGCTCCGCCGCCAGCGTCAGGACACGCATCGCCAGTTCAGGCGACTGTTCGGCCAGCGGCAGGGTGCTTTCCAGCAGGCCGGGCATGATCCCGGCGAGCATCATCGGTTCGCTGACTGCCTGTAGATCGTCCAGGAAGGCGGCTGCCGCGGCCCCCGCGCCGGTCTTGACCAGCGTCCCCAGGTAGGCGGAAGCTGCTGTGTGCCCGCGCCGCCGGATGTTGGAGCCGGTTGGACCGCCGGGCATGGTCATCCACTGGCGCACCAGCCGGTAGACCGCGCCAGTCTTGCCCTCCAGGGTGGCTGCGTCCAGCATGTTCAGCACCGCTGAAGCCACGTCCTCGTGCTCCTGCATCAACTTGCCGACCACATCGGCGTGGCGGTAGTCCTCCAGCGCCAGCATGAAGGCCAGCAGGTGCCGGACATAGCGGACACGCAGCTCATCGGAGAGGGTTGGGTCCTCGCGCAGGATGGCGGCCACCTGTTCGGTATCGGCTGGCATGCCGTCGGTCACGGCGGCATCCAGGGAAGCACGCCGGGCTGCCCAGGCCAGCGCCTGCGCCAGCGTTTCCCCACGCTGAAAGCGCCAGGTTGCCGTCTGGGCCAGCGTCTGCAGCTGGTTAACAGCGATTGACGGATCGAGGCGCAGCTGGCGGGTAATGAAATGGCTGTAAGGCTCCTCCGGCGGCCTGGGGCCGGTTAGCCGGCCAGCCTGCCAGTCGTAAACGACCGCTTCCGGCGGCAGGGCGTCCGGCGTCCGGAAGGCGATCTGCACGGGGATCGCGTCCAGGCCGCCGGAATCGGTCGCAAAGGTCACCCCGTAGCGGGCCGGGACAGGCAGGAGCGCCAGCAAACCCTGCAACAGGGTCAGGCGTGCGGCCAGGTCGTCCGGCCCGTTGACGATTGCCACCGGACGCCCGGCCACCAGGGCGGCCAACAGCCCTTCCACGACGGCGAAATTGTCGCTGACCATCAGCATAAAGGCCGACAGGTCCGATTCGTGTTCGCGGGGGGTGGGCGGCGCGGGTAGCTGCCAGGCCAGCGGGGGGATGATTCCCCCGGCGCCCGGCGCGGGCGTGATGGCCGCCGATAGCAGGTCAAAGAGCAGGGTCGGTCGCCCGGCAAACTGGCGCAGTTGTTCCGCTGTCAGGGGCACGTAATGGACAACGCCCTGCCCGCCGGTCAGGTACGCATGGGCCAGGATGAATTCGGCGGTTTCCCCGTGGAAGAGGCCAATCGCCCCGGCGGCCCGCTGCGGCGGCGACAACGGCGCCAGCCGGCGGCACTCCTCCCACAGCGCTTGCTCAACGCCAGCCGAGGCAGCGATCATGACGCTGACCGCCCCCTGTCCCGCCGGACGGCCGTACAGATGTGCCAGCATGATTCGTGAGCCGTTCACCAACGCTCCACCTTCACTAGTCTCAGGTCACGGCGCGCTTCACCACACCGGGTCAGGCGCGCTCCGGAATGGGTGTTTTTCAGGTCACACCCTGATCAAACTCGATCCTGGGCAAATGC
>JAIOAT010000108.1 GCA_019873685.1 Chloroflexota bacterium
CCGCCGAAGCCTGTCGGCAGGTTCTGGCCGGTCAGGGCGTTGAAGATGGTCGTTTTGCCGCTTTGCGGCAGGCCGATAATGCCTAAGCGCATTGGTGGTTTCTCTCCAGCCCCCGGCCTGAAGCAGCCGGGCGGCTTGCGCTACGTCCGGATCTGGAAGGGGATGATCGTCACCGCCACGTTTTCCATCTGGCTGAGCGTCAGGTTGAAGATCAGGGCGCTGTTCTGGTGCAGCACCTGCTCCCAGAAGTTGGGCATAGCCAGGTGGCCCATCACCACATGGATGAAGCCCTCCGGGTCTTTCTCCCGGACCTGCTGCACGTATTGCGCGATTGGATCGGAAAGCAGGCGGTAGGGCGAATCCAGCACAACCAGCTCGCCTTCCCCGATACGCTCCGCCCACTTCTTGCGGACGATGCGCGTCTTTTCCGGGTTGACCGAAACATGCAGGGCCGTCCAGGGATGGCCGAGCGACTTGGCAAAGTTGACCAGCCGGGTGGTCTCGTTATGCACATCGTCGATCAGGACGATGGTCTGCACAGGACGCTCCCGGAGATCCGGTCGGACGCCTTCCATGCTCAGCGCCCTGGCCACCCGCTGGTAATGCCTGTGGATGCGGAAGAAGACCAGCACCAGCGACGGGATCAGGACGATCACAAACCACGCCCCGCTGGTGAACTTGGTCACGGCGAAGATCATCATCACGATGAAAGTCGCCACCGCGCCGATGGCACTGATGACCATCTTCTTGGCCCAGTGGGGGTCATACTCCAGAATGGTTTCCAGACCCTGCACCTTTTCGCCCGGCTTGAGGTGGCCCATCTTCCACAGGTGCTTGACCATGCCGCTCTGCGAGATGGTGAAGCTCAGGAAGACGCCGATGGCGTACAGCGGGATCAGGGCGGTGGTGTTGGCCTGCATCAGGATCACCAGCATGGAAGCCAGCAGGGCCAGGATGACGATACCCCACGAGAACACCAGCCGGCCACCACGATAGGTAAGCTGGCGCGGCAGGAAGCCATCGCTGGCGGCCAGGGCGGCCAGGCGCGGGAAGTCGGCGAAGCTGGTGTTGGCCGCCATCAACAGGATCAGCGAGGTCCCGGCCAGCGTCAACAGGTACAGGATGCTATCCGCACCGTGGACAGTGCGGGCGATCTGCGAGATCACCGTCTCGGTGTGGCTGGGCATAGCGTGAATCTGCTGGGCCATGACGGTGATGCCCAGGAACAGCGTGATCAGGATGCCGCTCATCCACAGCAGGGTGACCGCCGCGTTATGGCTGCGCGGCTCTTTGAAGGCCGTGATGCCGTTGGAGATAGCCTCGATGCCGGTCAGCGCGGCGCTACCGCTGGAGAACGCCCGCAGGATCAGGAAAAGCGTCACCGGCTGCAGCACATCGTGCTTAATCACCTCCACGCCGGTTACGGTGGGCAGCGTGCCGGTGAGCACCCGGATGAACCCGATGCCCAGCGTCAGGAACATCATCGCCAGGAAGAAGTAGGTCGGCACGGCGAAGATGCGGCCGCTCTCCTTCACCCCGCGCAGGTTGATGACCATCATCATGATGATGAAGCCAACAGCCAGTTCCACCCGGTAGGGCAGCAAGGCCGGGAAGCCCGACGTGATCTGAGCTACGCCGGAGGAGATACTCACGGCGACGGTCAGGATATAATCGGTCAGCAGCGCCGCCCCGGCGATCTGGGCAGCCACTTCACCGAAGTTGTCGCGGGCCACGATATAGGCCCCGCCGCCGTTGGGGTAGGTGTAGATGGTCTGACGGTAGGAGATAGTCACGATAGCCAGCAGGACCGCGATGGCTATCGCGATGGGCACCGACAGGCTCAGCACGGCGGCGCTGACGCCCGCCATGCTCAGGATGATCAGGATTTCTTCCGTGGCGTAAGCGGTGGATGAGATCGCGTCTGACGCGAAGACAGCCAACCCGATCGGCCTGTTGACTGCCTGGTGGGGCAGTTCTTTGGTCTGCAACGGTTGTCCCAGGAGTAGCCGGCGGATCGAGAAGTGGTTGACTCTGGCGTTTGCGGTTTGCATATTGGCTTGCCCCCTGTGCGCCACCGTGCCCGCAATCGGGCTGCATGAGCGGCCGCACACAAAGGACGTGGGCAGTATCCTTGACTAAGACTGCTTGCTGACGAATCGGGGAAATGCTCCTGAATGGCTTTGCCCCCCTGCTCGCTGCGCGCCAGACGTTCTGCGCACCCTGCACGCTTCAACGCCAAGCCTGCACCAGGCCCGGAGCTGTCGGAGTCATGACAGCGCAGCAGGGCCGCTGACCGGATGACCGATCGGCCCTGTGGGGTTGAAGTGGTCCGGCAGCCAGGCTGCCAGAGCCGCAGAGGCCAGATGCCAGCCCCTCACAGCGGCAAGGTATTATAGCCGTCTCTGGCCGGGGGACAAGGGCGATCTGGTGAAATTGCACGACTCGCCGCCCCTTTTCAGCGCCACCGGGCCTCCTGGCTCAGGCGGCCCGCGCCGATCCGGGCCATGGCAAGCCCCCCGGCCTGTCCGAATTCTGGTTGGCGGCGCGCCTACTCGCCCTTCTTGCGGCGGGGACGTTTGGCGGCGTCCGGGCCGGGTGCGGCGCTATCGTCCACGGTCATGAACAGCGGCGGCAGGTTGAAGTGCCGGCGGATTTCGTCCTCCAGCTCGTCGGTCAGGGCCGGGTTTTCCTTCAGGTATTCCTTGGCGTTCTCGCGTCCCTGGCCCAGCGCCCCTTCATTGTAGCGGAAGAACGCACCGCGCTTTTCCACCAGGCCGATCTCGACAGCGATATCCAGCACGCTGCCCTCGCGGCTGATGCCATCGGCGTACATCATGTCAAATTCGGCTTCTTTGAAAGGCGGCGCGACCTTATTCTTGGTCACGCGGACACGGGTGCGGTTGCCGACTACTTCCCCGCCCTGCTTGATCCCCTGCAC
>JAIOAT010000109.1 GCA_019873685.1 Chloroflexota bacterium
TACCACCGCTCCCAGTGGACGACCTCAGCCAGCGGGCGGCGACCGCCCTTCCTGGCCGGGCGGGGCTGCGCCGCCTCCCCCGCCGGATAGCCGAAGGACAGCACCAGCCGGGCCGATTTTTCCGCCGGGTAGCCCAGCAGCGCCCGCGCGGCAGCCTCGTCATAGATCGTGCCGGGGCAGGAGCCAACGCCCAGCGCCTGCGCAGCCAGCTGCATGTAAGCCGCAGCCTGCCCGGCGTCGAACATATGCCAGGGGTAGCGATCGTTGTCCTCCGGGGCGGGTGTGACGATAACCACGCATAGCGCCGCCCCGGCCACATGGCCCATCCACGGCCCGGCAGCGGCCAGAGCGCGCAGCGTCTCGCGCTCCCGGATAGCGATGAAATCCCACGGCTGGGAGTTCTTGGCGCTCTGGGCGCGGCGACCCGCATCCAGAATGCGGATGACGACTTCCTCCGGCAGCGGACGATCCGCGAACTGGCGCACAGCCCGCTTGCTGCGGATGGCTTCCCACACGTCCATAATCCGACCTCCCGGTGTGACTCTGCGCTACCCCTATTGTACAGCCGGGAGGAATGCCATCGGGCGCGTCAGCCGCCGCTTGTGCCGCCTGTGATCCTGGTGCTAAGCTGGTGACGCACACCTGCGCAGCCTGTGTAACCCGGACGCTGCCCATGAAGAACCGCTTCACCCTGCTCCTGCTGGTCATCATCGAAGTCACCGCCCTGCTGCTGTTCTTCATCCTCACCGACATCTCGCCCTACGTTCGCGGCGGGTTTGGCTGGCGCTGGCCGCTGGCGCCCGTCCCGGCGGGAAAGGCGCTGGCGCTGCTCAGCGTGCTGGCTGCCTACGCTGGCGGCGCGTATATCCTCGTTCACCGCGTACGCCGGACCGCCCCGGCGCTGGTCTGGGCCTTTCTGGGCGCTGTACTGATCCCCTGCGCCGTGATCGCCTTGCGCCACGACAACGTGGTCTTCGAGCTGCTCAGCCGGACGCTCTCCAGCCTGACCACCGGGCCGCATCACGCCGCCGCTGAACTGGACTGGAGCACCGACCCGCTGCGCCGCTGGCCGGCGGTGATGGCAGGATTTGCCGGACACAACAGTCACATGTCCATCAGCCCGCCGGGGGCGATCCTGTTCTACGCCATGCTCAACGCCCTGTTCCGGGCGCTGCCGGGCATCGCCGGGCAGGTGCAGCAGGCGCTGCTACCCTGCTTCTGCGACAACCCTGTGCTGATCCAGTACGCGCCGGAGGAATGGGCGTCGGCGCTCTTCGGGGTGCTGATGCCGGTCTGGGCGGGCCTGGCCGTCTTCCCGCTGTATAGCAGCACGCGGCGGCTTTCCACACCGGAGCAGGGCCGCTGGGCGGCGATCTGGTGGCCGCTGGTGCCCGCCGTCAGCCTGTTTGCCGCCAGCCCCAACACCCTCTACCCGCTGCTGACCCTGCTGGCGTTCGATCTGGTCACCCGCTGGTGCCGCACAGAGCGCGGCGCATACCGCTTCGGGCTAGCCGGGCTGATCACAGGACTGGGCACCTTCGCCTATCCCGGCTTTGCTCCTGTGCCGGTGATGCTGGGGTTGTATGTCGCGCTCGATCTGGTCAGGAAGCACGGCTGGAATCTCCGGCGTGTACTGCGGGCGGGCCTGCCGCTGGCCGCCTGGCTGATCGCCGGGTTTGGACTGCCCTGGCTGATCTTCTGGCTGGCCAGCGATCTCACGCCGCTGGACATCCTGACCGCCTCCATGACCCAGCACATCCCCCTGGAACGGCCTTACCTGCCCTGGGTATGGCTGCACCTGCAGGACTGGGTGCTGTTCACCGGCGTCCCATTGATCGCGCTGTGGCTGGCCGGGACATTCCGCCCGGCAAAGGAACCGGAAGCCAGGGCGATCGGCAACGTCGGGCTGGTGATGTTCATCACCATCCTCGTGATCGACCTCAGCGGCATCTCGCGCGGGGAAACCGGGCGCGTCTGGCTGCTGTACACGCCGTTCGTGCTGATCGCCGCCGCAGATGGCCTGTACCGTCTGGCCGGGGAGCGTCGCCGGGCGGCTGCCTGGGCGGTGATTGCCGTCTGTCAGGCGGCGCTGCTGGTCGCGCCGGCGGCCATGTGGGATACGATGATCTCCGATCTGGGGCCATCCCCCGCCCCGCCCGGCGGCCTGCAGGCAACGCAGCCTGCCAATGCCCGCTTCGGCGATCTGTTCACCCTGACCGGCTGGGACGCGACCGTCGAGGATGCGGCAATCCTGCTCCGGCTGGACTGGCGGGCCGAACAGCGCACAATCACGCCCTACACATTCTCGGCCACCCTGATAGGGCCGGATAGCGCACCCGCCTCGGAGGTGATCACCTGGCAGCCATTGGAAGGGCGCTATCCAACCACGTGCTGGGCGCCCGGCGAGTCGGTGGGCGATGCCGTCCGCCTGCCGCTGCCGGAGGGCGCCGCGCCGGGCGCGTGGTGGATCAGGCTGGCGGTATCCGGCGGCAATGCTCCGGCAGAACACCTGCCGGTCATCAGCGCGGATGGGCAGCCAGCGG